>NZ_CP109446.1:4780000-5466250 GCF_036227265.1 Streptomyces sp. NBC_01476 | reverse complement strand
GGTCGGTGGCGTGGCGCTCAACACGCGCTACCTGCAGAAGGCGGGGGTACGGCCCGGGCTCGCGGTCGCCAGCGTCGGCGCGTCCCAGCTGGTCGGGCTGGGCTCGCACGTGATGCTGCTGATGACCTTCGGTTTCATCACCGGCACCGAGAAGACGCCGTCGCTGTCGCCGTCCCGTACGGTCATGGCGGGGCTGCTCACCGCCGGCGTGCTGGTGCTCGTGGTGGCCACCGTGCCGGTGCTGCGGAAGTTCGTCTCCACCCGGGTGCGGGCGCTCTTCGCGGGTGTCGTACCGCGCATGCTGGATGTGCTCCAGCGCCCCGCCAAGCTGCTCACCGGCATCGGCGGCACCCTGATGCTGACGGTCTGCTTCGTGATCTGTCTGGACGGCTGTGTACGGGCGTTCGGCGGGCACCTCAGCTACGCCGCCATCGCGGTGGTCTTCCTCGCGGGCAACGCGCTCGGCTCGGCGGCGCCCACCCCGGGCGGCGTCGGCGCGGTCGAACTCGCCCTCACCGGTGGCCTCATCGCGGCCGGCCTGCCGAAGGAGGTCGCCACCCCCGCGGTGCTCTTCTTCCGCCTGCTGACCTTCTGGCTCCCGGTCCTCCCCGGCTGGCTCTCCTTCACCCACCTGACCCGCAAGGGCGCCCTGTAGCTCCCCGGCGGGCGGCGGAGGTGCGTACCCGCGCCTGAAGAGGCCGGCGGGCACGCGTAAGGGGCGGCACCCCATGGGGGCCGCCCCTTACGCGTCGCTTCGGGACCGCTGCTCCGGCTAGTAGACCGGCTTCTCGGGCTCGATCGTGTTGACCCAGCCGATGACGCCGCCGCCGACGTGGACCGCGTCGGCGAAGCCCGCGGCCTTCAGGACCGCCAGGACCTCGGCGCTGCGGACGCCCGTCTTGCAGTGAAGGACGATCCGCTTGTCCTGGGGCAGGTGCTCCAGGGCCGAGCCGAGCAGGAACTGGTCCTTCGGGATGAGCTTGGCGCCCGGGATGGAGACGATCTCGTACTCGTTCGGCTCGCGGACGTCGATGATCTCGATGTTCTCGCCGTCGTCGATCCACTCCTTGAGCTGCTTGGGAGTGATCGTGGAGCCGAGCGCGGCCTCCTGGGCCTCTTCGGAGACGACGCCGCAGAAGGCCTCGTAGTCGATGAGCTCGGTGACCGTCGGGTTCTCGCCGCAGACCGCGCAGTTGGGGTCCTTGCGGACCTTGACCTGGCGGTAGGTCATCTCCAGGGCGTCGTAGATCATCAGGCGGCCGAGCAGCGGCTCGCCGATGCCGGCCAGCAGCTTGATGGCCTCGTTGACCTGGATGGAGCCGATGGAGGCGCAGAGCACGCCGAGGACGCCGCCCTCGGCGCAGGAGGGGACCATGCCGGGGGGCGGGGGCTCCGGGTAGAGGCAGCGGTAGCAGGGGCCGTGCTCGGACCAGAAGACCGACGCCTGACCGTCGAAGCGGTAGATCGAGCCCCAGACGTAGGGCTTGTTCAGCAGCACGCACGCGTCGTTGACCAGGTAGCGGGTCGCGAAGTTGTCGGTGCCGTCGATGATCAGGTCGTAGTCGGCGAAGATCTCCATCACGTTGTCCGACTCGAGCCGGACCTCGTGCAGGACGACGTTCACATACGGGTTGATGCCCTTGACGGTTTCCCGGGCGGACTCGGCCTTGGGCCGGCCGATGTCGGCCTGGCTGTGGATGATCTGGCGCTGCAGGTTCGACTCGTCGACCTCGTCGAACTCGACGATGCCGAGCGTGCCGACGCCCGCCGCGGCCAGGTACATCAGGGCCGGCGAACCGAGGCCGCCGGCCCCGACGACCAGCACCTTGGCGTTCTTCAGCCGCTTCTGCCCGTCCATGCCCACATCGGGGATGATCAGGTGACGCGAATACCTGCGGACCTCGTCAACGGTGAGCTCGGCGGCCGGCTCGACCAGGGGTGGCAGCGACACAGAGACCTCAGCAATACGGTTGGGTCGGTCATCAGACTGTGGATGCGCGCACCGGCCGGAACCGCTGCCCGCACGCGCGAACCCTTCAACACTGCCACGCCGGTCTTCATTCCAAGACCCCAGGTCCGAGGACCGAGACACTTTCGGGTCACATGCCGGTCGCCGGACCGGCCGCCGGGCCCGCTAACCCTGCCGGCGCACCTTCCGGACCGCTTCGTGCCAGTATCCGGGCAGTCCGGCCCACGGGTCGGCGCCCTCCCGGTCGGTGCGGTCGGTGAAGCACACCGTGCCCGCCCCCTGCCAGCGGGCGACCCGCAGCGCGGTGTCCAGGTGCGCCTCGGGTACGCCGTGCACGAGGTGGGCGAAGCGGGTGGGCGGGTAGGAGGCGGTCCACTGCGGGGCCTCCGACCAGCGGTAACGGGTCCACGGGCCGTTGAAGGTGACCAGCTGGTCGGCGAACTCGGCGTATCCCGGGTACGGGTGGACGCCGGGGGCCAGCACCACCAGCGGCGGCACACCGGGGCGGCGGTCCGCGTCGAGCAGCGCCCGCAGGGTGGTCACCACCCGCCGGCACTCGGCGGCGCCGCCGCGCAGGGTCGGCGCCCGGTCCAGGTAGAAGCCGTCCACCCGGTACCAGTCGAGGTAGTGCGAGGCGTCCGAGACCAGCTCGCCGAAGGGCCGGATGCCGTGCGCGGTGTCCAGCAGTCCGAGGACCGGGACGCCGTTCTCACGGACCCGGGTGAGGGCTTCGGCGTGGAGCGGGTCGGGGCGGCTGCCGGGCCCGCGGGCCACGTCGAAGGCCACCCAGTCCAACGGCGCCCCCGGCCGGGCCAGTTCGGCCCACTCGGCGGGCGCGACCAGCGGGTGCGCGAAGGCGGGCACGCCGAAGCCGGTACGGTCGCGGGTCCCGGCGGTGCCGGTGACCGTACGGCCCCGGGGCACGCCGTCGCCGCCCGCGCCGAGGGCGCGGAACGCGGTGTCCCAGGGCGGGATCAGACGCGGCATGCCGCCTCCATCCACACATCGGCCAGGGACTCCTCCAGGCCGATCCGCGGCCGCCAGCCGAGCCGGTCGCGGGCGGTACGGACGTCCGCCTGCTGCCAGGACCCGCAGCCGTCGGGGTACGGCGGCTGGGCCGGCCCGTGGGACGGGTCGTCCAGTTCGTGGAGCATCCCGTCGTAGCCGGCCACGTGCGCGAGGGCGGCGGCCATGTCCCGCAGGCGTACGGCCCGGCCGCTGCCGATGTTCACCACGCCCTGGGCGGCGGAGAGCGAGGCGGCGTGCACGGCCCGGGCGACATCCCGCGCGTCGATGAAGTCACGCTGGACGCCGAGGCCGCCGAGTTTCAGCTCCGGGTCGCCGTTCTGCATGGTCCGGCGGAGCGCTTCGGCGATCCGGCCCATCGGGGAGCCGGTCGGGGTACCGGGGCCGACCGGGCTGAAGACCCGCAGCACCACGGCGTCCAGGCCGGAGCCGAGGACGAGTTCGGTGGCGGCGAGCTTGCTGACGCCGTACGGGCCGCCGGGCCGCGGCGCCGCGTCCTCGCCGGTGGAGGAGCCGGCCGGCGAGGGGCCGTACTCCGAGGCGCAGCCCACCTGGACCAGCCGGGCGGCGACCGAGCTGCGGCGCATCGCCTCGCAGACGGTGGCGACCGCGACGGTGTTCTGCCGGGTCAGGTCCCGGGCGTTGCCGCGGGTGGCACCGGCGCAGTTGATCAGCACTCCTGGGTGGACGGCGTCCAGGTAACGGGCGAGGACGCCGGGCGCCCCGCTGGACAGGTCGAACCGCACGTCCGACTCGTCGCTGCGCCCGAGCGCGGTGAGCTGCACCGCCGGGTCGGCCAGCAGCCGCTCGGCGACGTGCCGCCCCAGGAATCCGTCGGCCCCCAGCAACAGGACTCTCATCGCGCGCCTCCCGGGGTGGGACACGGGCGCGGAGCGGCGGGCAGGGCTCGGGGATCGGGTCGGTGGGTGGTCACGAAGTCTCCTGGTTCGGGGGGTACGGAAGTCATGGGCGCACCGGGCCGCGGTGGGCCGAGGCGCGGGGCAGTACGCGGAACGCCTGGACGGCGAGCGCGAGGGCGGCGGCGCCGCAGATCACCGCTTCGGCGGTGGCGCCTGCCAGGTGCGGGTGGAGCGGGACGGCGGCGAGGGTCAGCGCCTCGGCCGCGCAGGCGGCGCCGAGGCCGGCCGCGGCGGGTCCGGGGTGGCCGTGGCGGGCCAGCAGCCGGGCGGTGAAGAGCAGCAGCCCGAGGGCGGCCGGGCCCGCGACGGGCGCCGGGCCGCCGATCGCGGCGGCGGCGGTGAGCAGCAGGAACAGGGCGAGGCCGTACGCGGCGAGGACGGCGGCGAGCCGGGGCCGTACCGCGTCGGCGAACTCGGCGAGGCCGTGGCTGGGGGCGAGTTGGGCGCGGGCCCTGACCGCGAACCAGTGCGTGCAGCACAGGGCGGGGGCGAGGCTGAGGGCGAGGGCCGCGAAGGTGGCGGCGCCGCCTTCGGGGGCGCGGAGCGCGTACGCGAGCAGCAGGGCGACCGCCACGGTGCCGGGGAGGCGGGCGGTACGGCGCAGGATCAGGAGGCAGGTGACGGCGCCGAGCACCGCGCCGGGCACCGCGAGGTGGAGGACGGCGCCCAGCACGCAGAGCAGGCCGGGCAGCAGGCTCACGGCGGCGGTGGCGGGGGTCAGCCAGGGTGATTCCGGGTGCGGGTGCGCGGCGGTGGTGCGGGCGGCCGTCACGGTCGGCGGCACCCGGGCGTAGACCTCTTCGGCGAGCCCGAACACGTCACGGTGCCGCAGCCGCCGGGCATCCGCGTCGGTGACCCCCCGCGCCTCAAGCCCCGCCGTGAGCTCCCATACGTCCACGGCCCCGCCGATCAGATCCCGGTGCCGGTGCATCACGCTCCGCACCGGATCCGCAGGCCCCCTCCGCCGCCCTCCACCCGCGCCCGAAGCCCCCGCACCGGCTCCCGCCGGACCGACCGGAACGGCGGCACCCCGCGCCCCGGTGGCACCCGCCTCCGGCCCCGTCACGTCCCACGCCCCCGAAGCACCCGTCCCCCGCCCGGCCCTCGCGTCCGAACCGGCCTCCTGCGCCCCGCCGGCGGCCGGCTCCGGCGCCGTGTCGCCCCGCGGGCCCGCACCCGCCACGGGGGCCGGGGTTCCGGTGGAGGGGGCGTCAGCCGGGGGAAGCCCGTGGGAAATCGATTCGGCGGCGGGGGGCGTCGCGGTGCCGGGGGTGTCGGGGCTCATCGGTGGGGTCCTCCGGAGGCGGCGGCCGCGGTCGCCGGGATACGCGGGGTCGGGGCGAGGCGGGCCGGGGAGAGCGACTCGGCCGGCGTGGTGAAGGGCCGGGGATCGCCCGCCGCGTCCCAGAGGGATTCACGGCGGACCGGGTGGTGGGCGACCACCGCGAGGTAGCTCTCGCGGAAGGCGTCCACGCATCCGGACGCGGTGAAGAGCGCCAGCGCCCGCTCACGGGCCGCCGCGCCGAGCCTGGCCGCACGCTCGGGCCCGCGCAGCAGCTCAAGGGCCGCCTCGGCGAGCGCCTTGGGGTTGCGCGGCGGCACCACGAGCCCCGTGCCGCCGATCACCTCGCGCACCGCGCCCACATCCGTGGAGACCGTCGGCCGCCCGCAGAACATCGCTTCGACCAGGCTGAGCGGAAAGCCCTCCGCACTGCTCGACAGCACCACGACGTCGCCCGCCGCGTAGGCGTCCGCGAGTTCCGGCGCGCCGGGCGAACCGATCTCCTCGAAGCTGACCGGGCTCTCCCCGGCCGCGTGCGGACCGGCCGCCTCGTCGGGGAAGAGCTGGGCGGCCAGGCCCTGGCAGTGGAAGAGGTACCCGGCGGCGCGTTCGTCCGCGGCACGCAGGTGGAAGATCCGCAGCCGGGCCTGCGGTTCTTCCCGCCGTATCGCGTGGAAGGCGTGCAGGAGCGCGATCAGGTCCTTCGCCGCGTCGGGGCGCCCGACCCAGGCGAGGGTGGGGTCGGCGTGCGCGGCCGGCGCGGTCGCCTCGGCCTCCGCCGCCTCGCCGGCCCGGGCGAAGCGGGTCGCGTCGATGCCGGGGTACACCGTCCGCATCCGCCCGCGCGGCGCCCCGCACCGCTCCTGCCATCGCCGTACATGTGTGGAGCCGGGGGTGACCAGGACCGCCTGGCAGTAGGTCTCGGCGGCCAGCAGCCGGTGGTAGTCGCCGAGCAGCGCCCGTACCGCGGGGGCGAGTCCGGCGGCCCGGTGGGCGAGGAGCGCCTCCCGGACCCGCACGGTGTACTCGGTGACGATCAGCGGCGTCCCGCAGAACCGTTTGGCCAGCAGCCCGGGCAGCGCCGCGGGGCCGCCGGAAACGGCGTGGCAGACATCGGCCGCGCCGAGCTCCCCCGGCCCGTACCAGGGCACCGAGAGCGGTCGCAGCTGCTGTTCGAGCAGTGCCGCGACGGTGAGGAGTCCGGTGACCGCGATGTCGCCGAGCAGCGGCCGTACGCCCGGTGCCCGGCAGGCGCTCTCCAGGGCGGCGAGCGCGTCCTCCCCGCGTAACAGGCCGGCGAGGCCGCCGTGCCGGGCGGCCACCTCGGCGAGGCCGTACAGGCCCGCGGCGAAGCGTTCCGCGCGCTCCTCACCGCTCAGCGCCGTGCCACCGGCCAGGGCCGCCGCGAAGTCCGCGTAGTGCCACGGGAAGGCGGCACGGGCGGCCCGGCGGGCGGCCCGTGGCGGCCGGCGGGCCGGCGCCTCCGGCTCCCCCCACAGCCGCTGCGTCCACACCCCCCGTACCTGCGGCGGGGGTTCGACGCGCCCCGCAGCCTCGGTCCGGGACGACCGGCTCAGCGCGTAGAGGTCGAACTCGTGGTGCCCGAGCCCGCGGACGAGCCGGTCGCACCACGCGCCTCCTTCACCTCGCGCATACGGGTAACCACCCTCGGTGAGCAACGCGATCCGCACGTGTCCGCCTCCTCTCGCCGTACCGGGTCCGTCCTGTCACTGCCGCGGCCGGGCGTGTCGGCCCGGCGCGAAGACGTTATGCCGGTACGGAGGGGGTGCGACGGACGGTTGTCCGTCGCACCACCAAAAGGGGTGAAGAGGCGTAACTTCTCCCAAGGCCACGCGTTGTAGTGACCTAAGGTGCGGTTTCCATCACCTTCCGCAGTGACGAGCGCTCGACCCGGCGGGCCGCCGACTCCGCCGGGTCGAGCACGGGTACGGCCGCCAGGAGCCCCCGCGTGTACGGGTCCTGGGGCGCGTCGTAGACCTCGTCGACGGTGCCGCTCTCCACGATCCGGCCGCCGCGCATCACCGCGACCCGGTCGCTCACCTGCCGTACGACGGCGAGGTCGTGGGCGATGAACACCAGCGACAGGCCCAGGTCCCGCTGCAGTTCGGCGAGCAGCCGGACCACTTGCGCCTGCGTCGTGACGTCCAGCGCGGAGACCGGCTCGTCGCAGACGATCAGCTTCGGCTCCGGTGCCAGTGCCCGGGCGATACCGACGCGCTGGCGCTGGCCGCCGCTGAACTCGTGCGGGTAGCGGTGGTACCACTCAGGGTCAAGGCCGACCCGCTCCAGCAGGTCCTTCACCCGGTTCACCACGTCACGGTCGGAGAGTTCCCCGGCGGCCCGCAGCGGGTCCGCGATCGACTCGCCGATGCTGCGCCGCGGGTTGAGCGAGGAGACCGGGTCCTGGAAGACCATCTGCAGTTCCCGCCGCAGCGGCCGCAGCGCCTTCTCCCCGAGGGTCCCGATCTCCCGCCCGCGGTAGGTGATCGTGCCGGCGGTCGGGTCCAGCAGCCGTACGAGCATCCGGCCGAGCGTCGTCTTCCCGCTGCCGCTCTCGCCGACCACCCCGAGCGTCTCGCCGGCCCGGACGGTGAGCGACACCCCGTCCACGGCGGCGAGCTGGTTCCGGCCCCGGCCGAACTCCCGCCGCAGCCCGGTGGCTTGGAGCAGGATGTCGCCGTCCCGCGCCGCCGGGGCCTGCTCGGGCTCGGCCGGCTGCCCGTCCGGCGCCGGCGGGCTCAGCCGCGGCACCGCGGTCAGCAGCGCCCTGGTGTACGCCTCGCGGGGCGCCCCGAGGACGTCCGCGACCGTGCCGCGCTCCACGGCGGCGCCGTCCCGCATCACCAGCAGGTCGTCCACGCTCCCGGCCACCACCCCGAGGTCGTGGGTGACGAGCAGCAGCCCCATGCCGGTCTCGGCCCGCAGGTCGTGCAGCAGGTCGAGGATCTGCGCCTGGACGGTGACGTCGAGCGCGGTCGTGGGTTCGTCCGCGATCAGCAGGCGCGGCTCGCAGGCGAGCGCCATGGCGATCAGGGCCCGCTGCCGCATGCCGCCGCTGAACTCGTGCGGGCGGGAACGGGAGCGGCGGGCCGCGTCGGGGATGCCGACGCGGTCGAGGACCGCGACCGCCCGGGCCCTGGCCGCCGAGCGGGAGACCCGGTGGTGGACCCGGTAGACCTCGGAGATCTGGTCGCCGATCGCGTAGTACGGGTCGAGCGAGGAGAGCGGATCCTGGAAGATCATCGCCGCCACCCCGCCGCGCAGGCGCCGCAGTTCGGCGTCAGAGGCGGTCGTCACGTCCGTGCCGTCCACCCGTACCGTCCCGGTGACCCGCGCGCCGGTGCCGCGGTGCAGCCCGAGCAGCGCGTAGGCGGTGGCGCTCTTGCCGGAGCCGGACTCGCCGACCAGGCCGAGGGCGCCGCCCGCGGGCAGGTCGAAGCTCAGGCCGTCCACGGCCCGTACCGGGGCGCCGCCGGTGGGGAACTCGATCCGCAGGTCCGCCACCTGGACCAGGTCGCCGCCGACCGGGTCCTTCGGGGCCACGGCGTCGGAGGTCGTCGTCATGCCAGCACCACCCTTCGGTCAGCGACCGCGTAGAGCACGTCGGCCACCGCGTTGGCGACGACCACCGCGAGCCCCATCACCAGCACGATGCCGACCACCACCGGCAGGTCCTTCAGCTGCACGGACTGGACGAGCTGCTGGCCGAGTCCGGGGATGCCGAAGAGCGTCTCGGTGAGCAGCGCGCCGCCGAACATCGTGCCGAGGTCCAGCGCGGACAGCGCGATCACCGGGGTGAGGGCGCCACGCAGGGCGTGCCGGCGGACGATGGCCGTCTCGCCGACGCCGTAGGCCCGGAAGGTCCGTATGTGGTCCTCGGCGAGCGTCTCCAGCATCGAACTGCGGGTCAGCCGAGCGTATTTGGCCGCTTCGACCAGGGCCAGTGCGAGCCACGGCAGCAGCAGGTTCCACGCCCACTGCTGGGGGTCGTCGGTGAGCGGTACGTAGGTCGGGAAGGGCAGCCACTGCAGCCAGGAGCAGAAGACGAGCAGCAGCAGGATGCCGGTGATGAAGACCGGGACCGCCGTGCCGACCAGGGTGAAGCCGGTGAGCAGGCGTTCCACCACGGTGCCGCGGCGCAGTGCGGAGAGCAGGCCGGTGCCGATGCCGAGGAGCAGCCACAGCACCATCGCCCCGAGCGCGAGCGACGCGGTCGCGGGCACCTTCTGGGCGACGATGTGGGTGACGAGTTCACCGGAGCGGTAGGACTGCCCCAGGCAGGGTGCCGGGCAGTGCAGTACGGAGGTGCCGGTGCTGTAGTCGTGGCCGGCCACGATGCCCTGCAGGAAGTGCCAGAACTGCGCGTACACCGGGTCGTCCAGGCCCATCTGGCCGCGGATCTGGTCGACCTGGGCGGTGGAGCACTTGGGTCCGCAGGCCAGCCGGGCCGCGTCGCCGGGGGCGAGGTAGAACACCGCGTAGAGCACCGCGGCGAGCACCAGCAGCACCACGACGGCCTGGAAGGTCCGCCGGGCGAGGAAGCGGGTCACGGGGTCTCCCCCTCGGCGGCGCCTGCCGCGTCCTGCTTGCGTCCCCGGCCGGTGCCGACCCGCAGCCGGCTGGCCGCCCGCGGGTCGAGGGCGGTGCGGATACCGTCCGCGAAGACGGTGAAGGCCAGCACGGTGATGAAGAGCAGCCCGGCCGGCAGCAGCACGTACGCCGAGTCGGCCTGGTACCAGGTGTTGGCGCTGGAGAGCATCTGTCCCCACGACGGGGTGGGCGGGGTGACGCCGATGCCGAGGAAGGACAGGCCCGCCTCGGAGACGATGTTGCTCGGCAGCGAGATCGCCGAGTACGTCAGCACCGGCGCCACCAGGGCGGGCAGGAGTTCGCGCCGGGCGGTGCGCCACGGGCTCGATCCGGCCAGCCGGGAGGCGGCGACGAAGTCGAGGGACTTCAAGGTGAGCACCTGGGCGCGGACGATCTTGGCGATGCCGCCCCAGCCGAGCAGCCCGAGCACCAGCATCAGCAGCAGGGGCCGCGGGAAGCCGCTGGGCATGATCGCGAGCAGCGCGATGGCGAAGACCAGCGACGGCAGGGTGACGAAGATGTCGGTGATCCGGCTGACCAGGCCGTCCAGGAAGCGGTTGCCGAGCCCGGCGAGCAGCCCGAAGAGCATGCCGAGCCCGACCTGCAGCGCGGTGGCGCCGATCGCGACGACCAGCGAGATCCGGGCGCCGTAGACGAGCCGGGCGAACAGGTCGCGGCCGGTGCCGGGTTCGACGCCGAGCCAGTGGTCGGCGCTGATCCCGCCGAAGGTGCCGAGCGGGACGCCGCCGGAGGCGGAGTCGACCAGATCGGCGTGGTACGTGGTGGTGTCCTGACCCTCGATGCCGGCCAGCAGCGGAGCGGCCACCGCGATCAGGACGAAGAGAGCGATGACGGCGCCCCCGGCGAGGGCCGCGCGCTGGGCGCGCAGCCGTCGCCAGGTCTGCCGGGCCCCCGAGGCGGGGGCCGACGCCAGTGCGCCGGCCTCCGCCTCGACGGCCGTGATGACGTCGATGGTCACGGGGTCACTTCACCGCGACCTGTGCGACGTCCAGCACGCCGGTCCAGTCGCTGATGACCACGTTCTTGATGTTCTTGCCGTACAGCCGCTTGTAGACGGGGTGGTAGAGCGGCACGGTGAGCGCCTGCTCGCCGATCTTCTTGTCCAGCGCGCCCCAGCGCTTCGCCGCCGCCTGCAGATCGGTGATCTTGTTGATGGCGTCGATCTCGCTGTTGACCGACGGGTCGTTCAGCTGGGCGTTGTTGAAGTTGTCGCCGTCCTTGACGATCTGCCGGCCGTCGAAGATCGGGCCGAGGAACGGGCCGCCGGACGGCCAGTCGGCGCCCCAGCCGGCCAGGAAGAAGCCGGGCTCGGTCGTCACGTTGTGGATCTTGTCGCTGAAGGCGTTGTGCTCCTGGCTGTCGAGCTTCACGGTGATGCCCGCGAGCTTGAGCGCCTCCTGGATGGCGGTGGCGGTCTCGGGGCCCTGCTCGTCGCCCTTGGTGGTGTCGTGGGTGAGGGAGACGGTCAGGCCGTTCGGGTAGCCGGCCTGCGCCAGCAGTTCCTTGGCCTTGGCCGGGTCACCGGTCGCGCCGGCCGGGAAGGGGTCGTACGGCGTGTAGCCGAAGGACGGCTGCGGGGGCAGGAAGGTGGTGGCGACGTCGTTGAGCGAGGAGCCGCCCTGCGCGTTGATCACGGTGGTGCGGTTGACGGCGTAGGCGATGGCCTCGCGCACCTTGATGTTGTCGAACGGCTTCACCTTCGGGTTGAAGGCGATGTAGTCGGTGTAGCCGAAGTGGCCGGTGCCGACCCGCGAGGCGAGCGCCTTGTCGCCGGAGACCTTGGCGAGTTCGGCCGGGCCGAGGTTGGTGTCGGTGGTGACCGCGTCCGCGTCCTTGCCGACACCGGCCGACAGCCGCTGGTTGATGACGGCCTGGTCGAGCCCGGACTGCACGTCGATGGTGTCGGGGTACGCCTTGCGCTGGGCGTCGGTGGCCGCCGACCAGTTGGGGTTGCGCTCCAGGACGATGTGCTCGCCGTTGTTCTCGTTCTTGACCACGCGGTACGGGCCGGAGGAGACCGGGTGCTCGGCGTACTTGGTGCCGGTGTCCTTGGCCTTGGGCACCGGCGCGAAGGAGGTCTGGGTGGCCAGCAGCGGGAACTCGCCCTCGGGCTTGTTCAGGTGGAAGACGATGGTCTTGGCGTCGGGCGTCTCGATCGCGGACAGGCCCTTGGGGTCCTTGTACGGGCCCTGGTAGCCGGCCGCGCCGACCAGCCAGTCGCGCAGGTAGGGGGCTCCGCCGGAGAGCTCGGGGGCGAAGGACCGCTCGATGTCGTACTTGATGTCGGCGGTGGTGATGGGCGTGCCGTCCTCGTACTTCAGGCCGTCCTTGAGGTGGTACGTCCACACGGTCGCGTCCTGGCTGGGCTCACCGGTGTTGGTGGCGAGGTCGGGGACGACCTTCGAGCCGGCCGCGCCGTCGGCGCGGTTGCGGGTGGTGAGGGTGCGGTAGACCAGGCCGGGGATGTTGCCGCCGCCGGAGGTGTAGAGGCGCGCGGGGTCGAAGTCCTCCTGCGCCTGGTTGTTGAGGACGTAGAGGGTGCCGCCCTGCTGCGGCTTGCCGTCGCTCGCCTTGGCGCCGCCGCTGTCCTTGGGGCCGCAGGCGACGGCCCCTCCGGCGAGGGCCAGTCCGACGGCTATCACGCCTATGCGGCGGGATGTAAAGGGCAGTGGACGCATGATGGGCCTTTCATGGTGGCGCACGGGTGTTCTCGGATGCCGACGGCTGTGCCGTCGCGGGGAGGCGCGGGGCCGCGCGGGCGGCGACCTGCCAGGGCAGCCGCCAGCGGAGGCGGAAGCCTCTACGCGGCGGAGCGGGGGTGCCCCTCAGGGGGCGATGCCGTCAGCGACAGTGCACGTCGGCGACGCAGTGCGCGGCCACGCCGATCAGCGCCAGCTCGATGCTGGCGTGCAGGGTGGGACGTACGTGGCGGTGCGGCATGGGGCAAGCGTGCAGCGAAGCAGGCCCGGATGTCAAAGTGACATCAATAAGATCCCCAAGGCTCCCTTATGCACCGGAGGTCGGTGTCCGTGCCGGGCCGTGAGGTCCTACGGGAAGGGCCAGGCGTTCGGCTTGCAGGTGGGTCCGCCGTCGAGGGAGAGGTACTTCGTCTGCTGCATCATCACCGGGGCGGGCGCGCCCGCCTTGGGACAGCCGACATGACCGTGCCCGAGCCGGTGCCCGACCTCGTGGTTGATCAGCATCTGCCGGTACTCGTGCATCCGCTGCGGACCGAAGGTGTCCGCGCCCTGCGCCCACCGGTAGGCGTTGATCATGGTGCGCGGGGTCGACGCCGCGTCACATGACACGTTGTCAACCGTGGTGTCAAGACCGGACTTCTCGCACCACTTGGCGGTGGTCCCGGGACTGGCCAGGGTGACGACGATGTCGGCCGGGCCGCTTGACACCCGCTCGAAGGTCATCGTGCCGCCGTGTCCCCAACTGCGGCGATCATTCAGCGTCTTGAAGACGGTCTGGGCGAAGAGACCGGCGTCCAGCGGGAGCCCCTTCTCCACGTCCACCCGGAACCGCAGCACCTTTCCCCGGCCCGGCGCGGCCTGGTGCCCTGGCACGGTGGTGAAGGCGCCGGAGAGCGCGAGCTTCGGGTCGAGCGGGTACTGCCGGTCCATGAGCTGGTCGTAGCTCGCGGGCGCGAGGGTCGGGGTCACGGAGGGGGCGGCGGCGGTGGACGGCGCGGACGGCGCGGAAGCCGTCTCGTCGGCGGCGGAGCGGGGGGTGGCGTCGGGAGCGGGCTTGTCGGTGTGGTCCTTCTCACCCCCGAGCAGCTGCCCGCCGACCACCACGGCCAGCACCGTGACGACCGCGGCGGCCGCGATCGCGGTCAGGGTACGGCCCTTCCCGCCGCTCTTGTCCGCCTTGCCGGCGGACGGTTCCGGCTGCACCAGGAGACCGGGCTCGGCCGGCTCGCGGGGCGCCGCCGGGCGGGGACGCGGCGGCAGGGGCGCGTCGAAGGCGTCCACGTACTCCTGCCGGGGGTGCGGGAGCCTGCCGCCGGACGGCTGCGGCTGGGGCCGGCGCGGCGGGACCGAGGCGCCCGTCTCGAAGCGGGTCCACTCCACGGGTTCGGAGTCCAGCGGCCAGTCCTCGGCGACAGCGCCGCCCCGGGAGCCCGGGCCGGGGCCGGGGGCGCTCCAGCCGCCGCCCGCGCCCCAGGCCGCGTGTTCGCGGTGCTCGGGGTGGGCCTGCGGTGGCACGTTCAGCTCCTGCGGCCGGATCACCGCGAAGCCGCCGGTGTCCTCGGGCGAGTCGGCCCGCCGCCGGCGGCCGGTGCCGGGCACGCCCAGGCCGCCGGCCGAGCGCGGCGGAATCGGCGGCCGGAACAGGCCCCCGCCACCGGCACCGCCACCTCCCCCGGCACCGCCACTGCCGGCACCGCCGCCGAAGCTGCCGGCCGGACCGCCGCCGGGGCCTCCACCCAGACCGCCGCCCGTGCCCGGACCCGCGCCGGAGCCCGCGCGGCCCCCGCCCAGCGGGCCCAGTGGCCCCAGCGGGCCCATGCCGCCGCCTGCGCCCGGTATCGAGCTCTCCGGCCCGTCCTGCCCATCCGTCGCGCTGTGCTTGCCCACGCCCTCGATCAGCTCCCGGTAGCGTCGCTCGTCGGACCCGTCGTCGCACTCGTGGTACGTCCGTCGCCCGCGGGAATCGTACGGTCCGCGACCTCGAAAACAAGATCACGGAACGCCCTCGCCACCAGCTCCGGGTGCTCCATCATCGCCACATGACCGCTGTCGGGGATAGTGAGCAGCCGAGCGTCCCGGAATGTCCGTGCCGCCCGGCGGGCCATCTTCACCGAGACGAGCTTGTCCCGCCCGCCGTAGACCAGCAGCGTCGGCGCCAGCACCCGCTCGGCCTGCCGCCACAGCGCGTGCTGGCCGCCGAGGGTGTAGGCGTTCACGATGCCGCGGGTCGAGCGGACCATCACGTCCCAGAAGTACGGCAGATCCAGCCGCCGCTGATACTCCCGCGCGGCCTCCTCGCGGGTCGGCCCCGGCACCAGCGACGGGTCGCCGTAGCAGAGCGCCAGCAGCGCGGCGGTCCGCTGCTCGCTCGTCCAGTCGCGGGTCAGCCGCAGATAGAGCGCGGGCATCCCCGGCACCGAGGCCAGCACGGTCGGCAGGGCGGTGCGCTGCGGCGGCACCTCGGGCAGCGCCGGTGAGATCAGGGTCAGGGTGCGCACCAGGTCGGGCCGGGCGGCGGCCACCTTCACCGTGACCGCGCCGCCCATCGAGTTGCCGAACAGGTGCACCGGGCCGCGCCGTTCGGCGTCCAGCAGCCGGATCACCGCCCGGGCGTGCCCGGCCACCGAGTAGTCGCTGTTGTCCGGCGGCGGCGAGTGGCCGAAGCCGGGCAGGTCGAGCGCCTCGCCCGCCACCCGGTCGGCCAGCCGCTCCATCAGCACCGACCAGTTCTGCGACGAGCCGCCGAGCCCGTGCACGAAGAGCGCCGGTTCGAGTCCCTTGGTCCCCTCGGGGGCGTCGTGCGACCGCACCATCAGGCTGAGCCCGGGAAGCGCCACCACACGCGACGATTCCCCGGACGCGAGCACCGGTCCCGCCGGGGGTACGGCCGCGGGGGCGACGGCCGCTTGAGGAGAGTCGGTCGTGGGCATGGCCCAATGTTACGAGACCATCACGCGGACGATTGTGTGTTCGCGGCCACAAGCGGTGAGAAGCCCAGTAGCGCATCCCGGTGTTCCCGTCACAAGGCGGGCGGCCCGGTAACGGACGAAGATGGATAAGGCACCGAAAGGAGGCGCCCATGTCCAGGGACATCCAGGACGTCGGCAGCATCGACGGTATCGGTGGCGCCGCGGGCGGCGACGGCATACGTGACGTGAGCACCGGCGGCGCGGCCGTACCGGACGACCCGGAACCCGGCGGGACGGAAGCGGTTCCGGACCCCGCCGACGCCGCTGAGAGTGCCGAAGACGCCGAAGGTGCCGCCGCCGGTGACGACGGGGAACTCGACATCGAGGCCCCCGAGGCCGATGTGGCCGAGCAGCGTGCCGAAGTCCTCCAGGAGCAGGACGAACCCATCACCGAGGACATCACCGACCCCGCCACCGAGGCCGACCCCGCGGACGCCGCGGACCAGCGCAGAGTGGTCCGGCAGGACGAGGACGAGTACCGGGCGTAGCGCGGCAGGCGCCGGACCGGGGCGGAACGACCGGCGGACCGTGGCCACACGGTCCCAGGAAGTGAGAATGTCCCACCGCGCGGCCCACAGCGTCGTTACCGAAAAGTACGATGGGCCCTCGCGGTGTCCATTCATTCCTTCACCAGATTTGGGAGGCGGCGTGACAGCCATCGAGCAAACCCAGGCACGGCCGCGCGGCACCCGTCTGCCCCGCCGGGCCCGGCGCGAACAGCTGTTGGGCGCGGCCCAGGAAGTCTTCGTCGCGCAGGGTTACCACGCTGCGGCGATGGACGACATCGCTGAGCGCGCCGGAGTCAGCAAGCCGGTGCTCTACCAGCACTTCCCCGGGAAGCTGGAGCTCTATCTCGCGCTTCTCGACCAGCACTGCGAGTCGCTGCTGCACTCGGTGCGGACCGCACTGGCCTCCACCACCGACAACAAGAAGCGCGTCGAAGCGACCATGGACGCGTACTTCGCCTACGTCGAGGACGAGGGCGGCGCCTTCCGGCTGGTCTTCGAATCGGACCTGACGAATGAGCCCGCCGTGCGCGAGCGGGTCGACAAGGTCTCCCTGCAATGCGCCGAGGCCATCAGCGAGGTCATCGCCGAGGACACCGGGCTCGCCCCTGAGCAGTCCATGCTGCTGGCGGTCGGCCTCGGCGGCGTCTCCCAGGTCGTGGCCCGCTACTGGCTGGCCAGCAGCAGCGATGTGCCGCGCGACACCGCGGTGCAGCTGCTCACCTCGCTGGCCTGGCGCGGTATCGCCGGTTTCCCGCTGCACGGCACGGACGGCCACCACTGACACCACTGACACCGCCGGCGCCGTGTTCGCTCACGGCGTGTGCGGTGCACGGATTCCGGTCGCTTCCGCCGGGCTACGCTGTGCTGCGTACGGCGCGATCGACCGCGCACACCGCCAGACCATTCGGAGGTACCAAAGCCGTGGAGGTCAAGATCGGCGTGCAGCACGCGCCGCGCGAGATCAACATCGAGAGCGTGCAGTCCGCCGACGAGGTCGAGAAGGCCGTCGCCGACGCGCTTTCCGGCACGTCGAAGCTGCTGACGCTGACGGACGAGCATGGCCGCAAGGTCCTGATCCCCGCCGACCGGCTCGCGTACGTGGAGATCGGCGAGCCGGCCACCCGCCGGGTCGGGTTCGGCGCCTCGCTCTGACGCGCGAGGCAGCACCCCGCAAGGGGAACAAAGGGAATACGTGAGGGGCGGCAACCGGTTGTGACCGGTTGCCGCCCCTCCGTTTCGCGTCGCGTCGCCCGGGGGTAGGAAGTCTGTGCACGCCGGTCCGTACCAAAGGGAGGGGATCAGGATGTTGTGGGAGGCCGTCGCCTACGCCGTCATCGGGCTTGCCACCGCGCTGGTGGCCACATATCTGCTGCCGGCCCGTTTTCCCCGCACGCCCCTGGTCCTGACCACAGGACCGGCCGCCGCGCTGGCGGGCGGCCTCGTCGCCCACACCATCTTCGGCGGCGGCCGGCTGGAGATGACCGCCCCGGGCGCCCTGGTGGTCTCGATCGCGCTGCTGAGCCTGCTGGCCCGCCCCGGCCGCCCGTCACCGCTGGCCTGACGGACGGCTCCGCCGCCCCTCACCCGGGCGGCACGGCCCGGGGTCAGGCGGAACGGGGTCAGGCGGCCCGGTTCACGCGGCCAGGCCGAGGGCGGCCATGCGCTTGGTGTGCGCCTCGGTGATGCGGGAGAACATCCGGCCGACCTCGGCCAGGTCGAAGCCGTCGGCGACCCCGCCGACCAGCATCGTGGACAGGGCGTCCCGGTCGGCCACCACCCGCTGTGCCTGGGAGAGCGCCTCGCCCATCAGCCGCCGGGCCCACAGCGCGAGCCGGCCGCCGACCCGCGGCTCGGCCTCGATCGCGGCCCGCACCTTGCCGATCGCGAAGCCGGCGTGCCCGGTGTCGTCCAGTACGGCGAGCACCAGGGTGCGGGTGTCGGAGTCCAGCCGGGCGGCGACCTCACGGTAGAAGTCGGAGGCGATCGAGTCGCCGACGTACGCCTTGACCAGCCCTTCGAGCCAGTCCGACGGTGCGGTCTGGCGGTGGAACTCGTCCAGCGCCGCGCCGAAGGGCTCCATCGCCCGGTTCGCGGTCTCGCCGATCTCACCCAGCCGGTCGCGCAGCCGCTCGAAGTGATGGAACTCGGCCGCCGCCATCGCCGCGAGTTCCGCCTTGTCCTCCAGGGTGGGCGCCAGTTTGGCGTCCTCCGCGAGCCGCTCGAACGCGGCCAGCTCGCCGTACGCCAGCGCCCCCAGCAGATCGACGACGGCGGCCCGGTACCGCGGGTCGGCCGCGGCGGAGTCCCAGTCCTGGGCGGCGATGCCGGTCGGGGCGGGGGCGGACGTGGTGGTCTCGTCAGGCGTCTCCATGCTGGGCACAATAGCCAAGTCCTGGCCCGCCGGAAGACCCGCGGTACGGGCGTCGGACGCCGGTTCCCGGCGGGTCGCGGAGCACCGCTGATCCCGATGACGTCCCTAACGAAACATTTGATCGGGTGCAGCTACGTGTTTCCGGGGTAGAGTGGTATTGCACCCGTCGGTAGTCGGCCATACTTCCGATCATCCGACGGGCGACGTGTGCAACACCTGGATGCCCGGTCGGTGGCCCGATCGGCTCCGAACCGACCGCCCTCCTGCCATCGGGAGGGGCCCGCTCGCGGCATGAGCGAGGGCAGCGGTCCCGCGCTTCGCAGCCTCTTTCCGGCTGTAAGAACCTCTGCGCGGTCAGCTACCGGCGCGGTCGAAATCTTGGCGAACGTGACGGATGCGGCGAACGGCGGACATCGGCCGCTGTCGGCGCTTCCGGCGGTTTCGGCAATTTCGACGCTTCGGCTGCTCGACCCCCCTTGCCGCCCAGTGCCGCGTCTCACAGAAGAGGCAACATCCTGACCACCACGACTTTCCGCAGCCTCGGAATTCTTCCCGAGACCGCCGAGGCCCTTGAGGCCGTCGGCATCATCACCCCCTTCCCGATCCAGGAGATGACGCTCCCGGTCGCCCTCGCCGGCAATGACGTCATCGGCCAGGCGAAGACCGGCACCGGCAAGACGCTCGGCTTCGGCCTCCCGCTGCTGGAGCGGGTCACCGTCGCCGCCGATGTGGACGCCGGCCGGGCGAGCGCCGACAAGCTCACCGACAGCCCGCAGGCGCTCGTCGTCGTACCCACCCGTGAGCTGTGCCAGCAGGTCACCAACGACCTGCTGACCGCCGGCAAGGTGCGTAACGTCCGGGTCGCCGCGATCTACGGCGGTCGGGCCTACGAGCCGCAGGTCGAGCAGCTGAAGAAGGGCGTCGACGTGGTCGTCGGCACCCCGGGCCGCCTGCTGGACCTGGCCGGCCAGAAGAAGCTCAACCTCACGCACGTCCGCGCGCTGGTGCTGGACGAGGCCGACGAGATGCTCGACCTGGGCTTCCTGCCCGACGTCGAGAAGATCATGGCCATGCTCCCGGCGAAGCGGCAGACCATGCTCTTCTCGGCGACCATGCCCGGCGCGGTGATCAACCTGGCCCGCCGTTACATGTCGCAGCCGACCCACATCAGCGCCTCGTCCCCCGACGACGTGGGCGCCACGGTGGCCAACACCACCCAGCACATCTTCCGCGCGCACTCGCTGGACAAGCCCGAGCTGGTCTCGCGCATCCTGCAGGCCGACGGCCGCGGTCTTGCGATGATCTTCTGCCGCACCAAGCGCACCGCGGCCGATGTCGCCGAGCAGCTGGAGAAGCGCGGCTTCGCCTCCGGCGCGGTCCACGGCGACCTCGGCCAGGGTGCCCGCGAGCAGGCGCTGCGCGCCTTCCGCAACGGCAAGGTCGACGTCCTGGTCTGCACCGACGTCGCCGCCCGCGGTATCGACGTCGAAGGCGTCACGCACGTGATCAACTACCAGACGCCCGAGGACGAGAAGACCTACCTGCACCGCATCGGCCGCACCGGCCGGGCCGGCGCGTACGGTACGGCGATCACCCTGGTCGACTGGGACGACATCCCGCGCTGGCAGCTGATCAACAAGGCGCTCGACCTGCCGTTCAACGACCCGGAGGAGACGTACTCCACCTCCCCGCACCTGTATGAGCTGCTGGGCATCCCGGCGGGCACCAAGGGCGTGCTGCCGCGCGCCGAGCGGACCCGGGCCGGCCTGGACGCCGAAGAGGTCGAGGACCTGGGCGAGACCGGCGGCCGGGGCGCCCCGCGCGGTGGCCGCCGCCCGGCCGGCAAGAGCGCACCCGCGCCCGCCGAGGAGCGTCCGGCCCGCACCCGTACGCCCCGCCAGCGCCGCAGGACCCGCTCCGGCGAGGTCGCCGCGGCCGGCGCGGACACCGCCACCTCCGCCGTCGAGACGGCCGTCGCGGCCTCTGCACCGGACGCCGCCGTGACGGAGGGCCCGGCCGCCCGCACCGCGCCCCGCCGCCGTCGCCGCACCCGCTCGGGCGCGCCCGCCGCGGCCGTGGCGGCGACCGTGGAGACGGCCGCCGAAGCACCGGCCGAGCCCGTGGTGACCGCCGTAGTGACGGAGGAGGCCCCCAGGACGCCCCGCCGCCGCACCCGCAAGGCCGCCGAGCCGGTCGCCGTGACCGCCGCCCCCGCAGCGGTCACGCCGGGCGAGCCCGCGGTGACCTCCGTGGTGACCGAGGAGGCCCCCAAGGCCCCGCGCCGCAGGACCCGCAAGGCGGTCGCCGAGGTGCCCGCCCCGGCCGCCGCGCCCGAGGCGGAGGAGACTCCGAAGGCCCCGCGCCGCAGGACCCGCAAGGCCGCCGAGTCCGTCGAGGTCCCGGCCCCGGCGTCGGCGCCCGAAGCGGCGGAGGCCCCCAAGGCCCCGCGCCGCAGGATCCGTAAGGCCGTCGCCGCCGAGGCCGTCGCCGAGGCGGACGCGAGCTGAACCCCGCAGGACCGAACGCCCCTGGCCCGGCGGCCGGGGGCGTTCGGCATCCGGCCTTGCGCGCGGCGAACCAAGAGGCAACCTCTCGGACATATGCGGCGCGTAATCTCACTGCATGAGCCGACCCTCTGCCCTCAGCCTCCCGGAGAACGTGTCCGCCCGTCGGCTGGAGACGTCCCGCGGATCCTTCGCGGTACTGGACGCCGTTCCCCCGGCGCCCGCCCTCGGCACCGCGCTGCTGGTGCCCGGCTTCACCGGCAGCAAAGAGGACTTCCTCGATCTGCTGACCCCGCTCACCGAGGCCGGCTACCGCGTCGTGGCGGTGGACGGCCGCGGTCAGCACGACTCGGGCGGCCCGCGCGACGAGGCCGCGTACGCCCAGGCCGAGCTGGCCGCCGATGTGATCGCCCAGAGCGCCGCCCTCGGCACCCCGCTGCATCTGCTGGGGCACTCGATGGGCGGCCTGGTCGCCCGCGCCGCGGTGCTGGCCGCGGGAACCGCCCCCTGGGCCTCGCTGACCCTGATGAGTTCGGGGCCGGCCGAGATCAGCCCGGAGCAGCAGCTCCGTACCCAGCTGCTGGTGGACTACCTGCCGACCATGGACATGGAGACGGCCTGGCGGACCATGCGGGCGATGGACGCGGAGAACGCACCGGCCGACGCCGAGGAGACACCGGGCTGGCTGGAGGAGTTCCTGCACCGGCGCTGGGTGACCACCGTTCCCGAGCAACTGATCGCCACCGCGAAGCAACTGATGACCGAGCCCGACCGAGTGGCTGAATTGAGCGCCCTGGGCCTGCCCAAGCTCGTACTCTCCGGCGAGGTGGACTACGCCTGGCCGGTGCCGTGGCTGGACGCCATGGCCGAGCGGCTGGACGCCGAGCGCGTGGTGATCAAGGGCGCCGAGCACTCCCCCAACGCGGAGCGCCCGGCGGAGACCGCGGCGGCGCTGGTGGCGTTCTGGGGCCGCGCCAAGGGCGGCGCCCGCTCCCTTACCGGTGAGCAGTGAAGGTCAGCAAGGGTTTCTTTAGCGTAGGGAATGTTTCGAAGGGGGAGTTGGTTGACCACACATGTAACGAGCGACGAAGGGAGAAGCCCCATGCGCTTCGAGATCATGCGACTCGACGACCTCAATGGCAACGCGGTGGAAAGCACCGTCGTAGACGCCTCCGCCGTGAACAAGATCGTGCAGCAGGCCGCTGCCATCGGCCAGCGGATCTACATCCGCCCCGCGGACTGAATCCACCCGGCCCACGCAACGGCGCCCCGTACCAATGGAGTACGGGGCGCTTTCGCATGTCCGGGGCCGTCCCCGCCGTGAAGAGCCCGGTCCGTCCGGCGAGGGACCCGGTTCATCCCCCGCCGTGGATGAAGCCGAAGATGCCGTTGGCCACCGACTGCACCGCGATCGCCGACAGCAGCATTCCGGACAGCCTGGTCACCAGCACCACACCGCCTTCCTTGATCACCCGGATGATCGCCAGCGAGTAGCGCATCACCAGCCAGAGCACCACGTGCATGGCGACGATCGCCACCCACACCGACGCCTGCTCCTCGAAGCTGTCCGCCTTCTGCACCGCCAGGATCACCGTGACGATCGCCCCGGGCCCGGCCAGCAGCGGCATCCCGAGCGGCACCAGCGCGACGTTCACGTCCTTGGTCTGGGTCGGCTCGTCCGCCTTGCCGGTGAGCAGGTCGAGCGCGATGAGCAGGAGCAGCAGTCCGCCGGCCACCCGCAGGGCGGGCACCGACACATGCAGGTAGTCCAGGATCTGCTGCCCGCAGATACCGAAGACCGTGATGACCCCGAACGCCACCCCGGCGGCCTGCCACGCCATCCGCCGCTGGACCTTCGTGGCCCGTCCCGACGTCAGGGCGAGGAAGATCGGCGTGATCCCGGGCGGGTCCATGATGACGAACAGGGTGAAGAAGACGGACCCGAACAGGGTGAGGTCGAACATCGGTGACACTTCCGTAGGAGCCGGCGAAGAACGCGGAGGACGCACAGAGCACGCGCGGGGCGCACAGGACCCGAGGACGCACAGGACCCGGGGCACACAGAGAACGCGGGGGACACAGGGGAACGCAGCGGCCCCGGCCCCGGAAAGGCCGGCGGCAGCTAGACCGCGGTGATCGGCACCGCGCCGGTGGCCCGCCGGGCGATCTCCCGGTAGACCTCCGGGTCCGTCGTGCACTCCCCGAGGGCGACCGTCTTCCGGCTGCCGTGGTAATCACTGGACCCGGTGGCCAGCAGCCCCAGCTCCCCGGCCAGCCCGCGCAGCCGCGCCCGCGTCGCCGCGTCGTGATCCGTGTGGTCGACCTCGATACCGTCCAGGCCCGCGGCGGCCAGCTCCGCGATCACCGCGTCCGGCACCGTCTCCCCGCGCTTGTGCGCGCCGGGGTGCGCGAAGACGGTCACCCCGCCCGCGCCTTTGACCAGCCGCACCGCGTCAAAGGGGTCAAGTTCGTGCTTGCCGACGTACGCGCGCCCGTCGTTGGCCAGCCACTCCTCAGTGAAAGCGGCCGAGACGCTGTCCACCACACCCAGTTCGGCCATCGCCGTGGCGATGTGCGGCCGCCCCACCGACCCGTCGCCCGCGATCGCGGCCACCCGTTCCCACGTCACCGGCACGCCGAGCTCCTGGAGCCTGGCGACCATGGCCCGCGCCCGCGGCACCCGGTCGTCGCGTACGAGTTCCCGTTCCCGGTCCAGCTCCGGCTCGGCGGGGTCGAAGAGGTACGCCAGCATGTGCATGCTGATGCCCCGCACCCGGCAGGAGAGTTCCGCCCCGGTCACCAGCGTCAGGCCGGAGCGCAGTTCGCCGAGGGCCGCGCGGGCCTCGCCGTAGCCGCCGACGGTGTCGTGGTCGGTGATCGCCACCACGTCGAGGCCGGCCGCGGCGGCGTTCCGTACCAGCTCGGCCGGGGTGTCCGTACCGTCGGAGGCTGTGGAGTGGGTGTGCAGGTCGATGCGCGGCACGGCACGGTCCTCCAGGGGCAGCCAGCGGTCAAGGGGGCGAACGTAAGGATAGCGTCCGTAAAGAGCCTACGATTCCCAGGCGTCGGACGGCGAAACCCCCGGCAACCCAGGCCAATACGGCCCCCGTACCGACGACTGAACCGCTACCCGCGACCGCACCGCCCAGCCGGGCGGCCCGGGCCGGGCCACCCGAGCCGGGCGGCCCGGAGCCGGCGCTATCCCAGCAGCCGCGTCGACAGCGCCCCGCAGGGCAGCAGATCCACCTCGGCCCCGGCGTCCCGCAGATCGGTGAGGACCAGCTCGTCGTACATCAGCAGCCCCGTCTCCTCGGGCCACACGATCGCCCAGAGCCACAGCCCGCGCGCCTCGCCGGCGAAGACCGCGCGGTCGGCGGGGGTGTGGTTGACGTGCCAGAGCGGGGTGGGACGGCCGGCCGCCAGCACTTTGGCGTGGGCCGGCTTGTCGACGCACATGTCGGGACCGGGGTCCGGGCCGGGGATGCCGGCGTAGCGGGCGCCGAGTCCGACGCCCAGCTCCTCCGCGATCAGCATCAGTTCGCCGGCGCCGCCGAACGGGCCGGGGCCGGAGCAGGTCACCGCGGTCGCCCGGCCGCCGCTGCGGTCGTCACCGGCCGCGGCCACCCCGGAGAAGAGCCAGCCGACCGGCAGCGGCCAGGGCATCCACACCGGCACCTGGGAACGGTTGACCACCACGCCGAGCGCCTCGACGCTGGGCGGTACGACGGGCTGCAGCGGGTGAACGCTCCCGTGCGCCGCGCACTGCCAGGAGTCGGCGAAGAGGCCGGGCGCCCGCACCCTGCCACCGCACTTCGGGCAACTGGGTTCACCCCTCATAGCGCTCCACGGTCCTCCCGGACCGTGCCCGCGTCAAGGACGATCACCCGTCCGGGCCCGGCCCGCGGGCCCGTCCCCGGCGCGGGCGAGGTCCGCGCCGGGGACTGACCCGGCGCCATGGCGCCGGGTCAGTCGTCCAGCCGGGCCGGCGCCCGGTCCGGATCACGCAGGTCCGTGCCCTGGGCGAGCCACCTCTCCTGGAGTGCGGCGGCCCCGTGCACCCGCTTCCAGGCGGCCTCGTTGGGCGTCATCGGCAGCAGCGGCAGAAAGCGCACCGGCGCCATCGGCTCGGGCAGCACGAGGTCGTCGACCAGGCCGCCGTTCTCGGCGACCAGCACCGCGGAGAAGGGGGCGCCGGGCCAGAGCGGCTCACCGAGGTCGAGGGAGTTGCCCGGCGCGACCACCACCCCCTCGACTTGCGGCGACGCGGCCAGGACGGCGAGCGGACGGAGAATTTTGTCGGTGTCCGGACCACTTCCCAGGCGCCCGGCGCGGACGGTGAGCAGCAGCTCCGCACGCGGCCCGCGGACCGGATCGGCCACCGTCGCCAGCGGGTCGTTCATCGGCTGGTCCGACATGCCGAGGGTGATGTATCGCCGCAGGTCACCGTCGCGGAAGCGGAGCACCTCAAGGGGCTGCGCGCCGAGGAAGGTGACCGCCGCGCGGGCGTCAGGCGGGCCGAAAACCGTGCTCAGCCGGGCCTCGACCAGCGGCGTGACATCTGACATACGGTGAGCATAGAGCGCGTATCGAAGGCGCAAAGCGCGGCGTCGGGCCCTTGCGGGCTTGCTAAAGTGGGGCGTTCGCGCGTACGTCATCCCCCAGCGGGGATTGGCCGGAGGAGGTGGGACTGACATGGATCCCAGTCGACCGTGCAGTACCGGCAGCTCTTCCATGTGTTGCCCCGCGCGCTGAGCCCTCGCGTTCCATACCCGGCACTCCGGAGCCGAAACGCGTAGTCGTCGGCTTGCCCGCGGAGCTTTCTCCGCGCTGGAAGAGCGCCCTGAACTGCCTGTGATCAACCCGTCCTGATCAGCATTTCAGTGCGGCGCCATGCCGTAGGCCAGTCCGTGAAGGAGCTTGCCATGTCGATGATCCGCGATCTGCGCGCAGTCGTGCGTCCCACCCTGCGCAAGAACGGCGAGTCCTACGATTACGGCCCGGCCCAGGACACCTCCGCGGTCACCAGCAGCGCGGTGGTGGACTGCGCGGTGTACCGCGACGGTGTGCGGTGCAGCGACAACATCGGGCTGCGCGAGGCGCTGCGCACGGTGCGGGCCGGCCGCAGCGCGGAGAGCTGCGACGGCAGCGACGGCTTCGTCTGGATCGGGCTGCACGAGCCGACCGAGCAGGAGTTCGCCGGCATCGCCCAGGAGTTCGGGCTGCACCCGCTGGCCGTCGAGGACGCGGTCCACGCCCACCAGCGGCCGAAGCTGGAGCGGTACGACAACTCGCTCTTCACCGTCTTCAAGACGATCCGCTACGTCGAGCACGCCGAACTCACCTCCACCAGCGAGGTGGTGGAGACCGGCGAGGTGATGGTCTTCACCGGCCAGTACTTCGTGATCACCGTCCGGCACGGCGGCCACGGGTCGCTGCGCTCGCTGCGGCACCAGCTGGAGGACGACCCGGAGCTGCTCGCCAAGGGCCCCTCCGCGGTGCTGCACGCCATCGCCGACCGGGTGGTCGACGACTACCTGGCCGTCACCGAGGCGGTGCAGGACGACATCGACGAGGTCGAGATCGATGTCTTCTCCGCGGGGAACGGCAAGGGGCTGCGCGGGGGCGACGCGGGCCGGATCTACCAGCTCAAGCGGGAGGTGCTGGAGTTCAAGCGGGCGGTGTCGCCGCTGCTGCGGCCGATGCAGATGCTCGGCGAGCGGCCGATGCGGCTGATCGACCCGGAGATCCAGAAGTACTTCCGTGACGTCGCCGACCATGTGGCCCGGGTGCACGAGCAGGTCACCGGCTTCGACGACCTGCTGAACTCGATCCTGCAGGCCAATCTGGCCCAGGCGACCGTGGTGCAGAACGAGGACATGCGCAAGATCACCGCGTGGGCGGCGATCCTGGCGGTGCCGACGATGATCACCGGTGTGTACGGGATGAACTTCGACACGATGCCGGAGCTGCGCTGGAAGTTCGGCTACCCGGCCGTCCTCATCGGGATCGTGGCGATCTGCTACGCCATCCACCGCGGCTTCCGCCGCAACGGCTGGCTGTAGCGCTACGCCGCCGGGGCGGTCTTCCGGCGGTCGGCGAGGATCACCAGGGCCAGGCCCGCGAGGATCACGCCGAGCGCCGGATACGCGGCGGCCGGCGGGGTCTGGCCCAGCCACAGGGCGGCGATGAGCGCGGCGCCCGGGGTCTCCAGCAGGATCGCGGTCGAGGTGGTGGCCGGGCCGAGGCCGCGCACCACCCGGTTGAGCAGCGAGTGCCCGAGCAGCTGGGCGACCACCGTGAGAGCGGCGATCTTCAGCCAGGTTCTCCCGTCGTAGCCGCCGAGTGCCGACCCGGACACCAGGCAGGCACCGAGCAGCGCCACGGCGGTGGTGCCGTAACAGACGACGGTGTACGCGGTGGTGCTCGCGGTGCGCCGTACCTCCGCGCCGAGCAGGACGTAGCCGGCCGCCGCCATGCCCGCGCCCAGCGCCAGCGCGTCGCCGGCCAGTGCGCGGGTGTCGGTGGACAGGTCGAGGCCGGTGAGGATCAGTACGCCGGTCACCGCCAGGACCGTGCCGGCCCAGACCAGGCCCGGCGGGCGGTGGCCGCGGGCGCGCAGGATGAGCGTGGTCCAGATCGGGGTGGTGGTGCACAGCGCGGTGGAGGTGGCCACCGAGGTCATGGTGAGGCTGGGCAGCCACATCCCGAAGTGCAGCGCGAGGACGACGCCGGCCGCGAGCGAGAGCCCCAGCGCCCGGCCGCCCATGTGCCGCAGTTCGCCGCGGTGCCGCCAGAGCGCGACCGGGCTGAGCACGCCGACGGCCATGGCGTTGCGCCAGAAGGCGATGGCCAGTGCGGGCGCGGCGGTGGAGGCGATCAGCGGGGCGGACATCGAGACGCCCGCGATGGCGACGGCCAGGAGCGAGAAGTCCAGCCGCCGCGCCGCCAGGACGCCTCCGGTCGCGCCGGGCCCCGCCGGCGCGGTGCCCGGGTCCGCGGGGGCGGCGGTGCTCTGCGGGGCGGTCACGGGGCTCCTCGGGGGCGTTGCGGGCCGCCGGCGACGGCCGGCACCCAGGGTAAGGCCCGTGACGGCCCCGAGCACCTGTCGTTCCGCTCCCCGGACGGAGGGTGCGGCCGGGGCAGCCTTTAGGGTGTGGCGCATGACGACCGCTCCCGACGCCGCCGACGCCAAAGGCGCCGCCTCTGCCGCCGAACCGGCCGAACTGACCGCGCTGGTCGAGGAGGCCACCAAGAAGTCCGGCCTGGTCTGGGTGAACGGCCAGGCGGTCTGGCACGCCTGGGTGGACGGGGCGCTCTGCCTGGTCGGCGGGCCCGGGGAGCAGCCGGTGCCCGGCCTCACCGACGGCGGCGCGGCCACTGTCACGGTCCGCAGCAAGGACAAGGGCGGGCGGCTGGTCACCTGGCAGGCACGGGTCGCCCTGCTGGCGCCCGGCTCCGACCCGTGGCAGGCGGCTGCCGCCGAGCTGAAGCCGAAGCGGCTCAACTCCCCCGACGGCGAGGAGATCGTCCCCCGCTGGGCCCGCGAGTGCGCGCTCTTCCGTCTCACCCCGGACGGCGCCCCCTCCGAGTACCCCGGCACGATGCCCACCGCCTCGGGCGCGACCGTCCCGGCCCCCACCGCGGCCACCACCCGCCACCCCGCCCCGGCCGGCCTGCCCCGCCTCCTCCTCAAACGCCGAAGGCGCTGAGCCCGGCGGGAGGCCGGCCCGGCCGGCGGCGCGCGCTACTTCCTGGCCGCCGGCTTGGTGGGGGCCGGGGTCGCGCCGACCGACCTGCCGTAGTCGACCACCGCGTCCTTGCCCGGTGCGGCCAGCGTGAAGTCCTGGCCCCAGTCGGAGAGCGTCAGGGTGCCCGCGTTCCCGGCCCGCTGGTAGCGGAGCGGATACGGCCTGCCCTGGAGCGAGATGTCCAGGGAGCCGCCCTTGGAGCCGTTGAGGGCGATGGTCTTGGTGTCGGCGACCTTGCGGTGGTCGCCCACCTTGACCGTGCCGTCGAGCACGAAGAGGTCGGCGAGCAGCACCTTCTTGTCGGTGAAGCCGCTGAACTGCCGGTAGGCCGGGTCGCTGGAGGGCACCTTGACGTACTTGCCGTTGAGCTTCGCGGCCGCCGCCCGGCTGTCCTTGTCGTCGCCGCCGTCGCCGTAGAAGTCCGCGCCGGCCTTGAGGTAGAGGGCGTCGTCCACCCGGAGCAGCTGGAAGGTGCCGTCCTTGGTGGTGACCTCGCCGACGCCGCCGTTGGGACGCAGCCGCATGTCGAGCCGGAAGCTCTGCCCGTTGCTGACCACGGTGCCGGCCAGCCGGACCGTGGGGGCGGTGTCGGCGGCGGACTTGGCCTGCTGCTCTATGGTCGGCGCCGGGAGTTTGCCGACGCCGTTGGTCCCCGCGTCGGGGTCGCCGCCGAAGCCGAGGCAGCCGGTGAGGAGCCCACCCAGGAGCAGGGTGCCCGCGCCGATCGTTCCGCGGGCGGCAGTGGTCCGTCGGCCGGAATACACGGGTTCTCGTCCTCCTGCGGGCAGCGCTGCGGGCGGTGCAGGAAGCTACCGCAGCAGTCGCCGCAGCGTACCCCCGGGGGTGCCCGGCGGGTGCCATCCTGCACCCGTCCGGGCACCCCTCCGGGCACCGCACCCAGCCCGCGCACAGCCCGCACCCGGCACCCCGTCCGGCACCCCGCCGGGCACCCCCTTCCGGCACCCCGCCCGCCGGGCGGCCAAGATCCGCCCGGAGTAGCCTGGCCGCGGAGTACGAACGGACGAGGAGGCCCCGTATGGCCGCAGGCTCCCCCCGGGTCTTCGTCTCGCACCTGTCCGGCATCGCCGTCTTCGACCCCACCGGCGACCAGGTGGGCCGGGTCCGCGACGTCGTGGTCATGCTGAGGGTCGGCGGCCGGCCGCCGCGTGTCCTCGGCCTGGTCGTCGAGGTGATCAGCCGGCGGCGGATCTTCCTGCCGATGACCCGGGTCACCGGCGTCGAGTCCGGCCAGGTGATCACCACCGGCGTGCTCAACATGCGGCGCTTCGAGCAGCGGCCGACCGAGACGCTGGTGCTGGGCGAGCTGCTGGACCGCCGGGTACGGCTGGTCGAGCCGGAGACCACCGAGACGACCGCCGCGACCGAGGCGTCCGAGCAGGGCACCGAGGACGGGGCCCGCGCGGGCGAGGAGGTCACCGTCCTGGATGTGTCGATGGCGCAGCTGCCCGCCCGCCGGGAGTGGGAGATCGACAAGGTCTTCGTCCGCCGCGGCAAGTCCGGGGCGCTGCGCCGCAAGGGGGAGACGCTGACCGTCGACTGGTCGTCGGTGACCGGTTTCCGGCTGGCCGAGGACAGCCAGGGCGCGGAGAACCTGGTGGCGACCTTCGAGCAGCTGCGCCCGGCCGACCTGGCCAACGTGCTGCACCACCTCTCCCCCAAGCGCCGCGGCGAGGTCGCCATCGCGCTGGACGACGACCGGCTGGCGGACGTGCTCGAAGAGCTGCCGGACGACGACCAGGTGGAGATCCTCACCAAGCTCAAGGACGAGCGCGCCGCCGACGTGCTGGAGGCGATGGACCCGGACGACGCCGCCGACCTGCTGGCCGAGCTCTCCGACGACGAGCAGGAGCGGCTGCTCAGGCTGATGCAGCCGCAGGAGGCCGCGGGCGTACGGCGGCTGCTGTCGTACGAGGAGCGGACCGCGGGCGGCCTGATGACGACCGAGCCGATCGTGCTGCGCCCCAACGCCACCGTCGCCGACGCGCTGGCCCGCATCCGCAACCCGGACCTGTCGCCGGCGCTCGCCGCGCAGGTGTACGTGTGCCGGCCGCCGGACGAGACGCCGACCGGCAAGTACCTGGGCCTGGTGCACTTCCAGCGGCTGCTGCGCGACCCGCCGTTCACCCTGCTGGGGTCGATCGTGGACACCGACCTGCACCCGCTCGACCCGGAGACCCCGCTGCCGTCGGTGACCAGCTTCCTGGCCACGTACAACATGATCTCGGCGCCGGTGGTGGACGAGAGCGGGTCCCTGCTGGGCGCGGTGACGGTGGACGACGTGCTGGACCACCTGCTGCCGGAGGACTGGCGGGAGACGGATCTGCACGGCGCCGTGGACCGCGGGGCGGAGGACGGCAGCGACGATCCGGACGACGCCGAGCGGGCGCCGTACGAGCCGGCGCAGGAGGCGGGCACCGGCAATGGCCGCTGACGAGCGGGTCCGCGACCCGCAGCGCCGCCGGCAGCCGCGCTCCCGGGTCCGCCTGGACCAGCCGCGCGACACCACCCGGCGCAGCCTGCTGCCGGCCTACGACCCGGAGGCGTTCGGCAAGTTCTCCGAGCGGATCGCCCGCTTCCTTGGCACCGGACGGTTCATCGTCTGGATGACCGCGGTCATCATCGTCTGGGTGCTGTGGAACGTCTTCGCGCCCGAGCCCATGCGGTTCGACCAGTACCCCTTCATCTTCCTGACCCTGATGCTGTCCCTGCAGGCGTCGTACGCGGCGCCGCTGATCCTGCTGGCGCAGAACCGGCAGGACGATCGCGACCGGGTCAACCTGGAACAGGACCGCGCGCAGAACGAGCGCTCCATCGCCGACACCGAGTACCTGACCCGGGAAGTGGCCGCGCTGCGGGTGAACCTCGGCGAGGTCGCCACCCGTGACTGGATCCGCTCCGAGCTCCAGGACCTGCTCAAGGAGTTCGAGGAGCGGCAGTCCGGCGGTCCCGCCCACCGCACCAGGCACCCGTACGGCCCGCGGCCGGGGCGCGGTGACGAAACCGACGGGCGGGGTCGCTGAACAGCCCCCCGCCGTCGCCGTACCATCGTCGGTATGGCTACCACCACGTACAGCTCCACGCCGACCGACGAGGCCGTCCGCGCCGCGCTCGCGACCGTGAACGACCCGGAGATCCACAAACCGATCACCGATCTCGGCATGGTGAAGTCCGTGGACATCGGCGCCGACGGCACGGTGGCGGTGACCGTGTATCTGACCGTCTCCGGCTGCCCGATGCGCGACACCATCACCAGCCTGGTGACCACGGCCGTCGGCCAGGTGCCCGGGGTCTCCTCGGTGGACGTCACGCTGGATGTGATGAGTGACGAGCAGCGCCGCGAGCTGGCGTCGTCGCTGCGCGGCGGGCAGGCCGAGCGGGAGATCCCGTTCGCCCAGCCGGGTTCGCTGACCCGGGTGTACGCGGTGGCGTCCGGCAAGGGCGGCGTCGGCAAGTCCTCGGTGACGGTGAACCTGGCCGCGGCGATGGCCGCCGACGGCCTGAAGGTCGGCGTGGTCGACGCGGACATCTACGGTCACAGCGTGCCCCGCATGCTCGGCGTGGAAGGGCGACCCACGCAGGTCGAGAACATGATCATGCCGCCCGCCGCCAACGGGGTGAAGGTGATCTCGATCGGCATGTTCACCCCGGGCAACGCGCCGGTGGTCTGGCGCGGCCCGATGCTCCACCGGGCGCTCCAGCAGTTCCTCGCCGACGTCTACTGGGGTGACCTGGACGTCCTGCTGCTGGACCTGCCGCCCGGCACCGGTGACATCGCCATCTCGGTCGCCCAGCTGGTGCCGAACGCGGAGATCCTGGTGGTGACCACCCCGCAGCAGGCCGCCGCCGAGGTCGCCGAGCGGGCCGGCTCCATCGCGGTCCAGACCCACCAGAAGATCGTCGGCGTGGTGGAGAACATGGCGGGCATGCCGTGCCCGCACTGCGACGAGATCGTCGAGGTCTTCGGTACCGGCGGCGGCGACCGCGTCGCCGAGGGGCTCTCCCGCACCACGGGTACGACCGTCCCGGTGCTCGGCCGCATCCCGATCGACATCCGGCTGCGCGAGGGCGGCGACGACGGCCGTCCGGTGGCCCTGTCCCACCCCGAGTCCGCGGCGGGAGCGGCCCTGCGGACCATCGCCGGCAAGCTGGGCGGCCGTGCCCGCGGCCTGGCGGGGATGTCGCTGGGGATCACCCCGCGCAACAAGTTCTAGGCCCGCACAGCGAGAACCGCCGGGGCCGGCTCCTGGTCAGGAGCCGGCCCCGGCGGTTCTGTACGCGGTTCAGCCTTCGTAGGTCGTCAGGTCGCGCACCACGGACAGCCCGAGCCCGTAGGCGCTCATGCCCCGCCCGTACGCCCCGAGGTGGACCCCCCGGGCGGCGCCGGCCATCACCCAGCCGTACTCGGACTCGCGGTAGTGGAACGGCGTCGGCTCCCCGTCCACGGGCAGCGTGAGGGTGGACCATCCGGGTCCCGTCAGCTCGTCCGCCATCTCCCAGGCCGCCGCCGTCTGCTGGTCGAGCCAGTCGTCGCGCAGCGCCCGCTCCATGTAGGTGGGCCAGGTGCAGGACAGCAGGCCCGAGCCGGCCAGCCAGGCCGCGGACGCGACGGATGTCTCCTCCAGGACGCCGGTGCCGTCGGCGCTGCGCCGTCCCGGGCGCTGTGCCACCGTCACGACCACGGCGAACCTCTGTCCCTCGGGGTCGCTCGCCTCCGCCTTGAGGGACGGCTCGTCGCCGTGCCCTGTCGAGCCGTGTTCCACCGTGCCGTCCGCGCTGACACCGACGGTTCCGAGCCAGCGGTGTCCGGTGAACGCCTGATCCAGCCCGTACCACGGAAAGTCGGCCATCAAGTAGCCGTCGACCGCCCCCTGTGCCGTGCCGGTCTTCGTCTCCATATGGGTAGCGCCTCCTCCAGTGCCCTTATGGGCGACGCCATCTTGCCCGACCCTGGGTGGGTTCGGGGCACGAAACGGCGGGGGGGTGACGGCTGACACACGGACAACGGTCAACCAATCGGGTGAAATCAGTCGTACTGACTGTTCAGCTGGACAGCTGAGGTTTGCCGCCCGTCAGCGCTGAGCAGATTGTCAGGTCGCGTCGGAGTCGAACGGCGGCGGCTCGTCCTGGCCGAGCTTCTCGGTCTTGCGCAGCCGGTCCGGGGTGGCGGTCTCGGTCGCGGTGGCCGCGGCGGCCCCGCCCGACGCCCTGGTGCCCGGCTCCACGCCGTTCACCACGTCGGTGACCTCGGTCAAGTCCTTGCGCAGGTCGGTGACTTCGGACATCTCCTTGCGGAGGTCAAAGCTGTTGCGCAGATCCTTGAGCTCCTTGAGGCCGTACTCGTCCTCTTCGCCCTCCAGCAGGTTCTTCCGGATGAAGGTCTTGGGGTTCAGGTCCTCGAACTCGAAGTCCTTGAACTCCGGGCCCAGCTCCCGGCGGATGTCCTCCTTGGCGCTGTCGGAGAACTCCCGCACCTTCCGGATGAACTGCATCACGTCCTGGATGACCTTCGGCAGCTTGTCCGGACCGAAGACGAGTACGGCAAGGACTACGAGCGCGACCAGCTCAAGCGGGCCTATGTCGAAGAACACCGTGCAGCTCCTTGGGACGTCCACGACCGGCTGGGCAGGGGCCGGCGCACTTTACGGTACCCGCCGCCGCGGTCGGTACGGGAGTGGCCCGGCCAACACTACGTCGCCAGGGGGTGAAGGTGGACCCCCGAACGGGTGCTGGTCCGGCCACTCCCGTCCGCCGGTCAGCGCAGGACGACGGTGGAGCGGGCCGGCTGGGCCACCGCCGGGGTCACCAGCGGCACCGGTCCCGGCTCCGGCAGCGACACCGAGGTGGCCGTGTTCACCGTACGGGCGGCGGGGGCGCGGGTGATCCGCTCCTCGGCGCCGAGCACCCCGCGCGGGGTCACCCCGCGGGTGTCGGAGACCGAGTTGGCGCTCAGCGGACTGACCGCCGGGCCGTCGTCGGGCCGGGCGCCGCCGTCGACCGCCGCCTCCATCGGGAGCGCGCCGCCGATGGCGATGGCCGCCATCGAGAAGGCGCCGGCCGCCGCGAAAGCGAACCTGCGGCCCCGGGACGTACTGGAGACGGGGTGGGCGCTCCCGGCGGCGGCTGCCGCCGGTTCATGGATACGGAAGCCGCGCGACCGGGAGCCGGCCGGGGCCAGCAGGTCACGGGCCGGACCCAGGTACGAGAACCGGCCGGAACCGAGCGGGCCGGAGCCCAGCAGGCCGCCGTCGAAGGGCCCTGCGGGCTCCTCACCGAGCTGCGGTGCCGGTACGGCGGTGGCGTCGTCGGCCTGGGGGCCGTCGGCGGTCACCGGGCCGCCGGGGCCGCCCGGGTCCCATGGACCGCCGCGGCCGTGGCCGTCACCGGCGCCCATGCCGGGCAGACCCTGCAGCCGCGCGAGCAGACCGGCCGATATGGCCGGCAGCTCGGAGGCCGCGATCACACTCTTCAGCCGCCGCTGCTCGGCAGCTGCGGCCTTGCACTGCGGACATGTCGCGAGATGGGCGAGCACGCGGTCCCTGCTGTCGTCGGTCAGCTCTCCGTCGACGAACGCCGCGAGGCGGTCGCCCAGGTGCTGCTCGGCGGGCGCGGGACGTTGGGGACGATGCTCGCCTGAACCGCTACTGCTCACGCTCTCCCGCCCTCCAGGCCAGGTTTGGGTGCGGTGGCAGCAAGCGCGGGGGCCGGACGTACACCAGGTGCCCGGTGTTCCAGAGCTTTACGCAGGTGGGAGCGACCGCGGTGGATCCTGCTCCGAACCGTGCCGAGCTTCACACCGAGGGTCGCGGCGATCTCCTCGTACGACAGTCCCTCGATGTCACAGAGCACCACCGCGGCACGGAACTCCGGGGCGAGGGTGTCCAGCGCCTGCTGGACGTCCGCGTCGAAGTGCGTGTCGTTGAAGTGCTGTGCGGGGGACGGCTCGCGGCTGGGCAGTCGCTCAGCCGCGTCGTCGCCGAGTGCGTCGAAGCGGATCCGCTGCCGGCGCCGCACCATGTCCAGGAAGAGGTTCGTGGTGATGCGGTGCAGCCAGCCCTCGAAGGTGCCGGGTGTGTAGGTGGACAGGGAGCGGAAGACCCGCACGAAGACCTCTTGGGTGAGGTCCTCCGCGTCGTGCTGGTTGCCGGTCAGCCGATAGGCCAGCCGGTACACCCGGGCACTGTGCGTACTGACGATCTCCTCCCAGGAAGGAGGCGTCCACGACTGAGCGTCCCCGTCGGTGGCGAAGGTCGCGGTGGTCACGGAGTTCGCGTCGGCGGAGTTTTTTTCGCGTGAACGATCATCAGCGGTGTTGGTCACGGATTTCGGCTGTCCGGCGGACCTGCGAAAGTGCGGAAGCACTCTCCGGTCACCGGCCGCAGCCGCACCTCCCCTGTCGGCTCTGGTGGTGTCCAGTAGAGCCCCTACCATAGCCACCTCGCCCGTTAGCTCCGGATAAATGCGCTGCTGTCAAGGCGTATGAGCTCCGACAAGCCTTCGCGGCCCATACGCCTCATTTATGTTCCGCCTGCCTAACGCACGGTCCCATCTGCTGGTTCCCGGCCCCAGCGGATACAGTCGCCGACGGGCCTCGCGGCCAGGGAGACGCAAGGCTGAGCACAGTGGTGACAGGGAGAGGGCCATTACCGGCAACCGGCAGGCGAGCTGGGCGTTCGCGGACGCGTTCGTCGCCGAGGACGACGCCCTGATACGTGCCCGCGGCCATGCGCATGTGGCGGGGCTGCGGCCGGTCTCACCTGGGACGGGGGCGACGCTGCGGCTGCTGGCGGCGGCAGCGGACGCGAAGTCGGTGGTGGAGATCGGCACCGGGACCGGGGTCTCCGGCATTCACCTGATGCGCGGGATGCGGGCCGACGGCGTGCTCACCACCGTCGACACCGAGCCGGACCGGCAGCAGCTGGCCCGGGAGTCGTACCGTGAGGCCGGCTTCGCGGCGAACCGGTCCCGTTTCATCTGCGGCCCCGCGCTGGACGTCCTGCCGCGGCTCACCGACGGCGGCTACGACCTGATCTTCTGCGACGCCGACCGGCTGGAGTACCTGGACTATCTCGACGCGTCGATGCGGCTGCTGCGGCCGGGCGGGCTGGTCTGCTTCGAGGGTGCGTTCGGCCGGGGCAAGGCGCTGGACGCCGCGCACCAGGACCCCGAGTCCCAGTGCCTCCGCGAGCTGCTCCGCGAGGTCCGCGACAGCCCGGCCCTCGCGCCGGTCCTCCTCCCCACCGACGACGGACTTCTCTGCGCGGTCCGCAACAAGTAGCCGCGCCGTGGCCGGGCGGACAAAAACCCGCGGGCAAGCCGCGGGCAACCTGCGGACAAGCCGCTGACAAGCCGGTGACAAGCCTGGGACAAGCGGCCGGCATCCGGCGCGCACCCGGTGACAAAAAGAGGCGCGGCCACTCCGGCACGGTGGGTGCTGGGGTGGCCGCGACGAATTTCGGGACCGCTGGTCTCAGACGATGGCCTTCTTCAACGCATCGCCCAGGGCGTCCGCCTCGTCCGGGGTCAGCTCGACAACAAGCCGCCCGCCGCCCTCAAGCGGAACGCGCATGATGATGCTCCGCCCCTCCTTGGTCACCTCGAGCGGGCCGTCACCCGTCCGCGGCTTCATGGCCGCCATGCTCGTTCCCCTTCCTGAAACCAGCTCGGACTCGAACACATTGGTTCTCGGCCATTATCCCGCATCGCGCGACCCGATGACCAACTTCATCCGAAGCAATGTTCTGACCTGCACTGATAGCGACCAAATCGGCCGTGACCTGCTAGGACAGGTCGAGAGGCGGTCAGCGGCAACCAGAGCAACCCACTCCGATTCGGCCCGGATTCGCCCCAGGCAGCCGACGGCAGTCAGGGGGAGTCACGAGCGCGATTCTTCTGATCTTACCTGGTCAGCGGCATCGGGTGGCGCCTGCCTCGGATCGGGGCCCGGTCCGGGAAATCCACCGGCCGGGAAATCCGTGCGGGACGGCGGCTCGCGGCGGGGTCCCGGGTGCGGTCCCGAGGGCGGTCCCAGGTGCGGCGGCCGGGCGGGGATGCCGGGTGCTGCGGCCGGCGCGCGGGTGACCGCCGTCGCCGGTGGTCACCCGCGCCTCGCGGCGGTGGAATCCCGTCATCACGCCCACGAAGCGTCCCCCGGCGCTCGTGGCCGTCACGGCGGGACCGCCCGGCGCGGCGCCGTCCGCCCCCCGCACGGCGCCGCACCCCCCCGTTGGCACCCGTGGCCTCCGCGGGGACCGCGGGGGATCACGAGCACGCTGGTGCGCCGCCGTGCGGCGGCGGTGCGGTACCTCCCCGGTCCGATGAGGCGGGCGGGGGCTCGGGGACCCGGCCCGAGTGGGCCGGACCGGAGGAGGCACGACCAAGGATGACCCCGCGCCGGGGGCCTGTCGTTATCCCTCGGTCGCCGGCCGCGTTGGCAATGCGTGAACCACCGCAGGTCGGACCGGGTCCGGCAGCCCCGCGGGACCATCCGGCACGCCGCCGGCCCCGCCGGAATTCCCGCAGGCCCCCGCATACGGAAATACCCGGCACGCCCAAGAATTCCGTGGCACCCGCAATGAGCCACCCCCGGCACCCCGGAATTCCCCGCCCGGCACAAAAGAAATGCCGGCCCACAACGCCGGGGTTACCGCCGTTCGCCGTCCGGGGCGGTGGGCTGGTGGGAGCGGCGGCGGTGTTCTGTCGGGGGGATGCCGTAGGCGGTGCGGAAGGCGCGGGCGAAGTCGGCGGCGCGGGGGAAGCCCCAGCGGGTGGCGATGACGTGGACCGCGGTGCCGGCCAGCCCCGGGTCGGCGAGGTCGCGGTGGGCGCCTTCGAGGCGGTGCCTGCGGATGTACGCGGCCACCGACTCGTCCTCCGCCTGGAAGAGCCGGTGCAGATAACTGCGGGAGATGTGGTGCACGGTGGCGATCCGGGTGGGCGTCAGCTCGGTGTCGTGCAGATGGCGCCGGATGTAGGACTGCACCCGCAGCGTCAGCGCCCGCGTCCGGGTCTCCGGCGCGAGCGCCGACTCGATCTCCAGGTTCTGGGCCAGCATCGCCGCCACCAGGTCGACCAGCACCGTGCCCAGCCGGGGTCCGTCGACCGGCTGGTAGGGCCGGGTGTCCGCCGCGATCTGGGTGAGGAACTGCGTGAGCAGCGTGCCGACGCCCTCCCGGCCGGAGACGTGCCGGCCGATCACCTGGTCCATCCGGGCCTGGGGCAGCGGCAGCAGCGCCTTGGGTATCTCGATGCCCACCGACGAGATGGGGCCGCGGCCGGTCCAGATCTCGTACGGCCGCGAGGAGTCGTTGGTGTGGAAGTCGAACGCCCCGTAGGTGTTCTCCCGCCGGCCCCAGGTCACCCCTGCCTTCCCGCTCAGGAGCAGCGAGAGGTGGTAGACCTCCGGATCGGACTGCCGGATCAGCCGCGGGGTCCTGATGAACACCAACTGCTGGAAGGTGGCGGGCCACATGGACACCGCGCCGAGTTCGATCAGCCGCTGGTGCGCCCGGAAGTCCGCGGCGGCCTCACTCTCCAGCCGCAGGGGCGCGTGCGTACGGTTCATCAGGTCGCGCCAGGCGTCGAACCGGTCGGCGGCCGGTATGTCCTCGCTGCGGAACACGGTCTCGGTCAGCATCCCTCGTCACCAGCTCCCCTCGGCATGCGTCACCGTAGGCTCCCACCCCGCTCCGCGGGCCGGCCACAGCCCCCACACGCGCCGGCGACCGTGCCATGACCGGAGCAGTGACCGTGCCGGCGACCGGTGGCGGGGGAAACCGCTGACCGGCCCCCGGAAAGACATCGCCGGCCGCGCCCGCGAAAAGCGGTGATCGCCGCGGTCACCGCATTTCCCGGTGCCGCGCCCTCCGAATGCCCCCCTGAATGCACCCCGAATACCCCCGCATTCCGCTCACTTCCCGCTCGCTTTCCGCTCACCGGGAAATCGCCCGCCCGGTGACCCGTACGGCGCCCGCGCCGCGTCCGTCCCGTTTGACGTTCGTCACATGTCCGTCCGCCGCCGGGTCCGGCATCCTGGCCGGGACACTTGCCGCGACGAAGGGGTTCTGGCATGGCCGACAGCGTGCTGTACGAGGTGGGTGACGGGCTGGCGACCGTCACGCTGAACCGACCCGAGGCGATGAACGCGCTCGACACGCGGACCAAGGACGCCCTGCGGGACGTGCTCCGTGAGGCGGCGGCCGACGAGGCGGTCCGGGCGGTGCTGCTGACCGCCGCCGGGCGGGCGTTCTGCGTCGGGCAGGACCTCAAGGAGCACGTCGGGATCCTGGCGGCCGGCGGCGGCCTGACGACTGTCGCCGAGCACTACAACCCGATCACCACCGCCATCGCCACCATGCCGAAGCCGGTGGTCGCCGGGATCAACGGGGTGGCGGCGGGCGCCGGCGCGGGCTTCGCCTTCGCCGCGGACTACCGGGTGGCCGCGGACACCGCCTCGTTCAACACCGCCTTCGCCGGGGTCGCGCTCGGCGCCGACTCGGGCCTGTCCTGGACGCTCCCCCGGCTCGTCGGCCACGGCCGGGCCGCCGACCTGCTGCTCTTCCCGCGCTCGGTGAAGGCCGACGAGGCGCTGGCCATCGGCCTGGTGCACCGGGTGGTGCCGGCCGCGGACCTGCCCGCCGAGGCGCTGGCGGTGGCCCGCGCCCTCGCCGCCGGCCCGACCGTGGCGTACGCGGCCCTGAAGGAGGCGCTCGCCTACGGCGCCGGCCACTCGCTGGTGGAGTCCCTCGCCAAGGAGGACGAGCTCCAGACCCGGGCGGGCGCCACCGAGGACCACCGCACGGCGGTCTCGGCGTTCGTCGCCAAGCAGGTCCCGCGGTTCGAAGGCCGCTGACCGCCCGGGACCCGTCCCGGGACCCGCCCGGGACCCCGCCCCCGGCCCGCCCTGCCTAGACCGGCCCCACCCGCGCGCTGCACCCCGCCAGGTGGTCGTTGACCAGGCCGCACGCCTGCATCAGCGCGTAGGCCGTGGTGGGCCCGACGAACTTGAAGCCGCGCTTCTTGAGGTCCTTCGCCAGCGCCACGGACTCCGTGGTGGTGGCGGGGACCTGGGCGGTGGAGACCGGCGCGGGCCGCAGGGCGGGGTCCGGGGCGTAGGACCAGATCAGGGCGTCCAGGCCGCCTTCGTGGCCCTCCCGGACGGTACGGGCGGCGGCCGCGTTGGTGATCGCCGCGTCGATCTTCGCCCGGTTCCGGATGATGCCGGCGTCGTTCAGCAGCCGGGTCCTGTCCTCGTCGGTGAAGGCCGCCACCGTGTCGATCTTGAAGCCGCCGAAAGCCGCCCGGAAGCTCTCCCGGCGCCGCAGGATGGTGATCCAGGACAGCCCCGACTGGAACGCCTCCAGGCAGATCCGCTCGAAGAGGGCGTCGTCGCCGTGCACCGGCCGCCCCCACTCCTGGTCGTGGTACGCGATGTAGTCGGGCGCGGACAGCCCCCACGGACAGCGGGCCAGTCCGTCCTCACCGACCACCACTCCGCCCGGGTCACTCACCGGCGTCGTCGTCCGTGTGCGGGTACAGCGGCGCGTTCGCGGGCGGCGCGGGGTCCTCCTTGAGCAGAGTCGCCCCGTGCGGCTGCCCGATCGCCTGGACGCCCGCCAGGGACGTCTCCAGCTCGGCGATCCGCGCGTCGCGCTCGGCGAGTTCCGCGCCGAGCCGGTCGAGCACCTCGTCCACGTCGAGCATCCGGTAGCCGCGCACCGCCACCGGCAGCCGTACCGCGTCGATGTCCGACCGCAGCAGCGGCCGGTCCGGGGGCAGCCGGTCCTCCAGCCGGTCGGGGTCGGAGTCCTTCAGCGCGCCGCCGTCGCCGAGCACGGCCATGGCCACGGCGGCGACCACCACGACGAGCGCGATGAGCATGAACCAGAACAAGTCGATCTCCCGGGACTCGGGCCGGGCAGGCCCGGGGCCTGCCGTACATGTCAGGCACGATCGTGCCACGATCGCATGAGTCTGAGATGAGGAGCGGCAGTGGCACTTCGGCTGGGAACCCGGGAATTCGGCGAGCGGGAGCCGGTGATCATGGCGATCGTGAACCGTACACCCGATTCCTTCTACGACCAGGGGGCCACCTTCACCGATGAACCGGCGCTGGAGCGTGTCGCCCAGGTGGTCGAGGAGGGCGCCGCGATCGTGGACATCGGCGGCGTCAAGGCGGGTCCGGGCGACGAGGTGTCGGCGGCCGAGGAGATCCGCCGTACGGTCTCCTTCGTCGCCGAGGTGCGCCGCCGCCACCCGGACGTGGTGATCAGCGTCGACACCTGGCGGCACGAGGTCGGCGAGGCGGTCTGCGAGGCGGGCGCGGACCTGCTCAACGACGTGTGGGGCGGGATCGACCCGAAGCTCGCGGAGATCGCCGCCCGCTACGGCGCCGGGCTGGTGTGCACCCACGCGGGCGGGGCACAGCCGCGGACCCGGCCGCACCGGGCCGGCTACGAGGACGTGATGGCCGACATCCTGCGGGTGACCTGCGAACTGGCCGACCGGGCGGTGGCGCTCGGCGTACGGCGGGACGCGGTGCTGATCGACCCCGGGCACGACTTCAACAAGAACACCCGGCACTCGCTGGAGGCGACCCGGCGGCTGCCGGAGATGACCGCCACCGGGTGGCCGGTGCTGGTGTCACTCTCCAACAAGGACTTCGTCGGCGAGACGCTCGACAGGCCGGTGAAAGAGCGGCTGATCGGGACGCTCGCCACGACCGCGGTCTCGGCGTGGCTCGGCGCCCAGGTGTACCGGGTGCACGAGGTGGCCGAGACGCGGCAGGTGCTGGAGATGGTGGCGGCGATCGCCGGGCACCGCGAACCGCGGGTGGCGCGCCGCGGCCTCGCCTGAGGCCGGGGCAGGCGCCGGGGCCGGCGCCCTGCCCTAGGCGCTCTCCTTTGTGACCAGGGCCACTGCCTGGTCGACGTCGTCGGTGACGTGGAAGAGCTCCAGGTCCGCCGGGGACGCCTTGCCCTCGGCGATCAGGGTGGTGCGGATCCAGGAGACGAGCCCGCCCCAGTACTCCGTGCCGAAGAGCACGATCGGGAAGCGGGTGACCTTCTTGGTCTGCACGAGGGTGAGCGCCTCGAAGAGTTCGTCGAGGGTGCCGAAGCCGCCGGGCAGGACGACGAAGCCGCGCGCGTACTTCACGAACATCGTCTTGCGCACGAAGAAGTAGCGGAAGTTGACGCCGATGTCGACGTACTGGTTGAGGCCCTGCTCGAAGGGCAGCTCGATGCCGAGGCCGACCGAGACGCCGCCCGCTTCGAGCGCGCCCTTGTTGGCCGCCTCCATCGCCCCGGGTCCACCGCCGGTGATGACGGCGAAGCCCGCCTGGGCGAGGGCGCGTCCGATGCGTACGCCTGCCGCGTACTCGCGGGAGTCGACCCGGGTGCGGGCGGAGCCGAAGACGCTCACCGCGGCGCCGAGTTCGGCCAGGGTGCCGAATCCCTCGACGAACTCGGACTGGATGCGCATGACCCGCCAGGGGTCGCCGTGCACCCATTCGGTGGGGCCGTGGCTGTCGAGCAGCCGCTGGTCGGTGGTGCCGGTCTGGACCTGCCCGCGGCGGCGGACCACCGGGCCCGTCTGCCGTTCGGGCCAGCCCTTGCCGTCGGGGGTCCGTTCCGCCGCCGCGTAGGCCGCCGCGGCCTCCTCCTGGGCCTCGTCGAGACCCTCGCCGGTGTCGCCGGTGTCAGATGCTTCAGTCATACCGGAAGCGTACGCATCACGGCGCCGCGGACGGCGCCAAGGGGACCGCGCGGGGCGCCTCGATACGGCCGCTGAGCCAGGTGAAGGCGTCGGGGAACATCCGGCCCCAGGTCTTCCAGTTGTGACCGCCGCGGGTCATCCGCAGGACGGTGACGGTGGCCGGCGGCCGGACCGCGGCGCTGATCCGGTCGGCGAATCCCGGCGGGCTCTCCGGGTCCTGCAGGCTCGACTCGACCAGCAACTGGACCCTGGGGCGGGTGTTGCGGGCCAGCCACAGCGGGGAGCGGACGCCGTCGGCGGGGTTGTCAGGGGCGAGGGCCGCGGCGGCGGTGAAGGTGCCGGGGTGTTCCAGGGCGAGCCGGGCGGCGCAGTAGCCGCCGGTGGAGATGCCCATCACGGCCCAGCCGCGCGGGGCGGGCAGGGTACGGAAGTTGGTGGTGACGGTCCGCACCACGTCGTCGGTGAGCCAGGTGGCGACCCTGCTCTTGCCGGGTACGTCGGCGCAGCCGGTGTTCACCCGGTCGGGGGTGATCGTCGGCAGCACCAGGATCGCCGGCTCGGCGCGGCCCTGGGTGATCTGGTCCTGCATGATCTGCCCGAGCCGCATGCCGCGCAGGAAGCTGTGCGGGGTGCCGGGTATGCCGTGCAGCACCTCGATGACCGGGAAGCGGGTGTGGGCGTACTCCTTCTTGGCGTACTGCGGCGGCAGCCAGACGATCACGTCACCCTTCGTACCGGAGTGCCAGCCGTGCACGGTGGCCTTGCGGAAGCCCTGGGTGTACGCGGTGAAGGTGACCCGGTAGTCGGGGACCGCGGGGGGCGGCGGGGCCTGGGCGGAGACGGTCCTGCCGCCGCCCGCGTTGGCCTGGCCGAGCAGGTCGGCCCAGGAGGCGTAGAAGCCGTTCTGGTCGTTCACGGTGACCATCACCACGAGTATCGCGGTGAGCTGGCAGAGCACGATCATGCCGACGCGGGCGGCGGTGCGGATCGCGCGGGGGCCGCGGACCTTGGACCAGAGCAGGACGGCGGCGGCGACCGCGGCGACCGCCACGGCGCAGAGCAGGAGTGCGAACGTGCCGCTGGTCAGCCCCACTGTGTGCCCTCTTCCCCCCGGCCGTCCCTGACCGGACGTGCCCGATCACACCATGCCGGGATTGAGGACCCTTACGCACCCCTGTTCGGTTGCTTCGGTTGCCGCGGGTTTTGCTCTGGTTTACGAGGTCGGCTCGGCGCGGCCGGCTTTACGCGGTCGGCTTACGCGGTTGGCTTACCCGGTCAGCCACTGGCGGAGCTTCTGCTCGGCCGCCACGATGGCGGCGACCGGGACGTTCTCCTCGCGGGTGTGGGCGAGGGTGGGGTCGCCGGGGCCGTAGTTCACCGCGGGGATACCGAGGGCGGAGAAGCGGGCGACGTCGGTCCAGGACTCCTTGGCGGCAGGCGGGACGCCGATCGCCTCGACGAAGGCCGCGGCGGCGGGGTGCGACAGACCCGGGAGGGCGCCGGGGGCGCTGTCGGTCGGTACGACGTGGAAGCCGGCGAAGATGTCGCGGACCCGGTCCAGCGCTTCGGCTTCGCTCTGGTCGGGCGAGAAGCGGTAGTTGACGGTGACGGCGCAGCTGTCCGGGATGACGTTGCCGGCGTGGCCGCCTTCGATCATGACCGCGTTGAGGCCCTCGGGGTAGACCAGGCCGTCGATCTCGACCTTGCGGGGCTGGTAGCCGGCGAGGACGGCGAGGATCGGGGCGGCCTTGTGGATGGCGTTCTCGCCGAGCCAGCTGCGGGCGGAGTGGGCGCGGCGGCCGGTGGTCTCGACGCGGACGCGGAGGGTGCCCTGGCAGCCGCCGTCGACCCGGCCGCCGGTCGGCTCCATCAGGACGGCGAAGTCGGCGGCGAGCCAGTCGGGGTGGTGGTCGACGAGGCGGGCGAGGCCGTTGAACTCGGCGGCGATCTCTTCGGCGTCGTAGAAGACGTAGGTGAGGTCGCGGTTGGGGGCGGTGAGGGTGGCGGCGAGCTTCAGCTGGACGGCGAGGCCGGCCTTCATGTCGGAGGTGCCGCAGCCCCAGAGCAGGCCGTTGTCGTCGAGCCGTGAGGGCAGGTTGCCGGCGATCGGCACGGTGTCGAGGTGGCCGGCGAGCACGACGCGCTCGGCGCGGCCGAAATCGGTCCGCGCGACGACGGCGTCCCCGTCCCGGTCCACCCGCACGTGCGGGACGCCCCGCAGCGCGTCCTCCACCAGATCGGCCAGCCGCTTCTCCTCCCGGCTCACCGATTCCACGTCCACCAGCCGCGCCGTCAACGCGACGACATCCCCGTCAATCCCCAGCCCATCACCCATCCCCCGACCCTACCGGCCCCCCGCGGCCCCCAAACCGCCGCCGCGGCGGGACGCGGAACGAACCGACCCGGCGGCCCCAAGCCCAGCGCAACCCACTCGCCCCCCAGAAGACCGCCGCCGGCAACGAGCCCAAGCACCAGCGGGCCCCGGGGGCGGCCCCGCGGCCCCCAAACCGCCGCCGCGGCGAGACGCGGAACGAACCGACCCGGCGGTGCCGAGCGCAGCGCAACCCACCCGCCCCCCAGAAGACCGCCGCCAGCAGCGAGCCCAAGCACCAGCGGGCCCCGGGGGCGGCCCCGCCCCCCAAACCGCCGCCACGGCGAGACGCGGGACAGACCGACCCGGCGGTCCCGAGCCCAGCGCAACCCACCCGCCCCCCAGAAGACCGCCGCCAGCAGCGAGCCCAAGCACCAGCGGGCCCCGGGGGCGGCCCCGCGGCCCCCAAACCGCCGCCGCGGCGGGACGCGGAACGAACCGACCCGGCGGTGCCGAGCGCAGCGCAACCCAGCCGCGGCCGGTGACACGCCGTCAGGCGACGGCACCGTGTCGGGTGGTCCGCCGGAGGCGACCCGTTTCGGTACGCTCGTCGCATGCCGAGTGGGAAGGGTGCGAAGTCGCGCGGCCGTGGGCTGAAGTTCGTCGCCGCGGGGGTCGTGCTGCTCGGCGTCGGCGGGTACGTCGTGTACCACCTGAACTACGAGAACGGCCCGCCCGGCGCCGGCTGCACCGTCACCGCGTCCGGCGACGAGCTGACCCTCTCCGTGACCGAAGCCGCCAACGCCGCCACCATCGCCGCGGTCGCCACCGCCCGCGCCCTGCCCGAGCGGGCCCTGACCATAGCCCTGGCCACCTCCCTCCAGGAGTCGCACCTGGAGAACCTGGACCACGGCGACCGCGACTCGCTGGGCCTGTTCCAGCAGCGGCCCTCCCAGGGCTGGGGCACCGAAGCGCAGATCCTCGACCCGGTCTTCTCCGCCAACTCCTTCTTCGACAGCCTGGTGAAGATCAAGGGCTACACCCGCCTGCCGCTGACCGTCGCCGCCCAGAAGGTCCAGAAAAGCGGATACCCGCAGGCCTACGCCAAGCACGAGGCCGACGCCACCCTGCTCTCCACCGCCCTGGCAGGCCACGACAACGGCGCCCTGACCTGCACCACCGGCGCCGACACCCCGTCCAGCGCGGGCGGCCGCCCGGGCAGTACGGAAAGCGTCTCCGCCCGGCTGACCCGCGAGTTCGGCACCCAGGTGAAGCCGCGCACGGACGGCACCCTGCCGCGTACCGTCGCCGTGCCGTCCACCCCGGCCGGGGGCGCCGCCGAGGGCGACGGCACCCGGCGCGGCTGGGAGCTGGCGCAGTGGGCGGTCGCGCACGCGCACGATCTGCGGGTCGAGCAGGTCTCCTTCGGCGGTATGCGCTGGCAGGCCGCCCAGTCCGCCCGTGGCTGGCAGAAGCAGCCGGCCGGCTCCGGCGGCGGCAAGGGCGACTCCGCCCCGGCGGCCCGCCAGGACGGCCTGGTCCGGATCACCGTCGCCGGCTGACCGACCCCCGACCGCCAACCCGCACGTCCCGGCCACCGACCCCCGCGTCCCGGCTGACCACCCCCCCACGCCCCGGCCGCCAGGCCCCAAAGGCACCTTGTGCCCCCCTTTCCCCCCGCCCCCCTCCTGGCGGCTTGCCGCCGTGTCGGGTTCACGCCCAGGACGCCCCAGCGATCATCAACCGCCCCACAAGCCTCCACCAACCCGCCCCATTGGCAACACAATTCACCGGAAAACCCACCAGTTCCCGCCCAGAACCGACTCCTCCGGCACGCCGACGCCACACAGAGCGACCGAAACAACACGAACCGCTTACGTTGACATGCACTCCACAGATATCGCTAATTGGGCCCCGGTGAATGCACGCGCACTCACCGTCGCCCGAGAACCGCGTACGGGTCGACCCCTGCCATTACGCATGGAGTCACACTTGCGCACGTCAGCGATATCCAGACCCACTCCACGGCGGACGATCTCCGCTCTCCTGGCGGTCCTCAGTGCCACCGCACTGGCCGCCCTGGGTGTCCAGTCACCGGCTCAGGCCGCGGCACCCGCCAACTCCACCGCCCCGGCCGCCAGTTCCGCAGCCGCCAACAAATCCGCACAGCCCTCCTTCCAGGCGTCGTGCGCCCCGGCCAAGCAGGGCTCCTTCACCTGCTTCTCGCTGCGGCGTACCGACGTCAAGGCGGTCAAGGGCGTCACCCCCGCCGCGGTCACCCCCAACGGGTTCGGCCCGGCGGACCTGCAGAGCGCGTACACCCTGCCCGCGGACGGCGGCGCCGGCCAGACGGTGGCCATCGTCGACGCCTACGACGACCCCACCGCGGAGGCCGACCTGGCGGTCTACCGGGAGCAGTTCGGGCTCCCGGCGTGCACCACCGCCAACGGCTGCTTCACCAAGGTCGACCAGCGCGGCGGCACCGACTACCCGGCGCCCGACCCGGGTTGGGCCGGCGAGATCTCGCTCGACCTGGACATGGTGTCGGCGGTCGCCCCCTACGCCCACATCCTGCTGGTCGAGGCCGACGACCCGAGCTTCGAGAACCTCGGCGGATCGGTCACCGAGGCGGTCGCGCTCGGCGCCAAGTACGTCTCCAACTCCTATGGCACGAACTACAACTCGTCGCCCGGCAGCGGTGAGGACCCGTCGGAGACCACCGCCTTCGACGCGTACTACAACCACCCGGGTGTGGCCGTGGTGGCCTCGTCCGGTGACTCGGGCTACGGCGTCGCCTACCCGGCCGCGTCGCAGTACGTGACCTCGGTCGGCGGCACCTCGCTCGCCCACTCCTCCGGTTCGACGCGCGGCTGGGCCGAGTCCGCCTGGGACGGCGCGGGTTCCGGCTGCTCGGTCTACGAGCCCAAGCCCGCCTTCCAGACCGACACCGGCTGCGCCAACCGCGCGGTCTCCGACGTCTCCGCGGTCGCCGACCCCGCCACCGGCGTGGCGGTCTACCAGACGTACGGCAACGGCGGCTGGACGGTGTACGGCGGGACCTCGGTGGCCTCGCCGATCATCGCCGGCGTGTACGCGGACGCCGGTTCCCCGGCGGCGGGTTCATACCCCAACGCCTACCCGTACGCGACGAGTTCGGCGCTCAACGACGTGACCTCGGGCACCAACGGCTCCTGCTCGCCGTCCTACCTGTGCACCGGCACGACGGGCTACGACGGGCCGACCGGCCTCGGCACCCCGAACGGTCTCGCGGCCTTCCGCAGCGGCCCGCACGGTGAGCTCTCCGGCACCGTGACCGACACCTCCACCGGCGACCCGATCTCCGGGGCCACCGTCTCGGCGGGCGGCAACGTGGCGCACACCAGCGCCGCGGGCACGTACACCCTCTCGGTGCCGGCCGGTACCTACGACATCACCGTCGAAGCCTTCGGCTACGAGAGCAAGACCGACGCCGGGGTGGCCGTCGAGGACGGCGACACCCTCACCGAGGACTTCGGGCTCGCCCCGGTGGCCAGCCAGACCGTCTCCGGCAAGGTCACCGACGGCTCCGGACACGGCTGGCCGCTCTACGCCAAGATCACCGTGGACGGTGCCCCCGGCTCGGTGTGGACCGACCCGGTCACCGGTGGCTACGACCTGTCGCTGCCCGAGGGCCACACCTACACCCTGCACGTCGCCGCGACCAACACCGGCTACCAGGCGGCCACCAAGACCGTCACCGTCGGCGACAGCGCGAAGTCGCTCAACATCGCTGTCGCAGCAGACGCCTGGGCCGCCGGCACCCCCGGCTACCAGCTCAGCGAGACCGGCAGCACCGAGCCGTTCGACGCCACCGACGCCCCGCCGGCCGGCTGGAGCGTGACCAACGCCGACGGTTCCACCGGCGGCTGGGAGTTCGACGACCCGGGCAACCGGACCAACCACACCGGTGGCAGCGGCGCGTTCGCCGTCGCGGACAGCGACCACTTCGGTGGCGGCAACCACCAGGACAGTGAACTCACCAGTCCGGTCTACGACTTCACCGGCAAGACCAGCCCCGAGCTGAGCTTCGCCACCGACTACAAGTCGTACAACGGCCAGACCGCCGAGGTGCAGGCGACCTCGGACGGCGGCGCCACCTGGACCACGGTCTGGAACAGCAGCCAGGACGTCACCGGCCCGCAGAAGATCTCGGTGCCGCTGACCGACTACGCGGACAAGTCCGCGGTGCAGCTGCGCTTCCACTTCGCCAGCTCCTTCGGCTGGTGGTGGGAGGTCGACAACGTCTTCGTCGGCAACCGCGCCCTGACGCCGATCCCGGGCGCCGAGGTGGTCGGTACCGTCACGGACGCCAACACCGCTGCGGGAGCGACCGGCGCGACGGTCACCAACTCCGACAAGCCGGCCGAGACCGCCACCACCATCGCCACCCCCGAGGACCCGAACCTCGGCGACGGCTTCTACTCCCTCTTCGCCTCCACCCTCGGCAGCCACTCCTTCACCGCCGCCAAGGGCCACTACACCAGCCTGTCGAAGGCGGTGAAGGTCAGCGCGGACAGCGCCGTGCAGGCCAACTTCAAGCTGAAGGCCGGGCAGTTGACGGTCACTCCGGCGTCCATCAGCGCCACGGTCGCGTGGGGCAAGCAGACCACCAAGACGCTGAAGGTGAAGAACACCGGTGGCGCGCCCGCCACGCTGAAGCTGGGCGAGCAGTCCGGCGGCTTCCAGATCCAGTCCGTGGGTGCCCCGCTCAAGACGGTCAAGGGGAACTTCTCCCCGCTGTCGAGCAAGGCCGCCGCGGCCAAGGCCGGCACCGTCGTCAAGCCGGCCGCGGGGCCGTCCGACGACGCCTGGCAGAGCGCGCCCGACTTCCCGCAGAGCATCATGGACAACGCGGTGGGGTCGTACGACGGCAAGATCTACTCGGCCTACGGGTTCACCGGTTCTGACGACAGCAAGGACCTGTACGTGCTCGACCCGGTGGCCGGCAGCTGGTCCAAGCTGGCCAGCGCGGCGGACACCCGCGAGGCTCCGGCCCACGGCTTCATCGACGGCAAGTTCTATGTCTCCGGTGGCTGGGGCGCGTCCGGTGCACCGGACGCGAAGACGGAGATCTACGACCCGTCGAGCGACAGCTGGACCACCGGTGCGTCGGCGCCCGCGCCGTACGCCGGCTCCGGCACCACGGTGCTCGACGGCAAGCTGTACATGATCGGCGGCTGCACCTCGGCCTGTGGCACCACGGACGCCAGCGCGTACGACCCCGCGTCGAACAGCTGGTCCGCGATCGCCGACTACCCGGAGCCCATCTCCTGGGAGTCCTGCGGCGCCATCGGCGACGAGATCTACTGCGCCGGCGGTCTGAACGGCAACACCGAGGTCACCAGCGCCTACGCCTACGACCCGGCGGCCGACAGCTGGTCGCCGATCGCCGACCTGCCGGCCACGCAGTGGGCCTCGGCCTACACCGCGGCCAACGGTCAGCTGCTCATCTCCAGCGGGGTGAGCGCCAACGCGCTGACCAACAAGGGGTACTCCTTCGACCCGGCGTCCGGCACCTGGAGCACGCTGCCGAACGCCAACATCCCGACCTACCGCAGCGGCGCCACCGTGGGCCTCTACAAGGTCGGCGGCGGCGACGCGCCCGGCAGCCCCATCCCCGCGGTGGAGCTGCTGCCCGGTTACGACCAGGGCGGGTCGGCGGACGTGACGTGGCTCTCCGAGAGCACGCAGCAGCTGACGCTGGACGCCGGCGCCAGTGCGAACGTCACCGTCACGCTGGACTCGACGGTTCCCGAGGTCACCCAGCCGGGTGACTTCACCGCCAAGATCGCGCTGGGCAGCGACACGCCGTACAGCCTGACCGCGGTCCCGGTCACCCTCCACGTCGATCCGCCCAAGACGTGGGGCAAGATCACCGGCACCGTGCTGGGTGCCACCGCCTCGGGCGGCACCGCGCCGCTCGCCGGGGCGACCGTGCAGATCGACAGCTGGACGTCGGCGTACTCGCTGACCACCAGTGCGGACGGCACGTACGCGCTCTGGCTCGACACCCGGAACAACCCGCTCACCGTGATCGTCGCGAAGGACGGTTACCAGCCGACGGTGGCCACGGTGAAGATCACGAAGGGGGCGACGGTCACCAGTAACTTCACCCTGAAGAAGAAGTAGCTCTTCCGGGTGGAGAAAGCGTGACGCGGGTCGGTCCGGTTCCTTCGGGCCGGCCCGCGTCGCGGCTTTCCGGGTGCCGCACCCGTGTGCGGAGGGGTCCTCCGCAGGGGTGGTCCGTGGCGGTGGGCGGGGAGGGGGGCGCGCGGCCCGGGCGGCGGGCGATTGTGCTGCGTGGCGGGCGAATTGACGTTTTTTCATGGTCATACGAGATGTCTGCTTAGGACCGTTCCGCCGGATTCCTATAATGCGACGCATTGCGGACTCTTTACCTTTGGCGCCCGAAACCTTCCGAGCCGCCACGCGGTAGTCACCACGTCCGCGAAGTCCGTTGAAGGAGTATCACGCAAAATGTCCCTCCCCTTCCCGCGCCGGATCGCCCAGGCCGCCCTGCTGCTCGGCGCTGCCGCCGCTCCTCTGATCGGGGCCGGCGCCGCGCACGCCGCCGCCCTGCCCACGCCGGACCTGGGCGGGCTGAGCAACCTGGACGGCGCCGACCTCGGCACCAGCGTGGCCGGCGCGTCGCACCAGGCCAGTGTGATGGCGGCCGACGCCGGCACCCAGGCGATGAAGACGTCCCTGCCGGCCACCGACCGGGTCGTCGGCACCACCGCGAAGACGGCGCTGCCCGTCGCCCAGCAGACCGCGGGCCACGCCAGTGACTCCGCCGGCCGGGTCCTCGGCGCGACCACGGAGTCCGCGGGCGGCTCGCTCCCCGCCGCCGCCCTCCCCAACACCGGCACCCTCCCCCTCGACGCCCTCCCCCTGACCGCCCTCCCCCTCTCCTGACCCCACCCCTCCCCCAGTGGGCGGCGCCTCCCCGGCTGCCGCCCACTCCCCTTTTCCCCACCCCTCCCCCTCGGCCCCCGGACAGACGTGCCCCAAAGGGGCGCGAGGAACTGCGCGAGCAACCACGACAGCCCCGCACCAAGTCACCGCCGGAGGCAAACGCACCGCCCGGTCAGGCGAGCCGCCCCACCGCCGCCCCCGCCTCCCTCAGCCCGGCACGGTTGCCTTGAGAAGGCGCTGGACGAGGTCGGGAGTGGGTTTCATGCCGTCGAGGACGAGGTCTGCCGAGTGGGCGCCTGGTGCGACGTGGAGTTCGTGTGCGTCCCGGCCGCGGAGGAGGTAGCCGGCGAGGCTGCGACGGGCTGCCTCACTGTCCTGATCCAGTTTGCGCAGGGCTTTTCGTACGATCCGGACATCGGCGGGGGTGTCAACGAAGGCGGTCCAGCGGGCCCGGTCGCGGACCGTGGGCAGGGCCAGGGCGAACGTGCCCTCGACGACGACAAAGGTGGCGTCGCGGGGGGCGTCGCCGATCGCCGCGTCGATACGGTCGAGGTCCATGGCCCCGGGGTCGCTGTAGTCGACCGTCCGGCCGGGTCCGCCGATGACCGGCACGGAAGGAGCCCGGTCCGGGTCGTGGTGGTAGTAGTCGTCCAGATGGACCACGTACGCGCCCGGCCGGGCTTCGGCAAGGGCGACGGCGAGGGTGGACTTCCCGGAACCGGCGCCGCCGGCCAGCGCCGGCATCGGTGGTGCGGCTGCAGTCATGCGGGGAGCTTACGGCGAGGCGCGCAGGCCCGTTCGGTGCTGGGCAAGCCGGGCCACGGTGGTGAGGATGGTGCCGGGGACGGGGCCGACGGCGGTCGCTGGCAGGCCGTCCGCGAGCGACACGGTGGGGACGGGTTCGAGGACGTGGTGACCGTCGGCTCGCAGGGCCGTGACGGCCCGGACAGTGGCTGGGCTCTCCCACATGCCCCGGTTCATGCTGGGAGCGAGAAAGACCCCTGGGCCGTGGGCGAGGACAAGCGCCGTCAGCAAAGTGCCGGCCAGGCCCGCGCCCTGGCCAAGGCCGGGGACGCCCCGGGCTGCTACCGCGCCCTCAATCGCGCGGCCGACCAACTCGACCGGGGACGCCACGACGACGAGCCGGCACTCCGCCGGCGCATCGAAGACGTCGAATACCAGCCGCCCGCCGGGCGTGGTGGTGTCGGCCGCTCGTGCAGCGAGGTAAACCCGATCTCCTGCTTGCGCAATTCGCCGACCATCGTGATCAGGTCCTGAAGAGAGCGGCCGTACCGGTCGAGAACGGGCACCACCAGGGTGTCGCCAGCGGCGAGGAAGGCGGACCCCCCAGGTGCGTGCCCCAAAGGGGCGCGAGGAACTGCGCGAGCAACCACGACCGCGCCGCACCAAGTCACCGCCAGCACAAGGCAGGACCCCAAAGGGGCGCGAGGAACTGCGCGAGCAGCCACGACGGCGCCGCACGCGACCACCGCCGGAGGCAAGCGCACCGCCCGCTCAGGCGAGCCGCGCCACCGCCGCCGCCACCCGCTCATCCGTCGCGGTCAGCGCAACCCGCACGAACGCCGCCCCCGCATCCCCGTAGAAGGAGCCCGGCGCCACCAGGATGCCCCGCTTCGCCAGATCCCCCACCGTCTCCCAGCAGTCCTCCCCGCGCGTCGCCCAGAGATACAGACTCGCCTCGCTGTGCTCGATACGGAACCCCGCCGCTTCGAGCGCCCCGCGCAACTCCCCGCGCCGCCGCCCGTACCTCCGCTTCTGCTCCACCGCGTGCGCCGTGTCGTCCAGCGCCGCGATCATCGCCGCCTGGACCGGCTGCGGCACGATCATGCCGACGTGCTTGCGCACCGCGAGCAGCTCGCTCACCACCGCCGGGTCACCGGCGAGGAAGGCGCCGCGGTAGCCCGCGAAGTTGGACCGCTTGGAGAGCGAGTGGACGGCGATCAGCCCGTCGTGGGTCGCACCGCAGACGTCCGGGTGCAGCACCGAGACCGGTTCCGTACCCTCCCAGCCCAGCTCGATGTAGCACTCGTCGGAGACCACGAGGATGCCGTGCTCCCGCGCCCACGCCACGATCCGCCGCAGTTCGGCCGCGCCGAGCACCCGGCCGGTGGGGTTCGACGGGCTGTTCAGCCAGAGCACCTTCACCCGGGCCGGGTCCAGCTCCGCCACCGGGTCGTCATAGGTCACCGGCTCCGCACGGGCGACCAGCGCGCCGATCTCGTACGTCGGGTAGGCCAGCGCCGGGTAGCCGACCTGGTCGCCCTCGCGCAGGTCGAGAAGGAGCGGCAGCCAGCCGACGAGTTCCTTGGAGCCGATCAGCGGCAGTACGGCCGCCGGGTCCGCGCCCGCCACCCTGTGCCGGTCGCGCAGATAACGGACGACGGCCTGCCGCAGCGCCGCCGTGCCGTAGGTCAGCGGGTAGCCGGGGCTGTCGGCGGCGGCGGCCAGCGCCTGCCGGATGACGTCGGGCACCGGGTCGACCGGCGTGCCGACCGACAGGTCGACGATGCCGTCGGGGTGCGCGGACGCCGCTGCCTTGTACGGCTCCAGGCGGTCCCACGGGAACACCGGGAGGCGGGCGGAGATGCTCAACGGTTCACTCTCGCTCGTGCCTGTACGTGCCTGATCACCGGCCGGGCGCCGGCTGGGGGAAACACCACGGCCCCGTACGGCACTCGCCGTACGGGGCCCGGCGGTGGAACTCCCCGCGCGGCCTCAGCCGTTCTGCGGGGGAAGTGCGGCGATGAAGGGGTGGTCGCGCTCGATCAGGCCGAGCTTGGAGGCGCCACCGGGCGAACCGAGCTCGTCGAAGAACTCGACGTTCGCCTTGTAGTAGTCCTTCCACTCCTCCGGGGTGTCGTCCTCGTAGAAGATGGCCTCGACCGGGCAGACCGGCTCGCATGCTCCACAGTCGACGCATTCGTCCGGGTGGATGTACAAGGACCGGGAGCCCTCGTAAATGCAGTCAACCGGGCACTCTTCGATGCACGCCTTGTCCTTGACGTCGACACAAGGCTGCGCGATGACGTAGGTCACGCTGTCGTTCCTCCTCGATAGGGCTCATCTCGCGCGGGAGCGCGGCGTCGTCGATGCCCGCACCTAGTATCTCCGTTCCGGGGCACGATCCGAACAGGAGGGGCATGCATGCCAGGGGATTTCTCGTCCGGAGCACGGCTCGAAATCCGGGTCACCCCCGCTGACGTGGGAAAACGCGTCTCGGTCCGGCAACTGGCGGAGCTTGCCGACGGGCATCCCACGTTCACCGACACGGTGGGCGTTCTCGCATCGTGGGACGCGGGAGTGGTGTGCGTCACGCGACGGACCGGGGAGACGGTAAGGATTCCGGAAAAACTGCTGGTGGCGGGCAAGGTCGTGCCCGCGGCCCCGGTAAGGCGTGGGATTGCCGTGCCTGCTGTGACGGCTGAGGAGCTGGCCGCCATCGCCTCCCGTTCCTGGCCTGCCACCGAGACGTCCCCGCTCGGCGGCTGGACGCTGCGGGCGGCCGGCGGCTTCACCCGGCGGGCCAACTCGGTCCTGGTCGGCGGCGCGCCGGACCGCCCGGTGGACGAGGCGCTGGCGTACGTACGGCGGTGGTACGGCGAACGCGGTCTGACCCCGTACCTTCAGGTGCCGGACACCTCCCCCTTCGTGCCGGCGCTGGACGAGCGGGGGTGGATACGGGAGGCGGACACCCTGATGCGCACCGCGCCGCTGGCGCCGCTCACCTCGCTGCCCGGCGGTGACGACGTGACCCTCTCGCGTACCCCCGACGCGGCCTGGACGGCCGCCTACCACCGGACCGGGGAACTTGCCGGCGCGGCGCTGAAGGTGCTGTCGGGCGGGCCCTCGGTGTGGTTCGCGAGCGCCCCCGGCGTGATCGGGCGCGTCGCGGTGGACGGCGCATGGGCGCTGTTCGGGGCGGTGGAGGTGGCGCCGGAGATGCGGCGGCGCGGGCTGGCCCGGTCGGTGATGGGCGCGCTGGCCCGGCGGGCGTACGCGGAGGGCGCCGTCGCCGCGCACCTTCAGGTGGAGGCGGACAACGTGGCTGCCCGGGCGCTCTACGACCGGCTCGGCTTCCTCGACCACAGCGGCTACCACTACCGCCGACCAGCGGCATGACGACGCCCTCGGTGCGCGACCGTTTCGCGGCGGCGGCCCGCGAGGAGCGGCCCGACCTCGCGGAGTTGTGCCTGCTCATCGGGGCCGAGGCGGATCCCGCGCTGGACGGACCGGCCTGCGACCTCGCCCAGATCGAGCTGGACCGGCTGGCCGGGCTGCTCCCGTACGGGCTGAGCACCCCGCTGGACTGGGCGAACGCGCTGCACCGGGTGCTGGGGGCGGGCCACGGTTTCCGGGGGGTGGCGGCCGACTACCAGAAGCTCTCCTCGTCCCTGCTCCAGGAGGTGCTGCGGCGCCGGCGCGGGCTGCCGATCCTGCTGTCGGTGGTGTGGATCGAGGTGGCGCGGCGGGCCGGCGCGCCGGTCTACGGGGTCGCGCTCCCCGGGCATTTCGTGGTCGGCTTCGGCGATCCGGCGGGGTCGTACGTGCTGGTCGATCCGTTCGAGGGCGGGCAGGTGCTCTCCGAGGCGGACACCGAGCTGATGGTGGCGACGGTGACCGGCGGTCCGCTGGAGGCGGCGATGCTCGCCCCGGCCGATCCGCTGGACATCGTGCAGCGCATCCTCAACAACATCCGGGCGTGGGCGGCGCCGCGCCCCGAGCACCGGCCGGTCCAGCTGTGGACGTTCGACCTGACGCTGCTGCTGCCGCGGCACCCGGCGAAGCTGCGGCTCCAGCGGGCCCAGCTCCTGGTCAAGATGGGCGACTTCCTGGGCGGTGCGGCGGAGATGGAGGAGTACGCCGACGTGATCGGCGCGTTCGACCCCGAGTCCGCGGCCGGAATCCGCGCGGCAGCCCGCGGCGCCCGCGCCATGCTCAACTAAACCCTCGCCCCAGCCGCCCCGCCGCTGCCGGGGGCCCGGGCGGTGGTCGCCCGGGCGGCGACCCGCGCCCGCCCCGACGCCCCGCCCATTCCAGGCCCGCGCCCGGCCCAGCACCGCACCCAGCCCGGCACCCCGCCCACTCCGGTCCCGCGCCGGCCCGGCACCGCACCCAGCCCGGCACCCCGTGCCCGGCCCGGCACCGCACCCAGCCCGGCACCGCACCCAGCCCGGCACCCCGTGCCCGGCCCGGCACCCCGCCCACTCCGGGCCCGCGCCGGCCCGGCACCGCGTGCCCGGCCCGCGATCACGCCCGGCGGGCGAGCGCCTGCCGGGGCAGCCCGGCGTGACAGCCGCGCCCAGGCAGCCGCGGCCAGGCAGCCGCGCCCGGGCAGCCGCGCCCGGGCGCCGCGGCCGGGCCCACCCTGGGGTGGAGACAGGGCCCGGGATTTCCACCCGGAAGTCAGAGCACGGGTTGATGGTGAATCCGGCTCCGTCCGGAATCGTGGTGGTCGGACACGGGACCCGCACCGGCGGTCCCGCCGCAGACCGCCCGGAGGAACGCCCCATGGTTCGCTTGGCCCGCTGGTGCTTCGTACACCGCAGGAGAGTGGTCACCGGCTGGCTGGTGGCCCTGGTCGTCGTACTCGGGCTGAGCCACACGATCAGCAGCGACTTCAACTCCAACTTCAACCTGCCCGGCACCGACTCGCAGGCCGCCGTCTCGCTGCTGGCCAAGAACTTCCCGGCCGCCTCCGGCGAAGGCGACCAGGTCGTCTTCGAGACCGCGCACGGCGCCACCGTCCGGTCCGCCGCGGTGGAGCACAAGGTCACCGCCGCCCTGACCCGGGTCGCCGAGGTCCCTGGCGTGGAGTCCGTCGGCAGCCCGTACGCGAAGGCGGGCGCCGCGCAGATCAGCCGCGGCGGCACCGTGGCCTTCGCCACGGTCACCTGGTCGAAGCCCGCCGCCCACGTCACCGACACCGACGCGAAGCACCTGATAGCCGCCGCCCGCTCGGCCGACGGCGCGGACGTCCACGTCTCGCTCGCCGGCTCGTCCATCTCCAATTCCGAGGGATCGGGCCCGGGCCTGTCCATCGGCGTCGGGGTCGTCGCCGCCCTGGTCATCCTGCTGATCGTCTTCGGCGGCGCGCTCTTCTCCTCGCTGATGCCGCTGCTGACCGCCGTCCTCGCGCTGCTGATCGGCACCTCGCTGATCAGCCTGCTCACCCGGACCATGGACGTGGCCAGTGTCTCCACCGACCTGGCCGTGCTCATCGGCCTGGGCGTCGGGGTCGACTACGGGCTCTTCATCATCGGCCGCCACCGCGGCGCGGTGAAGGCCGGCCTCTCCTACGAGGACGCGGCGGCCCAGGCCGTCAACACCTCGGGCCGTACGGTCCTGTTCGCCGGCCTCACGGTGTGCATCGCGCTGCTCGGCCAGTTCGCGCTGGGTGTCACCTTCCTCTATGGGCTCTCCCTGTCGTCCGCCATAGCGGTGGCCCTGACCATGGCCACCTCGCTCACCTTCCTGCCCGCCATGCTCGGCTTCCTGGGCCCCAAGGTGCTCTCCCGCCGGGAGCGCGCCGCGCTCGCGGCCCACGGCCCCCACCCCACCGAGGCCACCCGCTTCTGGCTGCGGTGGGCGACCGGCGTCGAGGCGCGCAGGGCGTTCGTCACGGTGGCCTCGCTGGCCGTGGTGGCCGTCATCGCCCTGCCGCTCTTCGGGCTGCGGCTCGGCTCCTCCGACGCGAGCACCGACCCGGCCGGCCACACCACCCACCAGGCCGATGTCGCGCTGGCCCGGGGCTTCGGCCCGGGGTTCAACGGGCCGCTGGAGGTGGTCGGCCAGGTCTCCTCCCCCGCCGATGTCACCGCCTTCGACCACTTCCTGAAGGCGGCGGCCGGCACGCCGGGCGTCGCCTCGGTGACGCCCGGGGTGACCTCGCCGAACGGCACGGTGGTGCTCTCCACCCTCTACCCGGCCACCAGCCCGCAGTCCGAGCAGACCGTCACCCTCGTCAACGACCTGCGGAACACCGTGGCCCCCCGCAGTGAGCAGGGCACCCGCCTCGACGTGCACATCGGGGGCGTGACCGCCACCGACATCGACTTCTCCCGGGTGCTGTCGGACAAACTGCCGCTCTTCGTCGCGGTGGTGGTCGTCCTGTCGTTCCTGCTGCTGATGGCCGTCTTCCGCAGCCTGCTCATACCGCTGGTCGCCTCGGTGATGAACCTGCTCTCCATCGGCGCCGCCCTCGGCACGCTGAACGCCGTCTTCAACTGGGGCTGGGGCCACGCGCTGCTCGGCCTGACCGGGACCGCGCCGATCGACGCCTTCATCCCGGTGCTGATGTTCTCCGTGCTCTTCGGGCTCTCCACGGATTACGAGGTCTATCTGGTCTCCCGGATCCAGGAGGAGTGGCACCACAGGCGCCACGGGCAGCCGGGCGCCACGGAGCGGGCCGGCGCGATCCGCGACAACCACCGTGCGATCACGTTCGGCCAGGCCAAGAGCGGTCAGATCATCGTGGCCGCGGCGGTCATCATGGTGCTGGTCTTCGGCTCCTTCCTGCTCAGCGGCGAGCGGATCCTCCAGGAGTTCGGCTTTGGCCTCGGTTTCGCCGTCTTCGTGGACGCGCTGCTGATCCGCAGCGTGCTGGTCCCGGCGATCATGCACCTGCTCGGCCCGGCGAACTGGTCCCTGCCGCGCACGCTGGACCGCGTCCTGCCGAACCTCTCCATCGAGGCCGCGGACGAGCCGGCCGCCACGGCCGCCCCCGCCGACCGGGTCCCGGTGCCCTAGGGGCTTTTCGAGGTTCGGATCATGTGGCTGAGGAGATGAGCAACAGCCACATGATCCGAACCTCGAACAGCCCCTGGTCGACTTGGTCGTTCACCGCAGCGGCGACATCGGATCACCGCGCACGCCCGGCTCAACCAGGGCCAACAGCGTCGGTCGCAGCCCGGGATCGACCTGTTCGGCTCTCTTCCGCTCCCCGCCGGGCCGGCGGACCCTTCCGAGAGGCCCGGCTCCCTCCTCCAGATCGTCCACACCCTTGCGGACCGTTGCCTCGCTTGTCCCGGCTGCCGCGGCAACTGCACGGATCCCACCGTGGCCAAGCATCCTGTCCTCGGTCCACATCAGCAGACGCCGCTGCCGCTCATCCAGATGCAGGAACAACACCTCAAACCGCAGGGGGAGTTGACCCCTTGCCTCCCGCGACAGGCTCGTGCCAGATCAGCCGTTGATTGGACACACCTGCTTGCGGGCGGCACGCCGATCTTGGTCCATAACTGCAATGGTGGAACTGCTCCGAATGGAGCTGCCTGCTCCTGCAACGGGTCGACGAACCCCTCTAATGCGGACCTCGTGCAAGCGATCGCCACTCACGCTCAAGCCCGACTGGGCGGCAGTGGGGCAGTCTCGGGTACTGCTAAGCATGCTTATGCCGACACTCTCCTCACTCGCTACCAGGGCATCTATGGAAATCGTGGTCTGATTACCGAGCAAAGCTACTTGAGAGGAGTGCCCGTTCCGAGAGGCACGGCGGGGAGCGCCCGACCAGATGTGTTCGATCCGGCCGCAGGTATCGTGTACGGCTACAAGTTCGTCAAGAACCCCGGTCAAGGGATCGGAAAGTGGCAGGCGGACAAGAATGTCCTAAACGTCCCAGGCGTGAATCTGACAGTGGAGGTGAACCCGTGAGCAAGGTGGATGCAGCGACTGTCAAGCGGGTTACTAAGGACTGGGCGGCTCTGTACCCAGGTTTCGATGTCTGGCGGCCTTTGAGACTGCTCAGGCGTATTGGACCTGTGCTTCAAGGGGTCACGCTCGACCGATCTAGCTCGGGCGATGCGTACTTCCCGACCGCACACATCCATGCTCTCACTCGAGAGTTTCCAGTCATCTCCCTGACTCTTGGCCAGCGTCTCGTCACGAGCTCAGGGGTGCAGGAGTCCGTTAATTTCTCTCGCCACGTGGAAGACTACTCTGACGCTGCTAGGCGACTGGCCGAGCAGGCGCGGTTGAGTCTGGATTTGCCGCCGACGTTTGAGGACGTCGTCCGAGAGTTGCGTTCCTTCGCGGTCTCCCGGCAAGCCCAAGGTGGCCCGCCTGCGGTGAATGAAGTTGAGGACAGCGTCCTCATCCCTGCGGCAAGTGGCTCAATTGATATCGCCAGGGAGAGTATCCAACTCGCGCAGGAGCTCCTGGCGAAGTGGCCTAAGTCGCGACTTCCGATTAATTGGACCTCGGGAGATGAATGGCTTGAGGGGCTATCGGCAAAGGCTGAGAATGTTGATTCGCTCCATGAGATTGTCGACGGCCAGATCTCCTTTCACAAACTTGCAAAAGTGCGGCAGGAATAGCCCTTGGTGATGGAAAGGAGGCCCCGTCGGAATGACTTTCCGACGGGGCCTCTGGGGTTTGACGGCAGTAGTTGACGGCAACGTCAGCGGACGGAGGCTGCACAAAACGGCGGGTCGTCGCCGTCGGCAGGCTCGGGAGAGGCCTGATCGAGGGTGCCGAGGGCGTGGCCGAGGAGGTCGATGGCCTGGCGCTGGAGGCGGAGGCGGACGTGTGCGTACACCGTCGCGGTCACCCCGATGTGAGCGTGGCCCAGCAGTTCCTTGAGGACCACAAGTTCCACGCCCTGCTCCAGGAGCAGCGTTGCCGTCGAGTGGCGGAAGTCGTGAAACCGGATCGGCCAGAGGCACGCCTCACGGAGCAGTGCGTGGAAGTGCCGGGTGAGGGTGGCGGGCTCGATCGGGTCCCCACCCGGCCGCGTGAAGACGTGACCACTGGCCTGCCAGTTCGGACTGGCCTGCTCCTTCTTTTTCGCTTGCCGGGCGAGGTGTGCGCGGAGAGAGAGGTGACACAAGACGCCGGCAGGTCAATGCGCCGCTCGGAGCTGATGGTCTTGGTCGGCAGTGTGGCCAGTCCTCGGCTGTTGGCGCGCTGGAGGGTGCGGCGGGTGTTGGCGGTGCCACTGGTGAGGCCGGGGAGTTCGCCTTTGCGGAGGCCGGTGTGCAGAGCGAGTTCGAACAGCGGCTCCAATCGGTGACCGTTGGCGGCGGCCAGGAACTCGCGGGCTTCCTCGGCGGTGAGGGGTTCGACGCGGCGGGGCCGGCGGGGTGCCGGTGCGGACGTTGCGGGCGACGTTGCGCGGGATCTCTTCCTCGCGGACAGAGTGCTCCAGAGCGGACTGAGCACGGAGTGGATGCAGGTGAGCGTCAGCGGAGAGAGCAGCTTGTGACCCGGCTAGCCGCGGGTCTGGCGGACCGCCGCCACGGAGGCGAACAGCGCCCAGCCGTCGATCTCCTCCGTCGTCTCCCCGGCGATCCGCGAGCCGCGGGCCCGTGCCTCGTCCAGCAGGGCGCGTACGGTGCCGGGTTCGTGGAGGTTGAGCGCGGGGCCATGGGTGACGCCGACACAGCCGGACGGGGTGAGGCCGTCCGGCACCAGGTGGCCGGGGCCGCCCGCGAAGACGATACGGAGCCGGCCCAGGGAGCCGGGCCGGCGCAGGACGAGGACTTCGCGGCAGTCCTCGTACCCCCGCGGGCCGTCGGCGCGGTGCTCATGCCCGACCGCCCAGAGGAATGTCTCGTCGCCGACGACCAGTTGCCGCGGTGTTCTGCTGCTGCGGGTCATCCATCGAGCCTAGGCCCGGTTCCCGGCCAGGGTGGGGTCCCATTCCGGCCAGGTACCGGAGGTTCGGCGCCAGTTGGCCACCGATTCACCGGGCGCCCCGCCCGGCCGGCGCCGTGTCAGCCGGTGATCCGCATCAGCGTCACCCGGTCCCCCGCCACCGTGAACGCGAAGTCCGACGGCCCGTTGAAGCCGTTCCCGCCCACCTGCGCGCTCACCGTCGTCGTGGGGCCCTCGGTCCGTACGCCGGTCACCTCCAGCACGACCTGCTTCCCGATGAACTCCCCGTCGCTCCACCGCCGGATGGCGTCGTGCCCGCGGAAGACGCGGCCCCAGTCGTCCACCGCGCCGTCGTCGGCGAAGGCGTGCAGGAAGTCCTCGATGTTGCCGGCGTTCGCCGCCTCCAGGGCGGCGGCGATCGGTACGGGGAGCGTGACGGGGTTGCTCATGGTCGGCCACCAATACATAGCGGGCAGGGGACTTTCGCCGTTATACCGTCCGGCGCGGAGCCCGGCCCGGCGACACGGCGGACCCGTCACCCCGGCCCGGCGACACGGCGGACCCGTCACCCCGGCCCGCCGCCGGGCTCCACCGGACCGCTACCCGCCGCCCCGCACGCTCGGCTCCGTCCCCTCCGCCAGGCCCTCCTTGCGCGGGCCCGGCAGCTCGATCCCGTGCCGCAGCGCCCGCACCTCGATCACCTGCCGGCCGAGCAGCGCCGCCCCGAAGACCACGAACCCCACCCCGATCAGCCAGGTCACCACCATCAGGACGGTGCCCACCGGCCCGTAGGTGACCGCCTGGGAGATGATCAGCGGCGAGAAGATGCGCGACGAGAAGAGCCTCAGGCCGCCCAGCCCGACCATGGTGAAGACCGCGCCCGGCAGCGACGTGCGGAAGTCGATGTCCCCGGTGAGCAGGAACCGCTGCCCCCAGGCGAAGAAGAGGACGCCGAAGACGAAGGTGAGGCCGATCCGGACGGCACTGCTCGGCAGCCCGCTGCCCAGCACCGTCGCGCTCTGCGCCTCACAGAAGAGATAGCCGGTCAGCGCCGCCAACCACACCGCGCGCCGCCACTCGCTGTGCCAGGGGCTCGGCGGGAAGTCCCAGATCTTGCGGTAGCCGGTCTCCACGCTCGCCGCGAAGGAGAGCCCGAAGAACGCCAGCGACGCCAGGCTCCACGCGCCGGTGGTGCTCAGCACCTTGCGCGGCGCGGCGAAGAGGCTGCGTACGGCCGTGGCGGGCTTCGGGCCGAGCCCCATCCCGTCCACGATCCACTGCGCGAACCCGGTGCCGTGCTGCCACGGCGTCGCCGCCGCGAGCACCACCAGCAGCGGCATGAGCGTGACGAAGCCGAGCGCGGCGAAGCCCATCGAGCGGTGCATCAGCTCGATCTCGGCGCCCTGCTTCCACATCCGCCCGACCGCGGACCGCGCCCAGGCACCCCGCAGATCCGCCATGGCGTCATCCTCCAGCACCCGTCACCGCAGTGGATACCCGCCGAAGGGTCCCGCACGCAACCCGGCACATCACGGATCAGGTCATCCGCCGGACAGGTCAGGCGGCGCCACCACCCGTTTGACGGCACCTCAGCAATCCGCCGCCCCCGGGCACATACGCTCCTGACATGAAAGACAGTGACTTCGTCCGGCGGATCATCGGCATCCTCACCGAGGCCAAGCAGATGCAGGCCCTGCTGGAGGAGGACCCGGACCGCGAGGACATCTCCGGCGACAACGTCCGTACGCTGCTCAACGAGACGATGCCGACCATCGAACTGCCCGCCGACGCGACACCCGCCGAGCTCGGCGAGGCGCTGAGTCTCCAGCTCAGCCCGGTCATCGAACGCCTCACCGGCGCCTTTTCGCTGATCTTCCTCCAGCTCGCCGACATCCACGACGCGGGCCGCACGGACGTCACCTCCACCGAGGTCCTGCAGGACCTGGCGCTACGGGCCGACGCGCTCTGGCCCGGCGACGAGGACGACTGACCGGCGGGTCAGCACCGCGGCGCGCCCGGCCAGGGGTCGGTGAGCTCGAAGGTGTGGGCACCGGGGTGGCCCGCGAACTCGCAGCACGGCTCATGGGTCGCCTCTTCCTCGACCGGACAGTCCGGGAGTACGGCGACCGACGCCGGCTCCCCGCCGGGCGCCCAGGTGGTCCAGACCGACCCGGTGTCGGGGCCGGGCAGATCGAGGACGAACCCGTGGTGGTCGCCCGCGAGGTGCGCCTGCAGGGTGCAGCGCGCCACCCGCTCGACGTCACTGGGTACGGACCCGGCAGGCGCGAAGATCAGTGCGGCGGGGATCAGTTGGGCGGGCACGGCGCGGGTCTCGCCGCAGGCGAGCCTGAGGGCCGGGGCGGGGACGAAGTCGGTCATCGGTCTGGGCTTCCTGGTTGTGCGACGGATGTACGAGGCGGGCCATGGGCTCACGCGCGGCTCTTCGTACGAGCTACTGGCGCGGATAGGGCTCGGAAGAGGAGAGCCCGGCCAGGGTCCTGGCGTTCACCGCCGCGAGCCGCAGGCTTAACTCCTCCCGGTTGGAAACCCCTCGCACGCTGGGCAAAGGGGCCTCCCAGACCCGGCCGTTGGTCAGTGCACGGAGCCGTACGAGCTCGCCTTCGACCGACAGCACGAGCCCGATCCGCTGAAGTTGGGTGTCCCGGGCGACCCGGCCCACCTGCGGCGCAAAAGGGGGTTGTGCGTTCACCGCGTGCGCTCCCGTTCTCCGTGCTCTGCGTAAGCGAATATCGACCAACCGCTTACAAGAATCGTCCCGCACCCCTACCCTGAACAGGGCAAACACCGTGCTGCTGGACACCGTCACCGGAGTTCCAGCAGTCATCTGTCACAGGGGAGTTGGCGTGCTGAAACGCAAACCGGAAGCAGGAGATCTGGCCACTTCCGCCGACACGTTCGGCGAACTCTTAAAGGACCTGCGCGACACCGCGGGCATGTCGCAGGCCAAGCTGGCGGCTCAGATTCCGTGCGACCGCTCGCAGATCGCTCGCATCGAAGCGGGCACGCGGGTCCCGCAGAAGAACCTGGTCGAGACGTGCGACGAACTGCTGGAGACCGGTGGGTTGTTGATCCGGCTCTGGCGCCGGATCAACTGGTACCCGGTGGTGGAGCACCCCGACTGGTTCAAACGACGCGCGGCGATGGATGCGGAGGCGGTCGCCGTACGGGAGTACGGGACACAGGTGATCCCCGGGTTGTTGCAGACCGAGGAGTACATCAGGACTCTGTTCTCCCTCGCCGCTTCCGACGAGGACGGGAACCTCAACGAGCGGGTGAAGGCACGGCTGAGCCGACAGCATCGCTACCTGAACGATCCCGAGGGGCCACTGCTAGTGGTCGTGCTGGACGAGAGTTGCATCCGCAGGGTGGTTGGCGGTCCGGCTGTCATGCGGGATCAGTGTGAGCGCCTGCTGACTGCGGGAAAGCAACCCAACATCCGCATCCAGGTTGTCCCGTTCACGGAGTCGGCTCTCACGCCGGCAACAAGGCCGATGTCGCTGATCACCCTGCCTGATGGGGAGGACTGGGTGTACTCGGAATCGCTGGATCGCGGTCACTTCACCGACGATCCGAAAGTCCTCGCCCGACACTCGCGGACCTATGATGTGCTCAGGGCGGACGCTCTGTCAGCCAGCAACTCCGCAGCCCTGATCAGTGAGGCAATGGAAGGGTACGGCCACCATGAACACCCACGACCTGAGCGCCGCAAAATGGGTCAAAAGCAGCTACAGCGACAGCAACGGCGGAAACTGCGTAGAGGTGGCCCCCGGCTTCACGGACATCGTCCCCGTTCGTGACTCCAAGAACCCCGAGGGCCCCGCGCTGGTCTTTCCGGCGGACGCGTGGAGCGCCTTCCTCACCGGCGTCCGGAACGGCGAATTCCCGTCCCTCTGAGCGCACTTGGCGTGATGGCCCCGTGACTCCCGGCGAGTCGCGGGGCCACACTCGTCTCATGGCCCCCGACCTGACTCACGCCCACTGGCTCAAGTCCTCCTACAGCGATAACAACGGCGGCAACTGCGTCGAGATCGCCCCCGGCTTCCCCGGCCTCGTCCCGGTCCGCGACTCCAAGGACCCCGCCGGCCCCGCCCTCCTCTTCCCCACCCCCGCCTGGCACTCCTTCCTCACCGCCCTCCGTACCGAGACCCTCACGGCCTGCGGATAGGACAGGAAGAAAGCCCACGGTCCGGCCTCCGGATCCGGAGGCCGGCGCGGGATCACCCCTGGCCGTCGTCGAGCGCGGGGGCACCGGTGTAGGTGGTGGCCTGTGCTGCCGCGGTGAGCGTGTCCCGCAGCCGGGAGCGCAGGCCGGGGAGGGTTTTCGGTCCGGGCTGCTTCGCCCACCGCTCCATGGCGGAGTGAAACGCGGCGACGAGGAGATCCTGGGCCAGCCGTGGGCGCAGGTCTTCCGGATCGGTCAGGTCGAGCCGCGTGCAGACAGTCCGCCAGGTTTCGTTGCTGACGCGGTCGCAGAAGCTGAGGCTGTGTGCGGTGATCGAGGGCGAGGTCTCGGCGAGTCGCCGGGCGGCGACAGCTCGTTCCGCCCAGCGTGGCGTTGCCACCTTTTCGAGCGCGGTGAGCAGAGCCTCCTGCAGGGTCCCGAAGACGGGGTTGCCGGTGGGTGTGACGGATTCGACCTCGCGCTGGTACGTCAGCCACAGCTCGTTGCTCGGGGCAAGGACGACGTCCTCCTTGCTTGCGAAGTAGCGGAAGAACGTCCGCTTGGAAACCTCGACCTCGGCGCAGACCTCGTCCAGCGTCGTCTCGGCGAAGCCGCGCTCCTGGAAGAGCCGCAGGGCGGCGTCGACGAGAGCGTCCTGGGTCCGCTGCTTTTTCCGTTCCCGCAGCGAGGCAGGAGGTTGGGCGGCCGGCTTCGCGGGGGCTGTGGACATATCGCCACTCTATCAGAAAATCTGCCTCTGATAGGCTTGTGCCACTCAGTGACAGATTTTGCAAAGGGGCATGGCTATGAAGGCTGTCATCGTGCCGTCGTTCGGGGACTCCCGCGTGCTGCGGGTCGTCGACCGGGCCGAGCCCCGGCCCGGGCCGGGCCAGGTTCTGATCCGGGTGGAGGCCGCGGGGGTCGGCTATGTCGACGTCATGGCCCGTAAGGGTGACTACCAGCCGCTCTCCGAGCCCGGCTTCATCCCCGGCGTGGAGGCGGCAGGCACCGTCGCCGCTGTCGGTGAGGGAGTCGATGAACACTGGGTCGGTCGGCGGGTCTTCGCGCTGACGAAGACGGGTGCCTACGCGGAATCGGTCGTCGCCGACACCCGCGATGTCGTGCGCCTGCCGGAGGGCGTCAGCGCCGCGGACGCGGTCGCGCTCGGCGTGAACGCGCTGGTCGCGAGCTTGGGCCTGGAGAGGGCGAGGGTCAGAAAAGGCGAACGGGTGCTGGTCAGAGGCGCCGGCGGAGGTATCGGAGTGATGGCCGCGCAACTGGCCGCCTTGTCCGGGGGCGACGTGACGGCGATCACCTCGTCACCCGAGCGTGGCGATCGTCTCCGGGGGCTCGGCGTCGCGCATGTCCAGGACCGTACGACAGGCCAGGACGGCAGCGCGGACACCTACGACGTCATCGTCGACCCGGTCGCCGGGGCGGATCTCGGCCGCCACATCGAGATGCTGCGGCCCAACGGCCGCTACCTGCTCCTCGGGGCTGCCGGAGGTGTCCCGACGCCGGACGCCTTCGCCGCCCTCATGACCATCTACCACCACTCGCCGACCCTCTTCGCCTTCAGCCTCAACTCCTTCGACGCTGACACGGTCGGCGCGGCAGCGGCCGAACTCTTCGGCCAGGCCGCCCGAGGCGACCTCCAGGCGGTCATCGACGAACAGATCCCCCTCGCCGAAGCGCACCGCGCCCACGAGCGCCTCGAATCAACCCCCGTCTTCGGCAAACTCACCCTGCACCCGTAACGCACCGCCCCGTTCGCCCCGAGCCGTTCGCCCTGAGCCGCCGGCGGGTCGGAGGGCGGGGTCGGTTTTCAGGAAGCGTCAGCAGGCCGTGCCGTTGAGGCCTGGCATTTGAATTCGAGGTTGTTTCCGGCGGGGTCGCGGATGAACACCGCGTAGTAGTCCGGCGCGTACTCCGGCCACAGCCGGGGCTCGTGGAGGATCTCGCCGCCGCGTGCGGTGGCGAACTCGTGGACACGTCGGACGGTCGCCTCGTCCTCGACCCTGAGCGCAAGGTGGGTCTGGCGACCACCGGGGTCGGTCGCCAGGGAGAAGAACAGCTGCGTTGGCTGCCCGGACAGGGCGTACCCGATCAGGGTCGGCGTGTCGAAGGTCCGCGCACCCCCGGCCAGGCCGACGACCTGGTCGTACCAGTCGCCGACGGCGTTCAGGTCGTCGACTTGCAGGACGACGTGGTCGAGCAGGGTCATGGGCTCTCTCCAGTCCTTCTGTGGCCCCCGCTCCACGGCCGCCGGCCTCCCGTAGTGCCGGGACGACCTCGCCGGCGAACCTCTGGAGGGTCGGGAGGTGGCCGGCGGTGGCTTGGGCCATGGTGCCGGGTCTGGTGAGTCTGACACGCATTGCGTGGCTCCGGTGGGATGGAACCGATCGGACCGATGGTTCGTGTTCTGTCGGGCGGCGCCGCGCCCACCACGCTCTAGAGGCCGGTCTTTCCTGTTGCCCAATAAGGCCTGGTGGTGATCGCGTGTCTGCCGACGACGTCCGCGCCGATGAGCATCTGCCGCTGGCGTTGGATGGACTGGGCGTGTCCGAGGAGGAGCGCGCCGTCGATGGCGGCCAGGTCTCCGCGACGGATCGTCTCTTCGAGCCAGCTGTGGGTGGTGGCCCCGGGCTCACCCGGGAGAGCGGGGAGGAAGACGTAGCGGGGCCATCGACGGCGCAGCTGGGCGACCGATGCCGGCGGGGCCTCGATCACCACGGTCGGCGGGTGCGGGTTGGCGGTGGCACAGGCGTCGAGCGTGCCGAGTGCGGAGCCGTCTCCGATGAACAGCTGACGAGTGCCGGTCAGCTTCAGGGGCACGTGGCGTCCCGCGAGAAGCGTGGTCTCCGCGCCTGGGTGCAGGTCCCGCAGCCATCGCGTACCGGGTGCGTCGCCGTGGAGGACGGCGAGGACGGTGATGCGCTCGGGGCCGTCGACTTCGCGGACGGTGTAGCGGCGTCCTTCGGTGCGGGTGGTGCGGACTTGTACTTCGTGGCCGGGTCGCCAACCTCCGGGGGGCGGGTCGGCGCGGAATTCGAGGTGGAGGAAGTCGGGTCCGATCCGCTCGGTGGCGAGCAGGCGCGCTCGGCGGCCCATGAGGGTCTCGGCGAGCTTGCCGACCAGCGCGGGTGCTTTGGGCACGAGGGTTCTCCTTGCGGCGGCTCGGGCGGTCCGCTGCCGGGCGGGCCGGGGCGTGCGGGCTGGGGCGCGCGGGCTGGGGCGCGCGGGCGAGTGGCGGTGTCATTCGGCGGCGGGGCCGAGCTTCTCCGCGTCGAGCAGGGTGACTTCGGCGTCCTCCGCGTCTTCCGGATCCTCCGCGCGTATCTCGTGGCGCTTCTTGGGAATGAGGAAGGCGAGGGCGAGCGGGATGACGCTCAGGCCGAACGTCCACCAGAACGTGCCGGCGAACCCGGAAAGCGCTTGGCCGGGGGTGTGGGCGGTGTTCAGGTGGTTCTGCAGGATCACGGCGATGACGGCGACGCCGAAGGGTGCTCCCACGCGCTGGACGACGCTGAAGGCCGCGCTGCCAGTTGGGGCCTCGTCGTGGCTGAGGCTGCCGAAGGCGAGGGTCATGACCGGGAACATGGCGGCGCCGAATCCGATGCCCTGCAGGAGCTGGCCGGCCAGCAGCAGGACCTCGCCTCCGTGGAGGTCCGCGAAGGCGAAGGGCAGGGTGCCGACCATGGTCAGCGCGACGCCGCCGGCGACGACGACGCGTCCGTCGAGCCTGGCGGCGACGGGGCGGGCGAGAAGGAAGAAGATCGTCGTGCCGACACCCTGGGGTATCAGCAAAAGGCCGGTGGCCAGCACGCTTTCGCCGCGTAGCTGCTGGTAGAACAGCGGCAGCAGCAGGGTCAGGGCGTAGGTGGAGAACCCGGCCATGAAGGTGATGACGCTGCTGAGACCGAAGCTGCGTCGCGCGAACAGGCGCACGTCGATGAGTGGCTTGCCCCGCGAGGCCAGCGCATGCCGGATGAACGCGGCGATGAGCACGGCACCGATCAGCAGGGGCAGCCAAGCGGACACGGCGGCGAAGCCGTTGCTGCCGGTGGCCTCGGAGATGCCGTAGGCCAATGCGATGACGCCGGGGGTCAGCAGCACGAAGCCGAGTACGTCCAGCCGGTCGCCGGGCCGGCCGGGGATCGTGGGAAGGAACCGGACGAGGGCGAGGGCCGCGACGCAGACCGGGACGTTGATGAGAAACATCCAGTGCCAGGACCAGTACTGGAGGATGAGTCCGCCGAGCACCGAACCCAGGACCGGGGCCAGCTGAGCCGGGAGCGCGATCGCGACCATGGCCTTGCCGATCCGCTCGGGGCCGGCGGCGCGGGTGAGGATCGAGAAGGACAGCGGGATCACCATGCCCCCTCCGATGCCCTGCAGCGCACGGAAGGCGATCAGCATCGGCAGCGAGGTCGCCAGGCCGCACAGGACCGAGCCGAAGAGGAAGACCGCGACGGAGAAGGCCCAGACGTTGCGTGCCCCGAATCGCTCCGAGGCCCATCCGCTGACAGGGATCACCGCCACGTAGAGCAGCAGGTAGGCGGTGGCCACCCACTGGGTCCTGGCGACCGAGGCGTCGAAGGTGGTGTGCAGGTGGTCGATCGCGATGTTCACGATCGTGGTGTCCAGCAGGGTCGTGAAGATCCCGAGGACCAGGACCACGCCGATGAGGTTCAGCCGCCGCTGCGGCACGCGGGCGTCCGCAGGGGCCTGTTGGGTCGTCGTCATGGATTCAGACTAAACCGTCTAGTTCAAATCGCCAAGACTGAACGGTTCAGTCTGGCGCGTGTAGGGTGGCGGGATGAATGAGCCCAAGCCGGTTCACCTTCTGAGCGAGGGATCCGCCGCGAAGCGCCGGGCCGTCATTGAGGCGGCGCGCGACCTGTTCGTCAGCCACGGCGTGGACCGGGTGAGCATGGACGCGGTCGCCGCCAAGGCCCAGGTCTCCAAGGCCACCGTCTACAGCTACTTCGGCGACAAGCAGCGGCTGTTCCGCGCGATCATCGCCGATGCGACGGAGTCGCTGGACGCCTTCGCCCGCAAGGTGATCGGCGCGCATCTCGGCGATGACGCCGGCATCGCCACCACGGCTCACCTGGAGGAGGCGCTGACGTCGACCGCCATCGACTTCGGCGTCGGGCTTGTCGGTTCCGTCGAATACGCCGCCGTCTGGGCACTGGTCGCGCAGCGACGCTGGCAAGACCCGACCGCGGACGACGACGTGGAGACCGCGACGGTCGAGAACGCCATCGCCGAACGCATCGAGCACTTCACCGAGCTCGGGCTCCTCGACGCGGAGGACCCGCGGCGCGCGACGGACCATTTCTTTGCCCTCACGGTGCTCCTGGCCTTCAACGAGCAGCCGAACCCGCTCGCCGTGGACCAGGAACGACTCCGGACCACGATGATCGACGGCGCCCGTGCCTTCGTCCGCGCCTACGGCGCCACCCACTCCGTGAACCGGGCCTGAGACCTTCCCGAAGCGGCACCACCACCAGCCCACCCCTCACCGCGTCCGGACCCGAGGCGCTCAACCCGATACGGGCCGCACGGCCTGAAGTCCGCGAGCGCGTCCGGACCCCGGAGCATTCCTGTCCCTGGGAACAGCACCGCCCCACCGGAGCCGTGGAACCCGGCGCCCACCCGACGTGAGAGCCGGGCCACCCGCCTGACCATCACCAGCCCGAACAACCGAAACGGCCCGCCGGAGAAACCGACGGACCGTCACGAAAGATCGAGGCCAATCCACAGCACTGAGCCGAGAAAGGCGCTGTGCCGTTAAACTGGGCGCGCGGGATGACATGCGTCAAACCCCTGGGAGACGAAGTGAATGAAGAAGCAGGCAGGATTTCGGCGATTTTCCGCGCCCCGATTGAATCTCTGATCAATGAAGATGATCGAACGTCAGCAAAATCATGGGTCTACGACTGGGAAATTCCTGCGAGCAGCCAACGAGCCCTTGTTGAATGGGGTCTTCCCACCAGCTTCAACCTCTCCCTGGACATCCCACGACATGCAAAGACGATCGATACGCCTCAGGATGCGGCGGATTTTGGAATTAATGCCGGAAAGTTGTACATTCTGGGAAGCTGGTCGCCCAGTGGGGCTTTGTCGAACGAAAAAATAGCGGGCGTGGAGGTCGGGGGAGGCAGTGTGCTGTCCGTGGACTTCGACCCCCTCCTCTCCCGGTCGTACCCGGACTGGTTCTGGAAAGAATACCCGCATCATGAGATTCGAAATACGCGGTTCCTCGCTTCATCGGTTGAGAAGCTCTGCGAACTTGCTTGGCGCTGGTATTCGATATGGAATGTGCTGGACTCGGTGAAACTCCCATCAAGACCAACCGAGAACGAGGTCAATGTGTACTTCGAAAAGAGAGAGATGATTCATCTGGCCGTCAGGAAGGAGATTCTGGCCATCGATCCGTCTGCAATTGGGAAAATTGAAGGAAGGTATCCGTGGGCCGACCTGATCAGAGAAATCGTGGAGTAGGCAGTCAGTCCGAGCGGTAGGTATCTGTCGCTATCAAGCGGCATGGTCCTGTCGCAACGGCGATAAAAGGGCCACCGTTGCTTATTGCGGGTGTCTCAAGTGATCGTGGTGCAAGGCCGTCCCGGCCCACGCATACCCTGGCCCACCAGCGGTCGACTCCGGTGCGGCGGACACTCCGGCCGCAGAGCTTGCACCGGCCGTCAGCCGACCGCGGCCGTACCGGCTCAGGCGCGGGCGGCGCGGATGACGGTGCCGGTCACGAAGGACGAGAGGCCGCGAAGTTGCCGGACTCCCGGCCGCGGGCGCGGAGTTCGCCCGGGTGTGGGCCTCCCACCACGTGTGCGCCGAGCCGACTCTCCGCAGGGCGCTCCGGCACCGGTTGGTTGGCCCGGTCACCGTAACTGCGACTGCCTCGACACCAGGGACCGGGACCAGCAGGTGGTGATCCGTACCGCCGGCCCCGGCTCCTCGGGTCCCTCGTCCGAGGAGGCGCTGCGGCTGCGCTCGGTCATCGGCATCCGGCGCGTGGACGTGCCCCGCTGAAACCGGTGGCAGGATGCTTGCGGTAGGTGTCATCGAGGTCACGGGGGCGCGCGGGTGTCCCCGCTCGGTGACGGGTCGGCGTCCGGTGCCCCGTGTGGTGGCGGGCGCGCGGGAGAGTTGGAGGAGGCCCGATGGGTCGCGGGAACCACCATGTCGCCGTCCTCGTACTCGAAGGCGCGAAGCCGCTCGACGTCGGCATCCCGGCGCAGGTGTTCGCCGCCCGGCCGAGCATGCCGTACGAGGTACGGGTGTGCGGCGCCGCGCCCGGGCTGGTGACCGGCGGCGACGGCCTGTCGTACCACGTGGCCGACGGTCTGGAGGCCCTGGCGCACGCCGACACCGTCTTCATCCCCGGCTACCGGGAGCCGGCGACCACCGAGCCACCACCCGCGGTCGTGGCCGCGCTGACGGCCGCGCACGAGCGGGGGACCCGCCTGGCGGCCATCTCGACGGGGGCGTTCGCATTGGCGGCGACCGGCCTGCTCGACGGCAAGCGCGCGACGACCCACTGGCACTACACGAAGTCCCTGGCGAAACGGCATCCGCTGGTGCGGGTGGACGAGAACGTGCTCTTCGTGGACGAGGGTGACGTGCTCACCTCGGCCGGGGCGGCGTCCGGCATCGACCTGTGCCTGCACCTGGTACGGCGTGACCACGGTGTCGGGCTCTCCAACCACGTGGCCCGGCGGCTGGTGGCGGCGCCGTACCGCAGCGGCGGGCAGGCGCAGTACGTCCCAAGGAGCGTGCCGGAACCGCTCGGCGACCTCTTCGCGGGCACCCGGGAGTGGGCGCTGGCGCACCTGGCAGAACCGCTGACTCTCGAAGCGCTCGCCCGCAACGCGCGGGTGTCGGCGCGTACGTTCTCGCGGCGGTTCGCGGAGGACACCGGCTACACGCCGATGCAGTGGGTACTCCGGGCCCGGGTGGACCTGGCGCGCGAACTGCTGGAGCGCACGGACCTCGGCGTGGAGCAGATCGCCGTCCGGGTCGGCCTCGGCACGGGCGCGAACCTGCGGCTCCACTTCCACCGCATCCTCGGCACCTCCCCCACGGAATACCGCCACACCTTCAGCGCCTGACCCCCGCCGGCCCGGCCCGGCTCGGCTCAGGGGGAGGTGGAGGCCCGAGCCGGGCAGCCGGGTCCGGGCAGCGGGCGGTACGGGGCGGGGTCCGGGCAGCGGGCGGTACGGAGCCGGGTCCGGGCAGCAAGCCGGCACGGGTACGGGTCCGGGCAGCAAGCCGGCACGGGTACGGGCTGGTTCGGCGAGGCCGCAGGCCATTGGCGAGATCCTTGCGGACCATGGCCAGAGGTCTGGCGTGATCCTTGCGCATGCTGTCGTTCAGGCCATGGCCGGTCCGCCGCGCGGTTGCCGACGATGGAGGCGGACGAAAGGAATCGCCATGACCCGCATCGCCATCAACGGATTCGGCCGCATCGGACGCAACACCCTCCGCGCCCTGCTGCAGCGCGACAGCGACCTCGAAGTGGTCGCCGTCAACGACCTCACCGCCCCCGAGACCCTCGCGCACCTGCTGAAGTTCGACAGCTCGGTCGGCCGCCTCGGCCGCTCCGTCGAGGTCGACGGCACCGACCTCGTGGTCGACGGCCACCGCATCAAGGTGCTCGCCGAACGCGAGCCCGCCCACCTCCCGTGGGCCGAACTCGGCGTCGACATCGTGCTCGAATCCACCGGCCGCTTCACCTCCGCGGAAGCCGCCCGCGCCCACCTCAAGGCCGGTGCCAAGCGCGTACTGGTGAGCGCCCCCTCCGCGGGCGCCGACGTCACGCTCGCCTACGGCGTGAACACCGACGCCTACGACCCCGCCGAGCACGTGATCGTCTCCAACGCCTCCTGCACCACGAACGCGCTGGCACCGCTGGCGTCCGTACTGGACGACCTGGCCGGCATCGAGCACGGCTTCATGACCACGGTGCACGCCTACACCCAGGAGCAGAACCTCCAGGACGGCCCCCACCGCGACCTGCGCCGTGCCCGCGCCGCCGGGGTGAACATCGTGCCCACCACCACCGGCGCCGCCAAGGCCATCGGCCTGGTGCTGCCGAACCTCGACGGCAAGCTGTCGGGCGACTCGATCCGCGTACCGGTCCCGGTCGGTTCCCTGGTGGAGCTGAACACCACGGTCTCCCGCGAGGTCACCCTCGACGAGGTGCTCGCCGCCTACCGGACCGCCGCCGACGGCCCCCTCAAGGGCATCCTCGACTACGCCGACGAGCCCCTGGTCTCCAGCGACATCACCGGTCAGCCGGCGTCCTCGATCTTCGACGCCGCCCTCACCCGCGTCCACGGCAAGCACGTCAAGGTGGTGGCCTGGTACGACAACGAGTGGGGCTTCTCCAACCGCGTCATCGACACCCTCGAACTGCTCGCCCGCGCCTGAACCACCGGCCGCCGCCCCTCCGCGCCCCCGCGCCTCCCCCTGGCCTCTCCGCCGCCCCGCCCCCCGTTCACGCCCGGAGCGGCGCGGTCCAGGGGTGGGGGCCGTACGTCCGCGTCAGCGCGTCGGCCAGCCACCGGCGCTGCGCGGGGGTGAGGAACGGAAGCACCGTCGCGAAGTCGTGCTCGTCCTTGGGGCGCGGGTGGGCCGCCTTGTAGAAGAGCTGCAACTCCGGTGCCAGGTAAGGGATGCCGCCCGGCGAGACCGCGCCGACCTGCGCGATCGGGCGGCGGAGCGCCGCACTGCGCCGGGAGACCCACTCCTCGCCCTCGGCCTCGTCGAACATCACCTGGATCCGCCAGGGTTCGTCCCACCCGGGCCGGCACCACACGTCGTGGACGCCGAACGGCAGGATCTCCCCGGCGTGCCACGGCCGCAGCCTGCCCGGCGGGTCGGCCGCCCACCACTCCCAGTCCCGCAGCACGTCCTGGACGGCGAGCTGGTCCCGCCGCAGCAGCACCACGTCGATGTCGTCGTGCGCGCGGAAGGTGTGACCGACGGCCAGCTCGATGGCGTAGCCGCCACCGATCCACCACGGCACCCGGAGCGGCGCGAAGAGGGCGGCCACCTCGGCCAGGGGCGCGGGCTCCCAGGGGCCCAGAGGGGTCTCGGTAGGCGTCACGGAGCCATCATGGCGGACGCGGCGGCACCCGGCCCACTCCCAACGGCCCTGCGCCACCGCCCGGTTGGTTAAGAGATCATGAACTGCTCGGCCACCGGCAGCGCGGGCGCCCCGTCACGGGGTGGTGGAAAGCGTGCGCATGACGTGGCGGACCGTCCGGGTCACCGTCGCGGTGAGGCCCGAGATGTCCGGCTGGGGGCCGATCTCCGTGGTCCCCTCGTTCGTGCCGGGCGCGTCACCGACCTCGCCCCAGACCGTCGCCGCCCTGACGTTGAGCGAGATGACCGCCCCGCCGTGCAGCACGGTGAGCGCCTGCCGGGTCGTACCCGACGTGCCGACCGCACGGTCACCGATCCCCGTCACCGGCACCCGCTTCTCGTGCGGGTCGGTCACGAAGATCACGTCGTCGGACGGCAGGAACGCGTCCGCCGGCACCAGCAGCCGGCTGATGTCGGCGAACTCGGCCCGGGGATCGGTCTTCTTGTGCAGATCGACGGTCACCCGGACGTCGTACACCGTCTTCCAGCCGTCGCCCTTGGGCATCGACGCCGTCACGTCGCAGCTGAAGTGGTCGAGCGCCGCGCCCTTGTCCACCACCGGCGTGTCCCCCGGGATGTACCCCGTGCTGATGGCGTCGGTGAGCGGCTGCAGGTTCTGCGCGGCGCACAGACCGTCGGATATGTGGTATCCGTGCAGGTCAGGCGCGGCGGTGTGACCGTACCCGGTGCCCTGGAGCACCGCGCCCCACACCGCGGAGGCGACGACGACCCCGCCGAGCGCCCACCACCACGGCCGCCGCCGCCCGCCGCCGGGAACGCTCCCGGCGGTGTCACTGACGAGGTCAACCGGCCGCTCGGGACCTGATGCTCCGGACAGCTCCGGCTCGGTGATCACGCCGCCGCCCCCTCAAGCCCCTCTGAAAACACGAACACACCACCACACGAACACACGAACACACGAACGGGCACACTCTACGGACGTACCGCCCGGCGCGTGAAGCGGCCCGGACCCGGGGTGGTTCTGGGGTGTCCCGGGTACGGGCCGTTTCCGAGCGGAGGGTGGACTGAGCCCGGGTCAAAGGGTCTTGTCAGTCTCCTCCTCGATCGCGACGAGTGCCGGGTCGAGGACGATGTCCTCGTCCCGCGCCGCGATCGTCGGCTCCTCCGGGAAGTGGCAGGCGGTCAGGTGACCGTCCGCGTTCCCGCTGATCTGCACGAGCGGCGGCTCCTCCGTCGCGCACTTGTCCTGCGCCTTCCAGCAGCGGGTGCGGAAGCGGCAGCCGGACGGCGGGTTGATCGGCGACGGGACGTCACCGGCCAGCCGGATCCGCTCCCTGCCGTCGTCGTCCGGGTCGGCCTCGGGGGCCGCGGAGAGCAGCGCGTGGGTGTACGGGTGGCGGGGGCCGTTGTAGATCGAGTCCCGGTCGCCGATCTCCACGATCTTGCCCAGGTACATGACCGCGATGCGCTGCGAGAAGTGCCGGACGATCGCCAGGTCGTGGGCGATGAAGAGGAACGCGATCCCGAGTTCCTTCTGCACGTTCTGCAGCAGGTTGACGACCTGCGCCTGGATGGACACGTCGAGCGCGGAGACCGGCTCGTCGGCCACGATCAGCTTCGGGTCCAGGGCCAGTGCCCGGGCCACGCCGATGCGCTGCCGCTGGCCGCCGGAGAACTCGTGCGGGAAGCGGTTGTAGTGCTCGGGGTTGAGGCCGACGATCTCCAGCAGCTCCCGGACCCGCCGCTCCCGGCCGCCGGCCGGGTTGACGTTGTTGATCTCCATCGGCGCGGAGATGATGCTGCCGACCGTCTGCCGCGGGTTCAGCGACGCGTACGGGTCCTGGAAGATCATCTGGATCTCGGACCTGATCGGCGCCAGTTCGCGGCGGCTGAGGTGGCTGATGTCCTGCCCGGCGTAGCTGACCTTGCCGGCGGTGGGCTCCAGCAGCCGGGTCACCAGCCGCCCGGTGGTGGACTTCCCGCAGCCGGACTCGCCGACCATGCCCAGCGACTCACCGGCGCCGATGGTGAAGTCGACGCCGTCGACGGCCCGTACGTCGCCGACCCGGCGCCGGAAGAGCGCGCCGCCGGTGATCGGGAAGTACTTCTCCAGCCCGCTGACCTCCAGCAGGGTCTCGCCGGAGGCGGGACGCGGTGCCGGGACCTTGTCCAGGGTCTGTTCACTCATTGCTATTCCCTCGACTCGTGGTCAGCGCAGCCGCGGCTGGATCTGCTCTGTGAAAATGGTCTGCTTCTGCTCCGGCGTGAGGTGGCACGCCGAGCCCCGCCCGGCCGGCAGCAGCGGCCGCTCGGTGGTGCAGCGGTCACCGGGCACCTCGCCGGTGAACGCGCACCGGGTGTGGAAGGGGCATCCGGACGGCGGGTTGAGCAGACTGGGCGGCGACCCGGGGATCGGCATCAGCGGGACGTCGACCGAGGCGGTCAGCCGGGGTATGGACCCCAGCAGGCCCCAGGCGTAGGGGTGCTCGGGCGTCTTGAGGATGTCGCGGACGGTGCCGCGTTCCACGGCGCGGCCCGCGTACATCACCACCACATCGTCGGCGGTGTTGGCGATCACCCCGAGGTCGTGGGTGATCAGGATGATCGAGGTGCCGCTCTCCTGCTGGAGGTCCTTGAGCAGGTCCAGGATCTGGGCCTGCACGGTGACGTCCAGCGCGGTGGTCGGCTCGTCGGCGATCACCAGGGCCGGGTCGCAGACCAGGGCCATGGCGATCATCGCGCGCTGGCGCATACCGCCGGAGAACTGGTGCGGGTAGTCGTCCACCCGGGTCTTGGGCTGCGGGATGCCGACCCGGGCCAGCATCTCGATCGCCCGTGCGCGGGCTTCCTTCTTGGAGGCGCCCATGTGCTTCATGTAGGGCTCGGCGATCTGCCGGCCGACGGTGTAGTACGGCGACAGGGCGGTCAGCGAGTCCTGGAAGACCATGGACATCTTCTTGCCGCGCAGCTTCTCCAGCGTCCGCTCGGACGCGCCGGTGAGCTCCTGGCCGTCCAGGACGATCTCACCGGAGATGGTGGTGTTGCGCGGGTTGTGCAGGCCGAGGATGGCCAGGTTCGTCACGGACTTCCCGGAGCCGGATTCGCCCACGATGCCGAGGGTCTTGCCCTGGTCAAGGTCGAAGGAGAGCCCGTCGACGGCCTTCACGGTGCCGTCCTCGGTGGCGAACTGGACGTACAGATCGCGCACAGAGAGGAAGTGCTCGGATCCCTGAGGCGTCGGTTCGGCCTCGGGCTTCGTCAAAGTGGTCACGGGCGGGTTCTCCTACGGGATGGTGCGCTGGTCGCGGCGGGGGGAGGTGACGCCGCCGTCAGGCGAGCCGGATCCGCGGGTCGATAAGGGCGTACGCGGAGTCGACGACGATGTTGAAGATCACGATGGCGCTGGCGCTGAAGAGCATGACCGCCATTTCCAGTGGCAGGTCCGCGGTGTAGACCGCGTTGACGGCGAGCGTGCCGAGCCCGTGCAGGCCGAAGGTGGCCTCGGTGATGATCGCGCCGCCGAAGACGGACCCGAGGTCGATACCGAAGATCGTGATGATCGACGCGGCGGCGCCGCGCAGCGCGTATCTGTAGAAGACGTACTTCGAGCCCATGCCCTTGGCGCGGGCGGTGCGGATGTGGTCCTCACCGAGCTGCTCGACCATCAGGGAGCGGGTCTGCCGGCTGTAGTTGGACCAGAAGATCACCGACATGACCAGGCAGGGCAGGACCAGACCGGAGAACGAGCCGGTGGGGTCGGAGGACCACGTCGGGTCGTGTCCGTGGTTGAGCCAGCCGAGATTGTCGGCGAAGAGGGCGATGGCCAGCGGGCCGATGAAGTAGATCTGCACCGAGTTGCCGACCAGCGAGATGGAGCTGGCGACGCGGTCGAAGGTCTTGCCCTGCTGCCAGGCCGAGAGCATGCCCAGGCCGACGCCGATGATCAGGAACGCGGCGGAGCCGCCGATGGCCAGCGACAGCGTGGTCGGGTAGCGGTCGGCGATGGTCGGCCAGATCGGCTGGTCGTTGGCGAAGGAGAAGCCGAAGCACGGTGCGGGGCAGTTCTGCCCGTCGGGCATGTGGCGGCCGGCGAAGATGCCGCTCATGTAGTTCCAGTACTGCTGGTAGATCGGTTGGTCCAGCCCCATGCGGTGGTGGATCGCGGCGACCAGGTCCTTGTTGGAGCAGTTCTTGCCACAGGCGAGCAGCGCCGGGTCCGAGGGCAGCACGAAGAACAAGAGATACGTGACCAGGCTGATGAGCACAAGAATGACGATCGCGCCAAGTACGCGTCGTGAGAGGAAACGGAGCATCGAGGGGCTCTTCCGTGGGGGCGGCGGGCGGCGGCCGCGCGGTCCGATCCGCGGGCGGCCGGCCCCGGCTGAGGATTCTCAGCCGGGGCCGGCCGCCCGTCGCGGGGCTACTGCTTGACGAACACGGTGTTGGCGTTGATCGTGCCGACCACCGAGTTGTAGGTGACGCCGCCCAGGCCGGAGCCGTAGATGTTGAAGTACTTGTCGAAGAGGAACGGCACCTGCGCCGTGTCCTTCTGCAGCGAGTACTCCGACAGCGTCCGCCAGTCGTTGGACTGCTTGGTGATGTCCGTCTCGGCCTTGATGCGGTCGATCTCGGAGTTGATGTGCGGGTCGTTCAGGAACGAGTAGTTGTTCGTTCCGTCGGCGAGGTTACGGCCGTCCATGGTCGGCGGGACCACGGTCGAGGCGTTCGGCCAGTCCGCGCCCCAGCCGGTGCGGTAGATGTCGTACTGGTTGTTCACCTTGCCGACGACCGTGTAGTACGAGGTCGGGTCGATGGCCTTGCGGACGACCTGGAAGCCGGCCTTCTCCAGCGCGTTGGCGATGGTGAGCGACGCGTTCTGCCACTTCGGGGTGTTCGCGTACGGGTAGACCAGCTTCGGGTGCGGCTGGCCGGCCGCGGCGAGCAGCGCCTTGGCCTTGTCGATGTCACCGGTCGGCTTGGCGAGCTTGCCGAACGGGTCGAACGCCTTCCAGCCGGCGATGGTCGGGCTGAGCAGCGTGGTGCCGAGGTCACCCTGGGCCGCGCCGCCGAGCGCCTGCTGCACCTGGGACATCGGGAACGCGTAGGCGATGGCCTGGCGGACCCGGACGTCGGTGATGCGCTTGGTGTTGATGTCGAGGGTCTCGACGTACGGCTGGTACTGGTTGACCGTCCGCGACTTGTACTGCGGGTCGCTGACCAGCGAGCTCATCTGCGACGGGTCGGCCAGACCGGACAGGTCGATCGCGTTCTTGTCGGTGCCGGCGCCCGCCATGATGCGCTGCGTCAGACCCGGCTGCTGGATACCCAGGTTGAAGTTCCACGAGTCCGGGTACGCGTTGCGGATCGGGTCCGTCTTCGGGTCCCAGTACTGGTTGCGCTCGAAGACCAGCGACTTGCCGGACTTGTACGAGGCGATCTTGTACGGGCCGGAGGAGACCGGGTGGTTGTTGTACGCGGCCTTGTCGTCCTTGGACTTCTCGACCGGCGCGGTCACCGGCATGGCCATGGCGTACGGGGCGTCCGTGTGGACGTCCTTGAAGTGGAAGACGATGGTCTTCGCGTCCGGCGTCGCCAGGATGCTGTCCGGGATCTCCTGGCCGGAGTACGGGCCCTTGTACAGCTTGCGGTAGTCGGGGCCGTACAGCCAGGACTGGATGTACTGCGGGCCCTGGGTCTCGAAGTCGGCGTAGAGCCGCTCGATGCTGTACTTGATGTCCTTCGACGTGATGGCGGTGCCGTCGTCGTACTTCAGCCCGTCCTTCAGGGTGTACGTCCAGGTCTTGCCGCCGTCCGACATCTTGCCGGTGTCGGTGGCGAGGTCGCCGACCAGGATCGTCTTCCCGCTGGAGGGGTCGATCTTGTACCCGGTGAGGGTACGGGAGTACAGGGTGGAGACCGACAGCTGGTCGCTGACGTACTGCTGGGCCGGGTCCAGGTAGTCGAAACCTGCCTGGTCCAGGTCCTGCACGGTGCCGCCCTTGACCGCGCCCGGGACCGCGGGAGCGGGACCGGTCGAGTCGGCCGCGGTGCCCAGACCGTAGTTCGGCACCGGCGCCTTCGTGGGAGCGGCACTCCCACCCTTGGACCCCGTGTCGCCGCCACCGCCGCCGCTGCTGCACGCCGCGGTGAGCGACAGCGCGCCGGCCGCCACGATGGCCGCGGCCAAGCGTGCTCTGCTGTTTCTCATGAATTCCTGCCTGTCAGTGACTTAACTGCCATCGATGCCGAGGTCCGCGCCCGCAGTGCTGGGGCCGGTTCCGACGACCTGGACAACTTGATCGGACTAGCGCACTAGCGGAGGGTCTTGGGGTCGAGAGCGTCCCGGACCGAGTCCCCGAGCAGGTTGAAGGCGACCACGAAGATCACCATCGCGATGCCGGGGAAGAACATGAAGGTGATGTCGCTCTTGTAGAACGTGGCGCCGGTCTGGAACATCAGGCCCCAGTCCGGAGTGGGCGGCAGGATACCGACGCCCAGGAAGGACAGGCCCGCCTCCGCGGTGACGAACACCGGCAACATCAGGGTGGACTGCACAAGGATGGTGCTGGAGATGTTGGGCAGCAGCTCCTTGCGGATGATCCGCCAGGAGGACGCCCCGCTGATCCGGGCGGCCTCGACGAACTCCCGCTCGCGCAGGCTCAGGACCTGAGCGCGCACGAGCCGGCCGATACTCATCCAGCCGAGCAGGAACTGCACACCGATCAGCACGACCGGGCGTACCCACCAGGGCTCCTGGTCACCGACGCCCACGAAGAGCGAGATGGCGACCGGGGAGAAGGCGATGAAGAACAGCTGGCTGGGGAAGGACAGCATGAAGTCGGAGAACCGGCCCATGAAGTAGTCGGTCTTCCCGCTCAGATACCCCTGGGTCAGGCCGAAGAGCACACCGGTGCCCACCGAGATGACCGTCACGGCGAGCGCGATCAGCAGCGAGGTGCGGATGCCGTAGATCAGGAGCGCGAAGACATCGCGGCCCAGCTGGGGTTCGACACCGAACCAGTGGTCGCCGCTGATGCCGCCGTTGGCACCGATCGGCAGACCGTAGCTGTTCAGCAGACCGTCGTCCTGACCGTACAGGTCGTACGCGTTCTTGCCGTACAGCTTGGTGATCAGGGGTGCCGCGATGGCTATCAGCACGAAGAGTGCGACAACCACCGCGCAGACTATGCCCGTCTTGTCCCGCTTGAAGCGTATCCAGGCGAGTTGCCGGGGCGTGCGCCCGGCAAGATCCGGGCCCTTTCCATCCGGGGCTCCAGGGGTGCCTTCGGGCTCGAGGGTGAGGTCGCCGGTTTCCGCGGCGGCCTGGCTTGGACTCGTCATTGGTTTACATCCCCCGGGACCGAGAGCGTGCGATGCGGCGCGTGTAGTGCGACGCGGGTTGACCGGACTTTCGCAATGGAATCAACTTCCAGTCAAGGGGGGAAGGTGGGAAGAAAGCTTGTTGTTTGGCATCTTGAGCGAAGATTTTGCAGATCGTCCTCCATACGTGCTTGACAGCGTTACAAAACATCGGGCAATTCGGATATGTCGGTACGAACCGCGTTAACATGCAGGCAACTTAACTGTCGCAGCTCCGATATACGGACGTAGCAGTCTGAACAACGTACGGCCGTGCGGGTGCCGTAGGCCGGCCGGGGCGCGTCACGCTGTCCCGGCCGGCCGCCCCCGCACATGCCTCGACCCTATTTCCCGGTCCATGACCGGAGTTACGAAGGGTGGCGACGGGTATTTCCCGGCGCGGAAGGGGCCGGGGGGCCGAAGGGGACTGATGGTGTTAGTGAGTCCTGGCGGGATATTGCCGCTCACTTGCCGCCCGGTCAGGGCGGCGTCGCTCAACTCAAGGAACGCTTGAGGAAGTCCACCTGGAGCAGCAGCAGATTCTCGGCCACCTGCTCCTGCGGTGTCATGTGTGTCACACCGGACAGCGGCAGCATCTGGTGCGGCCGGCCGGCCGCCAGCAGCGCGGACGAGAGCCGCAGGCTGTGCGCCACCACCACGTTGTCATCGGCGAGGCCGTGCACGACCATCATCGGCCGGGCCGGCTCGGCCAGGTCCCGGATGCCGCCGTCCTCGGTGACCACCGAGTTGTGCGCGTACACCTCCGGCCGCTCGTCCGGGTGGCCGAGGTAACGCTCCATGTAGTGGGTGTCGTACATCCGCAGATCGGTCACCGGCGCACCGACCACGGCCGCGTGGAAGACGTCCGGACGGCGGAGCACCGCGAGCGCGGCGAGATACCCGCCGTACGACCAGCCGCGGATACCCACCCGGCCGAGGTCCAGCGGGTACGCGCCGGCCAGCGCGTGCAGCGCGTCGATCTGGTCCGCCACCGACACCCCGGCGAAGTCACCGGCGATCGACTTCTCCCAGGCCGGCGAGCGGCCCGGGGTGCCGCGGCCGTCCGCCACGATCACCGCGAACCCCTGGTCGGCGAACCACTGCGACTCCGCGAACGCGTTGTGCGCCGCGTACACCCGCTGGCCGTGCGGGCCGCCGTACGGGTCGAGCAGCACCGGCAGCGGGCCGTCGCCCTCCGCGTAACCGGCCGGCAGCAGCACCGCGGCCGGGATCCGGCGCTCGCCGGCCTCCAGCAGCCGCGGGCGGGCGGTCACCGAGGGCACCTGCGTCAAGGTGGCCACCTCGGCGACCTGGACGCCGCCGCGGAGCACCACCGTGCGCGGGCCGGGACGGTCGAGCGCGGTCGAGGTGAGCACCGTCAGCTCACCGGAGCGCACCGCGGTGTGGACGCCGGGCGACCCACTCACCCGGACCACGCCCTCCTCGCTCACCCGGTAGACATGCACTTCGCCGGTCTCGGGCGCCGCCGCCCGCTCACCAGCCGACGCGGACACCAGGACGTCCTGGCGGCCGACGTCGAGCACCGCCCGCAGGTGCAGCTCCCCGCCGGTCAGCGTCCGCTCCCCCACCTTCAGGACGCGGGCCGCCCCGCCGTCCGTGGGCTCGTCCGTAATCCGGACGAGCTCGCCTGCCGTGTTCCGGCCCGGGGAACCAGGAAAAAGATCAAGCCAAATTCGATCTTCCTCGGTCGCCACCGGCACGGTGCCGCCGGTCGCCGTGTCCACCGCGAGACAGCACTGCTCGCGCTGGTCCCTGGCCTGCACCAGCAGCAGCGGCGGACCGGCCGCCGACCAGTGCACGTCCGCGAGATACGGATACCGCTCGCGGTCCCAGAGCACTTCGCGGCGGGCGCCGTCGAGCCCGAACAGGGCAAGCGACACCTCCGCGTTCGGCGTGCCGGCCGCCGGATAGGCCACCTGCACCGGGGTCCGCTCCGGGTGCGCGGGCTCGGAGATCCACCACCGCCGCACCGGGGACTCGTCCACCCGGGCGGCCAGCAGCGCCGTACTGTCCGGCGCCCACCAGAAGCCGCGGCTGCGGTCCATCTCCTCGGCCGCGACGAACTCCGCCAGCCCCCACGTCACTTCGTCGCCGTCCGGCTCGGCGATCGCCCGGTCACCGGAACCGCCCGTCTCCACCACCCGCAGCGCGCCGCCCGACGTGTAAGCCACCCAGCGCCCGTCCGGTGACGGCCGGGGGTCCACCACAGGGCCCGGCACGATCAGTTCGCGCGGGCCGGCCGCGCCCGGCCGCAGCCCGGCGACGAACAGCCGCCCGGAGAGCGGGAAGGCGGCCGTCTCCATGGCGGCGTCCACCGCGTAACCCACCACGCCGGCGGACTTCTCCCGGCTGCGCTCGCGCCGGGCCCGCTCGGCCGCCGACAGCCGCTCCGCGCCGCCCTCCAGCAGCTCCGCCGGGTCCGCGACGGCCCGTTCGCCGCCGCCGGGCACCAGATCGAGCACCCACAGCAGCTGGGTCCGCTCGGTCCCGGACCTGGCCCGCAGGAACGCCACCCGCTCCCCGTCCCCGGAGACGGCGAAGGAGCGCGGCGCCCCGAGGCTGAACCGCTGGGTCCTGGCGCTCTGCCGGGGGAATGAGAGCTGGGTCATGGTCAGGACCCTAGAGGGTGGCTCCGACAATCGCCCCCGGATTTGCGGCGCGACCCGCCGCGCACCACCTGACCAGCGCCGGAGTACGCGCCCCGGGGTGCCGTCCCGGCGGCCGGTGGCTGGATATCGTCATGCGCCCCCGTGTGCTTCCGTGCTCCGACATATGCGGTGGCACGGAAAGTTATGATCCGTAGCCGTGGGTGGGTAATAAGCGAGTGGCAACTGACATGACCCTGCGTACCTGGAGGTGAGCCGCTGTGGCACTCTCGATTTCGGCGGTGCTGCTGCTGCTGATCGTCGTGATCCTGCTGATCCGACGTTCCGGGCTCAAGGCCGGGCACGCCATCGCCTGCGTGCTGTTGGGCTTCTATCTGGCGGCCTCGTCGATCGCCCCGACCATCAGCGACTTCACCAACAACGTCGCCACCATGATCAGCGGCATCAAGTTCTGAGCGCGCCCGGCGGCAGCCGTAGGCTTCACCCATGACCGATCTACCCGCCAGGCGGCTGCTGCTCGTCCACGCCCATCCGGACGACGAGACGATCAACAACGGCGTCACGATGGCCAAGTACGCCGCCGAGGGGGCGCTCGTCACCCTCGTCACCTGCACCCTCGGCGAGGAGGGCGAGGTGATCCCGCCGGAGCTGGCCCATCTGGCAGCCGACCGGGACAACACCCTCGGCGACTACCGGATCGGTGAACTCGCGGACGCCATGACGGAGTTGGGCGTCAAGGACCATCGCTTCCTGGGCGGCGCGGGGCGCTACCGCGACTCCGGGATGATGGGCGTCGAGCAGAACGACGACCCCGGCTGCTTCTGGCAGGCGGACCTGGACGAGGCGGCCGGCCACCTCGCCGAGGTCATCCTCGACGTCCGGCCGCAGGCCCTGGTCACCTATGACGACAACGGCGGCTACGGCCACCCCGACCACATCCAGGCCCACCGGGTCGCCTTGCGCGGCTACGAACTCGCCGCCGACCAGGGCCACCGGATCGCCCGGGTCTACGAGATCTGCACCCCCCGCTCGGTGCTCGAAGCCGGCTTCCGGCGGCTCGCCGAGGCCGGCAAGGACTTCCCCTTCGGCGGCGTGGCGACCGTCGACGACGTACCGGGCGTGGTCGACGACGACCAGGTGACGGTCGCGATCGACGGCACCCGGTACGAGGACCGCAAGACCGCGGCGATGCGCGCGCACGCCAGCCAGATCGCGGTGGACGGCCCGTTCTTCGCGCTCTCCAACGACCTCGGGCAGCCGTACTTCGCCTCCGAGTACTACCGGCAGGTGCGCGGCGAGGCGCTGCCCGCGCCGGAAGGCCGCTGGGCCGACGACCTCTTCGAGCCGCCGGCCGGCGGCGCCGCGTGATGGCCGCCCGGCGGCTGCGGATCGCCGCGTATGTCGTGCTCGGTGTCTTCGGCGCCCTGGTCGCCGCGGCCGGTGCGCTGATCCAGGACGGCTGGTTCCCCGGCGGGCTGCTGCTGGGCCTCGCCGGGTGCGCGGCGCTCTTCTACGGCGGGGTGACGCTCACCAGGACCCGGGTCGGGGCCGTGGTGCCCGCCGCGGTGTGGCTGGTGTGCGTTCTGGTGCTCAGTACGTCCCGGCCGGAAGGTGACTTCCTGTTCGCGGCCGGCGTCGGACCGTACATCTACCTGCTCGGGGGCGCGATGCTGGCGGTGATCTGCGCCACGGTGCCCCAACTGCCCCCATCAGGCCCGAATACCGCCTGACTTGGCAAGCAGGGGCCGGGTCATGGTTGGGTGAAGCCGAGCGTTCCCGCCGGACCAGGGATGCCGCTGCGCGCAGATCGGTATGGTGGTGCGCGCCGGCGAGCCGCCCGCGGAGAGCCGATACGGGTGGCGTAGCTAACCGGGAGAGCCTGCTTTGAGCCGTGAAAACGACAGTTCGTCCGCCGGTCCCCAGGGGCGCGGCGGTGCCGCCTACCCGTCGGGCACCCCGCCGTACGGCAGCCGGCCGTTCCCCTCGCTGCACCCGCAGGAGCGGACCCGCCCGGGGGCCCCGGGCCCCGGCGCTCCCGAGCCCGAGGAGTCGGCCGAAACCGGAGCCGCTTCCGAGCAGCCGGCCGAGCCCAGAACCGAGACGACGCTGACCACCAGGATCCGGATCAACATCCCCGGGTCGCGGCCGATCCCGCCGGTCGTGGTGCGGACCCCGGTGGACGAGAACGCGGTGGCGGCTGCCGCCGCCGAGGAGCGCGAAGCGGTGGCGGCTGCTGCCGCCGCCGCGGCCGGGCCCGCGGACGCCGAGCCGGAGCCGGAGAAGAAGGAGAAGACCTCCGACTGGTTCGCCCCGCGCAAGCCGGTGGGCACCTCCCCCGGCGACCAGGACACCCCCGCCGGCACCGACGGCCCGGACGTCCCGGGCTTCGGCGGCACGGACGGCACCGCCTTCCCGGCCCCCGGCCGCACGGACGACACCGGTTTCCCCGGCACGGACGGCACCGGATTCCCCGGCGCAGGACGGCCGGGCGGCGCAGGCCGTCCCGGCGGCGGCCCGGGCCTGGGCGGCTTCCCGGGCGCGGGCGGCACGGACGGCACGGGATTCCCCGGTGGAAACCGGGGTGGCTTCCCGGGCACGGACGGCGTCGGCTCCCCCGGTGCGGACCGGGGCGGGTTCCCCGGCGGCGGGGCCGGTGTTCCGTACGGCGCGGGTTCCGGGGCGGACGCCTTCGGCACGCCCCGGGTCCCCGACCCCGACCCGTACGGGGAGCGCCGCAGCGCCGGCACCCCCTTCCCGGACTACGACACCGGCTCCACCCCCGTACCGCCGCGCGGCGACGACCCCGGCGCGCGGGGCACGCACGACACCCCGCCCGGCGGCTTCGCGCCCTTCCCCGGCACCGAGGACTTCCCGCCCGGCGTGCCCCGGCCGACCACCGCCGGCTTCCCGGGCGACCCGGAGCCGTTCGTCGGCCGGGAGCCGGCCGGACGGCCGTACGACGCCGCCACCGGGGCCTTCCCGCTGCCGGACACCGCGTCCCAGGCCGGCCCCGGCGACCCCGCGAACCGGCAGAACCGCCGGGGCCCGGGGAACGCCACCGACGAGCCCTTCCCCGGCTACCAGCCGCCCGCAGGGCCCACCACGGGTCCGGCCACCGGGTCCATGCCGGTGCCCCCGGCCCGCTCCGAAGCCTTCCGGCCGCCGGTACCGCCCACCGCAGGCGGCATCCCGCCCGGGAACCGCACCGCAGCCGACACCCTGGTCGGCGGCATCCCCCCGGTGCCGTCGCACGAGTCCCCCGCCCCGCGCCCGGCCTTCACCGGCCCCCGGCCGCCGGCCCCGAAGCCCGCGGACGAGACCCCGGCGCCGGCGCCCGCCGCCGCCGCGCGGCCGCAGAAGAAGGGCCGTTCCAAGGTCGCCCTGCTCGGGGTCGCGGTCGGCGCGGTCGTCGTGCTCGCCTACGGCGCCGGGCTGCTGATGAACCACGGTGACGTCCCCAAGGGCACCACCGTGCTCGGTGTCGACATCGGCAACGAGAGCACCGACGAGGCCGGCAAGTCCCTCGACCAGGCGCTCGGCGACCGGACGACCGCCCCGCTGACCCTCACCATCGACGGCAAGAACCAGTCCCTCAAGCCGTCGGTGGCGGGCCTGTCCTTCGACACGGACGCCACCGTCCGCAAGGTCGCGCACGCCGACTACAACCCGGTCTCCGTCATAGGCACCCTCTTCGGCAGCACCCGCACCGCCGACCCGGTGATCCTGGTCGACGAGGACAAGCTGAAGGCCGCCCTGAAGGGCATCGCGGGCAAGAACAGCACCGCGACCGATGGCATGATCCGCTTCGAGCCCAACAAGGTGGTCGCGGTCCCGGGCCACGCCGGCAGTTCCTTCGACGTGGACGACGCCGCCGGCCAGGTCGCCGCCGCCTACCGCACCCGCGCCGAGACCGGCCGGGACACCGCGATCGACCTCGCGGTCACCACCGTCCAGCCCAAGGTGACCCAGGCCGAACTGGACGCGGCGAAGAACGGATTCGCCAAGCACGCGATGTCCCACGTGACCACGGTCCAGGCGGGCGCGGCCCACTCCATCAACATCGGCCCGACCGTCTCGCTGCCCAAGATCCTCACCATGGTCCCGGACGACACCGGCAAGCTCCAGCCGCACATCGACCTGAAGGCGCTCAAGACCCTCTACGGCAACACCTTCGACGGTGTCCTGGTCAAGCGCTCCGACGGCAGCAAGACCGCCATCACCCCGCAGGACGTCGCCGCCGCCCTGCTCCCGGCCCTCGACAAGACCTCCGACCAGGCGGTCACCATCCCGGGCGTGGTCCAGTAGCCCCCGCTCCCCCCGCTCTCCGCCGTGTTCCCCCGCCCGCCCGCGCCGCAGGACAGCCGCAGGACATCTGTCATGCCGAAGACACGACCCCCGGCCCTGACTGCGCGCCCGGGCGGTGGGGGAAGCTGATGCCATGACCGCAACCGCAGCCGTGAACACCACGAAAGGCGGAGGAGCCCTGGGGCAGGGCGAGCCCGTCGTCAGCTTCTCCGATGTGAACAAGAGCTTCGGCGCCGTACGGGCGGTGGCCGAGCTGAGCCTGAGCCTGTATCCCGGCGAGACGGTGGCACTGCTCGGGCCGAACGGCGCCGGGAAGTCCACCGCGCTCGACCTGCTGCTCGGGCTGAAGAACGCCGACAGCGGCGCGGTGCGGGTGTTCGGGTCCACCCCGGCCCAGGCGATCGCCGCCGGACGGGTCGGCGCGATGCTGCAGAGCGGCGGCCTGATGGAAGAGGTCACCGTCAAGGAGATCGTCACACTCGCCTGCGACCTGCACCCGAAGCGGTATCCGGTGGACCGGGTGCTGGCCGCCGCCGAGATCACCGACATCGCAGACCGCAAGGTCAACAAGCTCTCCGGCGGCCAGGAGCAGCGGGTGCGGTTCGCCCTCGCCACGGCGGGCGCCAACGACCTGATCGTGCTCGACGAGCCGACCACCGGGATGGACGTCAGCGCCCGGCAGGCGTTCTGGGCCACCATGCGCACCCAGGTCGAGCAGGGCAGGACCGTACTCTTCGCCACCCACTACCTGGAGGAGGCGGACGCCATCGCGGACCGTGTCCTCGTCCTGCACCACGGCCGGCTGATCGCCGACGGCACCGCCGCCGAGATCAAGGCGCGGGCCGGCGCCCGCCGGATCACCTTCGACCTCGAAGGACCCATCGACGAGGACGCGTTGCGCGCACTGCCGCACCTGGTCGGCCTCGACCTCACCGGCTCCACCGTGCGGATCCGCTCCGACGACGCGGACGCGACGATGCACGCGGTCTACGGGCTCGGCCTCTACCCGCGGAATCTGGAGGTCTCCGGGCTCGGCCTGGAGCAGGCGTTCCTCGCCATCACCGACGCGGCGACCGCCGAGGAGGCGGAGATCCGATGAACACGCTGATCCGGCTGGAGATCGTCCGCACCCTGCGGAACCGCAAGTTCATGTTCTTCTCGCTGCTGTACCCGGCGTTCCTCTTCGTGGTCATCACCGCGGGCGCGGACAAGAACACCAGGCTCGACGGCTCGGACGTCACGTTCGTCTCGTACTACATGGTCGGGATGGCCGCGTTCGGTGCGCTGACCGCCGTGCTGATGGGCAACGCGGAACGCATCGCCCGCGAGCGGGAGAAGGGCTGGGTGCGGCAGCTGCGGCTGACCGCACTGCCCGGCCGCGGCTACGTCGTGGCGAAGATCGCCTCGGCGGCCACCGTGAGCCTGCCGTCCATCGTGGTCGTACTGGTGCTGGGCGCGGCCGTGAAGGGCGTACGGCTCGACGCGTGGCAGTGGGTGGGGATCGCCTTCGCCACCTGGGCGGGCAGCCTGGTCTTCGCCGCGCTGGGCGTGGCGATCGGTTACGTGGCCACCGCGGACGTGGCCCGGCCGATCTCGATGCTCTTCTACTTCGGCCTCGCCCTGCTGGGCGGCCTGTGGATCCCGATCACCACGTACCCGCAGTGGCTGCAGGATCTGGCGGGTTATCTGCCGGGCCGGCCGTATGTGGCGCTCGGCCAGTCGATCGAGTTCGGCGACGCGCCGCACGCCAAGGACGTGACCGTCCTCGTCGTCTACCTGCTGCTCTTCGCGGGGGCGGCGGCCTGGCTCTACCGCAAGGACACGAGGAGGGGGTGACGCGGGGGTGAGCGGACCGCCCGCCCAGCCCCTGTCGGCCGGTTCCCGGACCGCCCGCCGGTGGAACCTGAGCGCGCAGTTCCTCCCCCAGACTTCGTCCGGGGGTGCCCCCAGCGCCCTTGGGGTGCCCCGAAGGGGCGCGAGGAACTGCGCGACAAGCCGTGGACCGGCGGAAGGTCCGGGGACTGGCGGCGGGGGCAGGAGGGGCGGGCCCGCGTGCAGGCAACCGCACTGGACAGCGATAAGGTCCGACACGTGGCTGAGACTCCCGAGCGCATGATCGAGAACGCCGTGCGGAACGTGGCGGCCCGCGCCACCCTGCCGTTCCAGGCGGCCCGCGCGGACCGCAGTTTCGGGACCGCCTTCTGGTACAACGACCTCGTCGAATCCGCCGGCGACCGCGAGGTGGTCCGGCAGTACCTCGTCACCGCCGACCGCCGTACCCGGTACGAGATCGGCCAGTTCACGCTGCGGGACGGCCTCGCGGAGCCGGAACTGCCCGCCGACGAGCTGGTGATGCCCGCCTTCGTCAAGAAGTGGACCCGGCTCGGCACCTCGGGCGTCGCGGTGATGCCCACCACCGATCTGCACATCCACGCCGAGCGCGGCAACTGGCGCTGGACCACCGACGAGATCACCTCGGGCCTGGCCGCCCAGCCGGACGACATCGCGCTGCTCGGCCCGGCCCCGCTGCCCGCGTATCTGCTGGGTCACGAGGTCGTGCAGGAGCCGGGCTCGAAGGCCGTGGACCGCCCGCAGCTCCTGGTCCAGGGCGCCGTGACCCGCGACACCCCGGACGACCCGGCCCGGTGGACCGGCCGGGTCCCGCTCGGCTTCGAGGGCGCCCCCGTCTTCGCCGCGCTGCCGATGCCGGACGGCGAACAGGTCAAACTGGTCTGCCTCGGCCTGGTCCTGCCCACTGCCCCGGCGGAACTCGCGAACCCGGCGGACCCGGCACCCACCGACGGTGCCGCGGACTCGCCGGAGGCCGCAGCCCCCGAGGGCGGCACCGTGATCACCTTCGACCGCCTGCGCGGCGCCATCCACGCCGTCACCCCGTCCCGCAAACGCCACTGGTGGCAGCGCGGCTGACTCAGCGCCCGCCGGTCACCGGGCCGTCAGCGGGCCGGTCACTCCTCCGGCTCGACGATCTGCTTCTCCTCCGCGAAGTGGCACGCCGACGGATGCGCGGCGGGCCCGCCCTCCTTCTTGAACCACTCCGGGACCGCCAGCAGCGGCTCCTCCACCGCGCACCGCTCCTGCGCCTTCCAGCAGCGGGTGCGGAAGTGGCAGCCGGACGGCGGGTTGGCCGGTGAGGGCACGTCCCCGGTGAGGATGATGCGTTCCCGCTGCTCACGGGCGTCCGGGTTCGGCACCGGCACCGCGGAGAGCAGCGCCTGGGTGTACGGGTGGGTCGGGTGCTCGTAGATCGCCTCGTCCGGCCCGATCTCCACGATCTTGCCGAGGTACATCACGCCGACCCGGTCGGAGATGTGCCGGACGATCGACAGGTCGTGCGCGATGAACATGTAGGAGAGGTCGAACTCGTCCTGCAATCGCTCCATCAGGTTGATGACCTGCGCCTGCACCGAGACGTCCAGCGCCGAGACCGGCTCGTCGGCGACGATCACCTCGGGCCGCAGCGCCAGCCCGCGGGCGATGCCGATGCGCTGCCGCTGACCGCCGGAGAACTGGTGCGGATACCGGTTGATGTACTCGGGGTTGAGCCCGACCACGTCCAGCAGCTCCTCCACCCGGCGCCGCCGGTCGCCCTTGGGCGCCACCTCCGGATGGATCTCGTACGGCTCCCCGATGATGTCGCCCACCGTCATCCGCGGGTTGAGCGAGGTGTACGGGTCCTGGAAGACCATCTGGATGTTGCGGCGGACCGCCTTGAGCGCCTTGCCGCTGAGCTTGGTGATGTCCTGGCCCTTGTAGATGACCTCACCGGCCGTCGCTGTCTCCAGGTTCATCAGCAGCCGCGCCACCGTGGACTTGCCGCAGCCCGACTCACCGACGATGCCCAGCGTCTCGCCCGCGTACAGGTCGAAGGAGACCCCGTCGACCGCCTTCACCGCGCCGATCTGCCGCTTGAACAGGATGCCCCGGGTCAGCGGGAAGTGCTTGACCAGGCCGCGGACCTGGAGGATCGGCTCCCGGCCGGCAGGCTTGGTGGGGGCGGGTTCAGGTGCCGTCGGCCGCGGGGCTGTCGTCATCGAGGGTCTCCTTCCAGAAGTGGCAGGCGCTCGCCCGGGTCTCGCTCACCCGGTACAGCGGCGGGATGTCCGTGCGGCACACGGCCCGCGCGATCGGGCACCGCGGGTGGAAGGCGCAGCCGGGCGGGATGTGCAGCAGGTTGGGCGGCAGACCCTGGATCGCGTACAGCTCACTGCCCTTCTGGTCCAGCCGCGGGATCGACCGCAGCAGGCCCTTGGTGTACGGGTGGGCCGGGGCCCGGTAGATGTCGTGCACCGGCGAACTCTCCACGATCCGGCCCGCGTACATCACCGCGATCTTGTCGGCGACGTCGGCCACCACCCCCAGGTCGTGGGTGATCAGGATCAGGCCCATGTTGAACTCGTGCTGCAGCTCCGCGAGCAGGTCCATCACCTGGGCCTGCACCGTCACATCGAGCGCGGTGGTCGGCTCGTCGGCGATGATCAGCTCGGGTTCCAGCGCGATCGCCATCGCGATCATCACCCGCTGCCGCATACCGCCGGAGAACTGGTGCGGGTACTGCTTGACCCGCTCCTCGGCGGCCGGGATGCGCACCCGCTCCATCAGTTCGACCGCCTTGGCCCTGGCGTCCTTGCGGGACATGCCCCGGTGCACCCGGAACATCTCGCCCAGCTGGTCGCCGACCGACAGCACCGGGTTGAGCGAGGAGAGCGCGTCCTGGAAGACCATCGCCATCCGGGCACCGCGGATCCTGCGGCGCGGCTCGTTGCCGAGCTTCAGCAGGTCCTGCCCCTGGAAGACCACCTCGCCGCCGGTGATGAAGCCGGGCGGGGAGTCGAGGATGCCCATGATCGCCTGGGCGGTGACCGACTTGCCGGAGCCGGACTCGCCGAGCACCGCCAGCGTCTCACCGGCGTCCACCGCGTAGTTGACGCCGTTGACGGCCTTGGCCACGCCCTCCCGGGTGCGGAATTCGACGTGCAGGTCCCGTACGTCGAGCAGCGGGCCGCCCTTGGACGCGGCGGGCTCCGCGGGGTCCGGGCTCATCTCCAGGCTCGTGGCCATCGCGGGCTCCTCAGCGCAGCTTGGGGTCGAGGGCGTCGCGTACCGCGTCGCCGAGCATGATGAACGCCAGCACGGTGACGCTCAGCGCGCCCGCCGGCCACAGCAGCATGTGCGGGGCGTTGCGGATCTGGCTGGAGGCGTCGGAGATGTCGATCCCCCAGGAGACGGTGGGCGGTTTGAGGCCGACGCCCAGGTAGGAGAGCGTGGCTTCCAGGGCGATGTAGGTGCCGAGCGCGATGGTGCCGACGACGATCACCGGGGCGACCGCGTTCGGGGTGATGTGCCGCAGCAGCATCCGGGAGTTGCCGGCGCCGAGCGCCCGCGCGGCCTGCACGTAGTCGTTGTTCCGGGCGGTGATCACCGAGCCGCGGGCGATCCGGGCGATCTGCGGCCAGCCGAGCAGGATCATGAAGCCGACCACCGGCCAGACCGTGCTGTTGGTGACCACGGAGAGGAAGACCAGGCCGCCGAGGATGACCGGGATGCCGAAGAAGACGTCGCTGATCCGGGAGAGGATCGCGTCCCACCAGCCGCCGAAGAAGCCGGCCAGGCCGCCGAGCACACTGCCGAGCAGCACCACGCCCGCGGTGGCGCAGACGCCGACCTCGACCGAGGCACGGGCGCCGTACACCACCCGGGTGTAGACGTCCCGGCCCTGCAGGTCGAAGCCGAAGGGGTGGCCGGGCTCCGAGCCCGCCTGGGACTTGGAGAGGTCGGCCTGGAGCGGGTCGCCGCTGGCGATCAGGCCGGGCCAGATCGAGATGACCACCAGGAAGAGGATGATCAGCGCGGAGATGATGAAGACCGGGTTGCGCCGCAGGTCCCGCCAGGCGTCGGACCACAGGCTGCGCGGCTTGCCCGTCGGCTCCCCGGCGCCGTGCCCCGGCTTCTTCTCCAGCGTCCCGGCCTCGTCGGCGGCCAGGTCCATGCCGCTGCCGAAGCCGCCGGGGGCGACGGACTGGTCGTGCTCGAACGGGTTGCTCGGTTCAGGCATACCGGATCCTCGGGTCCAGGACCGCGTAGAGCAGGTCGACGAGCAGGTTCGCCACCAGGAAGACCAGCACCAGGATGGTCACGAAGCCGACCACGGTCGGTGCGTTGTTCCGCAGGATGCCCTGGTAGAGCTGGTAGCCGACACCGTGGATGTTGAAGATCCGCTCGGTGACGATGGCCCCGCCCATGAGGGCGCCGATGTCGGTGCCGATGAAGGTCACCACCGGGATCAGTGAGTTGCGCAGCAGGTGACGGACGATCACCTGGCGGCGTGGCAGGCCCTTGGCGACGGCGGTGCGGACGTAGTCGGCCCGGGTGTTCTCGGCGATGGAGGTACGCGTCAGCCGGGTGACGTAGGCGAGCGAGACCAGGGCGAGGACCAGGCCGGGCAGGATCAGCTCGTTGAAGGGGGCGCTGGGCGAGACCGACGAGGCGACCCATTTGAGCTGGACGCCGAAGAGGTACTGGAGCACGTAGCCGGTGACGAAGGTCGGCACCGAGATGACGACCAGGGTGAGCAGCAGCACCCCGGTGTCGACCGGCTTGCCGCGCTTCATCCCGGTGATCACGCCGAGGATGATGCCGATGATGATCTCGAAGAGGATCGCCACGATGGTCAGCCGGATGGTGACCGGGAACGCGCTGCCCATCAGCGAGGTGACGGACTGGCCGCTGAACGCCTCACCGAAGTTCCCGGTGAAGATGTTCTTCATGTAGTGGATGTACTGGGCCGGCAGCGAGTGGTCGAGGTAGAGATCGTGCCTGATCTGGGCGGCGGTGGCCGGGTCGGGCGCGTGGTCACCGAAGAGTGCGGCCACCGGGTCGCCGAGCGCGTAGACCATCACGAAGATCAGGAAGGTGCTGCCGATGAAGACCGGGATCATCTGGAGCAGCCGCCGGATCACATAGCGTCCCATGGAGCCTCCTCGGGGAAAGCCGCCGGAGGCCGCACCGGGCAGTGCCCGGTGCGGCCTCCGGCCGGTCTCACTTGACCTTGATCTCGTTGTAGACCGGGACGCTGAACGGGTTGAGGAGGACGTTGCTGAGGTTCGAGGAGTAGCCGGCGCTGCCGTTCTGGTACCACAGCGGGATGGCCGGCATGTCGGTGACCAGCTGCCGTTCGGCGTCCTGGAACTTGCCGACGGCGTTGGAGGAGTTGGTCTCGGCGTTGGCCTCGTTCACCAGCTTGTCGAAGTTGGCGTTGCTGTAGTGCGAGTCGTTCGACGAGGCGTTGGTGAAGTACAGCGGCTGCAGGAAGTCCTGGATCAGCGGGTAGTCCATCTGCCAGCCGGACCGGAACGGGTTGTTCAACTGCTTGTTGGTGATCTTGTTCCGGAAGTCGGCGAAGGTGCCGGTGGGGGCGCCGACGCACGCCTTGTTGTTGCCCAGCGCGTTGTTGATGCTGTTGCAGACCGCGTCCACCCACTCCTTGTGGGAGCCGGTGTCGGCGTTGTAGCCGATGGTGATGCTGCCGCCCGGCAGCCCGCCGCCCTGCTGGATCATCTGCTTGGCCTTGGCCGGGTTGTACGTGCACTCGTCACCGCACAGCCCCTCCTTGAAGCCGCCCGCGGTGCCGAGCACCGGGGAGGTCCAGTCGGAGGCCGGGGTGCGGGTCTGCTGGAAGATCTGGTCGGTGATCTGCTTGCGGTTGATCGCCATCGACAGGCCCTGCCGGACCTTCGCGGAGTTCGCCGACGACCAGCGCGCGTTGTACAGCGGGAAGGCGATGGTCTGGATGATGCCGGCCGGCTCGTTGATGTAGCGGCTGCCGAGGTCGCTCTTGACGTTCGTCAGCTGCGCGGCCGGGATGTCGTCGACCAGGTCGATGTTGCCGGCCTGCAGGTCGGTGTACGCGGTGTTGTTGTCGGTGTACACCCGCAGGTCCACGCCGTTGTTCTGGGCCGGGTCGGGTCCCTTGTAGCCGTCCCACTTGCGCAGGCTCATCAGCGAGCCCTTGGTGTAGGAGGAGATGGTGTACGGGCCGTTGCCGATCGGCTTGCGCAGCCAGGCGGCGTGGTTGTCGAAGAACGCTTTCGGCAGCGGGTAGAAGGCCGAGTAGCCCAGGGTGTCCGGCCACAGCGAGAACTTCTGGTTGAGCCGGACCTTGAACTCCAGGTCGGAGACCTTCTGCAGCCCGGAGAGCGTGGTGGCGGTCGACTTGGCGCCGGGGTTGTCCGGGTGGACCTGCTCGTAACCGTCGATGTAGTTGAAGAAGGAGGCGTTGAGCTGCGCGTTCTTCAGCAGCGCGTCGTAGTTCCAGGCGTTGATGAAGGAGTCGGCGTTGACCGGCTCGCCGTTGCTGAAGGTCCAGCCCGACTTGAGCTTGATGTCGAAGTTCTGCGAGTCGGTGCTGGTGATCGAGTCCGCGATCATGTTCTCGGCCTTGGCCGTCTTCGGGTCGTACTTCTTCAGACCCCGGAAGATCATGTCGAGGACCTTGCCGCCCTGGACCTCATTGGTGTTCGCCGGCTCCAGCGGGTTCTGCGGGTCGCCCCAGGAGGCGCGGACGATGCCGCCGCTGCTGCTGCCGCTGCCACCACCGCCGCCGTTGTCACTGCCGCCGCCGCAGGCAGCGGCCGTCAGGGCGACGGCCATCACACCGACGGCCCACTTCACGCGCGTGGCTCCGCGCATCGCGTGCCTCCTCATGGGTCACAAATGACACTTCGCACCCCATGACACAGCAATACGGGCGAAGCCGCACTCAGGGGCCCACGCAGCGTCAGGAGTTCACCCGTGCGGGGGAGTACGCGAAGGCGCCCCGGCCGTGGCGAACGGCTCGGGGCGCCCAGCAGGGGTGACGGCGGATCAGGCCGCGTCCACCGCGCCCACCACATCCTTCTCGGTGGCGAAGTGGCACGCCGACTCGTGCGCGGCCGGGGTGTCCTGCCCGGCGAAGACCGCGGGGACCGCCAGCAGCGGCGTCTCCTGCGCACACCGCTCCTGCGCCTTCCAGCAGCGGGTGCGGAAACGGCAGCCCGACGGCGGATTGGCAGGCGAGGGCACGTCCCCGGAGAGGATGATCCGCTCGCGGTGCTCCCGCGCCTCGGGGTCCGGCACCGGCACCGCGGAGAGCAGCGCCTGGGTGTACGGGTGGGTCGGGTGCTCGTAGATCTCCTCGTCGGAGCCGATCTCCGCCATCCGCCCCAGGTACATCACACCGACCCGGTCGGAGATGTGCCGGACGATCGACAGGTCGTGCGCGATGAAGATGTACGACAGGCCGAACTCGTCCTGCAGCTTCTCCATCAGGTTGATGACCTGCGCCTGCACCGAGACGTCCAGCGCGGAGACCGGCTCGTCGCAGATGATGATCTCCGGGTTGAGCGCCAGGCCGCGGGCGATGCCGATGCGCTGCCGCTGGCCGCCGGAGAACTGGTGCGGGTACCGGTTGATGTACTCGGGGTTGAGCCCGACCACGTCCAGCAGCTCCTGCACCCGCTGCCTGCGGTCGCCCTTGGGCGCCACCTCCGGGTGGATGTCGAACGGCTCCCCGATGATGTCGCCGACCGTCATCCGCGGGTTGAGGGAGGTGTAGGGGTCCTGGAAGACCATCTGGATGTTGCGGCGGACCGCCTTGAGCGCCTTGCCGCTGAGCTTGGTGATGTCCTGGCCCTTGTAGAACACCTCGCCCGAGGTGGCCTGCTCCAGGTTCATCAGCAGCTTGGCGACGGTCGACTTGCCGCAGCCGGACTCGCCGACGATGCCCAGCGTCTCGCCCCGGTAGAGGTCGAAGGAGATGCCGTCGACCGCCTTCACGGCGCCGATCTGCTTCTTGAACAGGATGCCCTGGCTCAGCGGGAAGTGCTTGACCAGGTTGCGTACCTGAAGGATGGGCTCATTCACCGAGGGTCTCCTTCCAGAAGTGGCAGGCGCTGCCGCGCTCGGGTCCCACGGTGTGCAGGACGGGCACCTCGGTACGGCAGATGTCCTGCGCCATCGGGCAGCGCGGGTTGAAGGCGCAGCCCGAGGGGACGTGCAGCAGGTTGGGCGGCAGGCCCTTGATCGCGTAGAGCTCCTGGCCCTTCTGGTCCAGCCGCGGGATCGACTGGAGCAGACCCTTGGTGTACGGGTGCGCGGGCTTGCTGTAGATCTGGTGCACGGGGGCGTTCTCCACGATCCGGCCCGCGTACATCACCGCGATCTTGTCGGCGACGTCCGCGACCACGCCCAGGTCGTGGGTGATCAGGATCAGGCCCATGTTGTACTCGCGCTGGAGTTCGGCGAGCAGGTCCATCACCTGGGCCTGCACCGTCACATCGAGCGCGGTGGTCGGCTCGTCGGCGATGATCAGCTCCGGCTCCAGGGCGAGCGCCATCGCGATCATGATGCGCTGGCGCATACCGCCGGAGAACTGGTGCGGGTAGTCGCCGACCCGCTCGTGCGCGGCCGGGATCCGTACCCGGTCCATCAGCTCGATCGCCTTGGCCTTGGCGGCCTTGCGGGACAGGCCCTGGTGGACCCGGAACATCTCGCCGAGCTGGTAGCCGACCGAGAGCACCGGGTTCAGCGAGGAGAGCGCGTCCTGGAAGATCATGGCGATCTTCCGGCCGCGGATCTTCCGCCGCTGCTCGGGGGACATCTTCAGCATGTCCTGGCCGTGGAAGAGGATCTCGCCCTGCGGGATCTTCCCCGGCGGCATGTCGAGGATGCCCATGATCGCCTGGGCGGTGACCGACTTGCCGGAGCCGGACTCGCCGAGCACCGCCAGCGTCTCACCGGCGCCGACGGAGTAGTTCACACCGTTGACGGCGCGGGCCACCCCGTCCCGGGTGTGGAACTCGACATGCAGGTCCCGTACCTCCAGCAGCGGAGCGGTGCGGGTGGCGGGCGCCTGGGCGCCCGCGGTCTCATCGATGACCGTCAACGGAACGCCTCCTAGCGCAGCTTGGGGTCGAGGGCGTCGCGTACCGCGTCGCCGAGCATGATGAACGCCAGCACGGTGATGCTCAGCGCCCCGGCGGGGAAGAGCAGCATGTGCGGGGCGTTGCGGATCTGGTCGGAGGCGGCGGAGATGTCGATGCCCCAGGAGACGGCCGGCGGCTTGAGACCGACGCCGAGGAACGACAAGGTCGCCTCCAGCGAGATGTACGTGCCCAGCGCGATGGTCGCCACCACGATGATCGGGGCGAGCGCGTTGGGTGCGATGTGCCGCAGCAGCATCCGGGAGTGGCCGGCGCCCAGTGCCCGGGCGGCCTGCACATAGTCCTGCTGCTTGGCGGTGATCACCGCGCCGCGGGCGATCCGGGCGATCTGCGGCCAGCCGAGCAGCACCATGAAGGTGGAGACGGTGGTCACCGTGCCGCCCTTGACGACGGAGAGGAAGACCACGCCGCCGAGCAGGATCGGGATGCCGAAGAAGATGTCGCTGATCCGGGAGAGGATCGCGTCCCACCAGCCGCCGAAGTAGCCGGCCAGGCCGCCGAGGACCGAGCCGAGGACGGCGACGCCCACGGTGGAGAAGATGCCGACCGACACCGACGCGCGGGCACCGAAGACGGTCCGGGTGTAGACGTCGCAGCCCTGCTGGTCGAAGCCGAAGGGGTGGCCGCCGGTGGGGCCGTTCTGCGAGTTCGCCAGGTTGCAGGAGAGCGGGTCGCCACTGGCGATCAGGCCCGGCCAGACCGAGATGACGATCAGGAAGAGGATCAGCAGGCCGGAGACGTAGAACATCGGCTTGCGGCTCAGGTCGTGCCAGGCGTCGTTCCACAGGCTGCGGGGCCGGTCGCGCTGCTCGCCGGGGACGGGCAGGCCGTCCGCGGTGGTGGGGGTGCCGTCCTCCAGGACCGCGGTGTTGGTGGTCTCAGGCATACCGGATCCTCGGGTCCAGGACCGCGTAGAGCAGGTCGACGAGCAGGTTGGCGGCGAGGAAGACGATCACCAGGATCGTCACGAAGCCGACCACGGTCGGCGGGTTGTTGCGCAGGATGCCCTGGTAGAGCTGGTAGCCGACACCGTGCACATTGAAGATCCGCTCGGTGACGACGGCGCCGGCCATCAGGCCGCCGATGTCGGTGCCGAGGAAGGTCACCACGGGTATCAGCGAGTTGCGCAGCAGGTGCACGGTGACCACCCGGCGCTTGGGCAGGCCCTTGGCGATGGCGGTACGGACGTAGTCGGCGCGGGAGTTCTCGGCGACCGAGGTACGGGTCAGCCGGGCCACGTAGGCGAGCGACACCCCGGCGAGCACCACGCCGGGCATGATCAGGTCGCCGATCGGGGCGCCCTCGGCCACCGACGGGTTGGCTATGTGCCACTTCACGCCGACGAAGTACTGCAGCAGGTAGCCGGTGACGAAGGTCGGGATGGAGACCACCAGCAAGGTGAACGCCAGCACGCCGGTGTCGGCGATCCGGCCGCGGCGCAGGCCGGCCAGCAGACCGAGCGCCACCCCGACGACCGCCTCGATGGCGAACGCGACCAGGGTCAGCCGGAAGGTCACCGGGAAGGCGATGCCCATCAGTTCGGTCACCGGCTGGCCGGTGGCCGCCTTGCCGAAGTTCCCGGTGAAGATCTGCCGCATGTAGTGGATGTACTGGGCCGGCAGCGAGTGGTCCAGATACATCTGGTGCCGGAGCTGGGCGGCCGTGGCGGGATCGGGCGCCTTGTCGCCGAACATGGCGGCCACCGGGTCGCCGAGCGCGTAGACCATGACGAAGATCAAAAAAGTGGTGCCGATGAAGACCGGCACCATCTGGAGCAGTCGTCGTACGACGTAGCGCCCCATCTGCCCTCCAGGGATCGGGCAGACGCCGGCCGGGATGTGTGACCCCGGCCGGCATCCGCACCGCGAGCGGTTGCTGTCAGTTCCCCCCTGTGCGCGCCCGCCCTCCGGTGGGAGGGCGGGCACTCAGCCGACTCGGGTCAGTTGTTGACCGTGATGTCGGTGAAGACGGGGTAGCTGAAGGCGTTCTCCGTCACGTTGGAGACCCGCGAGGACCAGGCGGCGCCGCCGTTCTGGTACCACAGCGGGATGACCGGCATGTCGTTGAAGAGCAGCTTCTCGGCCTGCTGGTACAGCGCGGTCGCCTTGGCGGTGTCCGGCTCCGCGTTCGCCTGCTTGATCAGCGCGTCGAACTTCGGGTTGCTGTACTTCGAGTCGTTCGAGCTGCCGTCGGTCGCGTAGAGCGGCGTCAGGAAGTCGTCGATCAGCGGGTAGTCCATCTGCCAGCCCGAACGGAACGGGTTGGTCATCTCACCCTTGGTGATCTGGTTGCGGAAGTCCGCGAAGGTGCCGGTGGGGGCGCCGACGCAGGCCTTGTTGTCGCCCAGCACGTTGTTGATGCTGTTGCAGACCGCGTCCACCCACTGCTTGTGCGAGCCGGAGTCGGCGTTGTAGCCGATGGTCATGTGACCGCCGGGGATGCCGCCGCCCTGCTGGATCAGCTGCTTGGCCTTGGCCGGGTCGTACGTGACCGACTCGCCGGCGATGGAGTCGCTGTAACCGCCGGCCGCGCCCAGCACCGGGGAGGTGAGGTCCTTGGCCGGGGTGCGGGTGCCCTGGAAGATCTTCTCGGTGATCGTCTTGCGGTCGATCGCCATCGACAGGCCCAGGCGGACCTTCTCCATGCCCGGCTTGTTCCACGCCTTCTGGTTCAGCGGGAAGGAGATGGTCTGCACGATGCCGGCCGGCTGGTTGAGGTAGCGGCCGTCCATGTCCGACTTCACGTGGCTGAGCTGCTCGGCCGGGATGTCGTCGAGCACGTCCAGGTTGCCGGCCTGCAGGTCGGCGTACGCGGTGTTGCTGTCGGTGTAGACCTTCAGCAGCACGCCCTTGTTCTTGGGCTTGCTCGGACCGGTGTAGTACGGGTTCGGGACCAGCTTCATGCTGGTGCCCTTGGTGTACGAGGCCACCATGTAGGGGCCGTCACCGACCGGCTTGTCGAGGTAGCCGGCGTGGTTGGTGAAGAACGACTTCGGCAGCGGCGCGAACGCCTTGTAGCCGAGCCGGTCCGGCCAGGTGGAGAACTTCTGCTTCAGCTTGACCGTGAAGGTCTCGTTGTCGACGACCTTCAGACCGGACATGGTCTTGGCGGTCGGCTTCGACTTCTCGTCGGCCGGGTGGACGGCGTCGTAGCCGTCGATGTCGGCGAAGAAGTACGCGTTCAGCTGGGCGTTGGTGAGCAGCGCGCCGTAGTTCCAGGCGTCCACGAAGGAGCTGGCGGTGACCGGCGTGCCGTCGGAGAACTTCAGGCCCGGCTTCAGCTTGATGGTGAAGTTCTGCTGGTCCGGCGTGGTGATCGACTGGGCCGCCTCAAGGTTGGCCTTGCCGGTCTTCGGGTCGTACTCCTTGAGGTCCATGAAGATCATGTCCAGGACCTTGCCGCCCTGCACCTCGTTGGTGTTCGCCGGCTCCAGCGGGTTCTGGGGTTCGCCCCACCAGGCGCGGACAATGCCGTCGTTCCCGCCGCCGGCCGAGGACTTGCCGTCACTCGATTCGCCGGAACCGCAGGCGGTTGCTGCCAGGGCGACCACTGCCGCCCCTATGACCCACTTGGCGCTCTTGGCACCACGCATGGGTTGCCTCCTCAGGAGTCACTGTCGATACGTGAAAGGAAGGCCGTGGCACGCTGACACCCCTGACAGCGAAGGCGGCCTTCCATGCTCGTGAGTCGGCGCCCTTTGACAGCGCGTGACCCATTGACCCGAGCTCAACTCCGTCCACTATCGGACACTTTTGGGCTTGGTCCGAACGGCTCAGGTCTCACTTCGGTCACAGCGGGTGTGCGGGGCGGTGTCGGAATCCGGACATTCCGGAACGTACGTAGACAGGTTCAAAAGGGGTGATGTGACATACCCAACACCGCATACCCTTCCCCCTTGTCCGATATCCGGACGCCCTACCGGGCGGCACGGGGACGGGTGGTCGCCCTCGCGGGCAGCGGCGCCCTACCGGGCGGGTGCCCTCACGGGCGAGCGGTACCTCGTTTTTCAGGGCGCGGGGCTGCACCTTCATGTGCGGCTGCCGCCGCGGGGGCGCGACCGCGCAGGACGGTGCCCTACCAGGGGCGCGGGGAACTGCGCGACCAGCCCACGACCGGCTGAACGTCGTCACCGGCCCAAAGGGGCAGTCGCTGTCGTTTCCGGACCACCGGCCGGTGGCCGGTTGCTCGCGCAGTTCCTCCCCCAGACTTCGTCCGGGGGTACCCCCAGCGCCCCTTGTAGATGCCGTCCGCCCGCAAGGGCACCCGGCGGAGCCGGCTGGGTGCCGCGGAGCGGGAGGGCGCCCCGGGGCGGGGTGGGGCGGGCAGGGCGCCGCCGGGCGCCGAGGCACCCTGCCGCCCGGGTGGGGCGGGCAGGGCGCCGCCGGGCGCGGGGGTGCCGTTGGGCTGGTGGACGCGGAGCGTTACGCGTGCTTGGCGCGGGAAGCCGCGCGCCCCCGCTCCTTCTGGTCAAGAACAACCTTGCGGATGCGCACCGTCTCCGGCGTCACCTCAATGCACTCGTCATCGCGGCAGAACTCCAGCGACTGCTCCAGCGAAAGCTTCCGCGGCGGCACGATCGACTCCGTCACATCCGCGTTGGACGAGCGCATGTTCGTGAGCTTCTTCTCCTTGGTGATGTTGACGTCCATGTCGTCGGACCGGGAGTTCTCCCCGACGATCATGCCCTCGTACACCTCGGTGGTCGGCTCGACGAAGAGCACCCCGCGCTCCTGCAGGTTGGTCATCGCGAACGGCGTCACCACACCGGACCGGTCGGCGACCAGCGACCCGTTGTTACGGGTGCGCAGCTCGCCGAACCACGGCTCGTGCCCCTCGAAGATCGAGTGCGCGATCCCCGTACCGCGGGTCTGGGTCAAGAACTCCGTCCGGAACCCGATCAGCCCGCGGGACGGCACGATCCACTCCATCCGGATCCAGCCGGACCCGTGGTTGGTCATCGTCTCCATACGGCCCTTGCGGGTCGCCATCAGCTGGGTGATCGCACCCAGGTGCTCCTCGGGCGAGTCGATGGTCAGCCGCTCGATCGGCTCGTGCAGCTTGCCGTCGATCTCCCGGGTGACCACCTCGGGCTTGCCGACGGTGAGCTCGAAGCCCTCCCGGCGCATCGTCTCCACCAAGATGGCCAGCGCCAGCTCACCGCGGCCCTGGACCTCCCAGGTGTCGGGGCGCTCGGTCGGCAGCACCCGCAGCGAGACGTTACCGACCAGCTCGCGCTCCAGGCGGTCCTTGACCAGCCGGGCGGTGACCTTGTGGCCCTTGCCGCCCTTGCCGACCAGCGGCGAGGTGTTGGTGCCGATGGTCATCGAGATGGCCGGCTCGTCCACCGTGATCAGCGGCAGCGCGATCGGGTTCTCCGGGTCGGCCAGCGTCTCGCCGATCATGATGTCCGGGATACCGGCCACCGCGCAGATGTCGCCGGGCCCTGCGGTCTCGGCGGGCTTGCGGGTCAGCGCCTCGGTCATCATCAGCTCGGTGATGCGGACGTTGGAGATGGTGCCGTCGCGCTTGATCCAGGCGACGGTCTGCCCCTTCTTCAGGTGGCCTTCCTCGACCCGCAGCAGCGCGATCCGGCCGAGGAAGTTGTCCGCGTCCAGGTTGGTGACGTGCGCCTGGAGCGGGGCCTGCTCGTTGTACGTCGGGGCCGGGACGGTGGACAGGATGGTGGAGAAGAACGGCTCCAGGCTGTCGCTGTCGGCCGGCACGGTGCCGTCGGCGGGCTTGGTGAGCGAGGCCACACCGTCGCGGGCACAGGCGTAGACGATCGGGAACTCGATCTGGTCCTCGTCCGCGTCCAGGTCGAGGAAGAGGTCGTACGTCTCGTTGACGACCTCGTCGATCCGGGAGTCGGGGCGGTCGGTCTTGTTGATGCACAAGATCACCGGCAGCCGGGCGGTCAGCGCCTTGCGCAGCACGAAGCGGGTCTGCGGCAGCGGACCCTCGGAGGCGTCCACCAGCAGGACCACCGCGTCCACCATGGACAGGCCCCGCTCGACCTCACCGCCGAAGTCGGCGTGGCCGGGGGTGTCGATGATGTTGATGGTGACCGGGTCGCCGCCGTCCTTCGGGTGGTACTTGACGGCGGTGTTCTTCGCGAGAATGGTGATGCCCTTCTCGCGCTCCAGGTCGTTGGAGTCCATCATCCGGTCGTCCAGATGCTGGTGCGCGGCGAACGCGCCGGCCTGCTTCAGCATGGCGTCGACCAGGGTCGTCTTGCCGTGGTCGACGTGGGCGACGATGGCGACGTTACGAATGTCGTGGCGCGTGGACATGCTGGGGCGCTTCTCCCGGAATCGTGGATGACGTCGCGCCCCTCATTCGACGCGCTCGCCTGCCGGGCAAGGTCAAGCCACGGCCTACACCCATGGTACGGGGCTCCGCCACCGCCTCACGCAGCGCGGGCCGCCGGGCGGCTGCCCGGCGGCCCGTGCCGTCGCTGGGGTCAGGAGGTCCGCACGGTCACTTGCGGAAGCCGAGGTCCTCGTAGGAGGGGGTCTGGAAGCCGAAGGCGCCCGCGTTGGCGACGGACGTGCGCAGGCCCACGACCTGGGGACGCTGGTAGAGGGGGATGGAGCCGGCCGCGGCCCAGATGCGGGCGTCCGCCTCCGCGGTGAGGTCACGGGCGGCGCCGGCGTCGAGTTCGCTGCCGGCCCGGTTAAGCAGCTGGTCGATCTGGTCGGTGCCGACCCGGGAGTAGTTCTGCGCCACCGTGAGCGATCCGTCCGGCGCCGGCACCGGCTTGGCGAAGATCGGGGTGTCGTCGGTGGCCGGGTACGCGCTGCCCGGCCACGACCAGAGCGCCAGGTCGAAGTCCCCGGACGCGATGTGGTCCTGGAAGTAGCTCGCGTCGCTCACCTTGCTGATCTCGGTGCGGATCCCGATCCCGGAGAGCATCCGGGCGATCCGGCCGCCGACGTCGTCCAGCGTCGGCGAGTCCGACGGCAGCACGAACCGCAGTGTCAGCTGCTTGCCCGCCTTGGCCAGCACCCGGCTCGGCTCGACCACGGTGAGCGATCCGGACGCCGCCGTCCGCCCGGGTCCTGCCGCCTTCTCGCCGGTCTTGGCCGCCGACCGCTTCCAGCCCGCGTCGGAGAGCAGTGCCTGTGCCTGCTGGACGTCGGCCTTGCCGAGCGCCGAGCTGTGGTCGGCGTAACCGTCCTGGGAGGGCAGCACCAGATGGTTGCCGAGCGGCACCGCCGGCAGCCCGAGCGGCTTGAGCACCGCGGTGGCGATCTGCTTGCGGTTGATCGCGCGGGCCACCGCGTGCCGTACCCGCTCGTCGGTCAGCGGCCCGCTGCTGCCGTTGATCGCCAGCTGCGCGTACGCCGCGTCGGGCGCCTTGCGCACCGCGATGCCCTTGGTCCTGACGACCGTGTTCAGCGCGCTCGGGTCGATCTCGGCGAGGTCCAGCTTGCCGGCCGCGAGCTGGGCCGGGCGGTCGCTGCGCGGCACCGCGGTCAGCACGATCCGGTCGAGCTTGGCCGGCTGCCCCCACCAGGAGGGGTTGCGCACCAGCGTGACCGTCTTCGCGCCGGTGTCCACCGCCTGCAGCCGGAACGGCCCGGCGGCCACCGGCAGCGAGGTGCGGGCACCGTCGTTGAAGGCGTCCGCGCTGCCGGTGACGGCGGTCGGGTAGAGCGGGCTGAAGAGCGACTTCCAGTCCGCGTACGGAGTGGCGAAGGTGACCTTCACCTCGTGCGCGTCCGAGCCCTGCCGGACCCCTGAGATCCGGTCGTAGCCGGCGTTGCGCGAGGTCCAGTAGGCCGAGTTCTTCCCGCCGAGCGCCTTCCACTGGGCGACGAAGTCGGCCACGCCGATCGCCTTGCCGTCGCTCCACTTCGCTTTCGGGTTGAGGTGGTAGGTGACGACCTGGCGCGGTTCCTGCGCGCTGATCTCGGCCTTGCTGACGAAGTCGGCGTCCGGCTTCGGGTTGCCGTGCCCGTCGAGCTTGAACATCACCGGCAAGGTGGCGCCGGCCACCGTCGCGGTGTCGGCGTCCGCGTCGGCCTGGTAGGCGTTGAGGGTGCGCGGCATCGCGTCCACCGCCCAGCGCAGGGTGCCGCCGTCGCGGACCCCCGCCCTGGACACGGTCGCGACGTCGGTCCCCGCGGTACCGGCCGCCTTGGTGCCCCCGGAGGAGCACGCGGTCAAGGTCAGCGTGGCCCCGGCGGTGAGCGCGACGGCGATCCGTACCGTACGGCGCCGGTGCGCCGTGGCGGGGAAGGCCGGTCGCGCGCCACCGGTCAGGGGGCTGCTGCTCATGGGGCTGCGGTTCATGGGTGTGACACCTCCGCGGCCCCGGCGGCGGCCCGTACGGCCTTCGTACGCCATGCGCCGGGGACATGATTCAGCTGCTCTTATCTGCCGCTTTTCGGGCAATTTCCGGTAAATGGCACCTCGCCACCCGGTTCCCGCGCGGCCGACCCGCCGACCGGGCCGTTCCACACCACTCGTCCGGCCCAGAACGCCGCCGCCTTACCACCGACGGCGGGAATCCATGCAGCCGTCTTCACAAGACATGGTGTGACGCGCGACACTCGCAGGCGCGGCAGCGACACCACCGCACAACCACGCGTCACCCATCGCACGGCGGCAGACGGTGAGGGCACTGACATGTCCCTGCACGACGATCTGACTTCTGTTCAGCGCCGGCTCGACGATCTGATGCGCTGTGTCGCCCGGCTGGACGAGCAGGCGGGCAACAGCCTGGACATGCGCCGGGTCCGCGCGGACGCCGGTCACCTGCGGGAGAGCCTGACGCTGCTGCGGGAATCGGTCCCGGGCAGTGCGGCCGGCCGCACGGTGGACATGGTGCCGGTCCCGGACGCCCCCTATGACCGCGGGCTGTGGGCGGACGCCGAGGAGGAGGGGCTGGGCTCGCCCCACCGGCACGCGCCCTGACCACGGCCGCCGGGAAGGTACCCCTCGCGCCCCGCCGCCGGGACCCCGCCGGGACCGTGTCCCCGCACCCCCGCACCCCCGCACCCCCGCATCCCCAGACTCCCGCGGCCCCCGTACACCGCCGTAGCCGTGTCACCCCTCCCCCGCTCCTTCGGAGTCCCCTTTGGCCACCGGAACCACGCCCGCCACCCAGCCGCCGCCCCCGCCCGCCCCGAAGGACGCCCGCGGTGTCCACACACCCGGCCGCGCCGCGATCGCCGCCGCACATCTGCGGACCGACCGCTGGTGGCTGCCGCCCCTGGTCACCGCGCTCGGTCTGGCCGCCTTCGTCGCCTACTCGACCTGGCGGGCCTTCGCCAACTCCCACTACTACGCGGCCCCTTACGTCTCGCCGTTCTACTCGCCGTGCCTGGCGGCCAACTGCACGGACATGAACGGCGGAGCCGACTGGCACCTGTTCGGCGACTGGTGGGGCCTGTCCCCCGCCCTGCTGGTACTGATCTTCCCGCTCGGCTTCCGGCTGACCTGCTACTACTACCGCAAGGCGTACTACCGCGGGTTCTGGGCGTCACCGCCGGCCTGCGCGGTCGCCGAGCCGCACGCGAAGTACACCGGCGAGACCCGGCTGCCGCTGATCCTGCAGAACGTCCACCGGTACTTCTTCTACCTGGCGCTGCCGGTCGCCGGCATCCTCACCTACGACACCGTGCTCGCCTTCCGCGACGCCGACGGCGCCTGGGGCCACGCGGGCCTGGGCACCCTGGTCCTGGTGCTGAACATCGCGCTGATCTGGGCGTACACCCTGTCCTGCCACTCCTGCCGGCACATCGTCGGCGGCAAGCTCCGGCACTTCTCCGCCCACCCGGTGCGCTACCGGCTCTGGGGCTGGGTCGGCGTGCTCAACTCCCGCCACATGCTGCTCGCCTGGTCCTCGCTGATCAGCGTCGCCGTCGCGGACTTCTATGTGTACCTGGTGGCCGGCGGCGTCTTCGACGATCCGAGGTTCTTCTGAGATGACGAATGTGGAACGGCACGCGTACGACGTGGTCGTGGTCGGCGCGGGCGGTGCCGGGCTGCGGGCGGCGATCGAGGCCCGGGAGCGCGGCATGCGCACCGCGGTGATCTGCAAGTCGCTCTTCGGCAAGGCCCACACGGTGATGGCCGAGGGCGGCATCGCGGCCAGCATGGGCAACGTCAACGCCGGGGACAACTGGCAGGTGCACTTCCGCGACACCCTGCGCGGCGGCAAGTTCCTCAACCAGTGGCGGATGGCCGAACTCCACGCCAAGGAGGCGCCGGACCGGGTCTGGGAACTGGAGACCTGGGGCGCCCTGTTCGACCGCACCCCCGACGGGAAGATCTCGCAGCGCAACTTCGGCGGCCATGAGTACCCGCGGCTCGCGCACGTCGGCGACCGCACCGGTCTGGAACTGATCCGCACCCTCCAGCAGAAGATCGTCTCCCTGCAGCAGGAGGACTTCGCCGAGACCGGCGACTACGAGGCCCGGCTGAAGGTCTTCCAGGAGTGCACGGTCACCCGCGTGCTCAAGGAAGGCCCCCGCGTCGCGGGCGTCTTCGGCTACGTACGCGAGTCCGGCCGGCTCTTCGTGATCGACGCGCCCGCGGTGGTGCTGGCCACCGGCGGCATCGGCAAGTCCTTCAAGGTGACCTCCAACTCCTGGGAGTACACCGGCGACGGGCACGCGCTGGCGCTGCTGGCCGGGGCGCCGCTGATCAACATGGAGTTCATCCAGTTCCACCCCACCGGGATGGTCTGGCCGCCGTCGGTGAAGGGCATCCTGGTCACCGAGTCGGTCCGCGGCGACGGCGGGGTGCTGCGCAACAGCGAGGGCGAGCGGTTCATGTTCGGCTACATCCCGGACGTCTTCAAGGAGAAGTACGCCCAGGACGAGGCCGAGGCCGACGGCTGGTACGGCGATCCCGACCACAACCGCCGCCCGCCCGAACTGCTGCCCCGCGACGAGGTGGCCCGCGCGATCAACTCCGAGGTCAAGGAGGGCCGCGGCACCCCGCACGGCGGGGTCTTCCTGGACGTCTCCAGCCGGCTGCCCGCCGAGGAGATCAGACGGCGGCTGCCGTCGATGCACCACCAGTTCAAGGAGCTGGCCGACGTCGACATCACCACGGAACCCATGGAGGTCGGCCCGACCTGCCACTACATGATGGGCGGGGTCGATGTGGACCCCGACACCGCGGCGGCCACCGCGGTGCCCGGCCTCTTCGCGGCCGGCGAGGTCGCCGGCGGCATGCACGGCTCCAACCGGCTCGGCGGCAACTCGCTCTCGGACCTGCTGGTCTTCGGCCGGCGCGCCGGGCTCTTCGCGGCGGAGTACGCGGCCGGCCTCGGCGCCGCGGACGCCCGGCCGGTGGCACCGCAGGAGCAGATCGACGCGGCGGCCACCGAGGCGCTGCGGCCGTTCGGAGCCGGCGACACCACCGACACCACCGACGCGGCGGACCCCGCCGGCAGCACCGGCGCCGGCGGCAGCACCGTCAGCCCGGCCGAGAACCCGTACACCCTGCACCAGGAGCTGCAGCAGGTGATGAACGACCTGGTCGGCATCATCCGGCGCGGCCCGGAGATGGAGCAGGCGCTGGAGCGGCTGGCGGCGCTGCGGCAGCGGGCCCGGCGGGCCGGGGTGGAGGGCCACCGGCAGTTCAACCCGGGCTGGCACCTGGCGATCGACCTGCGGAACATGCTGCTGGTCAGCGAGTGCGTGGCACGGGCCGCGCTGGAACGCACCGAGAGCCGCGGCGGCCACACCCGCGACGACCATCCGGACATGGACCGGGTGTGGCGCAAGGTGAACCTGGTCTGCGAGCTGGCCGCACCCGCCCCGCCGGACCCGGGGTCGCTGCCCGGCGCCCTGGTCGGCGTCGAGGACGCTTCGATCGGCCTGCGCCGGCGCCCGATGCCCCCGATACGGCCCGATCTGCTCGCCCTCTTCGAACGGGACGAGCTGCTCAAATACCTGACGGACGAGGAGCTCGACCGGTGACTGGGTACACGGCGCGGTTCAAGGTGTGGCGGGGCGACGCGGACGGCGGTGAGCTGCGCGACTACGACGTCGAGGTGAACGACGGCGAGGTGGTGCTGGACATCGTGCACCGGATCCAGGCCACCCAGGCGGCGGATCTGGCGGTGCGCTGGAACTGCAAGGCCGGCAAGTGCGGGTCGTGCAGCGCGGAGGTCAACGGCCGGCCGCGGCTGATGTGCATGACCCGGATGTCGGTGTTCGAGCCGGCGGAGCCGGTGACCGTCACCCCGCTGCGGACCTTCCCGGTGATCCGGGACCTGGTCACCGACGTGTCCTTCAACTACACCAAGGCCCGGGAGATCCCCGCCTTCGTACCGCCGGAGGGGCTGGCGGCGGGCGAGTACCGCATGCGGCAGGTGGACGTCGAGCGGTCGCAGGAGTTCCGCAAGTGCATCGAGTGCTTCCTGTGCCAGGACACCTGCCATGTCGTCCGTGACCACGAGGAGAACAAGACCTCCTTCGCCGGCCCGCGCTTCCTGATGCGTATCGCCGAACTCGACATGCACCCGCTCGACGCCGCCGCCGGCACCGGCCTCACCCGTTCCGCGTCCGCACAGGAGGACCACGGCCTCGGCTACTGCAACATCACCAAGTGCTGCACCGAGGTCTGCCCGGAACACATCAAGATCACCGACAACGCGCTGATCCCCCTCAAGGAGCGCGCGGTCGACCGCAAGTACGACCCGCTGGTCTGGCTCGGCAGCAAGATCCGCCGCCGCCCCGCGTAGGAGCCCGCCCGGCGTACCGCCCCGCTCAGGGACCCCAGCGGGGCGCTGCGGGTACCCCCGGACGAAGTCCGGTGGAGGAACCGCGCGGGCGACCGGCCACCGGCCGGAGGCTCCCCGGTCGCGCCGGCCGCCCCACCCGCTTAGCCTCCGAGAGGAGAACCCCCCACGAGGTGCGGCGGAGCGAAAGGGCGGCGAGGTGCGCAAGAGACGTCGGGTGGTCCCAGCGCTGCTCGCGGCCCTCAGCGCCGTGGGCATGTTCCTCACCGTGCCGATCGGCGAGGCCCGCGCGGACGACCCGGTCCGCCTGAACCGCAGCGGCCAGATCACCGACAAGGTCGGCGCGCTCGGCAACCGCTCCCCCGCCGTGGAATCCGCCCTCGACCGGCTCTACACCGCCCACCGCGTCCAGCTCTTCGTCGCCTACGTGGGCGGTTTCTCCGGCCGCAGCCCGCAGGACTGGGCGAACGCCACCGCTATGAAGAACGGCCTCGGCCGGCAGGACCTGCTGCTCGCGGTCGCCACCCACGACCGGCAGTACGCGGTCTCCGCCGACCAGGACTCCGGCCTCACCCAGGCCCAGCTCGACGAGGTGAGCGACGCGGTGATCGAGCCGGCGCTGCGGTCGAATGACTGGGCGGGCGCCGCGGCCGGCGCGGCCGGCGGTTATGACGCGGTGCTCTCCGGCCGCCCGGTCAGCCCGCCGGCGATCACCCCGGGCGTGGCCGACCCCGGTGGCAGTAGCACCGCGGCGAGCAACGGCGGCGGTGACCTGTGGGTCCCGGTGGTCGTGGTCGCCGCCCTGGTGGCCGCGGGCGGCTTCCTGCTGCGCCGCCGCCGTGCCAAGCAGCTGCCGGACCGCCCGGCGCCCGGCGGCGCCCCCGGCTGGGTCGGCCCCCGGCCCAAGGCCAAGCAGCCCACCCCGCTCACCCCGCTGCCCGAGCTGGACAGCCAGGCCCGGCAGCTGCTGGTCGCCACCGACGACGCGGTCCGCACCAGCCAGGAGGACGTGGGCTTCGCCGCCGCCCAGTTCGGCGACGACGCCGCCAAACCCTTCGGGGAGGCGGTCGAGTACGCGCAGAGCGAGCTCACCGCGGCCTTCCGGATCCGGCAGAAGCTCGACGACGCCTTCCCGGAGGACGACGAGACCCGCCGCCAGATGCTCGACGAGATCCTCTCCCGCTGCACCCAGGCCAACCGCCGGCTCGACGCCGAGTCCGAGGCGTTCGACCGGCTGCGCGCGATGGAGGCGAACGCCCCCCAGGTGCTGGCGCGGGCCGAGGCCACCGCCACCGCCCTGCCCGGCCGGATCGCCGCCGCCGAGGCCGCGCTCGGCCCGCTCGCCGAGCGGTACGCCGACTCCGCCCTCGACCCGGTCACCGGCTATCCCGCCGAGGCCCGCGACCGCCTGGCCTTCGCCCGTACCAGCCTGGACCAGGCGCAGTCGGCCATCGGCACCGACCACAGCCGCGCCGCCGTCTACGTCCGTGCCGCCGAGAGCGCCCTCGACCAGGCCGCCACCCTCGCCGACTCCGTCACCCGCCGTGAGCGGGAACTCCACGCGGCCGACGCCAGGTTGCGCGAGGCGCTGGCCGAGACGGACGCGGACCTGGCCGAGGCCAGGGGCCTGCTGAAGGGCGCCACCCGGGAGGAGGGCCCGGCAGCCGCCCCCGCCGACGGCACCGCCTACGCCGACCTGCGGGGCCGGATCGGCCGCGCCGACGCCGTACTCGCCGACGTCCGCATGGAGCTGGCGGCCGGGCGGTACGACCCGATCGCGGCACTGCGGCGGGTCGAAGAGGCGGACTCCGGGCTCGACCGGTCGCTCGCCGGGGCCCGGGAGCGGGCGGACGGGCAGGAGCGGGCCCAGGCGCTGCTGGCGCAGGCCCTGCTGGCCGCCGGCAGCGAGGTGGCCGCCGCCCGGGATGTGATCACCACCCACCGGGGGGCGATCGGCAGCCAGGCCCGCACCCGGCTCACCGAGGCCGAACGGCGGTTGCAGCTGGCCGGGGCGACCGCGCCGGGCGACGCCCCTGCGGCGCTGGAGCACGCCCGGGAGGCGGACCGGCTGGCCCGCGAGGCGCAGGCCGCCGCCCAGCAGGACCTCAGCGGTTACGGGGAGTTCGGCGTGGGCAGGCGCGGGGGCGGCGGCATGGGCGGCGGCATGGGCGGCGCGGTCCTCGGCGGCATCCTGCTCGGCGGCATCCTCGGCGGCGGAGGCGGTGGCCGGGGGTACGGCGGCGGTTACGGCAGTGGTTACGGCGGCCCGGGCCCCGGCAGTTTCGGCGGCGGACGCACCCGTGGCCGGATGGGCGGCGGCGGGCGCTTCTGACCCACGGCGACCAGCCCGACCGGCCGAGACCGGCCCTGACCGGCCCTGACCGGCCCTGACCAGCCCTGACCAGCCCTGACCAGCCCTGACCAGCACGGCACTTCAAGCGCACAGGGAGCACGTATGACCAAGCAGACCATCCTCGGCCGGGTCGCCCAGCTCGCCAGGGCGAACCTCAACGCGCTCCTCGACCAGGCAGAGGACCCGCAGAAGATGATCGACCAGCTGATCCGCGACTACACCGACAACATCGCCGAGGCCGAGGAGGCGGTCGCGGGCACCATCGGCAGCCTCCGGCTGATGGAGCAGGACCATGCCGAGGACGTGGCCGCCGCCGCCGAGTGGGGCGGCAAGGCGCGGGCCGCCAGCCGCAAGGCGGACGAGCTGCGGACCGCGGGCAGCGCCGCCGAGGCCGACCGCTTCGACAACCTCGCCAGGATCGCGCTGGGCCGCCAGCTCCAGTCCGAGCAGGAGGCCGCCACCGCGGCGCCTGCCATCGCCGCGCAGAACGAGGTCGTCGGCAAGCTCAGGAGCGGCCTGGACCAGATGAAGGAGAAGCTGAACCAGCTCCAGGGCCGACGGGACGAGCTGGTGGCCCGGTCGCGTTCCGCGCACGCGCAGAACCAGCTGCTGGACGCGATCAAGAGCGTCGACGTCCTCGACCCCACCAGTGAACTGGGCCGGTTCGAGGACAAGGTGCGGCGCGAGGAGGCCAGGGCGGCGGGCAGGCAGGAGCTGGCCGCGTCCTCGCTCGACGCCCAGTTCGAGTCGCTCGACGCGCTCTCCGACACCGCCGAGATCGACGCCCGGCTGGCCCGGCTGAAGACCGGAGCGGCGTAGCGCCGCGGCGCCGGCCCGCTCCCGGGGCGTAGAAAAAGGGCCTCACCCGCAAGGCCCCGCGCCGCATCTGTGTCCTCGGCGTGCTCGTCGTGCTCGTCGTCCCCGGCGTCCGTGCGGCTCCGCCGCTCAGTACATGCTCAGCAGGTCGTCCACCGACGGCCCGGCCGGCTCGGCCCCCGACGCCCCGCCGCGCAGCGCCAGTTCGAACCACACCGTCTTCCCGCGGTGCGTCCGCCGGCTCCCCCAGCTCTGGCTGAGCATCGCCACCAGCTGCAGGCCGCGCCCGCCCTCGTCGGTCTCCCGGGCCCGGCGCCGCCGCGGCTGCAGCAGCGCACCGTCCCACACCTCGCACACCAGCGTCCGGTCCAGCAGCAGCCGCAGCCGGATGTCCCCGTAGCCGTGCCGCAGCGCATTGGTGACCAGCTCGCTGACCAGCAGCTCCGTGGTGTCCACCAGATCGTCCAGGCCCCAGTCGAGCAGCTGGTCGTGGGCGAGTTCGCGGGCCCTGGCCACCGAGGTGGGCTGCGGCTCCAGCGTCCAGTCGCCGACCTTGTCCGCCGGCAGCCCGTCGATCCTGGCCATCAGCAGGGCGATGTCGTCCTCACCGTGCGCGGTGTCCAAGGTGGCCAGGACGTGGTCGCAGATGTCCTCCAGCGGTCTGGCGGGCCCGGCCAGCGAATCACGGAAGGCGTCGAGCCCCTCGTCCAGCGGGTGGCTGCGGGACTCCACCAGACCGTCGGTGTAGAGGGCGAGCAGCGCTCCGTCGGTCAGTTCGACCTCGGTCTCCTCGAACGGCTCGCCGCCGACGCCCAGCGGTACGCCCCGGGGGACTTCGAGCAGCAGCGGTGTCTCCCCGGGCTCGACCACCACCGGCGGCAGGTGGCCCGCGTTGGCGATGGTGCAGCGGCGGGTCACCGAGTCGTAGACGACGTAGATGCAGGTGGCCAGGTAGACCTCGGCGAGGTCGGCGTCGCCGCGCTCCTTGGCCCGGCGGGTGCCTCCGTGGGCCGGGGCGCCGAGTCCGGCGACCACCTCGTCCAACGCGCCCAGCACCTCGGCGGGTTCGAGGTCGAGCATGGCCAGCGTGCGGACCGCGGTGCGCAGTTCGCCCATCGCGACGGCGGCCCGCAGCCCGCGGCCCATCACGTCGCCGACCACCAACGCGGTGCGGTGGCCCGGCAGTTCGATCACGTCGAACCAGTCGCCGCCGACTTCCGTCTCCATGCTGCCGGGCAGGTAACGGCAGGCGATGTCCAGGCCGACCGCCTCCGGGTCGTCCGGCGGGAGGAGGCTGCGCTGGAGGATCAGCGCGCGTTCGTGCTCGCGGCGGTAGAGGCGGGCGTTGTCGATGAATATGGCGGCGCGGGCGGCGAGTTCCTCGGCGAGCATCCGGTCCCGGCCGGTGAACGGCTCGCTGCCCTTGGCCCGGGAGAACTGCACCAGGCCGAGCACGGTGTCCCGGGCCACCATCGGCACCACGAGCGTCGACTGCACCAACGGGCTGCCGTGCTCCCCGACCTGGCCGTCGCTGTCGAGCACCTGCGCCTGGGCGGTGCGCAGCGCGCGGGCGCTGGCCGAACCGAACCGGTAGCGGTGCACCGCGCCGACCGAGACCGGGCCGTCGGCGGGGATCACGTCGTCGTCACCGGCCATCGCCACCGGCGCGTCGGAGACCGCGCTGGCGAAGGCCACCCGGCGCAGCTCGCCGCTGCCGTCGGTGGTGCCGGTGCCGGTCAGGTCCTCCTCGCCGGAGAGCAGCGCCTGGTAGAGGTCGACCGAGGCCAGGTCGCAGAAGTGCGGCACCGCCACGTCCAGCAGTTCGCGGGCGGTGGTCTCCAGGTCGAGCGAGGTGCCGATCCGCGAGCCCGCCTCGTTCAGCAGCGCCAGATTGCGCCGGGCGTGCGCGGCCTCGCGTTCGGCGCGCTGCCGTCCGGTGACGTCCATGGCGAGTCCGGCGACGCCGATCGGCCGCCCGGAGCCGCTGTGCAGCCGGTAGAGCGACATCGACCAGCGGCGGCGGGTCGGGTCGCCGGGCACGGTGCCGACCAGCGGCATGTCCAGCACCGCCTCACCGGTCTCCAGCACCTGCCGCAGCGCGGCGGTCAGCCGGTCGGCCTCCACCCGGGAGAGGAAGTCGTGCGGGCCGCGGCCGCGGTGCTCCTCGGCGGCCCGGCCGAAGACGGTGGCGAAGCGTTCGTTGACCCGGATCAGCCGCAGCCGGGTGTCGAAGAGCACGAAGCCCATCGGGGACTGCCCGAAGATGGCCTGCGAGGCGGCCAGGTCGGTCTCGATCTGCCGCAGCGTCGCCACGTCCACCGCGATGCACAGCGCCCCCTCGTTGGCGGGCATGACGTAGACCTCGGCCAGGCCCTCACCGCCGGAGGCGTCCTTGTACGGCACCAGGCCGTTCCACTCCCGGCCGTCCAGGATCTGCGCGAGCCGCTCGTGTCCGCGCCGCTGGACGTCCGGCGGCGCGAAGGCGGCGATGGGGTCCTGGCCCAGTGCCTCGGCCGAGCTGACGCCGAAGAACTCCTCGGCGCGGTGGCTCCACTGGTCGATCCGGCCGTACCGGTCCAGCGCGAAAGAGGCGACACGTATGTAGTCGTAGAGCGAACCGGGCGGGCTTGACTGCCAGACGCCGTTCCGGGTGCCGCCGGCCTCATCGAGCCCGTCAGCGCCGTCAGCGCCGTCCGCGCTGCCCGGGCCGTCAGCACTGTCCAGGCCGTCCGCGCCGCCGATACCCGCTGCGCTGTCGACGCCGTCGACGCGACCACCGTCGCCGGCACCGCCGGCACCGCTGTCGTCACCGGGCGGAACCGCCCCTGCTGGCCTGTCGCTCACTCGCCCGACCCCTCCAGCTCAGCACACATGGACCGGTTGGAGCTGAGTATTCAGCATGAGGACCGTCCAGCACACGGTCTTGTCGATCACAGCATCATCTCGGCTCCTGGGGTACGGGGGACGTCCCCGGAACACCACGGCCACCCCTTTCGCTCCCGCCTCTTCGGCATACCCGGCACAGTCCCTCCGAACCATGGCGCAGGCCCGCACCGGGCCGCTCACGGCAGCGCCAGTTCGAACCAGACCGTCTTGCCCAGTGGCCCGTGCCGCGTCCCCCACCGCCGTGACGCTCCGGCCACCAGTTGCAGACCCCGGCCGCCCTCGTCGTCATCGGCCGCCACCCGCTCGCGCGGCGGATCCGGCAGCGGGTCCGAGACCTCCACGAGCAGTGAGGTGCCCCGTACCATCCGGACTCCGATCGGGCCGTGCGCGTACCGGAGCGAATTGGTGACCAGTTCGCTGACCAGCAGCACTGTGACATCCGACAGCGGGGCCAGGCCCCACTCCACCAGAGTGTCACGGACGCGGCGGCGCGCCAGTCGTACCGCACCTGCCTCGGCGGGGAAGGTCCAGGCCGCGGTGGAGCCGGCCGGCAGCCCGCCGAGCCTGGCCATCAGCAGGGCCACGTCGTCCGGCTCCCGGCCCGGATCCATGCTGTCCAGCACCTCGTCGCAGGCCTCCTCCAGCGAGTCCAGGCGCCGGCAGAGGGAGTCGCGCAGCCGGTCGAGGCCGGTGCTGAGATCCTGGCCGCGGGCCTCCACCAGGCCGTCGGTGTAGAGCACCAGAACCGCGCCGTCGGGTACGTCCAGTTCGGTGGTCTCGAAGCGCTCGCCGCCGACGCCCAGCGGCACCCCGGTGGGCAGGTCGAGCAGCCGGGCCTCGCAGCGGTCGGGGTCGCCCTGCTCGACCAGCACCGGCGGCAGGTGGCCCGCCTGGGCGATGGCGCAGCGGCGGGTGGAGGGGTCGTAGACCGCGTAGACGGCGGTGGCCATCCACCCCTCGACCTGGCTCTGGGCGAGGTCGTCGCCGAGGTCGTTGACCCGGCGCAGCAGTTCGTCCGGCGGCATGTCCAGGCCGGCCAGGGTCCGTACCGCGGTCCGCAGCCGGCCCATGGTGGCGGCGGCGCCCAGGCCGTGGCCCATCACGTCCCCGACCACGAAGGCGATCCGGCCGCCGGCCAGCGGGATCACGTCGAACCAGTCGCCGCCCACCTCGGCGCCGCTGCCGGCCGGCACGTAACGGAAGGCGATGGCCACGCCGGGCGGCTCCGGCACCAGCTGGGGCAGCAGGCTGCGCTGCAGCATCAGCGCGCCCTCGCGCTCGCGTACGTAGAGGCGGGCGTTGTCCAGCGCGGTGCCGGCCCGGTCGGCGATCTCCATCGCCAGCGCCAGGTCGTCGTGGTCGAACGCCTCCCTGCCGCGGCCCCGGCTGACCACCAGCAGCCCCAGCACCACACCGCGGGCGCGCAGCGGCAGCACCAGTATCGAGGTGATGCCCAGCTCCACGGCGGCGAGCGCGCGGGGGTCGTCGGGGTAGGTCGTCGCGCCCAGGATCTCCTCGGCGGACGAGATCAGCCGCGGCTCGCCGGTGGTGAGCACGGTGCCGAAGACCGACTTCGGGGTGAAGGTGACGGTGCTGCCGACCCGCAGCATCCGGCTCACCTCCGGCCCCCAGTGCACCGCGGCAACCCCGAGCTGGCGCATCGGGCGGCTCTCGCTGTACGGCATGGTGGGCAGCTCGCCGCCCTCGTCGATCCCGGCGTGCAGGATCACCCCGGAGTAGTCGGCGAAGGTGGGGACGACGGCCGAGGCGAGCGCTTCGACCGCCCGGCGCACGTCCAGCTCGCCGGCGATCCGTGAGCCCAGCTCGTCCAGAAGGGTCAGCCGGTGCCGGGCGCGTTCGGCCTTGGTGGCGTCCCTGACCCGTTCGGTCACGTCCATCACGGTGGCGCTGATGCCCAGCACCCGCCCCGACCGGTCGACCAGCCGGTGGTACGACAGCGACCGGAAGCCCTTGCCGCCGGGGGCGACCGCGACCAGGTCGATCACCGGGCGCCCGGTGACCAGGACGTTGCGCTGCAGCTCGGTCAGTTCCTCGGCGAAGGTGGGGCCGAGCACGTCCCGCACGGTGCGGCCCAGGTGGTCGGCGGCCGGAATGCCGTTCATCGAGGCGAGGGCCTCGTTGATGCGTACGTAGCGCAGTTCCCGGTCGAAGATGGCCACGCCCAGCGGGGAGGCGTCGAAGAGCGAGTCCAGGGCGGCGAGGTCGTGCTCCAGGGTGCGCAGCCTGCTGGTCTCCACGATCGAGGCGAGCACGAAGGGGCGGCCGTCGCCGTCCACCAGCAGGCTGGCCCGGGTCTCGACGTGCACGGTGTGCCCGTCGCGGTGCCGCAGCGCCAGGATCCCGTCCCACCGGCCGGTCCTGAGCAGTTCCCCGAGGATGCTCTCGGCCTCCGCCTCGCGCTCTCCGCCGAGCAGTCCGGTGACCCGGCGCCCGACGATGTGCTCCCCGGCCCACCCCAGGACGTCCTCCGCGAGGGGGCTCCAGAGCAGGACGCGTCCGCTGGTGTCGAGCATCACCACCGCGACGCGCAGATTGTCCAGCAGCGCCCCGGTGCGCGCCTCCCCCTCGCCTTCCGCACCCATCCGAGCCACCCCCACACCGGGTCCGCGCGCCACCAGAGGTTTTTCCCTCTTACCCGATATTGCCCGGTTGGCCCCTGTTCCGCCCACGGGGCGGCCCCGTAACGGCACGGGGGCGCCCGGCGCCGGAAGCCCGGCGGATCGCGCTCCGCGGGGGTGGCGGTCAGAGCCCGCCCGCACCCCGCGGGACAGCGGTCAGATCCAGCCCGCGGACCCGGGCAGTGGGGGTCAGAGCCGCCCGCGGACCCGGGCGGAGGCGGTCGCGGACCGGAGCGGCGGCGGTCGGAGGCGGTCGCGGACCGGAGCGGCGGCGGTCAAGGCCCACCCGCGGACCCGGGCGGTGGCGGTCGGAGGCGGTCGCGGACCGGAGCGGCGGCGGTCAGAGCTGCCCGCGGGCCCAGGCGGAGGCGGTCGCGGACCGGAGCGGCGGCGGTCAGGGCCCGCCCGCGGACCACGGCGGTGGGGGTCGGAGGCGGTCGCACCCCGCAGGGGGCCGCGGTCAGAGGCGGTCGCGGACCCAGGCGACGGCGTCGCGGTCCGCTTCGAGCCAGTCGAGCTCCGCCGACTCCGCCGCGGAAACCCAGCGGAGCAGGTCGTGGTCCTGCAGTGCGCGGGGCGTACCCCCGGCGACGATCGCCGCGGTCCAGACCCGCAGCACCCGCCCGGCGGGCAGCCCCCACTCCCCCGGCACCCGCTCCAGGGGCAGCACGGAGACCCCCAGCTCCTCGCGCAGCTCCCGTACGAGGGCGCCCCGCTCGCTCTCCCCCTCCTCGACCTTCCCGCCGGGCAGCTCCCACCGCCCGGCCAGCTCCGCCGGAGCCGTCCGGCGTGCGGCCAGCAGCCGCCCCTCGTGCAGCAGTGCGCCGCCCACCACCAGCCTCACGCCGGCGCCGCCCGCTGGCCGGCGATCCGCTCGATCAGGTAGACCCGCCCCGCGCCGGCCCGGCTGCCGAGCGCGTCGGCGACCCGCTCCGCCTCCGCCCGCGTCGCGTACCGCCCCACCCGGTACCGATTGGCGCCACCGTCGTGCCGTATCAGTACCCACATCAACTCGGCCATCACGACGTAGCCCCCTCCAGCACGCTCAGGTGCGTCATGTACGCATCGGCGCACAGCGGGGTTTCCGGGTCAGGGGAAACGGCGATGCGCATATGCCCGACCCTACGCCCGAGCTTCACCGCCCGGGTACGGATTACCACGAAGAGGTACTGATCCGGCCAGCTGTTCGACTGAATATATGACGATGCGTCAGATGTGGCGGCTCACCCCACACCGGGGCAAGTCGCCACCACCGAACAGACCAGGCGCACAGACCACCACCGAACAGACCACCACCGAACAGACCGGTACCGCACAAGACCGGCGTCAGCGCACCGGCAAGTGGTACACCGCCCGGTACCGCTCCGCCGGGATCACCACGTCCGCCGTCTCCACCGGGCGCCCGGAGGCGTAATACGTGCGCCGGATCTCGATGACGATGTGCCCCGGCACGCCCCCGAGCGCCGCCGTCTCCTCGGCGAGCCCCGGGCGCGCGGCGACCTCCTCGGCCATGTGGTCCACCAGGATGTCGATCGCCGCCATCCGCGGCACCACCCCCTGTCCGCCGACAGGCCCCTCCTCGGGCAGCAGCACCGGCGTACGGGCGGTGAGCGCCAGCGGCTCCCACGAGGTGGAGAGCATGGCCGGCTCACCGGCGGCCCGCAGCAGGTACTGCGTGCGCATCACCCGGTCGCCTGGCGCGATGCCCAGCCGCTCCGCCACCTCCACCGAGGCGACGTCCTGCACGCTGCGCGACTCCCAGGTGCCCTCGCTGGCCTCGTCGGCCTGCTCCTGCCGGAAGACGGTGGGGACGCCGGACGGCCGGTAGCCGCTGCGGACGATCCGGCGCTGCCGGGGCCGCTCGCGGACATACGTGCCGGAGCCGGAACGCCCCTCCACGAACCCCTCGGCCATCAGCACCTTGCGTGCTTCCAGCGCCACCGTGTCGGAGACGCCGTACTCGGTGCGGATGCGGGCCTGTGACGGCAGCCGGGCGTGCGGCGGCAGCGTTCCGTCGAGGATCTTCCGCCGCAGGTCCTCCGCAACACGAAGGTAGGCGGGCTGCTCACCGAAGGCCACGTGCCCCTCCCAGGGGTTGACTGTGCGCGACAGCTTGGCAACCGTCGGTACTCGTCCGCAAGCTACCCCCTGAACATCACGCTGAGCGGCGGGAGGCGGCCGTACCCGATCCGGGTACGGCCGCCTCCGCGCCTCGCGGACCGTCCGTCCGCTCAGACCCCGATGCCGGAGCCGTCGCCGTTCGCCGCGTCCTTCACCGTGCCGGTGACCTTGCCCGACCGGCTGCCGAAGAAGCAGGTCACATCGCGGTCGCCCCGCCGCCACCCGTCCTCGGGCGGCATGTAGTAGTAGATGTCCATCCCGGCCGGCAAGGTGGCGTCACCGAGGTAGTCGTCGGCGTAACGCGCACAACTGTCGGAAGCGGTGCGGGAGATGGCGTCCACCCCCGGGTAGCCGCCGTCGTCGCCCGGGTCGAGCGGGAAGACCCGGTACGCCTCCGCGTCGTGCTTCTGGTCGCACGGCACCACATCGACCGTGGTGGAGCGGGTGCCCTCGTCGCCGTAGTCGGAGAGCGAGCTGTGCACGGTGTTGAAGCACTGCCCGGCGTTGATGTCCGCGACATGGGTATTGCCCTCGTCCAGGGCGCCGATCACGCCGAGCACGACCACCAGCGCGGTCACCAGGGTGCCGACGCTGCCGATCACGATGCCCGAGATGGCCAGCCCCTTGCCCCGGTCACCACGGCGGTTGACCTGCCGCAGGCCGAAGATGCCGAGGATCAGGCCGACCAGCGGGATGCAGAGCAGCGCCGTCACCAGCGAGGCGATGGCCAGCCCGTTGGTCGGCCGCGGGGCGTACCAGCCCTGGGGCTGCGGCGGATAGCCGTACCCGGCGGGAGCACCGTACGGCCCGCCGGGGTACGGCGGCGGCCCGCCGGGGGCGGTCTGGCCGTACGGCTGCTGCGGCGGCACCTGCTGTCCGTACGGGCCCTGCGGCTGTCCGTACTGCGGCAGACCCCCGTACGGCCCGTTCGTCTCGTAGGACGGGGGCGGCGGAGGCGGCGGGGGCGGGCCGTCCGGCTTGGCGCCGTAGGGCGGCGTGCCGTCGGGGGACGGCGGGGGCGGAGGCGGCGGCGGTATGTCCACCAGGGGAGTTTACGGTCTGCCGCAGGCGCGGGAACCCCGGCCGGACGTGTCCGGAACCGCACCCGTCCCGCCCACCGTGCGCGCGACGCGACGGGGTGCTCTTCCGCAACTCCCGGTCACTGCGGTACCAATTGCCCTACGTACTCCGCCCCGGTTTCCCCGTTCCGCTTGACCGCTATTGGTCCAGACCAATACTTTCGCGCCATGCGTCGAAGAATCCTCGGCCGTATGGCCGCGACGGCCGCCACGCTCTCCCTGGTCGCCGTCCTTCCCGCCCTCACCGGCGGCAGCTCCGCGCAAGCCCACGACGGCCGGGGGCACTCCGCGCCCGCGCCCGCCAACCCGGCCTACAAGAACGTCGGTTACTTCACCCAGTGGGGCATCTACGCCCGCAACTACCAGGTGAAGAACGTCGAGACCTCCGGCACCGCGGCCAAACTCACCCACCTCAACTACGCGTTCGCCAACATCGGCGCCGACGGCAAGTGCTTCGAGGCCAATGTCGCGGGCGAGGGTGACGCCTGGGCCGACTACCAGCACCCGGTGGACGCCGCCACCTCGGTGGACGGCACCGCCGACACCGCCGAGCAGCCGCTGGCAGGCAACTTCAACCAGCTGCGTGAACTCAAGGCGAAGAACCCCAAGTTGAAGGTGCTGATCTCGATCGGCGGCTGGGGCTGGTCCACCAACTTCTCCAACGCGGCGCTGACACCCGCCTCCCGCACCGCACTTGTCGCCTCCTGCCTGGACATCTTCATCAAGGGCAACCTGCCGCTGCTCGACGGCAAGGGCGGCCCCGGCTCGGCGGCCGGCCTCTTCGACGGCGTCGACATCGACTGGGAGTGGCCCGCCTCCTCCGGTGACGTGGACACCGTCTACCGGCCCCAGGACAAGAAGAACTTCACCGCGCTGGCGGCCGAGTTCCGCAAGCAGCTGGACGCGTACGGCCGCAGCAAGCACAAGCACTACGACCTCAGCGCGTTCCTGCCCGCCGCCCCGGCGAAGATCGACGCGGGCTTCGAGGTCAAGAAGATCTTCAAGTACCTCGACTTCGGCACCGTCCAGGGCTACGACTTCCACGGCCCGTACGAGGCCACCACCAACCAGCAGTCCGCGCTGAAGGCACCCCGCGACACCCCGGTGCCCAACGACTTCAGCGACACCCAGGCGGTCGGCGACTGGCTGCACCGCGGCGCCCCGGCCCGCCGGCTCGTCCTCGGCATACCGTTCTACGGCCAGGGCTGGACCGGCGTCCCCGACGGCGGCACGGCCGGCCTCTTCCAGCCCTCCACCGGCCCGGCGCCGGCCACCTGGCAGGCCGGCAACGAGGACTACCACGCGCTGAAAGCCCTTGCCCAGTCCGGCACTTACGCCGTGCACCGGGACACCAAGGACGGCTTCGCCTGGCTCTACGACGGCACCAACTTCTGGACCTACGACGACCCGCAGGTGGTCACCCAGAAGACGGCGTACATCAAGAAGCAGCACCTCGGCGGTGCGATGGCGTGGTCGCTGGACGGTGACACCTCCGACGGTGAGCTGATGACCGCGATCGACACCGGGCTCAACCCGCCGCCCCCGCACCACGGCCACCACTGACTCTGCCAAGTCGCCTGGCGGTTCGCGCGGTTCACGCGGTTCACCGACGGTGCCCGGCTCCCCCGGAAGGACGGGAGAGCCGGGCACCGTCACGCCAGCGGCGGGTCCTGACACCGGACGCGCGACCCGTCTAGGCGTCGAAACCGGTGTTCCTCGCCCGTGCCTCCCAGGGGGTGATCTGGGCCCGGACCTGGTCCAGGTGGTCCAGCACCGCGGTCACCCCGTCGTCGCCCAGCGGCAGGTGCAGCGGGGTGTCGTCGGCGTCCAGCGCGGCCAGGACGAGCGCCGCGGCCTTCGCCGGGTCACCGGGCTGGGCGCCGTCACCCGCGGCGACCATCGTGCGCGTGCCGCCCACCGTCGCCTCGTAGTCCGGGAGTTCGGCACTGACACTGCCGTTGCCCATCAGCGAGGTCCGGAACGCGCCGGGCTCCACGATCAGCGTCTTGATGCCGAGCGGGCCGACCTCGTCGGCCAGCGCCTCCGTCATGCCCTCCAGCGCGAACTTCGTCCCGCTGTACGCGCTGAAGCCGGCGAAGGACATCTGCCCGCCCATGCTGCTGAGCTGGACGATCGCACCCGAGCGGCGGGCGCGCATCCCCGGCAGCACCGCCCGTACCAGCGCTGCGGGGCCGAAGACATGGACGTCGAAGAGGTCGCGCAGCTCCGCGTCCGTGGTCTCCTCGAAGGCGCCGACATGGGTGCGGCCGGCGTTGTTGACCAGGACGTCGATCCGCCCGTGCCGCCCGAGCACCCCGGCGACGGCGGCCTCGATCGCCGGCAGGTCGGCGACGTCCAGCCGCAGCGCCTCCACCTGGTCCGGGTGGGCGGCGACCAGCCCGTCCAGTACCCCCGGCCGCCGCGCCGCCGCCACCACGACATCGCCCGCCGCCACCGCGGCCTCGGTGATCGCCCGGCCGAAACCGCCGTTCGCCCCGGTGACCAGCCATACCCTGCCCACTGCCGTCCCCCCTGTCGCTCGTCTTACCGCCCACCCTCCCGGACCGTGCCCTTGCCGGTCCAAGATCCGTCGTGATAGCCGATGGTCATGGACGTTCACGGGCGGGACCTGCGGTACTTCGTCGCGGTGGCCGAAGAACTGCACTTCACCCGCGCCGCCGAGCGCCTCTACGTCTCGCAGCCCGCACTGAGCAAGCAGGTCAGGGCGCTGGAACGGCAGCTCGGCACCGCGTTGTTCGTGCGCGACCGGCAGGGTGTCGCCCTCACCCCGGCCGGTGCGGCCCTGCTCCCGTACGCCCGGCAGCTCCTGGCGACCTGGGACGAGGCGTGGACGGTGGTGGAGGGCGCGAAGGCGGACCAGCGCCGCACCCTGGTGGTCGGGATGAGCACAAGCCCGGGCCGCGGCGCCCTGCTCCCGGCGATCAGGTCCCGCTTCTCCGCGGCTCACCCGGACGCCACCATCCGTGTGCGGCAGGTGAGTTGGGACGACCCCACGGCCGGGCTCGCCGACGGCGCCAGCGATGTGGCCTTCGTCTGGCTGCCGCTGCCCGACCAGCGGCGCTACGACCATGTCCTGGTCGCCGCGGAACCCCGCCTGGTGGCTCTTCCCGCCGCCCATCCGCTGGCCGCGCGCGACACGATCGCGTTCGCGGACCTCCTGGACGAACCGTTCCTCGCCCTGCCCGCCGCCGCCGGCCCGCTGCGCGACCACTGGCTCGCCACCGACGCCCGCGCCGGCCGCCCGGCCCGGATCGGCGCGGAGGTCGCGAGCACGGAGGAGACGTACGAGGCCCTGGTGGCAGGGCTCGGCGTGGTCCTGCTCGCGGCCGGCAACGCGCCCCTGGTCAGCCTCGGCGGCGTCACCACCCGCCCGGTCTCCGGCCTCTCCCCCGCCCGCTTCGCCCTCACCTGGCCCCGCGCCTCGACCAGCACGCTGGTCCCCGCATACGTCCGCGCCTGCCGCGAGGTCCTCCGACACCGCGACGCGTGACCGCGGCGGGGGGCCTATGCGGGGGCCCGTAACCGCCGGGCCTACGCCGGGAGGTAGACCGTGACCCACTCCGCTTCCCGCGGCGCGTAGCCGTACCGGTCCGCCAGGCCGTGCACGATCGCCCGTACGTGGCCGGCCCCGTAGACCACCGCCACCCGGAGCGGCTCCCCGCCGCGCTCGGTGTGGATCTCACCGAGCGCGTCGAGCAGCAGCTGGTCACGCCGGTCGGAGAGCGCGTGGCCGACCGGATCGTCGTCCATCTCCTCGGCCCGCGCGGTGAGCGGAAAGTCGTCCACGGCGGTGTCCGCGTCGAGGAAGGCCCGCGGCCCGCGCAGCGCGAACACCAGGCCGTACACCGGGGCAGCGATCAGCACCAGCACGTACAACCAGCGCGGCAGCGCCCGCAGGTCCGCGATCGCCTGCTCGGCCGTCACATCCGGATTGATCACCGGCACTCCCTCGGGAAGCAGCACCTCGTCGGTCTGCTCCACCAGCCCGTTCCGCCGCCACCGCGGCGCGAACCGATAGGCGAGCGTGATCACGCCGACCCCGAGCGACTTCCCCCTGATCCCTTCCAGAACGATCAGATCGCACTCCCGCAGCCTGATCCGCACCTGCGCGTAGAACGTCGGCGACGCCACGTGGATCATCGGGAACACCACGAACTCCAGCGGCGTCCCCCGCCGCCGCAACGTGATCACCGCGGACCGCACCGCGAACCCGGTCACCTCGATCACCTGCATGCTTCCCCCCGCCCCCGTTGTCCCCCACCCGGAACCACGCCCCACCCCCTCCCCCCGGTTCCCGCACGGGCGGGGTGAGGGCGGGGCTCGGGGGGAACTCCGGTACGCGAGGGGCTGGTTGCGGGGCCGGGGGCTATCTGCCGCGGGGTTTGCCGCGTTTGGGGGTGCGGGGGGAGCCGTTGCGCGGGGGCTTGCCCGTGGATGTGCGGGGCGACGTGCCGCGGGCGGGCTTGCGGGCGGCGGTGCCCGCGTCCTGCCGCTTGGACTTCTTCTCCTGCGGGGGCGTCGGGGGGCGGCCCCGGGTGCTGTTGACGGTGCGGCCGCGCACGATGCCGATGAACTGCTCGACCAGCTCCGTGGTCCCGTCCTCCCGCCAGGACAGCGCGACGCCCGACGCGGGGGCGTCGGTGACCGGCCGGTACGTGAGGTCCCGGCGGTGGTGCAGCCGGGCGAGCGACTGCGGGACCACGAGCAGCCCGACGCCCGCGGCCACCAGGGCGATGGCGTCGGCCGTGGTGGCGGGGCGTTCGAGCGCCGGGCGCCCCGGCGGGTTCTCCCAGCCGAGGGTGTCGTCCAGGGGGTGCAGGACGACCTCGTCGGCGAGGTCCGCCGCGGACACCTCTTCGGCCGCGGTCACCAGGTGGTCCTTCGGGACCACGACCACGGTCGTCTCGGTGTAGAGCGGGATCGCGCTGAGGTCCGTCCGGTCGATCGGCAGCCGTACGAGTCCGGCGTCGGCGCCGCGGTCACGCAGGACGCCGGCCGCTTCGGCGGCGGGTACGGCGACCAGGTCCAGCGGGACGTCGGGCAGCCGCTCGTGCCAGATCCGCACCCACTTGGCGGGTGTCACCCCCGGCACGTAGGCGAGCCTGAAGGAAGGGGGTGTCTCCGAGCCTGTCACCCGGCCAGATTACCGGGCGGGGCCGAAGCGGGGGCACACGCTCGGGCGTGGCCGGACCGCGGGCGCCGCCTCGGACGTGGCCGGGGCGGGAGCGCTCGCGCCCTGCCGTGGTCGGAGCGCGCGCACCCGCTCGCTACCCTTGACCCCATGACGTCGCACAAGACCACCCAGACCATGAAACCCGCCACCGCGGCGAAGAAGCTGGGCGTCTACCTGGAGGCCACCCCCGAGGAGTTCCAGGAGGGTGTCGTCTCCCGCGACGAGCTGAACGCGCTCCAGGCCGACCCGCCCCAGTGGCTCCAGGACCTCCGCCACAACGGCCCGCACCCCCGCCCGGTCGTCGCCGCCCGGCTGGGCGTCTCCATCGCGGGCCTGGCCCGCGGCGGCATCACCGACCCCCTCACCACCGAGGAGATCGAGGCGCTGAAGGCCGCGGAGCCGGAGTGGCTCCGGCGCGAACGCGCCACCCAGGCCGAGGTCCGCAAAGAAGCCCAGCGGATCAAGGCGAAGCAGGCCGAGAAGTCCACCAACCCCCACTGACCCCTCCCCCGGCCTCCATCGGAAGGGCCCAGCACCGTAGCCCGCCCCGCCCCCGCCACCCGGGAGCCCCCCTCCCCGGCAATCGGTCCGGCCCGCGCACACCCCGGAGGGCGACCTCAAAGGCCCGGCGTCTCTCCCGGGCCCGCACTGCATCCCCCTGGAGACGGACTCACCTCGCTAGGGTTGTTCCATGACCGCACTGCCCGACTGGATGCGCCCGCCGCGCGCGGAAGGCTGGTTCGCGGAGGATCTGGACCGCCTCCCCGAGGCACCCCGCCACACCGAGCTGATCGACGGAGCACTCGTCTTCATGATGTCGCCGCAGAGGTGGTGGCACGGCCACCTCATCACCCTGCTCACCGTCGCCCTCATGGAGCAGGCACCTGACGACGTCAGAATCGGCCGCGAGATGACCATCAAGCTCGATCAGCGCAACCGACCCGAGCCGGATCTGCTCGTGACAACAGCGGACTTCGACGGCGACCGCACCTGGTTCGCACCTGATGAAGTGCGACTTGTCATCGAGGTTGTCTCCCCCGAGTCCGCCCACCGGGACCGGACGGTCAAGCTCCGCAAATACGCGGAGGCAGGCATCCCGCACTACTGGTGCGTCGAGGACGAGAACGGGACCCCGGTCGTGCATGTCTACGAACTCGACAAGCCGACCCGTGCGTACGCGCCGGCCGGCATTTTCCGGGGTTCACTGAAGCGGCCGGTGCCTTTCGGGATCAGCCTCGACCTGGAGAAGCTGACTCCCCCGCGGTCCGGCTGAGCCGGACCCGACGAGCACCGCACCTGCGCAGAGTCGGCCGCACCCTCCTCACACCTCACGGCGCGAGCCCGCGTGCCCTCCGGGTCCACAGCCAATGACCCGGTACGGGACCTCAAACACGCGAACGTCAAAGGGGACGGGCTCACCTGAGCCCACTCCCCGCGCCGCGACGGCTGCCCGGATCCGCGACAAACGCAGACAGGCCATCACGCGGATCGAACCCACCCCGCCCGGCAACTCCCCGGGCTGATCGGCCCATTCGGTCACACCCTGCGACGACACGCGCGGCAAAATCATGCCCCAGGGTCACCTGACGACGCACCGCTCCGATCCACGCCCCCACCCACCGGCCGAAACTTTTTCGCCGGCCCGGCAGGAAGCCCGGCCGGAAAAGCGGCACGGTTACAGGCAGTTCAAGATCTTGGCATGTTCCATCCATACGTTGGCGATCACCATCGCACCCCGCCAACTCTGGAGACAACGTGAAGCTGCCGTTCGCCCGAAGATCGGCCGTGGTGACCGGCGTCGCCTTCGTGGCCACGCTGATCGCCCCCGTGGAGGCCCACAGCGCAGCCCCGCAACCGCCGGCGCCGGCGGCGGCGCAGACCGCGGTGGACGGCCCGCACAGCGCACCCGTCACCGTGCCACCCGTCACCGTGACGCTGATCACCGGCGACAAGGTGACGGTGACCCCGGGCCCCGACGGATCGGTCCTCTCGGTGGACGCCATCAAGCGCGCGCCGGGCGCCACCGGTTCGGTACGTACCGCCGTCGAGGGCGGGGACACCTATGTGCTTCCCGACGAGGCCACGTCCTTCATCGCGACCGGCCGGCTCGACAAGCAGCTCTTCGACGTCACCCAGCTGGTGGCCCAGGGCTACGACGACGCGCACAGCAGCGAACTCCCCCTGATCGTCACCCGCACGAAGGACTCCGCCGCCCTCAGGTCCGACGCCGCCAAGGGCCCGGCCGCCCAGCCGCCCGGCGTGGACCTGCCGGGAACCGAGACCACGCTGAACCTCCCGTCCGTCCGCGGCGCGGCGGTCCGTACCCACCGGTCGAAGTCCGCCGCCTTCTGGTCCGCCCTCACCGGCACCCGGCGGAGCGACTCCCCGCCGCCGGCGACCCGGAGCGGTGAAACCCCGGAGGCCGCGCCGTCCTTCACCGACGACGTCGACAAGGTGTGGCTCGACAGCAAGGCGCAGGCCGACCTCGCCGACAGCACCGCCCAGATCGGCGCTCCCGCGGCCTGGGCCGCCGGCGGCACGGGGAAGGGGGTCCGGGTCGCGGTCCTGGACACCGGCGTGGACCCCACCCACCCGGACCTGGTGAACCGTATCGTCGCCTCCAAGAACTTCGTCCGCGGCGAGGACGTCATCGACCGGGCCGGCCACGGCACCCACACCGCCTCCACCGTCGCCGGTACCGGCGCCGCCTCCGACGGCAAGGAGCGCGGTGTCGCCCCCGACGCCGACCTGCTGGTCGGCAAGGTCCTCGGTGACAACGGATCAGGACCGATATCGGGGATCATCGAGGGCATGGAGTGGGCGGCGCGGACCGAACACGCCAAGGTGATCAACATGAGTCTCGGCACCCCGGCCTGGCGCACCCAGGACGACCCGCTGAGCCAGGCGGTGAACCAGTTGAGCGCCGAGACGGGCACGCTCTTCGTCATCGCCGCCGGCAACACGGGCAACAGCCCCTACAGCGTGACCTCGCCGGGAACCGCGGACGCCGCGCTCACCGTCGGGGCGGTGGACTCCTCCGACCACCTCGCCGACTTCTCCGCCGCCGGACCCCGGATGGACGACGACGGCCTCAAGCCGGATCTGACCGCTCCCGGCGTGGACGTGCTGGCGGCCCGCTCGCAGTACATGGACGGAGGTGAGGGCTACTACCGCTCGGACAGCGGCACTTCCATGGCGGCGCCCCACGTCGCCGGAGCAGCGGTCCTGCTGGCCCAGAAGCACCCGGAGTGGACCGGGCAGCAGATCAAGGACGCTCTGATGAGCACCACCGTGCCGACCCCGGAGTACAGCCCCTACCAGGCCGGCACCGGCCGGCTGAACGTGGGCGCCGCCTACCAGCAGGACCGGATCGTCGCGACCGGCTCGGTGGACGCGGGGCTCGTCCGCTGGTCGACCAGCCCGCGGCGTAAGCAGATCACCCGGCAGATCACGTACACCAACACCACGGACGAGGCCATCACGCTGGACCTCTCGGCCGACCACGGCGACGCGCCGGCAGGGGTGTTCACGCCGGCCGCCGGCCGCGTCACCGTACCGGCCCACGGGTCCTCGGCGGTCGGCGTCACGGTGGACCCGAACGGGCTGGCCGCGGGCCAGTACGCCGCCCAGGTCACCGCGCGCTACGCGACCGGTGAGGTGCACACGGCCGTAGGGGTCTCCGTCGAATCCGAGAAGTACGACCTCACCATCCACCTGAAGGACAAAGCCGGCCGGCCCATGAGCGGCGACGTCGAGATCACCGGCGCCGACGGAAAGACCACCGACAAGTGGGTGCAGGACGGCACGCTCACCAGCCGCTGGGCCCCCGGCTCCTACACGGCCGTCTCCACGGTGGACGTACAGGGTCTGCACGGCCCCCACTCCCTCGGATTCGCGCTGCTGACCGTTCCCGAGTTCGATCTGACGGGCGACCGGACCATCGAGCTCGACGCCTCCGGACTGCGCCAGGTGAAGGTGGCGACACCCAAGCCGACCACCGTCGTCAACAGCCGGATCGACGTGTACCGCTCCTTCACCTCCAGCGTGCCCACGCCCGCCGACCAGCAGGCGCTGCACGAGAACTTCTGGCCCTCCGCCACCTACGACAGCCTGTGGGCCCTGCCCACCAAGGCCAAGGTGAAGAAGGGCAGCTTCGTCTTCACCACCCGTATACGTGCCAAGCAGACGCCGCTGAAGATCACCTACGGCGGGCACAGCCTTGATGACGCCCTGGTGGTGCAGCCCGGCACCCCGCTGCTGCCGGACGGCACCACGCGCCTGGACGCCGTCTTCGCCGGTGCCGGCACGCAGGCCGACTACACCGGCCTGTCCGCCCGCGGCAAGGCCGTGGTCGTACGGGCCGGCGCCACCGCGGTCCCGACCGATCAGGCAGCCGCGGCGCACGCCGCCGGCGCGGCGATGCTCCTGGTGGTCACCGACGGCGACGGCCGGGGAAGCGACTGGTACGGCGGCCCCGACGGCGCGACCACCGGGCCGATCCCGGTCGCCTCGGTCACCATGGACGAGGGAGAGGCGCTGATCAAGAAGATCGGTGCCGCGGGAAGGAGCCGCGTACAGCTGGCGGTCGAGGCCCACCCCGCGCCCACGTACCTGTACGACCTGGTCGATTACCACCAGGGAGGGGTGCCGAAGGACCCCTCGGCCGCGACCGGTCCCCGCAGTCTGGCCCGGATCGACCTCGACTTCGCCCCGCCGGACGGTGAGCAGACCATCGAGAGCCGGGAGGACAGTCCCGCGTACGAATACGGGCCCGCCGCCAATCCGCACGCCGTGTACGGGATGGTGCGGGTCGCACGGTTCCCGCAGGACCTGGCCGCCCCGGGGCCGCGTACCGACTGGGTCTCCGCAGGACCCGGCGTCAAGTGGCAGCAGTACGCGAGCATCGACAGCTGGTCGTCCAACACCGACGTACGGACCTACCAGCCGGGGAGCGTCCAGAAGGACCGCTGGTTCGGCCCCATCACCCGGCCGCGGCTGACCAGCGCCGAGATTCCGTTCCGCGGCGACTCCGGCATGAGCCTGTTCGTCACGGGCCCGGCCGGCGACGGAGGATCCGCGCACAACGGCTATGACGGGCTGGTGACCGGGACGTACTCGCTCTACCAGGGGGACACGTTGCTGGCGCAGCGCAGAAGCCAGGACGCGCCGACCCTGGACGTGTGGGACCTGGATCCGCGGCGGCTGCCGTACCGGCTGGCCGTCGACACCAGCAGCGACCCCGGGTTCGGCCCCTACTCCACCGCCACCCACACCGAGTGGAACTTCACCTCAGGCGCCCCCGGGAACGGGGACGCGGAGGCGGTCCCGCTGGTCCAGCTGGACTACGGAACCGACCTGGACCCCGCGGGCCGGGCGAAACGCACCGCGGACTTCTCCGTCACCCCCGAGGTCCTCGGCAGCGACTCGCCGCGGGACGCGGTCTCCTCGGTCAGGCTGGAGGTCTCCTACGACGACGGAGCCACCTGGCAGCGGCAGCCCCTGACGGAGAAGCGGGGCACCTGGAAGACCTCCCTGCACGCCCCGCACCGGGCCGGTTACGTCTCCCTGCGGGTCACCGCGAAGCAGCGCGACGGCGGCGGCATCACCCAGTCCATCACCCGCGCCTTCGGCCTGAAGTAGCCCCCCGGAGGGGCCGGCGCCCACCCGCCGGCCCCTCCACGGCCTGCCCCGCCTCTGAAGAGTGAGGTCCATAGATGGGGTTCCGGCTCACCTTCCGTGGAGGGCTCACTGAGTGTGATGTCAGTGGCGTGTGGTGAGATGACCGCCCCGGCGTACGTCAGGGCTGTCACCGTCTACTACAGGGAATCCGGCGAGCTCGCCTGCGTACTCGTCGACGCACTGTGCGGACCACTGGTATCGATGAACGGGAAGCAACTGGTTGGGCGGGTGCCCTCCGAGCTGACGGATGAGTTCCACGCCTATCAGGAAGGGCGCGGCATGAGCCCCACGATCTCTGTCGAAGGCGATGCGGCGTCGGATGAGTTCGGAATCATGGTGCGTGCGCAACGAGCCGGCGACATCCTCCTGTCACGAGCGGTCTTCGCGCGATGCGACGGCTGGGCTCACACCGTGCATGACTGCATCCCCAGGGACGAGTGGACCGTCCGCTGACAGTGCCGCGACTTCAAGCGGCGCACCGGCAGTGCGAGGCCGGCGGCGACGGCATCGAGGTCGCGTTCGAGGTGCTGGGCGAAGTACCGGCGGCCCGCAGGTCGGTAGAGGAGGTGGCCGCTTCGATCCAGGCCGGTAACTGAGCGCCCCCAGGTCGGCCGCGGTCAGGGAACAAACGGCTCCACCACCAGCACGACCCGATCGCTCTCGACCTCGAACCCGAGTACGGGACGGCTGCCCTCACCGCCCTCGGCATCCATCAGCACCGGCTTGCCCAATCGCCGTCCGATGGCCGTGAGGAACCCGCAGATCACGTCGAGTCGCTCCTGCCCTTGGAGTTCTCGCAGGTCGACATCAAAGTCGATCTCGTCCGACGAAGAGAAGCGGAAGATCACCAGCACGTCGGCGGCCGGCCAGACCCTCAACAGCGGACACTCGGCGTCGGCCTGCCGGGACAGCACCGCTTCCGCCCGAGGCACCGGAAGTACCGACTCTCCTTCGGAGTACTGGTGCTTCCATCCGCTCACGTCAACAAGGTCGAGGACAGCCTGCCAATCCTCGACCGAGGCCCCAGGAACGAGCACGTCCGGCAGCGCGCCCATCAGATCAGGGTCGAAGAACCCTTTGACGTCATCCCACAGCAGGTCAGCCATTCCCCCATCCTGCCCGGCGCCCTTCCCCATGCGTACCGGGTTTCCCGTGCTCCTCCCGAGAGTCAGCAGAAAGTCGGCGCGGGGCCAGGAAACAGGCTGCTCCAGCCGGAGAAAACAGGAGGGGCCAGACCCGAAGCTCCGGCCCCTGGCCTGGGGTTTGCTACCCGCTCAGCACCTCAGCCGATCGCGGCGCCAGCCCGTCAGACGTTGAAGCGGAACGTATCCGGGCCGGACCTGACCTGCGGCGGGGCGCCGATCATGGCTCTGACCAGGCAATGCACTGTTGGCTTGCGTTGGCTTCCGACGGGGGTTTACGGGTGTCCTGCGGACCGTTTGCGGACTGGCGTTGAAGCCTCAGCCATCGTCCACACCCACTTCATGGGCCACGCACCTTGCGGCCTGCAGCAGGCGCAAGCATGCGAGCAACGTCGAAACGGCACCGGTGTCGGCGTAGCGCCCCTGGCGGCGACGGCACGCTGGCTCCGCCGTTCCACCGAGCCCGGCGGGGCTCGGCGCGGAAAGGTATACGGTCGGGTCAGCGCATCTGAAGGCACCGGACCACGTACGTCACGTGCTGAATGTTGCCCGCCCGCAGCCAGTCGATGACCTGACCCGTGCCTTCACTGGACGCGAGCGGTCCGCCGGCACAGTCGCGCAGCCACGTCTCTCCGGCTCTGGCGGCCGCTCCCCGGAACTCGGGCGGGTCGCGGATTCGGCTCGCCGCCGCCCGGATGCCCGACGCGCGGTCAGGGCCCCGGTTCAGCACCTTGCACAGCACGAACCAGTTGTCGGTGGTGTATCGGAAGACGCCCCAGGGCGGGCCTCCTCCGCCCGGCATCTGGACCAGGGCAGTAACAGGTTGCACACCGTAGTCGCCATACGTGAGCCGTGACAGGTAGTCGTTCGGCCGCTTGCCCGCAACTCCTGCCACATGTGCCAGTCGGCGCGGACCGCGAGTCCTGACGACGGCAGGCCACTCACGCCCCTGACCAGGGTTGTGCGGCTTGCGTCAAGATGATCGTCCAGATCGGCGGCGGTGCACGGGCCGGCCCGTGCCCCACCTCGGGGCCGGAGCAATTCCGACCTCGCTGTCCAATGACAGTACGAAGGGAGCACGAGGGTTTGGAGGGCGGAGAGGAGGACGCCGAGGCACGCATACAACTTGCTACCAGTGGTAGGATTGGCGGCATGGGTAGTAGTAAAAAGTATTCGATCAGTCTCCCCGAGGATCTCGCCGAGGCCGCACGTACCCACGTCGGGCCTGGCGGCTTCTCCGCCTATGTCGCGGAAGCCCTCGAACAGCGGGTCGCCATGGACAAGCTCCGGGAGATCGTCGCCGATTTCGAGACCGACAACGACGAGCTCACCCGTGAGGAGGTCGAGGCTGCCCGCGCGCTGCTGCGCCATGATCCCCGGCAGGCCGGCGGGGCCGCTGCCTGATGCCCGGCACCCTCCTGCTCGACAGTGAAGGCCTCTCCAAGCTGTACCGGAAGGACCGCACTGCAGTGGCCCTGGTCCAGGCGGCATCGGAAGAGGGAGTCCGCGTGGCCACCAGTGCCATGACCACCCTTGAGGCCGACTACGACCGCATTCACCCCGCCCGTATCACCTGGGTCCTCTCCCGGGTCGACGTTCACGACGTCACCAAAGAGATCGCCGATCGGGCGGCCGTCCTTCTTCGCACCCATCACCTCCACGGCCACAAGTACGCCATCGATGCCGCTCTCGCCGCCATCGCCCGCCACGCGCCTCAGCCGGTCACACTCCTCACTTCCGACACCGAGGATTTGACGCTCCTGTGCGGCCCATCCGTGGAGGTAGTCAAGGTCTGAGCCGGCGGTGTCGCTGCCATGTCGACAGACCCGCCGCTGCCCCGCGTCACGGGTCGAGGAACCCATGCGGCCGACAGCCGCGGTCCGGCGGCCAACAAGCTGCCGGGCGCGGCCCCTGACGGGTCATCAGACGTTGAAGCGGAACTCCACCACGTCGCCGTCCTGCATGACGTAGTCCTTGCCCTCCATGCGGGCCTTGCCCTTGGCGCGGGCCTCGGTGACGGAGCCGGTGGCGACCAGGTCGTCGAAGGAGATGACCTCCGCCTTGATGAAGCCGCGCTGGAAGTCCGTGTGGATGACGCCCGCCGCCTCGGGGGCGGTCGCGCCGCGCTTGATGGTCCAGGCGCGGGATTCCTTGGGGCCGGCGGTGAGGTACGTCTGGAGGCCGAGGGTCTCGAAGCCAACCCGGGCGAGCGTGGCCAGGCCCGGCTCCTCCTGGCCGACGGACTGCAGGAGTTCCAGCGCCTCGGCGTCGTCGAGTTCGGCGAGGTCGGACTCGAGCTTGGCGTTGAGGAAGATCGCCTCGGCCGGGGCGACCAGCGCCCGCTGCTCGTTCTTGAAGTCCTCGTCGGTCAGCTCGTCCTCGTCGACGTTGAAGACGTAGAGGAACGGCTTGGTGGTCAGCAGGTGCAGCTCGTGCAGGAGGGTGCCCTGCTCGGTGCCCTTGGCGATGCCGTGCGAGAAGAGGGTGTCGCCGGCCGCGAGGATGGCCTGCGCCTCCTGCGCGGCGCGCAGGATCACCGCCTTGTCCTTCTGCATCCGCGACTCCTTGGTGAGCCGCGGGATCGCCTTCTCGACGGACTGCAGGTCCGCCAGGATCAGCTCGGTGTTGATGGTCTCGATGTCGTCCTTCGGCGAGACCTTGCCGTCGACGTGGACCACGTTCTCGTCCTTGAAGGCCCGGATGACCTGGCAGATCGCGTCGGACTCACGGATGTTCGCCAGGAACTTGTTGCCGAGGCCCTCACCCTCGGACGCGCCCCGGACGATGCCGGCGATGTCCACGAAGTCCACGGTCGCGGGGAGCACCCGGGCGGAGCCGAAGATCTCCGCGAGCTTGTCGAGCCGGGGGTCCGGGACGCCGACCACGCCGACGTTGGGCTCGATCGTGGCGAACGGGTAGTTGGCCGCCAGGACGTCGTTCTTGGTCAGGGCGTTGAAGAGGGTCGACTTGCCGACATTCGGCAGGCCGACGATTCCGATGCTGAGCGACACGTGGCGACTTCCCGTAGCGAGCGATGAGGGTGCGAGACGCGGTCCAGTTTACGGGCGCCCCGCGCTGCCCCCGCCCCTCGGTGGACGACCGCGCGAACCGACCGGGCGAAAGGACGGCGGGACCCACAGCCCGACCGGCCCGCGCGAACGGCCCGCCCGAACCGACCGCACCGCCCAACCCCGCCCCCCACCCCCCCAGAGGACCAGCCGGGCGAACCCGCGTGTCCCGCGGTGCGGTCACCCATCCGCCCCACTTACTGTGAGTAGGTGGATCAACACACTGCGCGCACGCCACCGCCTCCCGCCCCCAGCGAGGAAGCCGCCACCGGGGTCTACCGCCCGCCACGGCCGGCCCGCCCGGTCGCCGGGCTGGTCCGCCGGGTGCGTGCCGCGCGCCCCCGCCCCCGCCTCACCGGCCTGGGCGCCGGCCTGCTCACCACCGTCATCACCGTGCTGGGCGGGGCCGTCGACGCACTGCTCTTCGACGGCCCCGGGCTCCTCTTCGGCCTGGTCTTCGTGGCGGTCAGCGTGGCCGGCGCGGTGTACGTACGCCCGTACGACCTGGTGGCCGCGCCGGTCGCCGCGCCGATCGCGTTCGCCGTCGCGGTGGTGCTCACCTCGGACAGCGGCAGCGGCGGCCTGGCCGGGCACCTGCTCGGTGTCTTCACCGGGCTGGCGACGCTGACCGGCTGGCTCTACACCGGCACCGTGCTGGCCGCCGCGATCGTCGCGGTCAGAGCTTTGCGGCGGCCATCGCGGCGCCGACGATCCCAGCGTTGTTCTGCAGCTCCGCGGGGACGATCTCCGCGCTGATCCCGGTGATGTACTGCATGAACTTCTCCGGCTTCCGGCTGATCCCGCCGCCGAGCACGAAGAGGTCGGGCGAGAAGAGCATCTCCACATGGGCGAGGTACTTCCGCAGCCGGTGACCCCAGTGCTCCCAGCTCAGGTCCTCGTCCTCGCGCGCCTTGGCCGAGGCGCGCTTCTCCGCGTCGTGCCCGTGCAGCTCCAGATGGCCCAGCTCGGTGTTGGGTACGAGACGGCCGTCGACGAAGAGCGCGCTGCCGATCCCGGTGCCGAGGGTGAGCAGGATAACGGTGCCGCCCCGGCCGCGCCCGGCGCCGAAGGTGATCTCGGCGACGCCGGCCGCGTCCGCGTCGTTGAGCAGCACCACGGGCATGCCGAGCTTCTCGCTGATCTGCGTGCGGGCGTCGAGCCCGACCCAGCCCTTGTCGACATTGGCCGCGGTACGGGTCACACCGTCCACCACGACGCCGGGGAAGGTCACACCGAGCGGTCCCGAGTAGCCGAAGTGCGTGACGACCTCGTGCACGCCCTCGATCACCGAGTCCGGGGTGGCCGGGTGCGGCGTCAGTACCTTGTAGCGCTCCTCGGACAGCTCGCCCTTGTCGAGATCGACCGGCGCGCCCTTGATGCCCGTACCGCCGATGTCCACACCGAACACGTTCATGGCCTCCACGTTGAAGGGCGGTGAGACCGCCCACCTGTCGGTCGGGCGGCCCACCGCCGGGTCACCTACAGGAAAGCTCACCCGGCGTCGGAACGCTCACCCTTTGGCAGATGCCCGCTCGGCGGCCTCGGCACGCAGGTCACGGCGGAGTTCCTTCGGCAGCGAGAACTGGATGGACTCCTCGGCGGACCGGTGGATCTCCACGTCGGCGAAGCCGCGCGCGGCCAGCCACTCCAGCACGCCGTCGACCAGCACCTCCGGGACGGACGCGCCCGAGGTGACGCCGACCGTGCGGACGCCCTCCAGCCAGGCGTCCTCGCACTCCGCGGCGAAGTCCACCAGATAGGAGGCGCCGGCGCCGGCCTGCAGGGCGACCTCGACCAGCCGGATGGAGTTGGAGGAGTTGCGGGAGCCGACCACGATCACCAGGTCGGCCTCGGCGGCGATCTGCTTCACCGCGACCTGGCGGTTCTGCGTGGCGTAGCAGATGTCGTCGCTGGGCGGCGAGAGCAGGTTCGGGAAGCGGTTCTTGAGCGCGTCGACCGTCTCCATGGTCTCGTCGACCGAGAGCGTGGTCTGGGAGAGCCAGACGACCTTGGACTCGTCGCGCACCTTGACCTTGGCGGCGTCCTCGGGGCCGTCGACCAGGTGCATCCGCTCCGGGGCCTCGCCCATGGTGCCGACGACCTCCTCGTGGCCCTCGTGGCCGATGAGCAGGATGTCGTAGTCGTCGTTGCTGTAGCGGACGGCTTCCTTGTGGACCTTGGTGACCAGCGGGCAGGTCGCGTCGATGGAGGCGAGGCTGCGTTCGGCTGCTTCCTCGTGGACGACCGGGGCGACGCCGTGCGCGGAGAAGATCACGATCGCGTTCTCCGGCACCTCCTCCGTCTCGTCGACGAAGACGGCGCCCTTCTTCTCCAGGGTCTGCACCACGTATTTGTTGTGCACGATCTGCTTGCGCACATAGACCGGGGCGCCGTACTGCTCCAGCGCCTTCTCGACGGTGATCACGGCACGGTCCACGCCCGCGCAGTACCCGCGGGGGGCGGCGAGCAGGACACGACGGCTGGCTTCGGTGGTCATGCGGTCCATCGTACGGGGCGGGCCGGGCGGCGAGGCAGGCATGTCGGCGGGGCGCATTAGGGTGCGGGTATGGCTCTGAACACCTCGGCGGACGCGCCGATTCCGGTCGGTGAGGTGTCGCGGCTGATCGGCGGGTGGATCGACCGGCTCGGCGCGGTGTGGGTGGAGGGGCAGATCACCGAGCTGTCCCGCCGCCCGGGCGCCGGGGTGGTGTTCCTGACGCTGCGCGACCCCTCGCAGAACGTCTCGATCGGGGTCACCTGCTTCCGCGCGGTCTTCGAGCAGGTCGCGGAGGTGGTCGGGGAGGGCGCGCGGGTCGTCGTGCACGCGAAGCCCGAGTGGTACGGGCCGCGGGGGCAGTTGTCACTGCGGGCAGTGGAGATCCGGCCGGTCGGGATGGGCGAACTGCTGGCCCGGCTGGAGCAGTTGAAGAAGGCGCTGGCGGCCGAGGGGCTCTTCGCGGCGGACCGCAAGCGTCCGCTGCCGTTCCTGCCGCAGCTGATCGGCCTGGTCACCGGCCGCGCGTCGGCCGCCGAGCGGGACGTGCGGGAGAACGCGCGGCTGCGCTGGCCCGCGGTGCGGTTCGAGGTCCGCAATGTGCCGGTGCAGGGCGCGACCGCGGTGCCGAGGGTGATCGACGCGGTACGGGAGCTGGACGCGCATCCGGACGTCGATGTGATCGTCGTGGCGCGGGGCGGCGGCAGCGTCGAGGACCTGCTGCCGTTCTCCGACGAGCGGCTGATCCGTACCGTCGCGGAGTGCCGTACGCCGCTGGTCTCGGCGATCGGCCACGAGCCGGACACGCCGCTGCTCGACCTGGTGGCGGACCTGCGGGCGTCCACCCCGACGGACGCGGCGAAACGGGTCGTGCCGGATGTGCGGGAGGAGCTGGCCCGGGTCCAGCTGGTACGGGACCGGGCGCTGCGGGTGATCCGCGGGCTGCTGGACCGGGAGGAGCGGGGCCTGGCGGCGGCGCTCAGCCGGCCGGCGATGGCGGCGCCGTACCGCATGACCGACGAGCGCGAGGCGGAGGTCGCGGACCGGCTGGACCGCGCCCGGCGCAGTCTGCGGCATGCGCTGGACCGCGCGGACGCCGACCTCTCGCACACGCTGGCCCGGGTGGTCTCCCTCTCCCCCGCGGCGACGCTGCGGCGCGGTTACGCCGTCCTCCAGCGCGCGGACGGCTCGGTCGTCCGTGCCCCGGCGGACGTGAGCGCGGGCGAGGAACTGCGGGCCCGGGTGGCGGACGGCACGTTCACCGTGCGGGCCACGGACCGGCCGGCGCCGTCATAGGCACGCCCTAGGCTGGCCTCCATGGCAGCAGACCAGAACCCCAGGGCGACTCTTGGTTACGAGCAGGCCCGTGACGAGCTGATCGACGTCGTCCGGCGCCTGGAGGCGGGCGGCGCCACCCTGGAGGAGTCCCTGGCCCTCTGGGAGCGCGGGGAGGAGCTCGCCAAGCTCTGCCGCCACTGGCTCGAAGGCGCCCGCGCCCGCCTGGACGCCGCGCTGGCCGCGGAGGAAGAGCAGGAGCTCGCGGCGGGAGCGGCCGAACAGGCGGCAGTGGACGCCGAGGAATCCAACCGCACCAGCTGAACGAGCTCCGGGGGACGCACCGAGGCGCCTGCCCGCGACCTGGACCGGACCAGGGGGAGCCCCGGGGCAATAGATGTAGGACACACGTGTGCAGCGCATCACAGTTGAGAGCGGAATGATTGAACTCTCACCTAGGTTGGAGACCGGTGGAAGCCGGGCGCAGCCCCCGCGCCCCCCACCGATCCCCCGAGGTACCCCCATGACTCTCGCGCTCGACGCCGCCGCCCAGGACCTGCTCTTCCGGGAGGCCCGCACCGCCAACACGTTCACCCCGGAGCCGGTCACCGACGAACAGCTCCAGGCCATCTACGACCTGGTGAAGTACGCCCCCACCGCGTTCAACCAGCAGCCGCTGCGGGTCGTCCTGGTGCGCTCCGCCGAGGCCCGCGAGCGTCTGCTGCCGCACATGGCCGAGGGCAACCGGCCGAAGACCGCCACCGCCCCGGCCGTGGCGATCCTCGCCGCCGACAACGAGTTCCACGAGGAGCTGCCCACCCAGTTCCCGGCGTTCCCGCAGGCCAAGGACGTCCTCTTCGCCGAGCGCCCGGTACGCGAGAAGTCCGCCGCGCTCAACGCGGCCCTGCAGGCCGGTTACTTCATCATCGGCGTGCGCGCGGCCGGCCTCGCCGCCGGCCCGATGACCGGCTTCGACGCCGCCGGCATCAACAAGGAGTTCTTCCCGGACGGCGCGCACACCGTGCTGGCCGTGGTGAACATCGGCAAGCCGGGCGAGAACGCGTGGTACCCGCGCAGCCCCCGCCTGTCCTACGACGAGGTCGTCACCACCCTCTGACCGGCGCCCCCACCCGCCGGCGCCCCGCCCGCTACCGGCCGCCGCGCTCCTGGAGTGCGGCGGCCATCTGCGTGAGCTGGGAGTCCGGAGCGGTGCCGAGTACCACCGTGGTCACGTGCTGCTCCTTGCGGACCAGCGCGGTGTAGCGGCCCCCGGTGTAGCGCTGCCAGCTCTGACCGCCGGCCCGGACCGTACGGGAGCCGTCCGGGTGGGAGCCGATCGTGACCGAGGTGATGAACGCGTCGGCCGGACCGTTGCTCTGCTCGACCGCGACGTACTGCTCCTGGGGGTCGACGAACCCGATGTGCCAGGTCGTGCCCTTCGGGTCGGCGGCGCTGTATGTGACAGAGGTGGAGCGCCAGTCCGCGCTCAGGCCCTCGGGTCCTGCCACCGGGTACGGGGCGGTGCGCCGCGCCTGGCCCAGCTCGACCGAGAAGGGGACCACCTTCACCGGGTCCGCCTTGGAGTCGTGCGGGATGAAGAGGTAGATCACGAAGACGACGAACCCGAGCACGATCATCGACAGCGCCAGATCCACGATCGTCTTGTTGCCACGTTTGTCTGCTGCCACGCCCCTATGGTCCCCCATGCCCTCGGGCGCCCCGACCGCCGGGTCGGCTCCTGGGAGCGCCGTTCCGGGGCCGCGTCCCCAGGCCGCCGGCCGGGCTCTTCGGACCCCGACACACTGATCCGCTCAAGTGACATGCACCCTGCTCATATTGGCGGGTAACAGATAGGGTCACAGCACCCTCATATCCGGCCGTCCTCGTACAGAAAGGTGCGCGCGATGACCGAACAGCACTTGCCCCCGCAACTCGAAGTGAGCCCGGAAGCGCCCGACCGCAACCTCGCCCTGGAGCTGGTCCGGGTCACCGAGGCGGCCGCGATGGCCGCCGGGCGGTGGGTCGGCCGCGGCGACAAGAACGGTGCGGACGGCGCCGCCGTCAAGGCGATGCGCACCCTGGTGCACACCGTCTCGATGAACGGCATCGTGGTGATCGGCGAAGGCGAGAAGGACGAAGCGCCGATGCTCTTCAACGGGGAGCGGGTCGGCGACGGCACCGGCCCCGAGTGCGACGTGGCCGTGGACCCGGTGGACGGCACGACCCTGACCGCCAAGGGCATGCCGAACGCGGTGGCGGTGCTCGCGGTGGCCGAACGCGGCTCGATGTTCGACCCGTCGGCGGTCTTCTATATGGACAAGCTGGTGGCCGGGCCGGAAGCGGCCGAGTTCGTGGACATCATGGCGCCGCCCGCGGTGAACATCCGCCGGGTGGCGAAGGCGAAGGGCAGTTCGCCGGAGGACGTCACGGTCGTGGTGCTCGACCGGCCGCGGCACGACGGCATCGTGAAGGAGATCCGCGAGGCCGGCGCCCGGATCAAGTTCATCCAGGACGGTGACGTGGCCGGCGCGATCATGGCGGTACGGGAAGGGACCGGCGTCGACCTGCTGCTCGGCATCGGCGGTACGCCCGAGGGCATCATCACCGCGTGCGCCATCGCCTGCCTGGGCGGCACCATCCAGGGCCGGCTCTGGCCCAAGGACGAGGCGGAGAAGCGGCGGGCGCTGGACGCCGGGCACGACCTGGACCGGGTGCTGCACACGTCGGACCTGGTCAGCGGCGAGAACGTCTTCTTCGTCGCGACCGGCATCACCGACGGGGAGCTGCTGCGCGGAGTGCGGTACCGCGCCGAGACCGCGACGACCTCGTCCCTGGTGATGCGCTCCAAGTCCGGCACGATCCGGCAGATCGACTCGGTGCACCGGCTGTCGAAGCTGCGGGCCTACAGCGCGATCAACTTCGACCGGGCGCACTGAGGCGGAGCCGGGGGCTCCTTTCGTACGGTGCCGTACGTCATTCGTACGCCTGTCGTACGCCGGGCTGTGTGCGTACGCGCCGCGTCCCCCGCTCGGCCACCACGGAGGTGGTGGGCGGGTGGGGGATGCGGTGCGGTCAGCCGGCGGCCGCTATCGAGGCGGCGGGGCGCTGGAGTTCGACCTCGCGGCGGCGCCTGCGGGCGAGCACGACGCGGCGCTCGGCGGCGGTCATCCCGCCCCAGACGCCGTACGGTTCGGGCTGCAGCAGGGCGTGTTCACGGCATTCGAGCATCACCGGGCAGCGGGCGCACACCCTCTTGGCGGCTTCCTCGCGCGAAAGGCGGGCGGCCGTCGGCTCCTTGGAGGGAGCGAAGAAGAGGCCGGCCTCGTCGCTGCGGCAGGTCGCGTCGGAGTGCCAGGGGCCGCCGATGTCCCGCGGATGGCCGGGTGGCTGAGCGGGGTCCGTGACGGGCTCGATCGGTTGAAGCACGGGTAACTCCTGACGACGGCTCGGCGTTTGCCACGCTGGCGTCGCCGACCGGTCGGTGGGCGGGGGAAGCCGGGGCTACCGGGCGACGGCGTGCTCCATCCCCTACCCGCTGTACGCGACTTCATGCGCACCGTGTTCGGGTGGGCGGGTTTTCGCGGACCCCCTCCGACCTGCGGGTGGCGTGATCACGCGGCACGGTTGGCGTACTCACGCACCACTCCCGCCCCACCCGTCCACACGGCGCCCCCCACTTGGCGGGCCCGCCCGCCCTGCCCCTTGCGGCACGTTACCGGACCGACGGCAAGTGGCCGGTTGCTCGCGCAGTTCCGCCCCCAGACTTCGTCCGGGGGGACCCCCAGCGCCCCTTCGGGGCACGCCGGCTTGCGCCCCGTCAGGGGCGCGAGGAACTGCGCGATCAGCCACCGCGGCGCCGCGCCCGGCCCGCGAGCCCAGCCCGCTACGGTCTCCCCCGGCCCACCGGCTGGTGATGGGCGCTCGCGCGGGCCGGTGTGCCCGAAGGGGCGCTGGGGGCGGAACTGCGCGACAAGCCACCGCCGGGGCGCGCCCGGCCCGCAGAGCCAGCCCGTTGCGGTCTCTCGCTGGGTCAGGACTGGAGCGGCTTCTTCGTCCAGTCGCGGACCTTCTTGCCGCGTTTGGCCTTCGCCTCGACCCCGCCCCAGAAGGCGACGCCGTCGACCCGTACGACGGGCGCCCCGGGGTCGGGTGCCTCGAACGCCTTGATGTCGGAGCCGCCCATGATGCCGACCACGCCGCCACCGCGGAGCGTCACGTTCTCCGGGACCTTGACGCTGATCCCGCCCATGATCGCCGTGCAGTGGATGACCAGCTCCGGTGACGTGAACGTCGCTTCGGTGAGGTCGATCTCGACCCCGCCCATGATGGCGACCGCGGTGATCCGGTTGCCGACGCGCCAGCGTCCCTTGCGTTCGGCGCCGCCGAGGATGCCCACGAGGTTGGGGTTCTCGCCGCCCCGGCCGGGGTCGTACGCGCGGGGCGCGGCCTGCGCGGTGGCGGTCGCGGCGGACGCCGTGGCGGTGCCGGCCGCGGGCAGATCCCTTACCAGCGGCTCCAGTTGACCCATCGTCTTGGCCGCGTAGAGGCGGTCGAGCCGCTCGGAGTGCTCGGCGGCGTCCAGCCGGCCCTCGGCGAGGGCGTCCCGCAGGATGTCGGCGATACGGTCGCGGTCGGCGTCGGACGCGCGCAGTCCCCCTTCGGGGAGCGGCTGGTCGACGGGGGGCTTCTTCTCGACCACGGGGGGAGGCGGAGCGGTCTGGGTCGACCGAACCGGCTCGACCGGCTCCGCCGGCTGGACCTTCTCGACGGTCACCGGCGCGGGCGGCGGCTCTTGCGGGCGCTTGTCGAGCTGGGATTCATCCACGCGTCCACCGTACGCTGACGCGATAGATCGCGACTACCCTGAACTCCCCCCTAGGGGTACGCCACCGAGCCGGCGGGCCGGCAACAGACCGCAACGGGCTCGGCCAGCGGACCGGGCGCGCCATCATCGTGGCCGGCCGCGCAGTTCCGCCCCCAGACTTCGTCCGGGACCCCACCCCGCGCGCCCCTTCGGGGCACGTCCTCCGCACAGGCCCGCGCCACCGCCCCGCCAGGGGCGCGAGGAACTGCGCGAGCAACCCACCACCGGCCGGTGGTCCGGCGACAGGGCGCGAGGGGCAGGGCGGGCGGCCCCCCGGTTAGCCGCAACGCACCGTCTAGGGTGGTAGCCGCTTCCGCGTTGTCGCCGCCGAGTGAGGAATGCCCGCTATGCCTGAGTTCGCCTACACGGATCTGCTTCCCCTCGGCGAGGACCCCACCCCGTACCGCCTGCTCACCGCCGACGGCGTGAGCACCTTCGAGGCGGACGGGCGGACCTTCCTCAAGGTCGAACCGGAAGCACTGCGGCTGCTGGCCGCCGAGGCCATGCACGACATCTCGCACTATCTGCGCCCCACCCACCTCGCCCAGCTGCGCCGCATCCTGGACGACCCCCAGGCCAGCCCCAACGACCGCTTCGTCGCGCTCGACCTGCTGAAGAACGCCAACATCGCCGCCGCCGGCGTCCTGCCGATGTGCCAGGACACCGGCACCGCCATCGTGATGGGCAAGCGCGGCCAGCAGGTCCTCACCTCCGGCGGCGACGAGGAAGCCCTCTCCCGCGGCATCTTCGACGCGTACACCAAGCTCAACCTGCGGTACTCGCAGATGGCCCCGCTGACCATGTGGGACGAGAAGAACACCGGCTCCAACCTGCCCGCCCAGATCGAGCTGTACGCGACCGACGGCGGCGCGTACAAGTTCCTCTTCATGGCCAAGGGCGGCGGCAGCGCCAACAAGTCCTTCCTCTACCAGGAGACGAAGGCGGTCCTCAACGAGGCGTCGATGATGCGCTTCCTCGAAGAGAAGATCCGCTCGCTCGGCACCGCCGCCTGCCCCCCGTACCACCTGGCGATCGTGGTCGGCGGCACCAGCGCGGAGTTCGCACTGAAGACCGCGAAGTACGCCTCCGCGCACTACCTCGACGAACTGCCCGCCGAGGGCTCCCCTGCCGGGCACGGCTTCCGGGACAAGGAGCTGGAACAGCAGGTCTTCGAGCTGACCCAGCGGATCGGCATCGGCGCCCAGTTCGGCGGCAAGTACTTCTGCCACGACGTGCGGGTGGTACGGCTCCCCCGGCACGGCGCGTCCTGCCCGGTGGCCATCGCGGTCTCCTGCTCGGCCGACCGGCAGGCGCTCGCCAAGATCACCGCCGAGGGCGTCTTCCTGGAGCAGCTGGAGACCGACCCGGCCCGCTTCCTCCCGGAGACCACCGAGGAGCACCTGGACGACGACGTGGTCCGGGTCGATCTCAACCGCCCGATGGACGAGATCCGCGCCGAGCTCACCAAGTACCCGGTCAAGACCCGGCTCTCGCTCTCCGGCCCGCTGGTCGTCGCCCGTGACATCGCGCACGCCAAGATCAAGGAGCGGCTCGACGCGGGCGAGGCGATGCCCCAGTACCTCCGGGACCACGCGGTCTACTACGCCGGCCCGGCCAAGACCCCCGAGGGCTACGCCTCCGGCTCCTTCGGGCCGACGACCGCGGGCCGGATGGACGCCTATGTCGAGCAGTTCCAGGCGGCCGGCGGCTCGATGGTGATGCTGGCCAAGGGCAACCGCTCCAAGCAGGTCACCGACGCGTGCGCCGCGCACGGCGGCTTCTACCTCGGCTCGATCGGCGGCCCCGCGGCCCGGCTCGCCCAGGACTGCATCAAGAAGGTCGACGTCCTGGAGTACGCCGAGCTCGGCATGGAGGCGGTCTGGAAGATCGAGGTCGAGGACTTCCCGGCCTTCGTCGTCGTGGACGACAAGGGCAACGACTTCTTCAGCCCGCAGGCACTCTCTCAGCCGACCTTCACCAGCATCCCGGTGCGCCAGGGGGCGTAACCGCGCGTCCGCGCCCCGGCACGGGCGGGAACAAACCGTCCGAGCCGGGGCACTGTAAGAGGTATGGACGACTACCGGATCGAGCACGACTCGATGGGCGAGGTACGCGTACCCCGCGAGGCGAAGTGGCGGGCGCAGACGCAGCGGGCGGTGGAGAACTTCCCGATCTCCGGGCAGCGGATCGAGCGCGCGCACATTCAGGCGCTGGCGCAGATCAAGGCCGCCGCCGCCAAGGTGAACGCCGGGCTCGGCGTGCTGGACAAGGAGATCGCGGACGCGATCGAGCAGGCGGCGGCCGAGGTGGCCGACGGGAAGTGGGACGCGGACTTCCCGATCGACGTCTTCCAGACCGGCTCCGGCACCTCCTCGAACATGAATACGAACGAGGTCATCGCCACCCTGGCCACCGAGCGGCTCGGCCGGGACGTCCACCCCAATGACCACGTCAACGCGTCGCAGTCGTCCAACGACGTCTTCCCCTCCTCGATCCACATCGCCGCCACCGCCGCCGTGACCCGCGACCTGATTCCGGCCCTGTCCCGGCTCGCCGAGGCGCTGGAGGCGAAGTCCGCGGAGTTCGGCACGGTGGTCAAGGCCGGGCGCACCCATCTGATGGACGCCACACCGGTGACGCTGGGCCAGGAGTTCGGCGGGTACGCCGCCCAGGTGCGGTACGGGATCGAGCGGCTGACGGCGGCGCTGCCGCGGCTGGCCGAACTGCCGCTGGGCGGCACCGCGGTGGGCACCGGGATCAACACGCCGGCCGGTTTCGGCGCCGCGGTGATCGCGGAGGTGGCCGAGCGGACCGGACTGCCGCTGACCGAGGCGCGCAACCACTTCGAGGCGCAGGGCGCCCGGGACGCGATCGTGGAGACCTCCGGGCAGCTGCGGACCATCGCGGTGGGCCTGACGAAGATCGCCAACGATCTGCGCTGGATGTCGTCGGGCCCGCGCACCGGCCTCGCCGAGATCAGCCTGCCCGACCTCCAGCCGGGGTCGAGCATCATGCCGGGCAAGGTCAACCCGGTGATCCCCGAGGCGGTGCTGATGGTGGCCGCCCAGGTCACCGGCAACGACGCGGCAATCGCCACCGCGGGCGCGGCAGGCAACTTCGAGCTGAACGTGATGCTGCCGGTGATCGCCCGCAACATCCTGGAGTCGGTGCGGCTGCTGGCGAACGTCACCCGGTTGCTCGCCGACCGTACGGTGGACGGCATCACCGCGAATGTCGAGCGGGCCAGGGAGTACGCCGAGTCCTCGCCGTCGGTGGTCACCCCGCTCAACCGCTACATCGGGTACGAGGCGGCGGCGAAGGTGGCCAAGACCTCGCTGGCCGAGCGGAAGACCATCCGGCAGGTGGTGATCGAGAGCGGTTATGTCGAGGCGGGGAAGCTGACCGAAACGCAACTCGACGAAGCGCTCGACGTGCTGCGTATGACCCATCCGTAACACCTGGTCCGTAAGCTCTGTTCATGACAGCCGACGTCGACACCACATTCAGGAACGGACCGCAGCGGCACTTCTGGGCCCCCGGCGATCAAGTGCTCTGGCGCTATCGCGGCAACGGCACCGACGAGGTCCACATCTGCCGGCCGGTCACTGTGGTGCGTGACGACGAGGAGCTGCTCGCGGTGTGGCTGGCGCCCGGCACCCGGTGCGTGAAGCCGCTGCTGGCGGACGGCACGCCGGTGTACCGGGAGCCGCTGGCCACCCGGTACACCAAGCCGCGGGTCGCGGCCGAGGACAAGTGGTGGGGCGCGGGTGTGCTGAAGCTGGCCCGGCCCGGCGAGCCGTGGTCGGTGTGGCTCTTCTGGGACGAGGGCTGGCGGTTCCGCAGCTGGTACGTGAATCTGGAGGAGCCGCTGCGCCGCTGGTCGGGCGGGGTGGACTCGGAGGACCACTTCCTGGACATCTCGGTGCACCCGAACCGCAGCTGGCAGTGGCGGGACGAGGACGAGTTCGCGCAGGCGCAGGCCGACGGGCTGATGCCGGCCGCGACGGCGGCCGGCGTCCGGCGGGCGGGACGGCAGGCGGTCGGGGTGATCCGGGCCTGGGGGCCGCCGTTCGGCGACCACTGGCAGGACTGGCGGCCCGACCCGGCCTGGCCGGTGCCGGCGCTCCCCGCGGACTGGGACCGCCCCGCCGACTGATACCGGTACGGTGCCGGTATGGTGCCGGTACGTACCAGTACGTACCGGGCCGGCACCGCTTCGATGCCAGTACGGGCCGATCGGTACCGCCCGGCCCCTTGTTGCTTCCTTACCCCGCGACCGTAGGATCGTGTGGTCCGGAAGACTGCACAAACGCCAACCGCGGCCTAGAGTTTGACGCCACGTCACGGGCGGGTGATCCGCGACAGCGAGCATGACCCCGCAAAGCAACCGCCGGCGGCATGTGCCCGGGCACCGGCGCACTGCCGCCGCACCACACACCAGCAGCCAGATCGCGGACCGTCAGGGAGGCCCTGAGCAGTGGGAACCGGCAACGACGAGCAGCCCCCCGCCGGGCTGCCCGAAGACGACGGCCCCGGCCGGGAGCGTACCGGCCAGGCCGAGGCGTTCGACGCGATCGGCGACCGCTACGACGAGGCGTTCCCGCACAAGGAGGGCCAGCTCGCGGCCGGCGAGTGGCTCGCCTCCTCGCTCCCGGCCGGCTCCCGGGTGCTGGACCTCGGCTGCGGTACGGGGGTGCCGACCGCGCGGCAGCTCACCGACGCGGGACTGCGGGTGACCGGCGTGGACCTGTCGGCGGGGATGCTGGAGCGGGCCCGGGCCAATGTGCCGGCCGCGGAGTTCATCCGTGCCGACATCGCCGGGCTCGGCGACGGCGGGCCGCTGACCGCGGGCTCCTTCGCCGGCGCGACCGCGTTCTTCGCCCTGCTGATGCTGCCCAGGGCCGAGATCCCCGGCACGCTGCGGTCCGTGCACGCTCTGCTGGCGCCCGGCGGTCTGCTGGCGCTGTCGATGGTGGAGGCGGATGTGGACAACGTGCCGATTCCTTTCCTCGGCAACATCATCCGGGTGTCCGGTTACCTCCGTGACGACCTGCGGCGGGTCGTGACGGACGCGGGCTTCGAGGTGGTCAAGGAGGATTCCTACGCGTACGCGCCGGCGAGCGTCGAGGTGCCGCCCGAGGAGCAGGTCTTCCTCTACTGCCGACGCGCCTGACGACCTGACCGGGCCCGAGCCCCGCCGCACGCCGGCCCGCGGCGGCGCACCGACGGATGGAACGACTCGCGTGACCACCGACCCGCCCCGCCCGACCGCGGCGGACCCCCTGCCCGGGGGCGCCGCCGATCCGTACGGCGTCCTGCCCGGCGCCGGACCGTTCCCGCCCACCGGCGGCCCGGCGCTCCCCCACCCGCTGGACGCCACCGGTCCCGTGGACCTGTGGCGCGCCCAGCACCAGGAGCGGCACGAGGCGCACGAGCACGCGGACCGGAACGCCGGCGGGAAGAACGCCAGGGAGGACTCCCCGGCCGGGGGCGGTCCGCACCCCGGGAGCGACCCCGAGCGCACGGCGGCGGGCGGCGACCCCGTACCGTACAGCCGACCGCAGACCGAACTGCCGCATCCGCCGATCCCGGCGCACGGCAGCGGGTGGGCACCGGGCACGACAGACGGGAGTGAGGCGTTGGGCGCGTATCTGAGCACGCCACCACGAGGAATCCCGCTGGACGCGGCCGGGCACCCCGGCGAGGAGGACTCGGTGGGCATGCGCATCCCGATGCCCGTACAGACCGGTCCCGAGGCGGACCGGCTGCGGTACGTCGGCGCCGCGACCCGGCGGATCGCGCGCGGGCTCGACCTGGACGAGATCCTGCTCGGCCTGTGCCGCTCGGCGGTGCCCGCCTTCGCCGACTCGATCATGGTCTATCTGCGTGACCCGCTGCCGGTCGGCGACGAGCGCCCGTCGGGCCCGCTGCGGCTGCGGCTGCGGCGCGCGGACGGCGGCCTTGACGGTCCCTCCGACGACAGCGCCCCGGTCGGTGCCCTGCCCGTCCTGCCGGCCCTGGAGCCCGCCTACGGCTCCGAGCCGATCAGCGTGCTGCTCGACGGTCCGCTGGCCGAAGTGCTGCGCGGGGTACGGCCGGTGTTCGCCGACTCGCTGCGGGCCGCGGACGCGCTGGCGGAGCTGCTCGGCCACCCGGAGAGCCCGCTGCCGACCGGCCGCCGCGCGCTGGTGGCCCCGCTGCGCGGCCGGCGCCGGGTGATCGGCGCGGCCGTGCTGCTGCGCCGCCCCGACCGGCTGCCCTTCGAGGCGGACGACCTGCTGGTGGCCGCCCAGCTCGCCACCCACACCGCGCTCGGTGTGGACAAGGCGGTGCTCTACGGGCGTGAGGCGTACATCGCCGACGCCCTGCAGCGCGAGATGCTGCCGGACTCGCTGCCGCAGCCCACCGGCGTCCAGCTCGCCAGCCGCTATCTGCCGGCCGCCGAGTCGGCCCGGGTCGGCGGCGACTGGTACGACGCGATTCCGCTGCCCGGCAGCCGGGTGGCGCTGGTGGTCGGCGATGTGATGGGCCATTCGATGACCTCCGCGGCGATCATGGGGCAGCTGCGGACCACGGTGCAGACCCTCGCCGGGCTCGACCTGGCACCGCAGGAAGTCCTGTACCACCTGGACGAGCAGGCCCAGCGGCTCGGCCAGGACCGGATGGCGACCTGCGTCTACGCCGTCTACGACCCGATCGCCCACCGCCTGGTGGTGGCCAACGCGGGCCACCCACCGCCGATCCTGCTCCACGCGGACGGCCTCGCCGAGGTGCTCCGGGTCCCGCCGGGGGCGCCGATCGGCGTCGGCGGGGTGCCGTTCGAAGCCGTCGAGCTGCCGGCGCCGGCCGGGGCGACCCTGCTGCTCTACACCGACGGCCTGGTGGAGTCCCGCAGCCGCGACGTGTGGGGCGGCATCGAGCTGCTCCGCGAGCGGTTGCGTGACGCGGCGACCGTGGTGTCGCCGCCGCCTCTTGAGCCGCTGTGCGACGAGGTGCTGGAGATCCTCGGGCCGGGCGACCGTGACGACGACATCGCGCTGCTCGCGGCCCGCTTCGACGGGATCTCGCCGAGCGATGTCGCGTACTGGTTCCTGGAGCCCCAGGCGCAGACGGCGGGCCGCGCCCGCCGACTGGTCCGGCAGGCGCTGCGCCGCTGGGACCTGGACGACCAGCTCGACGCGGCGGAACTGCTGGTGAGCGAGATCGTCACGAACGCGGTGCGGTACGCCGAACGGCCGATCACCCTGCGGCTGCTGCGGACCGATGTCCTGCGGTGCGAGGTGGGCGACGACGCGCCCCTTCTGCCGCGCATGCGGCACGCGGCCCCCGAGGAGGAGGGCGGCCGCGGGCTCTATCTCGTGAACCGGATGGCCCAGCGCTGGGGCGCCACCCGCCTGGGCGCCGGCAAAGTCGTCTGGTTCGAGCTCCCGCTTTAAGGGGGGTACCAGCACGCCTCGGGGTGCCCCCTCCTGCCGGTCTCGCGGTGCCGCTGCGTCGTGGCTTGTCGCGCAGTTCCTCGCGCCCCTTCGGGGCCCGCACCCCGGTGCCCAAACGTCCGCCGGTGGCCGGTTGCTCGCGCAGTTCCTCGCGCCCCTCGGTAGTTGCTGTACCACGTCGTGGCACCCATACGCCGGGGGTTACGCCGGTAGCCAGCGAGCCGAAGGGCGCGCCGGTGTCGAAAGGGAGAACGCGCGCAGGGAGCGAGGAACGAGCGAGCGAGCACGGTCGACTGTCGACACCGGATTTAAGCGCCCGGAGGCGAGAGGGCGGCAAAAAAAGGGGAAAGGGCGGTGCCCACACGGACAACGGCACCGTGGACCAGGGCACCCTTACTCCCGACCCGCACCCCGCTACGGCACCGTGACTTCCGGCCCGTACCCCCGTGCGGCACCCACACTCCCAGCCCGCACCCCGCTACGGCACCCGCACCCCCGGCCCGCACCCTCTTCCGGCACCCGCACTCCCAGCTCGCACCCCCCCACGGCACCGTCACTTCCAACCCGCACCCCCCCCACGGCACCCACTCCCCACCCCTCTCACGTAAAGTCACCCCCTGGTCGCTCGGCGTGCTGGGTGGCACGTTTGGTGCGAGGGTGGGTAGCAGCCCACGCGAGCGACGCGATCCACGGTGTCCGCAGACCGGCACCGGACGGGAGGACATCCCCGATGACCACCGACTTCCAGTTCACGACGAACAACGCCGGCATCCCGGTGGAGAGCGACGAACACTCGCTCACCGTCGGCCGGGACGGCCCGATCCTGCTTCAGGACCACTACCTGATCGAGAAGATGGCCCAGTTCAACCGGGAACGGGTCCCCGAACGGGTGGTGCACGCCAAGGGCAGCGGGGCGTACGGCCGGTTCGAGGTGACCAACGACGTCAGCCAGTTCACCAAGGCCGACCTCTTCCAGCCGGGCCGCAGCACGCAGATGCTGGCCCGGTTCTCCACGGTCGCCGGCGAGCAGGGCAGCCCCGACACCTGGCGCGACCCGCGCGGCTTCGCGCTGAAGTTCTACACCGAGCACGGCAACTACGACCTGGTCGGCAACAACACCCCGGTGTTCTTCGTCCGGGACACGATCAAGTTCCAGGACTTCATCCGCAGTCAGAAGCGCCGCCCCGACAACGGGTTGCGCGACAACGACATGCAGTGGGACTTCTGGACGCTCTCCCCGGAGTCCGCGCACCAGGTCACCTGGCTGATGGGCGACCGCGGCATCCCGAAGTCGTACCGGCACATGAACGGCTACGGCTCCCACACGTACATGTGGATCAACGGCGCCGGCCAGAAGTTCTGGATCAAGTACCACTTCAAGACCGACCAGGGCATCGACTTCCTCACCCAGGAGGACGCCGACACGATGGCCGGGCAGAACGCCGACTACCACCGGCAGGACCTGTGGGAGGCAATCGACCGGGGCGAGCACCCCTCGTGGACGCTGCGGGTGCAGGTGATGCCGTTCGACGACGCGCCGGACTACCGCTTCAACCCGTTCGACCTGACGAAGGTGTGGCCGCACAGCGACTACCCGCTGATCGAGGTCGGGCGGATGACGCTGGACACCAACCCGGAGGACTACTTCGTCCACATCGAGCAGGCCGCGTTCGAGCCGTCGAACATGGTGCCCGGGATCGCGCCGTCGCCGGACAAGATGCTGCTCGGCCGGCTCTTCTCGTACCCCGACACGCACCGGTACCGGATCGGCCCGAACTACGCCCAGCTGCCGCCGAACCGCCCGCACGTGCCGGTGCACTCCTACGCCAAGGACGGGCCCATGCGGTTCGAGCCGAACCGGGTGGGGGCGCCGTACGCGCCGAACTCGTACGGCGGCCCGCACGCGTCACCGGAGGCGTACGGGGACATCGCCGGCTGGCAGGCCGCGGGTGAGATGGTGCGGGAGGCATACAGCGCGCACCGCGAGGACGACGACTTCGGGCAGGCGGGCACGATGGTCCGCGAGGTGCTGGACGACGCGGCCCGCGACCGCCTCGTCTCCAACATCGCCGGCCACCTCAGCGACGGCGTCTCCGCGCCGGTCTTCCAGCGCGCGCTGGCGTACTGGCGCAGCGTCGACCAGACCCTCGGCGACCGCATCGCCGCGGCGGCCAAACCCGCCTGACCCAGGCGGCCCCCGCAGAGCGCAGCCCCGGAACACGTGATCACATCCCGTGCTCCGGGGCTGCATCCGTCCCGCTCGCCGCTTCCCACGGCCTCTTCCGCCGGAGGCGTGGACGTATTATTGTGATAGCACTTGGATAAGTTCACAGCATCACAAGAAACGGGGTACCCCCATGACCGAGCGACCGCACGGCACGCCCGCGCCCGATGTGCCGGAGATGCCCGCCCCGCGGGTGCAGGAGCGGCGGGCGGCGGGGATGCCCGGGCTGCCGTTCCTGCTGCTCGCGCTGCTCGTCGTGGCCGGCGGCATCGCGCTGATCGCGGTGGGCGCGGCCGAGGCGAAGGACGGTTCCAAGGGGCTGGGGTCCACCCTCATCGTGGTGGGCTCCCTCGTCGTGGTCGCCGCCCTGATCACCCTCTTCGGCCTCACCCAGGTCGCCCCGGGCGAGGCCCGGGTCTGCCAGCTCTTCGGCCGCTATCAGGGCACCATCCGGCAGGACGGCCTGCGCTGGGTGAACCCCTTCACCAGCCGCCGCAAGATCTCCACCCGGCTGCGCAACCACGAGACCGCCGTGCTCAAGGTGAACGACGCCTACGGCAACCCGATCGAGCTCGCCGCCGTCGTGGTCTGGCAGGTCAGGGACACCGCGCAGGCCGTCTTCGAGGTCGACAACTTCACCCAGTTCGTGTCCATCCAGACCGACACCGCGGTCCGCCACATCGCGACCCGCTACCCGTACGACGCCCACGACGGCGTCGCCCTCTCGCTGCGCGGCAACGCCGAGCAGATCACCGAGCAACTCTCCACCGAGATCACCGCCCGCGTCGAGTCGGCCGGCGTCACCATCATCGAGTCCCGCTTCACCCATCTCGCCTACGCTCCCGAGATCGCCTCGGCGATGCTCCAGCGGCAGCAGGCCGGCGCGATCGTGGCGGCCCGGCAGACCATCGTGGACGGCGCCGTCGGCATGGTGGAGTCCGCGCTGGCCCGGATCGCCGAGCAGGACATCGTCGAACTCGACGAGGAGCGGAAGGCGTCGATGGTGAGCAATCTGCTGGTCGTGCTCTGCGGCGACCGCGCCGCCCAGCCGGTGCTGAACACGGGCACGCTCTACCAGTGACCGACGAACAATCCCGCGCCCGGGCCCGCAAGCAGGTGCTGCTGCGGCTCGACCCCGCCGTCCACGACGCGCTCGCCGCGTGGGCGGCGGGGGAGCTGCGCAGCACCAACGCCCAGATCGAGTACCTGCTGCGGCGGGCGCTGGCCGACGCCGGCCGGCTCCCGGCCACCGCCCGCCCGATCCCCCGCCGTGGCCGCCCCCCGAAGTCCGGGGAGGCGCCGGACGGGCCGACGGTCACACCCGAGTAACCGCCTCCACCGCGCTGACCTGCGAGAACAAGAAATCCAGTACGTTATTCACCATGGGTATACATGCGATGTATACCCATGGTGTACTGTGCTCCGCATGTCAATCGGCCACACCCTGCTCGGACTTCTGGAGTCCGGGCCGCGCCACGGTTACGACCTCAAGCGCGCCTTCGATGAACGCTTCGGACACGACCGCCCCCTCGCCTACGGGCAGGTCTACTCGACGATGGCCAGGCTGCTGAAGAACGGCCTGGTCGAAGTCGACGGCATAGAGCCGGGCGGCGGACCCGAGCGCAAGCGGTACGCGATCACTGACGCCGGCATCACCGACGTCGGGCAGTGGCTCAGCCAGCCGGAGAAACCCGAGCCCTACCTGCAGACGACCCTCTACACCAAGGTCGTCCTCGCCCTGCTGACCGGCCGCCCGGCGGCCGATCTGCTGGACACCCAGCGCGCCGAACACCTGCGGCTGATGCGGGAACTGACCCGCCGCAAGTCGGCCGGCGACCTCGCGGACCAGCTGATCTGCGACCACGCACTCTTCCATCTGGAGGCGGATCTGCGGTGGCTGGAGCTCACCGCGGCCCGGCTCGACCAGCTCGCCGCGGAGGTGGCCCCGTGACCGGCCCGACCGAACCCCTGCTCGTCGCGACCGACCTGCGCAAGACGTACGGTCCGACCCCCGCCCTCGACGGCGCCGACCTGACCATCAGGGCCGGAGAGGTGGTGGCCGTGATGGGCCCCTCCGGCTCCGGCAAGTCGACGCTGCTGCACTGCCTGGCCGGCATCGTACGGGCCGACTCCGGCGAGGTGCTCTACCGCGGCCGTGACCTGATGACGATGTCCGACGGCGAACGCAGCGCGCTGCGCCGCTCGGACTTCGGCTTCGTCTTCCAGTTCGGCCAGCTGGTGCCCGAGCTGACCTGCCTGGAGAACGTGGCGATGCCGATGCGGCTCGGCGGCGTCAAGCGGCGGACCGCCGAGGAGAAGGCGCTCACCTGGCTGGAGCGCCTGGAGGTCTCCGACATCGCCGGCAAGCGGCCCGGCGAGGTCTCCGGCGGCCAGGGCCAGCGGGTCGCGGTGGCCCGCGCACTGGTCTCCTCCCCCCGGGTGGTCTTCGCCGACGAACCGACCGGCGCCCTCGACTCGCTCAACGGCGAACGGGTGATGCGGCTGCTGACCGAGGCCGCGCACGACACCGGCGCCGCCGTCGTCCTGGTCACCCACGAACCGCGGGTGGCCGCCTACTCCGACCGGGAGATCGTCGTGCGGGACGGGAAGTCGCGCGACATGGAGCGGGTGTCATGACCAGCTCGCCAGGACCGCTCGTCGGCTTCGACGCGATCCGCCCCCGCGGGCCGCGCGGCCAGGAGCCGGAGCAGCCCGCGACCGTCCGCACCTGGATACGCGATCTCGCGCTCGGCGTCCGCTTCGCCGCGGGCGGCGGCCGCGAGGGCTGGACCCGCACGGTGCTGACCGCCGTCGGCGTCGGGCTCGGCGTGGCGCTGCTGCTGCTCGCCGCCGCCATCCCGTCGATGATGAACACCCGCGACCAGAAACGGGTGGCCCGGGACATCTCGACGGCCGCCTCCATCACCAAGCCGAGCGACCGTTCGCTGCTGGTCGCCAACGCCCGTACGACGTACCACGACAAGGACATCACCGGCGTCCTGGTGCACCCCGAGGGCAGCAGGCCGCCGGTACCGCCGGGTCTGCGCCACCTGCCCGCGACCGGGCACATGGTGGTCTCCCCCGCGCTGAAGAAGCTGCTGGCCGGCGCGCCGCTGCTGCGGGAACGGCTGCCCGGGACCATCGACGGCACCATCGGACAGGCCGGTCTGATGGGCCCGGCGGAGCTGTACTACTACGCCGGCAGCGACCAGCTGCGGCCGTACGACGCCAGTTACACCCAGGGCAACGCGGGCCGGGTGGTGAGCTTCGGCTACAAGAGCAACTCCGAGGCGCTGGGTCCGGTCTTCGACCTGCTGCTGATCATCATCCTGGTGGTGCTGCTGCTGCCGGTCGCGGTGTTCATCGGCACGGCGGTACGGTTCGGCGGCGAACGCCGGGACCGCAGGCTCGCGGCGCTGCGGCTGGTGGGCGCCGACACCCGGATGACCCGCCGGATCGCCGCCGGGGAGGCGCTCTTCGGGGCGGTCTTCGGTCTGGTGCTCGGCGCGGTGTTCTTCCTCCTGGGCCGGCAGTTCGGGTCGACCGTCACCATCAGGGACATCTCGGCGTTCCCCTCCGACATGACGCCCAGCACCGGGCTGGCGGTGGTGATCGCGCTGGCGGTTCCGGTGGCGGCCATCGTGGTGACCATGCTGAGCCTGCGCGGCACCGCGATCGAACCGCTGGGCGTGGTCCGGCAGTCCGCCGGCCGCCGGCGCCGGCTGTGGTGGCGGCTGCTGATCCCGGCGGTCGGCCTGCTGCTGCTCGCCCCGCTCTTCGGCGCGGTCAAGGGCGACGCGCACATCAACGAGTACCAGGTGGCGGTGGGCACCATCCTGCTGCTGATCGGGGTCACCGCGGTACTGCCCTGGGTGGTGGAGGCCGTCGTCGGCAAGCTGCACGGCGGCCCGGTCGCCTGGCAGCTGGCCACCCGCCGTCTCCAGCTGAACAGCAGCGCGTCCGCCCGGATGGTCAGCGGGGTCACCATCGCGGTGGCCGGCGCGATCGCCCTGCAGATGCTCTTCACCGGGGTCAGCGGGGACTTCCGCAGCGACACCGGCGCCGACGCGACCAGGGCGCAGGCCCAGGTCAGCGTGCCGGCCACCGGCGGCAGCCGGACCCAGGAGTACATCGACAAGATCGCCGCCACCAAGGGCGTCAAACAGGTCTTCGGCTACTACGACGCGCGCGCCACCCAGCCCGGCGCGAGCACCTCGGCCGGCACCGACTGGGCCTATCTGCCGCTGGAGGTGGGCGACTGCCCGACGCTGGAACAGATGGCGCGGATCACCTCCTGCCGGCCCGGCAGCAGTTTCATCGTGCTGCCCGGGCCCGAGACCGGCGACGACGGCGACATGGCGAAGTACGCCAGGCCGGGCGCCAGGATCGACCTCAATGTGCCGGACGGCGAGAAGTACACCGGCAAGCCCGACCTGTGGACGATCCCGAAGTCGGCCAGGACGGTGCCCGCCCGGGTCGACCCGGCCGGCAACACCGGCTACGGGATCTACGTCACCCCGCAGCTGGTGGACACCGCGAAGCTGGCGTCGCCCAGCTCGCAGATCATGGTGAGCCTCGACCCGAAGCAGCCGGACGCGATGGAGTATCTGCGCAACACCGGGGTGACGTTCGGGCTCGGCACCTATGTGATGACCATCAGGGACACCACGGAGAAGTCCGGCTTCACCCAGCTGCGGCGCGGCCTGTTCGCCGGGGCCGTGCTCACCATGGCGCTGATCGGGGCGAGCCTGCTGGTGACGATGCTGGAGCAGTTGCGGGACCGGAAGAAGCTGCTGGCGGTGCTGGTGGCCTTCGGCACCAAGCGCACCGCGCTGGCCTGGTCGGTGCTGTGGCAGTCCGCCATCCCGATGGTGCTCGGCCTGCTGCTCGCCTGCGCCGGCGGCATCGGCCTCGGCTGGGCGCTGCTGGCGATGGTGGGCCGCTCCTTCCACGCCGACTGGAACAGCGTCCTGTCGATGTCCGGTGTCGGCGCCGCGGTGGTGCTGGCCGTGACCCTGCTGAGCATGCCGCCACTGTGGCGCCTGATGCGGCCGGACGGTCTGCGTACGGAGTGACGCCCGCGAGAGGAAGGGGCGGCCGGGAACACTCCCCCCGGCCGCCCCTTCCGCCGTCGCCGCGACCGCCTGGCGGAGCGCGGTGGTGACGGCGGGTCAGGGCACGGTGGTGACGGCCGGTCAGGCCTCGACCTCGACGGCCTCAGCGCCCGGTTCCGCACCCGGCCCGGCTGCCGCTTCCGCGCCAGGCTCAGCGCCCGGTTCCGCACCCGCTTCCTCGGCCGGCGGGACCTTCGCGCCGGCCGCCGGGCCGTCCGCCGGGGCGGTGGGGCCGGCCGCTGCGCCGGACTCGCTCTCCGCCGCCAGGGCCGCCGCGCGGGCATGTGCGCGCAGATAGCTCACGACCGTGTTGCCGACCGCGACCAGCGGTACGGCGGTCACCGCGCCGCCGATGCCGGCGACCAGCGAGCCGGCCGCCACCGAGAGGACCACCGCGAGCGGGTGGACCCGCACTGCCCGGCCGAGGATGAACGGCTGCAGGATGTGGCCCTCGATCTGCTGGACCGCGAGCACCACCACCAGCACCATCAGCGCGGTGAACGGCCCCTCGGTGACGAGCGCGACGACCACCGCGATGGCGCCGGAGGCCACCGCGCCGACCAGCGGCACGAAGGAGGCCAGGAAGATCACCACGGCCAGCGGTACCGCCATCGGCACACCGAGGAAGAAGATCCCGACACCGATGAAGATCGCGTCGATCAGCGCGACGAGCACCGTGCCGCGTACGTACAAGGTGAGGGTGTGCCAGGCGCGCGGTCCTGCGCCGGCCAGGCCGTCCCTGGCCTGCTCGGGGAAGAGCCGCAGCACCCACTGCCAGATGTTGGGGCCGTCGAAGAGCAGGAACAGCGTGCTGAACATCGCCAGCAGCATGCCGGTCAGCAGCTCGACGATGACGGTGACGCCCTGCAGCCCGGCGTCGGTGAGCGCCTGGGTGTTGTGCCTGATCGCCTCGCTGAGGTTCTTGGCGACCTGGTTGATCTGGTCGTCGGTGACATGGAAGGGGCTATTCAGCAGCCACTTCTTGCCCTCGGCGACACCGTCCTGAAGGCTGCCGGAGAGATTGTCGATGTTGTCCATGACCTGCCAGACAACGAACCAGCCGACCAGGCCCATCACGATGAAGCCGCCGATGAAGACGGTCGCGGTGGCCAGTCCGCGGGGCACGCCCATCCGCTTGAGCCGGGCCACGAACGGCTGCAGCAGCGCGGTGATCAGCAGCGCCGCGGCGAAGGCCAGGACGACCAGGCGGACCGCGCCGATGATGCGCATCAGCACCCAGACGGTGCCTGCCAGGATCAGCAGCCGCCAGCCGACCTCGGCGGCGACCCGCATACTCCACGGCACCACGGCGACCGGGTCGGTGGCCGGACGGGGGGCACGCCGGGCCACTGCGGCCACGGGCGGCACGGCGGGTTCGTCCGCTACGGCCGCGGCGGGCCGGGACGTGCCGGCTGCCTTGGCAGCGGTCCTGGGGGCGGTTGCGGCGGGGGTCGCGGGGGCGCCGGCGGTGTTCCCGGCCGCCTCCGCGGGGGCAGGCGCCGGTTCGGCGGGGGCGGGTACAGGTATGGCTGCGCCGCCGGCCGCGGGTTCGGCGGCCGAGTCGTCACCGGGCGCCGCGTCACGCGCGGACACCGCGACGTGCCGCTCCTCGATCCGGCCGGCCAGATGGGCCAGCCCGGAGGCGAGCGCGGAACTCCAGTGGCGCTTTTCCGGCATCCTGCTCTCCCCCTAGACCCCTTCGGCCGTCAACGGTACGTCAGGCCGACTGTGACGCTGCTGTGGGAGACGACGTTACCCGGGACCGGGGTTGCCCCCGGTCCCGGGTAAGGGAGTCGTAAGCCGTACGGAGCCCGGCCTAGTAGGAGTGGTGGCCCTGCCAGTACTCCCAGGCGCCGCAGGGGCTGCCGTAACGGCTGTTCATGTAGTTCAGGCCCCACTTTATCTGCGTGGCCGGATTGGTCCGCCAGTCCGAGGCGACCGATGCCATCTTCGAACCCGGGTTGGACTGCACCAGGCCGTAGGCACCGGAGGACGGGTTGGTCGCGGTGTAGTTCCAACCGCTCTCGCGGGAAACGATGTTGGAGAAGCAGGCGTACTGGCTGCTGCCGACGATCTCCCTCGCCATCGCCTGGACCTGCGCCACCGAGTAGGAGGCCTGGATCGCGAAGGACGCGCTGGCGTCACCCTGGTTGGCGGCTTCTTCCGCCTTCTTCTTCGCTTCCGCGTCCGCGGCCTTCTTCTTCGCCGCGGCGTCCTTGGCCGCCTGCACGCGGGCCGCCTGCTCGGCCGACTGCCTCGCTGTCGCGTCAGCGGCGTCGGACTGAGCCTGGATCTGCTCGGTCAACGATGCCTGCTGTACCTGCTGTCCAGCGGGGATGTCCGCGAGGAGGGTGGTCGTACCGGCCGCTTCCACGGGCTCGGTGCTGGTGCCCTGCTGGTCGGCGCCCGACGCGACGCCCACGACGGCGCCCACAGTGGTGACGGCGGTGGCGGATGCCACCGCGAGCCCCCGGACCGAGATCCGGCTCACACGGTTTCCTTCCGGAATCGCCCGTTCGGTGACCGCACGGACGCAATCGTGCCCCTGGCGCTGCCCCCCCTGTCCGGTCCGCCGTACGGGCCGGGCGGTCACGGGGGTACTGGCCCGGTGCGAAATCCCTTGCGGGGTCCGCGTGGTGCTCGGGCGGCTCATGGCGGTCGTTGTGGATTTGTGTGGTGTCGCTGATCCCACGCCCCGAGGGGTGTAGGAGTGCCATAAGCGGGGCCTGACAGCCTCACACCCTGCCGTACGCGGACGCCGCGCGGCAATTTCCGGTTGAGTGGCAAACTTCACACGCTGCGAACGGCGGTAATTCCCCCCGCCGAAGCCCTGAAAACGCTAAGCTGCTGCGCCCTCCGGGGAGGACGCAGCAGCCGCAACTCACGTTATTCATGGCCAAATCAGGCCATCCTGCCGAACGGTCACGCCCCGCCGTCCTCCAGCATCTCGGTGACGAGCGCCGCGATGGCGGACCGCTCGGAACGGTTCAGCGTCACATGGGCGAAGAGCGGATGACCCTTGAGTTTCTCCACCACCGCGACCACGCCGTCGTACCGCCCGACCCGGAGGTTGTCCCGCTGGGCCACGTCGTGGGTGAGCACCACGCGTGAACCGGCACCGATCCGGGAGAGCACGGTCAGCAGCACATTGCGCTCCAGCGACTGCGCCTCGTCCACGATCACGAAGGCGTCGTGCAGCGAGCGGCCCCTGATGTGGGTGAGCGGCAGCACTTCGAGCATGCCGCGGGCCACGACCTCCTCGATGACCTCCTTGGTGGTGACCGCCGACAGCGTGTCGAACACCGCCTGCGCCCACGGGCTCATCTTCTCCGACTCGCTGCCCGGCAGGTAGCCCAGCTCCTGGCCGCCCACCGCGTACAGCGGCCGGAAGACCATCACCTTGCGGTGCTGACGGCGTTCCAGGACCGCCTCCAGGCCCGCGCACAGGGCAAGCGCCGACTTTCCGGTGCCGGCCCGGCCACCCATGGAGACGATGCCGACGTCCGGGTCCAGCAGCAGATCCAGCGCGACACGCTGCTCCGCGCTGCGGCCGTGGATGCCGAACGCCTCCCGGTCGCCGCGGACCAGCCGGACCCGGCCGTCGGGCGTGACCCGCCCCAGCGCCTTCCCCCGCTCGGACTGCAGCACCAGGCCGGTGTGCACCGGAAACTCCGCCGCTTCGGGCAGATCGATGGTCTCCTGGGCGAAGAGTGCGTCCACTTCCTCCGCGGAGACCAGCAGTTCCTCCATTCCGGTCCAGCCCGAGGTGATGGCGAGCTCGGCGCGGTACTCCTCGGCCAGCAGGCCGACCGAGGACGCCTTCACCCGCAGCGGCAGGTCCTTGGAGACGACGGTGACGTCGTACCCCTCGGCCTGCAGATTGCGGGCGACGGCCAGAATGCGCGAGTCGTTGTCACCGAGCCGGAATCCCGCGGGCAGCACCCCGGGGTCCGAGTGGTTGAGCTCGACACGGAGCGTGCCGCCGAGGTCACCGATGGGAATCGGTGCGTCGAGCCGGCCGTACCGGATCCGGAACTCGTCCAGCATGCGCAGGGCCTGCCGGGCGAAGTAGCCCAGTTCCGGGTGGTGGCGCTTGGCCTCCAACTCCGTCACCACGACGATCGGGAGCACGACCTCGTGCTCGTCGAAGCGGGTGAGGGCGCCTGGATCGGCCAGCAGCACGCTGGTGTCGAGTACGTACGTGCGCCGGTCGTGATCACGGCGATTCTTGCTGGTCACCACGTGTGGACGAACCCCCTCGGGAGAGGTGAGTCTTGCGGTCCGGCAGCCATGGTCCGGATGCCGGTCTGCCAGTGATATGCCCTGGAAAGCCGACGGCCATGCGGATGCACAGTGCAGTCATCGACAGGTCATCGACCGGTCACTGGCCGCTCATCCGCGGGCCGGCGGACTTCGCAGCAACCGTAACTCCGCAGGCAGGCCGATACCTAGCCCTTTTTGTCCACTCCGGACCGGTCCCGACCGGTCACGCTCCGTAGCGCCGGTGCCGGGCCGCGTAGTCCCGCAGCGCCCGCAGGAAGTCGACCTTGCGGAAGGCGGGCCAGAAGACCTCGCAGAAGTAGTACTCGGAGTGCGCGCTCTGCCAGAGCATGAAGCCGGACAGCCGCTGCTCGCCCGAGGTGCGGATCACCAGGTCCGGATCGGGCTGGCCTCGCGTGTAGAGGTGCTCCGCGATGTGCTCGACGTCCAGGATCTCGGCCAGGTTCTCGATCGTGGTGCCGCGCCCGGCGTGCTCGTGCAGCAGCGACCGTACGGCGTCGGCGATCTCCTGCCGGCCGCCGTAACCGACCGCGACGTTCACCAGGATCCCGGTCGCCCCGTGGGTGGCCTGCTCGGCCTCCTTGAGCACCTGCTGGGTGTGCCCGGGCAGCAGGTCCATGGTGCCGACGTGGTGCACCCGCCAGTTCCCGTTGGCGGCCAGCTCGGTGACGGCGTCCTCGATGATGCCGAGCAGCGGGACGAGCTCACCGGCCGGGCGGTCCAGGTTGTCGGTCGACAGCAGCCACAAGGTGACCACCTCGACGCCGGTCTCCTCGCACCAGCCGAGCATCTCGGCGATCTTGTCGGCGCCGGCCCGGTGGCCCTCTTCTGTGGTGCCGCCGGCCGCTTTGGCCCAGCGCCGGTTGCCGTCGAGGATCACACCGATGTGCTTGGGGGCCTGCGAAACGTCGAGGTGGTGTTCCACTCGGCGGGAGTACAGCCTGTACACCAGATCGCGCAGATTCATCGCGTACCAGCCCCTCCTGCGCTCGGACGCCCGGCCGCCACACTACTGCGCGAAGTGCCCTGCGGACGAACCAGGTCGGCCGCCGGGGCGCCGGACAGTAAGCGGTTCAACCACTCGTGATAAGCAGTGTCCGTGGATATCCGAAACCTCTACCGCGCCTCCGACGAGCGCTACGACTCGATGGAGTACCGCAGGACCGGCCGCAGCGGGCTCAAGCTCCCGGCCGTGTCGCTCGGCCTGTGGCACAACTTCGGCGACGACCGCACGCTCGGCTCGCAGCGGGCCATTCTGCGGCGCGCCTTCGACCTCGGTGTCACGCACTTCGACCTGGCCAACAACTACGGCCCGCCGTACGGCGCCGCCGAGGCCAACTTCGGCACCCTGTTCGCCCAGGACTTCCGTCCCTACCGCGACGAGCTGGTCATCTCGACCAAGGCCGGGTACGACATGTGGCCCGGGCCGTACGGCGAGTGGGGCTCGCGCAAGTACCTGCTCGCCTCGCTCGACCAGTCGCTCGCCCGGATGGGCCTGGACTACGTCGACATCTTCTACTCCCACCGCTTCGACCCGGAGACCCCGCTCGAAGAGACAATGGGCGCGCTGGCGACCGCCGTCCAGCAGGGCAAGGCGCTCTACGTCGGCATCTCGTCCTACGGCCCGGACCGGACCCGCGAGGCCGCCCGCATCCTGCGCGAGCTGGGGGTGCCGGCGCTGATCCACCAGCCGTCGTACTCGATGATCAACCGCTGGATCGAGACCGAGGGTCTGCTGGACGTGCTGGCGGAGGAGGGCATGGGCTGCATCGGCTTCGTGCCGCTCGCCCAGGGCCTGCTGACGGACCGCTACCTCGGCGGTATCCCGGAGGGCTCCCGGGCCGCCCAGGGCAAGTCGCTCAACCCGGCGCTGGTCAACGACGAGACGGTGTCGCGGCTGCGGGCGCTGAACGAGATCGCGGCCGGACGCGGCCAGTCGCTGGCGCAGCTCGCCCTCAGCTGGGTGCTGCGCGACCCCCGGGTCACCTCGGCGCTCATCGGCGCGTCGTCGGTGGGCCAGCTGGAGGCGAACGTCGCGGCGGTCGGCGCGGCACCGCTCACCGCGGAGGAACTGGCGGCGATCGACACGCATGCGGTGGAGCCGGAGGGTGTGAACCTCTGGTCCGTCAGCAGCGAGGCGTAGCTTCCCCGCGGGCCCGCCCGGGGGATGCCCCCTGAGCCCCTCTCCGGACCTCCCCCCGGCAGCGGGCTTGTCGCGCAGTTCCTCCCCCAGACTTCGTCCGGGGGGGACCCCCAGCGCCTCTGGCGGGGGACGGGCCCCGAAGGGGCGCGGGGAACTGCGCGCTCAGGGGGATTCGGCGGAAGGTCCGGAGACGGGCTCCGGGGGCACCCCGGGCGGGCACGGCGGGGGCAGCACGGGGACCCGGTTACACGAGCAGCGCGAGAAACGTTCCGAGCAGCATGAACGGCCCGAACGGAATCGGGGTCTTACGGTCCGCACGACGCGCAGCGATGAGCGCCAGTCCGGTCAGCGCCCCCAGCGCAAACCCCCCGAACGTCCCCGCGAAGACGGCCGGCCACCCGTACCACCCAAGAACCAACCCCAGCGTCGGCGCGAGCTTGACGTCGCCGAAGCCCATACCCGCCGGGTTGATGAAGAAGAGCAGGAAGTACAGCGCCCCCAGCGCCGCCCCCGCGATCAGCGCCCGCAGCCACGACCCCTGATGGTGCGGCAGCAGCGCCGCCACCCCGAGCAGCCCCGCCGTGGCGCCCAGCGCCGGCAGCGTCAGGACGTCCGGCAGCCGGAAGACCAGGAGGTCGACCCGGCCCAGCAGCACCCCCACCGGCACCAGCAGCAGCCACACCACGGCCTCGGGGTGCGCCCCGGCCCGCCAGGCCACCACCGCGCAGGCCACCGCACAGCCGGCCGCGGCCGAAGCGCCGAGCCCGTACCGCGCGGCCGGGCACCCCGGCACCCCGCAAGCCGCCGGGCCGAGCCAGCCCCGTACCGGGTGCCCCGACGGGCAGGCCGCGGCCCACGGCTCGTCCGCCGCCACGGCCAGCCGGTACGCCGCCCTCGGCAGCAGCAGTCCGGCGGCTATTCCCCAGACGGCGGCGGCCACGATCAGATAGACATGCACCGGCCGACCGTACACGCCGGGCTTGGGGGCTCTTGGGTGAGGCGATTGACGAGGCGCTGGCGCGACGGCGAGGGCGTACTGCGGGCGCCTGCCGCCGACGTACCGCTGCGGGTCGCGGCTTCGTACCGGGCCAGGACCCGCGGGCTGCTCGGGGTGGACGGGATCGAGGGCGCGCTGCTGCTGACCCCGGCGTCCAGCGTGCACACCGTACGGATGCGGTTCGCGATCGACGTCGCCTATCTGGACCGGCGGCTGCGGGTGGTCGCGGTACGCACCATGCCGCCCGGCCGGGTCGGCCGTCCGCGGTTCCGGGCCCGGCACGTGCTGGAGGCGGAGGCGGGCGCGTTCGCCCGGTGGGGCGTGGCGAAGGGCGCGGTGCTGACCGCCGTCCTCACGGGAGCCGCCGGCTCCGCGGGCTGAAGTAGACGCTGTTGACGATCTCGGGCAGCAGGGTCGGGTCGTGGTCGGCGCCGGTCACCACCCAGGCGTGGATCAGCAGCGGGCGGCCGTCGCGGTCCTGGACCTGCACGTCGACGTAGGCGGCGGGGCGGCCGTCGGGCGCGGGGCGGGCGTAGTTGAAGACCCGGGCGCGGTGGCCGTCGAGCACGAGGGTGTCCTTGCGGGCGTCGGCGGGTTCGGCGGGTTCGGCGGGCTCAGCGGGTCGGGCTCGTTCGGCGGGTTCGGCCGGCTCGGCGGCCGTCCCCGCCGGGGAGCGGGCGGAGTTCCCGGCCGGCCGCACGGTGAGGGCCCCGTCCGTACGGCCGTGCGCGTCCTTCAGTACGGCCCCGGTGCCGGTCTCGCGCCAGCTCTTGGGGTGCGCGACGGCCACGTCACCGGTCCTGAGGTACCGCCAGCCGTCCGGTGAGCCCGGCCCGACCGAGCACCCCCCGGCGGTCACCGCCAGCACCGCCACCGGCACCCCGTTTCGTACCGTTTTGTTCCACATCCGCATGCGGGCAATCTACGATGCGCCGCCCTCCGGTGTGCTGATAGGCATGCGGAATGCGCACCACCTGCGAAATGGACCCCAGCACCTCCCCGCTCCCCACCGACGACCCGCTGCTGCGCTGGGCGGCAGGGCAGCCCGGCGGCCCGTCCCGCGTCTTCGTGGCCGGCTCGGCCGTGGCGGTCGCGGCGCCCGGCCTTTCCGTCCTCGACCGGCTCGCGGTGACCGGCCCGCCGGCCGCGGTCGCCGCGCTGCTCCGGGAGGTGCTGCCCGAGGTCGGGCCGAGCTACCGGCCGCTGGGGGACCGGGAGTTGATCGACGCGGTGGGGGCCGAGCTGGGCGGGGTGCTGGAGCCTGTGGGGGACTTCGGGTGGATGGACCGGGGGGCGGCGGGGGTTCCGGCCGGCGTTCCGGCGGGGCTCCCCGCGCCCCGCGGCTTCGGGTGGCTGCCGCCCGGCGCCTGGCCCGAGGTCGACGCGCTGCTCGACGAGGCGTTTCCGGCTTCCTACGCCCGCCCCGGGCGCAGCGGGGCCGGTGAGCGGTGGGCCGGTGTCCGGCTCCCCGACGGGCGGCTGGGCGCGGTCGCCGCGCTCAGCTGGTGCTCGGCCACGGTCGGCCTGATCTCCGGCGTGGCCACCGCCCCCGCCGCCCGGGGCCGCGGGCTGGCCCGTACGGTCTGCGGCCCGGTCCTCGCGGAGGCGCTCGCCCGCTACGGCACCGCGGGGCTGTTCGTGGAAGACACGAATCCGGCCGCGCGGCGGCTCTACGGTTCGCTCGGGCTGCGCTACCGGCCGCTGCGGGCGGCCGCGGTGGCCGGGCGAGCCGCGGGGTGAGTGCGGGTGTGGCGCGGCCATGGCGCGATCGTGCGGGTGGGGGCCGGGCCCGGACCGGGAAAGAAAAAACGGGCCGGCTCGCAGGGGGGGAGAGCGAACCGGCCCGAGGGGGGGAGTTACACCGTACCGCGTCCGACCCACTGCTCAGGCCGTTACGCGGCAGGCGGGGTGAAAGTGATCTCGACCCTCCGGTTCTGCTGGCGCCCGCTTTCGGTGGAATTGTCAGCGATCGGGTAATCCTCGCCGTAGCCCCGCACCTGGAAGGTGTGGGATGCGTCACCGAGATTGTCGAGTTCCGTTGCCAGGACTTTGTAAACCGAGTCCGCGCGCGCCTTGGAGAGCACGTCGCCGTGCTCGCTGCTGCCCAGATTGTCGGTGAACCCGAAGACACGGATGGGTGACGAGACGTGTCGCGCGTTGATGTCGTTGGCGATGGCCTGGATCCGGCCGGTGGCGGCCGGCGCGAGCTTCGAGCTGTCCTTCCCGAAGAGCACCTCGGCCTGGAGGGCGTAGGTCACCGTCGAGTTCGACGTCTCCTGCCGCTGCTGCGGCTGGCTCGCGGCCACCGCGCTCTCGTCCGTCACCGACACGATGTCCAGCACCTTCGACGGCGCGAGCGTCGCCCCCTCGGGCAGCTTCAGCCCCGGCGAGGCGGGGTCGATCGCCACCGGCGCCGCCGGCGTGTCCTCCCCGGCGCTCGGCGGCGGGTTCGTGTCCGCCACCGCGACCGACCCGTTCACCGTCCCCGCGGCCAGCACCACGACCACCACCGCGCCCAGCGTCACCGCCACGGCCCCCGGCCTCCTCGAAGCGCCACGTTTCACGTCGGGCTCACCCCTCCGAGATGGTGATTTTGGCGGGGGGCATGGTCGGCAGCTCGAACTGCACCTGCGTGGTGGCCGCCGGAGGGGCGGGGAACTGGGCGAAGATCGGGCGGGATTCCTTGGGCTTGATGCCGATCAGGCCGGTCGTGCACAGGCACTTCCCGTCGGTGTCACGCAGGACGTAGTAACGCTTCTTTCCCGCCTCGTCGATCAGGACGGCGCCGGCCACCGATGGCCCGGACGGCACCAGCGCCGTCTCCTGTCCCCGCCAGGCCACCGCGTCGAAAATCGACGTGCCGTTATTGGTGAGCGTCCCCTGAACGGTCACATATCCGTCCTGGTCACGGACCGCCGAATTGAGCGTGACCACGACGTCGTCCGCGCCCTTGATCTGCGCGAGGATCTGGGTCGGTTCGGCTGAGGGTGTCTGGTCTCCCCCGGTCGTACCGTTGCCGGCCGACGTGGTCGCGCCGGTGGTCGGAGGCGTCGCGCCGCCGGCTTTGTCATCGCCCCCACCGCCACCGCCACAGCCGGCGAGCAGGACTGAGAGAGTGACAATCGCCGCCGCCGCGCCGGCCGTTCTGCGCCCGTGGCCCTTGCTCATTACGTGGGAACTCCTCACTGGTCAGCCGACGTCAGTCGCTCAGATGGACGGTGTAGAAGTCCGACAGGTTCAGAGTGAACCCCGACTGGGTCGGGTCGATGTCCAGCGGTCCGTTGTCGCAAGTGAAGTCCACAACAGGCTTGTTGGTCTCGTCCAGCACGCAGCGCGGTTCGATCACCGCGGTGGCGTGCGCCGTGGCGTGGATACCCTCGGTGCCCTTGACCACGGACCGGCCCACGGTCCCCAGCGAAGCGACTCCCACGTGCCAGCCCGGCGGGCCCGATACGGGGACGCAGGTGGTCACCCGGGCGCTGTTGTCCGCGGCATAGGTCGCCGCGGCGTCGGGGCAGCCCGCGCCGAGGCCCGCGGCCACATTGTCCAGTAGTCGCCGCAAAGCGTCGGCATCACCGGACAACAGCGCGGCCAGGAAGGCGTCATGCACCGCGTCACGCTGCTCACGGGCCGCCGCGATCGCCGCCGCGTCGGCCGCGGTCTGCGCGCCGTTGCGGACCACGGCCGCCTGACCGACCGCGAAGTAGGCGAAGGCCAGGAAGAACAGGGCGGCCATGGCGACGATGTAGATGCCGACGGTCTGGCCCCTGTCTCCGCGTGGCGCGCGGCTCAGGCGCCGGCGATCGCGCTGATCTTGTTGAGGATCGCGGTGAGGATCGCATCGCCGATGCTGGTCGTGCTGAGCACTCCGATGATCACCGCGATCACCACCGCCAGGCCGAGGTATTCCATCGCTCCCTGGCCGCGGTCGTGTCCGTGCTCGACCACCCGATTGCGGATCCGGACGAAGTGCCGGACTAGCCACCTGTTCATGATTGTTCGCCCCATCCTTTGTCACCTGGCTATTGCGTTCGGCGCCCGCGTACGGCCTGTCGGGGAAGGGGGACACGGCGCACCGCCTCTCGCTGGTCGTGGTGCGGATTCGCAGTAACTGGTTGCAGGTGCAAATATGGTTGCGAATGCAAAGGTACACCCGAGTCCCGGGCATCCGCACCCGGTTGAGCTGTGAGAGACCGAATTCCTGCGGGTTCCGCCGATATAGCGACACCCGCCAGCATGACTCCCAACTACCCTCCGTGGCACCGTAATCACCCATTTCCGAAGAGGTCCCCGAAGTGGGTCTGGGAGCCGATGATCGTGCCGGAGATCAAAAGGATCATGGTGGCCGGAACCAGCAGCAGGGTGATGACGCCGGTCGCGCGCGGGACCATCCGGGCTGCGCGGCGGCGGGCGTTCTGCGCTTCGGTACGGCGCATGTCCTGGGCGATCTGCAGCAGCGTGCGGGCGATGGGAGCGCCGAGCTCCTCACCTTGCTGGAGTGCGGAGACGAACTGGGCCACCTGCTCGCTGCGGTTGCGCTCGCGCAGCTGGTCGAAGGCGTCGCGGCGGCTGACGCCGACGTCCATCTGCCGAAGGGCGATGCGGATCTCATCCGACCAAGGGCCCCTGTAGACCGAGTTGACGCGTTCCAGCGCCTGCCGGAAGCCGAGGCCGGCGCTGACCACGACCGCGAGGACGTCCAGGAAATCGGGAAGCGTCCGCTCGATGTCGTCGCGGCGGCGCCGGACCGCCACCCAGATGGTGATGTCGGCGAACCACCAGCCGTAGGCAAGGACGAGCAACGCCAGCAGCCAACTCCCGCGGGAAAGAAGCACAAGACCGCCGAGCCCGCCGACGAATCCGTAGACGGCGCGGCGGGCCGCGTACCGCTCGACCGTCAGTCCGTACGGGTGGCCGGCGTGATCGAGTCGGTCCCGGATCCGGGCTATCCGGGCCGGTCCCATCATCCGCAGGACCATGGGAGCCCAGCGGATGCCGATCCGGTCAATGGCATTGCCTGTGCGGGTGGTTCGGGTCCGGCCGATCTCCAGGGCCAGCGCCAGGTCGTCAGGGAGCTTGACGTCCGCTCGCAGCAGTCCGATCGCGTAGACGACGCCGACCGCGCAGACGGCGAACGCCAGCGCGAGTCCAAGGCCGATCAGGGTCATCGTCGTCACCTCACACGTCGGTCCGGGACATCCGGCGGATGAGCATGAAGCCGACCACGTAGAGGCTCAGCGAGATCAGTACACAGATCCGGCCGAGATTCGAGCCGGTCAGAGCGCCGAGCGAGCCGGGCATCACGCGGTCAAGCAGTAACAGCGAGCCGATGCCCATCACCGGGATCGCGTACGCCGTAACCGTCACCTGCGACATCTGCGTCCGCACCTCGCGGCGGGTCTCCTTGCGTTCCTCCAGGGTCACCGTGAGGTTGCGGAGGGACTCCACGACGGAGCCGCCGGCGCGGCTGGAGAGGACGAGGGTGGAGACCAGGACGATCAACTCGCGGCTCGGGAGGCGCTGTTGGAGTTCGCCGAGGGCGTCCTCGACGGAGTGGCCGAGGGCCATCGCGTCGGCGACCTGCTTCAGCTCCTCGCCTGCCGGGGCGTCCAGTTCGTCGGCGGCCATGGAGACCGCGGTGCGCAGGGCCAGGCCGGCCTGGGTGGCGTTGGCCAGGACGCGGGCGAGGTCGGGGAGTTGGGCGATGAGGCGTTCGGTGCGCACGCGGCGGCGCCAGGAGAGGAAGGAGTACGCGGCCCAGGCCGCGATCAGCGCGGCGATCGGGCCGAAGAACGGCGCCAGGATCAGCGCCGCCAGCAGCCAGGCCGCCGCCACCACTCCCGCGAAGGCCGCGGTGAACTGCCCCGGCGTCAAGTCCGTCCCGGTCGCGGCGAGCCGCCCTTCGAGCCGCTTGCCCCACGCGTATCCCCGCACCCGCCGGTCGAGCCCGGAGAAGGCGGGGCGGTGCGGGCCGCGGCCGGGGTCGCCGGCCAGCCGCTCCACGAGGGCCGCGCGGTCCGCCCGCCCGCCGCGCCACGCGTGCAGACCCCACACGCCGAGGACCAGCGCGACGGTGGTGAGCAGGATGACCAGCAGGGGGTAGGGGCCGGTGGCCCAGGCGGGTCCCGATCCCAGCGCGGTCGTGGCGGGCCGCGTCATTTCGCCTCCCGGCTGTCGAGTTCCAGTTCGCTCGCCCCGATCCCGAAGGCCGCCGGTACGTGTTCGCCGGCCAGGTAGAGGCGCTCGCCGATCTCCCGTGGCACCGGCCGGTGTTCGTACCAGCCGCGGACGATACGGTCCACGCCCAGCGGTTCGGCGCGGAAGCGGGTGGCGGAGGCGAGGACGAAGGAGTCCCGGCCGCGCGAGGACAGGACCGCGATCTCGGCGATCCGCCGGGTGCCGTCGACGTGCCGGTGGAGCTGGACCAGGACGTCCACCGCCGAGTTGATCTGGTCGCGGAGCGCCTCGAACGGGATCTTCACCTCGCTCATCGACGCCAGCGTCTGCAGCCGGAGCACCGCGTCCTCTGCGGAGTTGGCGTGCACGGTGGCCAGCGAGCCGTCGTGGCCGGTGGACATCGCCTGGAGCATGTCCAGGGTCTCGCCGCCGCGGACCTCGCCGACGATGATCCGGTCGGGCCGCATCCGCAGGCTGTTGCGCACCAGGTCGCGGATGGTGACGCGGCCTTCGCCCTCGACGTTCGGCGGGCGCGACTCCAGCCGGATCACGTGCTCCTGCTGGAGCTGGAGTTCGGCCGCGTCCTCGACGGTGATGATCCGCTCGCCGTCCGGGATCAGCCCGGACAGGGCGTTGAGCAGCGTGGTCTTCCCCGAACCGGTGCCGCCGCTGACGATGATGTTGCACTTGGCGCGGACGAAGGCGGAGAGCAGGAGCAGCATGTGCTCGTCCAGCGTGCCGAGCGCGATGAGTTCCTGCAGGGTGTACGCGCGCGGGAAGCGGCGGATGGTGAGAGTGGGGCCGGTCAGGGAGAGCGGCGGGATGATGACGTTGACGCGTTCGCCCGAAGGGAGGCGGGCGTCGACCATCGGATTGGACTCGTCCACCCGGCGGTTGACGGTGGAGACAATGCGTTCGATGGTCTGCAGGAGCTGTTCGGCGGAGGAGAAACGGGCCGCGACCTGCTCGACGCGGCCACCGCGTTCGACGTAGATCTTGTCCGGGCCGTTGACCATGATCTCGGTGACGGACGGGTCTTCCAGGAGGGGTTCGAGGATGCCGAGGCCCAGCGCCTCGTCCACCACCCGGCGGATCAGCGCGGCCCGCTCGGTGGTCGAGAGCACCGGGCCTTCCCGGCTGACGATGTGCCCGAGGACGCGTTCGAGCCGGGCGCGGCGCTCGGCGGCGGCCAGCGCGGACATCTCCGCGAGGTCGATCTCCTGGAGCAGTTTGGCCCGGTAGACCGCGATCAGGTGGCTTTCCTGGGTCTGCGGGGTGGCCTCTTCCACGGCGAGGCGGGCGCGAAGGCTCACGGCGTCGTGTCCTCCCTCGGCATCGTCGCGGACCGGCTGACCGGGTCGAGGAAGCTCAGCCCGGGCAGCACGGAGGGAATCCGTACGGTCGCGGTCGCCGTCACGGTCAGGTTGTCGCTGCGCGGAAAGGTGATGCTCGGGTTCACCCATCCGCTGACGGCGTTCGCGCCGGCCTGCGCGGCGTCCGCGTGCGGGTCAGGTTCGGCCGCGGTACGGGCCGCGGCACGGGCCGCCGTCCCGGCCTGCTCCCCGCAGTACGCGGCGATCCCGAGCTGGATCCCGGCGAGCGCGATGAGCAGCAGGAAGGGCAGCATCCCCAGGTACTCAAGCGACGCGACGCCCCTCTCCCGCCAGGTCGCCCGCGCGGCCCGCACCCACTGCCGCGAGGCGCGGCGGGCCGCCGCGCGGACGCCCGGGACGCCCGGGGCGGCCGGGGCGGCCGGCCGGGAGGGCGCCGGCGTGCCCGACCGGGGTACACGGACGGCGGAGGCGACGGGGGCGGCGGGGGCAGCTGCCCGGGCCGCTCCCGGGATCACTGCCGGAGCACCTCCCGGGATCGCTGCCGGGGCCGCTCCCGAAATCACCCCCGGGGCCGCTCCCGGGATCACTGCCCGGGATCCTCCCGGGGCCGCTCCCGAAATCACCCCCGGGATCCCTGCCGGGGTCACCGGGGAGGCTCCTCGTCGACCGTGCCGGCGTGGCCGTCGACGTCGACCGGGAAGGAGATCGCGCCCGGGAAGAGGACCGGGACCCGGAGCGAAAGGGAGACCGAGACCTGGCCGTCGGAGCGGGAGACGTTCAGGTCCCGGATGTCCCACGCGCTGGGGACGTCGCTCCTGGCCGCCGCCGGGACGTCGCCACCCACCGCCGCCGCGCGGGCGGCCTTGTCCGCCGCGTTCCCCGCGAGGGTGAAGGTGTAGCCGGCCAGGACCGCCTGCCAGACCAGGATCAGGGTGACCAGGATGACCGGGGTCATCCCGAGGGTCTCCAGGGTCACTTGGCCGCGGTCGCCGCGGCGCGGCTTCCTGCCGCGTGCGGCCGGCAGCGCCGGCGCGCCCGCGACCAGGCCCAACTCCCCTGCCAGCGCCCAGATTCCGGCCTTGACGGTGGACCGGTTGTCCAGGTCCTGGAGCCGCCCCGCGTCGATGACGGCCTGCAACTCGCGGAATCCGGCCGGGATCACGGAGGCCGCGATCTTCGTACCGGTGATGCGTCCGATCAGCGACGGCTGGATCTCGCTCGACCGGGTGTGCCGGTTGACGACGGTCGTCGTGTCCTGCGGCTTACGGATCTGCAGCCGGTCCCACATCCGCACCATCCGCTTGGCCGCGCGGACCGCGATGACGTCGGGGGTGGTGACCAGGACGGCGGCGTCGGCGGTCTCCACGGCGACCGCGTTCGCGCTGGTCACCTGGGTGCCGCAGTCGACCACGACGACTTCGTACCGTTGCCGCAGGGCGGCGAGCACCAGCCGGGCCGAGCGGTCGGTGACCTCCTCGCCGCGTTCGCCGTCGGCCGGGGCCAGCAGCAGCGCGGGGCCCGACTCGTGGACGTACATCGCGTCGTGCAGGACGCGGGAGGAGACGTCGGCGATGTCCGCGAGGTCGGCGACCGAGCGGCGGAACTGGACATCGAGGAAGGAGGCGATGTCACCGCCCTGGAGGTCGAGGTCGACCAGGGCGGTGGAGCGGCCCGACGCGTGGGCGGCCAGGGCGAGTTGGACGGCGATCACGGTGGTGCCGACGCCGCCCTTCGCGCCGGCCACGGCGACCAGGGCACCGCCGGCCACCGCGGGCAGGGACGCCCGGTTGGGGCTGAGGTGCCGCCGCACGCCGGCCGCCCACCCGGCGGCTGCCTCCACCCGGGCGCCCAACTCGTCGTAGGACAAGGGGAGTCCGATGACCCCGCGGGCTCCGACGTTCATCGCGGAGGCCAGCATCGTCGGGCTGGGGTCGGCGGTGAGCAGCACCACGCCGACCGCGGGGAAGCGCAGGGCCACGTCCCGGATCAGGTCGAGGGCGGGCATCGGGCCGATCGCGTCGTGCAGAACGACGACTTCGGGCAGTTCGTCGAGCCCGGTCTCGGCGGCGCGCGCGAGGGTGTCCAGCAGCGCGGTGGAGTCGCCGACGGCCGGGCCGGGTTCGGCGCCGGGCAGTTGCCCGAGCAGTCCGAGCAGCGCCCTGGCGGCGTCAGGGTCTCCGGTGGCGGCGAGGATGCGTACGGCCATCAGTGCGTCCTCCCCGTCATGAAGCGGGCGCCGGAGCGGCGGCCCGGCCGGAGCCCGGCGCGGCGGGCGGCGCGGCGGCCGGCCCGGAAGTCACCCTTCACTGCGCACTTCCCGTCCCCGGGTCCCCACCCAGCGTGTACGAACGATCCCCCGGCATGGGCGGCGCGGTGTCGCCGGGCGCGACCAGCGCCAGCCGTACGTGCACCGCGAACGACTCGGAGTAGGCGATGCGTTGGGCGTCCCTCACATCGAGTGCGAAGGTGATCGGCACCCCCTGGTCCGACACCCGCTGTGCGTCCTCGCTCTTGTCGAACGCCCTGATCTCGCCGACGTCGAGCACCTGTGCGTCGGCCACCATCAGCTTGGAGACGTCCGGGTCGGTGTCCCGCTTGCCCTTGAAGGTGGCGAAGATGTTGACCAGGTCCCCCGGGTCGATCTTCCCTGCCACGCCCGTCTCCGCGTCGATCATGATGGCGATCTCCATCTGGCCGGACTTGAGCTGGGGCCGCACCGCGACCATGTCGGACTGGAGGAGGGTGCCCTTCTTCAGCGCGACCGCGGCGATCTTCCCCTGCAGTTCGCCGAGGTCGCGGACCGCGGTGTCCGGCAGCCACCGCTTCGGCACGGATATCCGGTGCACCTTGGCGGCGGTGAGTGCGGTGTACGCCGGTACGTCCGCGGTCAGTTCGTACGCGGTGACCTTGGATCCGACCTGCGAGCGCGCGTTGGAGACGACGGCAAGGACCCCCGCGAAGGCGGCCACCGCGCACAGCACGGAGATCACCAGGAGGACGACACCACGGCGCTGACGTGAGTTCATGTGCGGGCGGGCCTATCGCTTGTGGGGTTCGAGTTGGGGGCGGCGCGGGGTCTCGACCGCCCGCCCCTGACCGGTGCCTGCGGGAGCGGCGGCGGCGTGCTTCGCCGGGGTCGCCCGCTCGCCGAGCCTGGTGGAGCAGAACAGGCACTGGTCACCGATCACTTCGAGCCCGCACCAGGTGCAGGTGTCGCGCCGTACCGAGGTGACCAGTTGGTAGAGCATGCCGACGTCGGCGATGTACGCGGTGAACTCGACCAGCTTCGACGTCCCCCACCACGCGGCCGAGTCGGGCGGCAGCGGCACTTCGCGCAGGTGCTGGGAGCGCCAGGCGCCGGCCAGCGGTCCGGTGATCCAGCCGGGGTCCAGGGCGTTGCCGGCCAGCGCGAGCTGGGTCTGGTAGCCCGGCCCCGGCGGCAGGTGCTCGGTGTCCGCCTCGGCGAGATACGGCTCGGGGTGGGCGATGACCGCGAAGTGCCGGCCGGGCACCAGGGACCTGACGTGGCTGCCGACGCCGACCGGGACGCGGTCGAGCTTGGCCACCGAGCCCAGCAGCGCGCCGGAGTACAGGTAGTACGACAGCAGCCGGGCGGCGCCCGCGAGGACGCCGGGGCCGAGGTCGGTTCCGGCCAGCTGCCGCAGCTGCTCACCGAGCAGGCTGACCGCGAGCGGCGGCAGGGTGAGCGGCACGATGGCTATCCGGTCGGCCTCCAGCGCGGACCGTACGGTGTGCATCCTGCGGCGGGCCGGGTCCGCCGGGTCGGCAGGGGCCAGCGCCACCAGATGGCCGTACGCGTCGAGGGCCGCGGAGGTACGCATCACCTGCTCCTCCAGCGGAAGCGCGAGGTCGTCCGTGGTGACCGTGATGACGCTCGGCATACGGAACCTCCCCTTCTCCGCACGGCGTTGGCCGGCCACCGTCCGGCGGGTCACCCGGAGATCATCCGGCGAGCCCACCCCTACCTGGCAATTCGCGGTCGTCAGCTTATCGATGTGTAGCGGGTTGGGTGCGGAAAGTTGCGGATCGGGATCGGTGAACGACAGGTGACCGCCAGAGGTCTTGACAACCGTATTGGTCTGGACCAACTTTCTCCCTCATAGGTGTCACCTGTGTTCTCCGTCACCCGCACTCCCACCACCCCCCAACTCCTTGCCCCCAGGAGGCAGTCGTGGAACGTGCATCGCACGCGAATGCGAATCATGCGAGCCATGCCAAGCGCAGAACCACCGTCCTGCAGCGCACCATCGCCGGAATCAGCGCCGCCGCGGTGATCGGCGCCGGCGCCGCCCTGGTCAACATGGGCACCGCCAGCGCCGCGACCACCAACCTCATCGCCAACCCCGGTTTCGAGAGCGGCCTTTCGAACTGGAGCTGCACGGCCGGCAGCGGCGCCACCGTCAGCAGCCCGGTGCACTCCGGGAGCACCGCGCTCAAGGCGACCCCGTCCAACAGCGACACCGGCCAGTGCACGCAGACGGTCAGCGTCCAGCCCAACTCGCAGTACACGCTGAGCGCGTGGGTGCAGGGTTCGTACGTCTACATAGGTGCCACCGGCACCGGCGGCACCGACCCGTCCACCTGGACCCCGGGCACCTCCGGCTTCCAGCAGCTGAGCGTCAACTTCACCACCGGCGCGAGCACCCGCTCGGTGACGGTCTACACACACGGCTGGTACGGCCAGCCCGTCTACTACGCGGACGACGTCACGCTGACCGGTCCTGGCGGCAGTACGACCACACCGCCCACCACCCCGCCGACGACGCCCCCGACCACGCCCCCGACCACACCGCCCACCACACCGCCCACCACGCCGCCGACGACTCCTCCGACGACGCCCCCGACCTCTCCGCCGGCCGGCAACCTGCCCAAGCACGTGGTCACCGGTTACTGGCAGAACTTCAACAACGGCGCGACGGTGCAGACCATCGCCCAGGTGCAGAACCAGTACGACATCATCGCGGTGGCGTTCGCGGACGCGACCACCACACCCGGCGCGGTCTCCTTCACCCTCGACCCGTCGCTCGGCTACAGCGTGGCGCAGTTCAAGGCGGACATCGCGGCGAAGCAGGCGGCCGGCAAGAAGGTGATCATCTCGGTCGGCGGCCAGAACGGCACCATCTCGATCCGGGACTCCGCCTCGGCGACCAACTTCGCCAACAGCGTCTACTCGCTGATGCAGACGTACGGCTTCAACGGGGTCGACATCGACCTGGAGAACGGCATCGACTCCACGTACATGCCGCAGGCGCTCCGGGCGCTCAGCGCCAAGGCCGGTTCCTCGCTGATCATCACGATGGCGCCGCAGACGATCGACATGCTCTCGGCGGGCAGTGACTACCTGGCCACCGCGCTGAAGATCAAGGACATCCTGACGATCGTCAACACGCAGTACTACAACAGCGGTTCGATGAACGGCTGTGACGGCGGGGTCTACAGCCAGGGCACGGTGGACTTCATCACCACGCTGGCGTGCACCGCGATCCAGGCGGGTCTCTCGCCGGCGCAGATCGGCATCGGCACGCCGGCGTCCACCAGCGCGGCGGGCTCCGGCTACGTCAGCCCGACCGTGGTCAACAACGCGCTGGACTGCCTGGCGAAGGGCACGGGGTGCGGCACGTTCAAGCCGAGCACCACGTGGCCGACGATCCGCGGGGCGATGACCTGGTCCACGAACTGGGACGCGTCGGCGGGCAACACGTGGTCCAACTCCGTGGGGGCGCACGTTCACGGGATGCCGTAGCTATTGACCGGGCCCGCACGCCCTCCCCCCACCGGCGGTTCCCGGACCACCTGCCGGTGGGGGTCTTCCCTCCGGGCCCGCACGCCCTGCCCCGCACGGCCGGTTTCCGGACCTCCGGTCCGTCGTGGTTGCTCGCGCAGTTCCTCGCGCCCCTTCGGGGCACGTCGTCCGTGGACGGTGCCTTACAGGGGCGCGGGGAACTGCGCGGGCACTGGCCACCGGCGGGGGGTCCGGGCTGGGCGGGTGGGGCCGGTGACCGCCGGAGGACGGGTCAGCCGAGGACGGCCAGCGCGTCGATCTCGACCAGGAGCCCCGCCGGCAACCCCACGTACACCGTGGTCCGCGCGGCCGGCGCCTCCAGCAGATTCGCGAAGTACCCGTTGTAGATCTCGTTGAACTCCGCGAAGTGCCCCGTGTCGGTGAGGTAGACGCGGATCATCACCACGTCCTCCCAGCTCGCCCCGCCCGTCTGCAGCACCGCCTGCACATTCGCCAGGGTCTGGAGCGTCTGCTCCCGCAGGCCAGGACCGGCCGGCACCGGCGCCTGGCCCGCGACCGCCGGCAGGAAGCCGACCTGGCCGGCCACCTGGAGGATGTTCCCCTTCCGCACACCGTGCGAGAACCGCGCCGGCGGAATCGTGTGCGTGGGCGGGACGATCGCGATCTTGGGCTCACTCATACAGAAGGTTCCTCGCGCTCAGGGCCGGCCACGTCCGACGTGGACCCGACCGCATCGACAACTCCAACGGCACCGACAGCTCCGCCGGCTCCAACTGCTCCGGCGGTCACCGAAGACACCGGCGCCGCACCGGAAAGCTCCGCACTGATCGCCTCCGCCACCCGCCGCACCTGCGGCGCGAGCCGCAGCAACTCCTCGGCGGAGACGACCACGTTGGGCGCGGAGACGGACATCGCCGCGCAGACCCGGCCGTCCGGCCCCCGCAGGGGCGCGCCCACACAGTTGATGGACTCCTCGTGCCCGCCGAGGTCGGTCGCCCACCCCTGCTCGCGCACCCGGGCCAGCTCCGCCAGGAAGGCGGCGGCGTCCGGGGTGGAACGGGCGGTGTAGCGCGGGTACTCCAGGCTCTCCGCGACCGCCCTGCGCTCCGGCTCCGGCAGGTCGGCGAGGAGCAGTTTGGCGACGGCGGCGACCGTGATGGCGACCGGGCGGCCGATCCGGGAGTACATCCGGACCGGGTAACGGCTGTCCACCTTGTCGATGTAGACCACCTCGCCCTGTTCGTAGACCGCCAAGTGCACGGTGTGGCCGGTGCGTTCGTTGAGTGCGGCCAGGTGCAGGTGGGCGATGCCGCGGATGTCGAGGGTCTCGATGGCCTGCTGGGCGAGCGCGAAGAGCCGTGCGCCGAGGCGGTAGCGCTGGTCCTGCTGCCGGTAGACCAGGCCGTGTTCGTGCAGGGTGCGCAGCAGTCGCAGCGCGGTGGACTTGTGCACGTCCAGCCGGGTCGCGACCTGTTCGAGGCTCGCCGGGCCCTCGGCGAGCAGCGGCAGGATGGTCAGCGCGCGGTCGACGGTCTGGCTCACCGTGCCGCCTCCGTCCAGCCCGCCGCGAGCCGCAGCCGCCCCCACTCCGTGTCGTCCGAACCGGCCAGCCGGCGGACGAGTTCGCGCGGCGGCGGTACGGCGTGGTCCGCCGGTACGGTCAGGGCCGCGGCCGCCAGCAGGTGGCCGTGCCGCAACCGGTCGCGCAGCGGGAGTTCCCGCAGGGTCGCGGAGAGGAAGCCGGCCGCGAAGGCGTCGCCCGCGCCCACGTGGGAGACGACGTCCACCACCGGCGCGGGGACGTGCAGCCGTGCGGTGCCGGTGTACGCGGTGGCCCCGGCCGCGCCCTGTTTGACCACCAGGACGGCGGGTTCGGGCAGTTCGGCCCTGATCGCGTCGGCGTCCGGCAGTCCCCAGGCCGCCTCCGCCTCGTCCTCGCCGACGAACACCAGGTCGCAGCCGCGGGCGAGTTCGGCCAGCCGCCACGGGTCGGCGCCGTGCCACAGGGCGGGCCGGTGGTTGACATCGTAGGAGACCAGCGGGCGGCCCGGCTCGGGGTGGGTGAGACGGCGCATCAGCGCGAGGCAGGTCGGCGAGAGCGCGGCGGTGATGCCGGTGAGGTGCAGCACCCGCCCGGACCAGGCGTCGCGCCGCCGGACCAGCGCGGGTGACAGGGCGGAGGCGGCCGAGCCCTTGCGGTAGTAGACGACCTCGGCCTTTCCGTGCTGTGCGGCGACGGTGGTGGCGCGCTCGCCCGCGGTACGGAAGTAGATGCCGGTGGGCCGGTGCGGGTCGCGCTGTACGGCGCTGACGTCCACGCCGGCCGCGGCGATCGTGCTGACCAGGTGGTCGCCGAAGCCGTCGGCGCCGACCCGGCTGATCCACCGCGCGCGGTGGCCCGAACGGGCAAGGGTACAGGCGACGTTGGACTCCGCGCCGCCTATCGCCCGGTGGAAGTCGGGTACGTCCGCGAGCGGGCCGGGCCGGCCGGGGACGAAGGTGACCATGGACTCACCGAGGCACACGACGTCGTAGTCGGCGGTCACCTGAGCCCTCACTTCCTCCAGGGCCGGGCGTTGACCCGGCGCAGGCGTGGATGTTAGACAGCTCGGAGCAGGATACGCAATGAGCGTTGCACATGCTGCAACGATCCACCGCCGGCGGAAGGCTTGGGCATGGACCTCGACGAGCGGGTGGCCGCGCTGGACCAGGAGCGGGTCGGCCACCGCTACAAGGCGGTACCGCCGGACGCCGAGGGCCTGACCTTCGCCGAGCTCGCCGCCCAGCGCCGCAACCTCTTCGACGGCGGGTTCACCACCCCCGTCCTGGTCCTCTCCGCCGAGGCCCTGGACCACAACCTCGGCCTGCTGGAGCGCTACACCGCCGAACACGGCCTGGCCTTCGCCCCGCACGGCAAGACCTCGATGGCCCCGCAGCTCTTCGCCCGCCAACTCGCCCAGGGCGCCTGGGGGATCACCGTGGCCGTCCCGCACCAGGTGCGGGTGGCGAGGGCGTTCGGGATACGCCGGATCTTCGTCGCCAACGAGGTGGTGGACGCGGCCGGCCTCGCCTGGATCGGCCGGCAGCTCGACGCCGACCCGGAGTTCGGCTTCCTCTGCTACGTCGACTCGGTCCGCGGGGTCGAGCTGATGGACGCGGCCCTGCGGTCGGCGGGCGTACGGCGGCCGGTCGACGTCGTCGTGGAACTCGGCGCGGGCGAGGGGGCGAGGACCGGGGTGCGTACCGAGGCGCAGGCCGCGGCCGTCGCCGCGGCGGTGGCCGGGGTGACGTCGCTGCGGCTGGTGGGCGTGGCCGGTTACGAGGGCGAGGTGCCGGACGCGGACCCCGAGCGGGTACGGACCTTCCTGCGGCGGCTGGTGGCGCTCGCGGCGGACCTCGACGCGGCCGGGCGGTTCGCCGGCGCGGACGAGATCGTGATCAGTGCGGGTGGCTCCGCCTGGTTCGACGCGGTGGCCGACGTCTTCGCGGAGATCCCCGGACTCTCCCGCCCCGCGCTGAAGTTGCTCCGCTCCGGCGCGTATGTCACGCACGACGACGACCACTACTCCCGGGTCACGCCCTTCAACAGGGTCCCGGCCGAGGGGAGTCTCCATCCGGCGCTGCGCCTGTGGGCCCAGGTCGTCTCCCGCCCCACCCCCACCCAGGCGTTCCTCAACGCGGGCAAGCGGGACGCCCCTTACGACCTCGGTCTGCCCCGGCCGACCGTCGTCCGCTCGGCCCGCACCGGCGGGCTGCGCCCGGCGCCTGACGGGCTGACCGTCGCACGGCTCTCCGACCAGCACGCGTGGTTGAGCGTCCCGGCGGACGACCCCCTCGACGTCGGGGACTGGGTCGAGCTGGGCCTTTCCCACCCCTGCACCACCTTCGACAAGTGGGCGCTCATCCCCGTCACCACGGCCGACGGCACGGCGACGGACTACGTCCACACGTTCTTCTGATGGGCGGCGACCGGCTCGCCCACGGCTTCACCGCGGTGGACGGGCAGCCGCGGCCGGCCGCGTGGGTGGAGGTGCTGGACCGGCTGGCCGCCGAACCGTTCTACGCGGCCGGCAAGGAACGCCTGCTCGAACTCCTCCAGGCGCGCCCCGGCGGGCTCTTCCTTGAGGTCGGGGCGGGCACGGGTGACGCGGTACGGGCGCTGCGCGAGCGGTACGGGGCGGAGGCCCTCGCGGTCGACAGCTCCCTGACGATGGCCGCGGAGGCCCGGGCCCGGGGGGTGCGGCGGGTCGCCGCCGCCGACGGGCACCGCCTGCCGTTCCGCGCGGGGCGCTTCGACGGGGTGTGGGCCGACCGGGTCCTCCAGCACGTCGCGGAGCCCGCGCGGGTGCTGGACGAGATGCTGCGGGTGGTCCGTCCCGGCGGCCGGATCGTGCTCGCCGACCCGGACTACGACACGCAGGTCCTCGACATCGAGGACCAGGACCTGGCCCGCCGCGTCCTCCGCTTCCGCGCGGACACCCTCCTCCGCAACGGCAGCCTGGCCCACCGGCACGCCGGCCTGTTGGCCGAGCGCGGGCTGACCGGTGTCACGGTCGAGGCCAGGACCCTGGTCGTCCGCGATCCCGCGGCGGCGGACAACGTGATGGGCCTGCGCACGTGGGCGCACGCCGCGGCGACCCATGGCGTCCTCACCCCCTCCGAAGCGGACCGCTTCACCACCGACTTCGACACCGCCGTCCGCACCGGCCGCTTCACCTACGCGGTCACCTTCTTCCTCACCGCGGCCTCCACATGACCCCCCGGCCCACGGCACCCCAAGGACGCGTCCGGCAACGGCGCGGCAGGGCCCCAAAGGGGCGCGAGGAACTGCGCGAGCAACCCACCACCACCCGCACACGGCAACGGCGAGGCAGGGGCAGGACGCACACCGCCAGGGTCCGCGCGAGGAACTACGGAACGAAGGGAGTGGCCGGCCATGGAGACGGTGATCCGCGGCGCACGCGTGGTCGACGGGTCCGGAGGACCCTCGTACGTCGCCGACGTAGGACTCCACGGTGGCCGGATCGCCGAGATCCGGCCACCCGGCACCCGCCTCGGCGCCACCCGCGTCATCGACGCCGACGGCCTCGCACTGGCCCCCGGCTTCATCGACATGCACGCGCACAGCGACCTCGCCCTGCTGCGCGACCCCGCGCACGAGGCGAAGGCGGCGCAGGGGGTCACCCTGGAAGTGCTCGGGCAGGACGGACTGTCCTACGCACCGGTCGACGACGGCACCCTCAAGGAGTTGCGGACGCAGCTCGCGGGGTGGAACGGCGACGGCCACGACGTGGACATCGACTGGCGCGGCGTCGGCGGCTACCTGGACCGGCTGGACCGCGGGATCGCGGTCAACGCGGCCTACCTCGTACCGCAGGGCAGCGTACGGGCACTGGTCATGGGGTGGGAGGACCGGCCGGCCACCGCGGAGGAACTGCGGCGGATGCGGGAGCTGGTCGCGCAGGGCCTGCGCGAAGGCGCCGTCGGGATGTCCTCGGGGCTCACCTACACCCCCGGGATGTACGCCTCGGACGCCGAACTCACCGAACTGTGCCGGGTGGTGGCCGCGTACGGCGGCTACTACTGCCCGCACCACCGGTCGTACGGCGCGGGCGCGCTGGAGGCGTACGCCGAGATGCTGACGCTCGCCGAAGACGCGGGCTGCGCCCTGCACTTGGCGCACGCCACGATGAACTTCGGGGTCAACCAGGGCCGCGCGCCCGAGCTGTTGACGCTGCTCGACCGGGCGATGGCCGGCGGCGCGGACGTCACCCTGGACACGTACCCGTACACCCCGGGCTGTACGACGCTCGTCGCGCTGCTGCCGAGCTGGGCGGCGGCGGGCGGGCCCGAGGCGACGCTGGCGCGGCTGCGGGACGACGCGACCGCCGAGAAGATCCGGTACGACCTGGAGGTCACCGGCTCGGACGGCAGCCACGGCGTGCCGATGGACTGGTCCACCATCGAGATCTCCGGTGTGGGCGACCCGGCCCTCGAACCGCACACCGGCTCCCGGGTCGACGGCTGGCCCACCGCCCGCCGCCTGCTGCTCGCCGACCGGCTGGGGACCACGATCCTGCAGCACGTCGGCGACGAGCGGAACGTCGTCACGATCATGCGGCACCGCGTCCACACCGGCGGCTCCGACGGCATCCTGCACGGCACCAAGCCGCACCCGCGGGCGTACGGCACCTTCCCGCACTATCTGGGCCACTACGTAAGGGAGTTGGGCGTCCTCAGCCTGGAGGAGTGCGTCGCCCACCTCACCGGCCGCCCGGCCGCCCGGCTGCGTCTGCCCGACCGCGGTCTGGTCCGCGAGGGCCACCGCGCCGACCTGGTCCTCTTCGACCCCCGGACGGTCGCCGCGGGCGCCACCTACGACCGGCCGCGGACGCTGCCCACCGGCATCCCGTACGTCCTGATCGACGGCCGCTTCGTCATCGACGGCGGCATCCGCACCGACGTCCTGGCCGGCCGCTCGGTCCGCCGCACGGGCACGGCGCCCCGGTAGCCCCCGCGCCCCACGGGGGTGGACCGTGGTGAAAAACACCGCGCGGTGCGCGTTACGCCGCCGTAAAGTGACCCGCATGCAGGTGATCCAGTCCACGAAGCTCGCGAATGTCTGTTACGAGATCCGGGGTCCGGTTCTTGAGGAGGCGATGCGGCTGGAGGCGGCCGGGCACCGCATCCTCAAGCTGAACACCGGCAACCCGGCCGGATTCGGTTTCGAGTGCCCCCCGGAGATCCTTGAGGACATGCTGCGCACCCTCGGTGACGCGCATGGGTACGGGGACGCCAAGGGGCTGCTCTCGGCGCGCCGCGCGGTGGTGCAGCACTACCAGACCAAGGGCGTCCCGCTCGACGTCGAGGACATCTACCTCGGCAACGGTGTCTCCGAGCTGATCCAGATGTCGATGCAGGCGATGCTCGACGACGGCGACGAGGTGCTGGTCCCCGCGCCCGACTACCCGCTGTGGACCGCCTCGGTCTCGCTGGCCGGCGGCACCGCGGTGCACTACCGCTGCGACGAGTCCTCCGACTGGATGCCGGACCTCGCCGACATCGAGCGGAAGGTGACGGACCGCACCAAGGCGCTGGTCATCATCAACCCGAACAACCCCACCGGCGCCGTCTACGACGACGAGATGCTGCGCGGGCTGGCCGACATCGCCCGCCGCCACCGGCTGGTCCTGTGCTCGGACGAGATCTACGACAAGATCCTCTACGACGACGTCACGCACACCCCGACCTCGGCGATCGCGCCCGACCTGCTGACCTTGACCTTCAACGGTCTGTCCAAGGCGTACCGGGTGGCCGGCTACCGCAGCGGCTGGCTGGCGGTCTGCGGCCCGAAGAAGGGCGCGGCCAGCTATATAGAGGGTCTGACGATCCTGGCCAATATGCGGCTGTGCGCCAACATGCCGGCCCAGCACGCCATCGCCACCGCGCTCGGCGGCCACCAGTCGATCACCTCGCTGGTGCTGCCCGGCGGGCGGCTGCTGGCGCAGCGCGACGCGACGTACGAGGCGCTGACCTCGATCCCCGGGGTCACCTGTGTGAAGCCCAAGGGCGCGCTGTACGCCTTCCCGCGGCTCGACCCGCAGGTCTACAAGATCAAGGACGACCGGCAGATGGTCCTGGACCTGCTGCGGGCGGAGAAGATCATGATCGTGCACGGTACGGGTTTCAACTGGACCGAGCCGGACCATTTCCGCATCGTCACGCTGCCGCGCGCGGACGACCTCACCGAGGCGGTGGGGCGTATCGGCCGCTTCCTGGACGGCTACAGCCAGCCGTAACGCTCGCGCTGTGCGTGAAGCTGTACGTCAACGGGTCACTCCGCAGGGCGCTGGGGCACCCCCGGACACTCCGCCCGGGGGTGCCACAGCGCCGCTGTGCTACTGGCCGAGGCGCGCGACCAGCGCCTCGTACTCCGCCCACAGCTCCGGCGGGGTGTGCTCGCCGAAGAGTTCCAGGTGGGACGGGATCAGTGAGGCCTCGTCGCGCCAGACCACCGGGTCCACCGTGAGGAGCAGGTCGAGGTCGGCCTGGGAGATGTCGAGCCCGTCCGTGTCGAGGGCGCCCTCCGCGGGGAGGATGCCGATCGGCGTCGTGACGCCGTCCGCCTGGCCGGAGAGGCGCTCCACGATCCACTTCAGCACGCGGCTGTTCTCGCCGAAGCCGGGCCAGACGAACCGGCCGTCCGCGTCCTTGCGGAACCAGTTCACGTAGTAGATCTTCGGCAGCTTCCCGGCGTCGTGGGTCTTGCCCATCTCGATCCAGTGGCCGAAGTAGTCGCCCATGTTGTAGCCGCAGAACGGCAGCATGGCGAACGGGTCGCGGCGCAGCTCACCGACCTTGCCCTCGGCGGCGGCCGTCTTCTCGCTGGCGATGTTCGCACCGAGGAAGACCCCGTGCTGCCAGTCGAACGCCTCGGTGACCAGCGGGACCGCCGACGCGCGCCGCCCGCCGAAGAGGATCGCCGAGATCGGCACCCCGCGCGGGTCCTCCCACTCGGGGGCGATGATCGGGCACTGGGCGGCCGGCACGGTGAAGCGGGCGTTGGGGTGCGCGGCCGGAGTGGTGCCGCCCGGGGTCCAGTCGTTGCCCTTCCAGTCGGTGAGGTGGGCCGGCGGCTCCTCGGTCATGCCCTCCCACCACACGTCGCCGTCGTCGGTGAGGGCGACGTTGGTGAAGACGGAGTTGCCGTACATGGTCTTCATGGCGTTGGCGTTGGTGTGCTCGCCGGTGCCGGGAGCGACACCGAAGAAGCCGGCCTCGGGGTTGATCGCGTAGAGCCGGCCGTCCTCGCCGAACCGCATCCAGGCGATGTCGTCGCCGATGGTCTCCACCGACCAGCCGGAGATGGTGGGCTCCAGCATCGCCAGGTTGGTCTTGCCGCAGGCCGACGGGAAGGCGGCGGCGACGTACTTGCTCTCCCCCCGCGGCGGCGTCAGCTTGAGGATCAGCATGTGCTCGGCCAGCCAGCCCTCGTCGCGGGCCATCACCGAGGCGATCCGCAGAGCGTAGCACTTCTTGCCGAGCAGGGCGTTGCCGCCGTAGCCGGAGCCGTAGGACCAGATCTCCCGGTCCTCGGGGAAGTGCGAGATGTACTTGGTGGCGTTGCACGGCCACGGCACGTCGGCCTCGCCGTCGGCGAGCGGCGCCCCGAGGGTGTGCACGGCCTTGACGAAGGCGCCGTCGGTGCCGAGCTCGTCCAGCACCGGGCGGCCCATCCGGGTCATCGTGCGCATCGACACGGCGACGTACGCGGAGTCGGTGATCTCCACGCCCATCGCGGACAGCGGCGAGCCGAGCGGACCCATGCAGAACGGGACGACGTACATCGTCCGGCCGCGCATCGATCCCCTGAACAGCCCACCTTCACCCTTCTGGCCGGTGAAGACGGCACGCATTTCGGCGGGCGCCTTCCAGTGGTTCGTCGGGCCGGCGTCGGCCTCGCGCTCGGAGCAGATGAAGGTCCGGTCCTCGACGCGCGCCACGTCCGAGGGGTCGGACGCCGCGTAGTACGAGTTCGGCCGCAGGGTCGGGTCGAGCTTGGTGAAGGTGCCCTTGGCGACGAGTTCCTCGGCGAGGCGGTGGTACTCCTCCTCCGAGCCGTCGCACCACACGACCGCGTCGGGCTGGGTGAGCTCGGCGATCTCGCCCACCCAGTCGATGAGTTGACGATGCCGAGTGGGAGGGGTGGGAAGGGTGGGAAGGGTGGAGGGTTCGCTGGGTTCGCTGGGGGTGAGGGTGGATTCGCTGAGGCTGGAGGGTGCTGCAAAGCCGCGCGCCACGATCGCTCCGTCCCGCCGGGTCCGCACAGACCGGCGTCACACATTGAGGGTTGGGTTCGGCCCCTTGGGGGCTGCGACCCGGACGCTTGCGAGGGTGCTCATCCGGTGCCGACCGCACTCATATGAGTGTGAGCCCCGGCAAATGCATCTGTCCAGAGCACCCGGAGTGAGGGCCGACACTCCGAATCTGAATTTCCTACTAACAGGTAACTTACGTGACCGTAGGTAAGATTGACGCCATGAGCGCCGTAGAAGACACTGGCGAGGTGTCCCCCGCCGTCGACGAGGTCGACCTCCCGAAGCTCGTAAAACCCAAGCTCAGGGGCTGGTTGCATGCCGGAATGTTCCCGGCTGCGCTCATTGCCGGCGTCGTTCTGACGGCGTCCGCCCACAGCGCCAGGGGGCGGGTCGCATGCGCCGTCTTCACTCTCACCGCGTGCGCGCTCTTCGGAGTCAGCGCCCTGTACCACCGCGGAAACTGGGGCGCGCGGGCGTCAGGAATTTTGCGACGACTTGACCATGCGAACATCTTCTTGATCATCGCGGGCACCTATACGCCGCTCACCATCCTGCTGCTGCCGGACGGCACCTCGGAGCTGCTGCTCTGGCTGGTCTGGGGCGGCGCGCTGGCCGGTATCGCCTTCCGGGTCTTCTGGGTGGGCGCACCGCGCTGGCTCTACACCCCCTGCTACATCGCGCTCGGCTGGGTGGCGGTCTTCTTCCTGCCCGACTTCCTGCGGACCGGCGGGGTCGCCGTGATGGTCTGCGTGATCGTCGGCGGCCTGCTGTACAGCGCAGGAGCGGCCATCTACGGCTTCAAGCGGCCGAATCCGTCGCCGCGGTGGTTCGGCTTCCACGAGGTCTTCCACTCCTTCACGCTGGCCGCGTTCGTCGTCCACTTCATCGGGATCTCGCTGGTCGCGTACCAGCACGCCTAGCCGGCGGCCGGCCGAGCCGCGCCAGGAACCCGCACCCGGGAAGGGTGCGGGTTCTTTCGTGTGCGCGGGGCCCGGCAGGGGGCGGAACCGGGGCCGGGCTTCCCAGCACGACTCGCGGGAGTTACTCTTTTTTGAGAGTTACTACCAATTGGCATCGACTCCCGGAGTTTTCCATGGCCGCACCCGCCGAAAGCCCGCCCCAGCTGGACCCGTCCCCGTTGGACCCGCGGCGCTGGCTCGCGCTCGGCGCGCTCGTCGCGAGCATGCTCGTCCTCAGCTTCGACACCACGATCCTCAACGTGGCGCTGCCGACCATGGCCGCGCAGATCGGCGCCGACACCGGCGACATGCAGTGGGTCGTCGACTCCTACACGGTGGTGTTCGCCGCGGTGATGCTGCCCGCGGGGCTGATCGGTGACCGGTTCGGCCGCCGCCGGATGCTCATCGCCGGCCTGGCGGTGTTCCTGGCCGGCTCGCTGCTCGGCGTCTTCGCGGGCAGCCCGGCGCCGGTGATCGCGGCTCGCACCGTGATGGGGACCGGCGCCGCGTTCGTGATGCCGCTGGCGCTCTCCGTCCTGCCGTCGATGTTCGGACCGGACGAACGGACCAAGGCGGTCGCGGCGGTCACCACCGCCGCGGCGCTGGGCATGCCGCTCGGGCCGATCGTCGGCGGAACGCTGCTGGAGCACTTCTGGTGGGGCTCGGTCTTCCTGGTCAACATTCCGCTGGTCGCGATCGGCATCGTCGCCTGCGTCCTCCTGCTGCCCGAGACCCGCGATCCGGCGGCGCCCCGGGTGGACCTGATCAGTACGGTGTGCGCCGCGGCCGGGCTGGGCGCGCTGGTCTTCGGCATCATCGAGGCGCCGGAGCGCGGCTGGGGGGACCCGGTGGTGCTGCTCTCGCTCTTCGGGGCGGTCGCGCTGGTCACCGGGCTCGTCCTGCGGGAGCGGGGGGTGGAGCGGCCGATGCTCGACCTGACGCTGCTGGGGCGCCGGGGCTTCCTGTGGAACGCGGTGGCCGCGACGCTGGTCACCTTCATCCTCACCGGACTGCTCTTCGTCCTGCCGTCGTACCTGCAGACGGTGCTGGGCAACGACGCCTTCGGCACGGGGGTGCGGCTGCTGCCGATGATGGGCGGGCTGCTGGTGGCCGCGCGGGGCGGGGCGCCGCTGGTCAAGCGGTACGGGCCGCGGCCGGTGATCGTCGCCGGGCTCGTGGTGCTGGCCGGGTCGGCGTTCCTCGGCAGCACGACCGGGACCGGGGACGGGTACGGGTCGGTGGCGGTCTGGCTCAGCCTCAGCGGGGTCGGCTTCGGGCTGGCGATCGTGCCGGCGATGGAGGCGGCACTCGGGCAGTTGCCGGTGGACCGGGCGGGCAGCGGGTCGGGCCTGCTGCAGACGCTCCGGCAGACCGGTTCGGCGGTGGGGGTCGCCATCCTGGGCAGCGTGCTGGCCGCGGGGTACACCGGCCGCCTCTCCACCGACGCGCTGCCGCCGGCCGCGGCCCATGCGGCCCGCTCCTCCGTCATCGCGGCGCACGCGCTGGCCGACCCGGCGCTCTCCACGTCCGCGGACGCGGCGTACATCCACGGGATGGACCTCACGCTCCTGGTCTGCGGGGGCGCTGCGCTGGCGGCAGCGGTCCTCGTCGGCCTCTTCCTCCCCAACCCCCACGGGGTCGCTCCCGCGGGGGTGGGCACCGACACCGCCGACCCCAGCCCCTTGCGGCCGTCCCCGGACCACCCCCCGGTCACCGGCTAGCCGCGCAGTTCCGCCCCCAGACTTCGTCCGGGGGTGCCCCCCGCGCCCCTCAGGGGCGCGGGGAACTGCGCGAGCAACCCCAACGGCGCCGCACCAACCCACCCCCCGGAAGGAGCAGCCCCGCCAGGGGCGCGAGGAACTGCGCGAACAACCCACCACCGGCGGACGCGTGACGACCAACGGGTCCGCCCCCCCGCAGGGGGACGCGAGGAACCGCGCGACAACCCACGACGGCGCCGCACCACGTTCACCGGCGGAGCCACTCCGTTCTGGTGAGGAGCCCCCCGTATGCGGGAGAATGGCCACATGCCCGCCCGCGTCGCTGAAACCCCCGCAACCGGCCCCAAGCTCCCCACCGGCCTGCGGGAAAGAAAAAAGGTGCAGACCCGGATCGCGATCCGGGCCGCCGCCTACCGCCTCTTCGCGGAGCAGGGCTACGACGCGACCCCGGTCGACCAGATCGCCGCCGCCGCCGACGTCTCCCCCAGCACTGTCTTCCGGTACTTCCCGACCAAGGAGGACATCGTCCTGACGGACGAGTACGACGACGAGATGGCCACCCTCCTGCGGGCCCGCCCGCTGGACGAACAGCCGCTCGCCGCCGTGCGGAACATGATGCACGAAGCCCTCGGCAGGGTCCTCGACGACCAGGCCGGCCGCGCCGAGCTGATCCAGCGGGAGAAGCTGATCCGGGACGTGCCCGCGATCAGGGCCCGGTCCCACGAGAGCATGTCGGCCACCGGCAGGCTGCTCGCCGACGTGATCGCCGAACGCACCGGTCGCCCCACCGACGACCTGGGCGTACGCGTCTTCATCGCCGCCGTCTTCGGCGTACTGCACGAGACGACGATGTACTGGGTCGAGCACGGCCGCGAGGAGGAGGATCTGCTGCCGCTGCTCGACGAGGCCCTCGGGATGGTCGGCAACGGCCTCGACTTCTGAGAGCGTCTGGGAGCGCCGGCCGCCGCCGCCCGCCGGACGCCCGCGGCCGGCCCGCGCCGGCTCACGGCAGGTGCGGCCCGAGCCACTCCGCCGACCGCAGTTGCGACCGCAGCGCCCGCGGGTCCGAGGTCGGCGCGTCGCAGACGAACCGGCGGCAGACGTAGGCCGCGGCCCGCCCGGCCCGGGTCGGCCGGTCCAGCAGCAGCGGGAACTCGGCGGAGCCCTCCTCACCGACGGCGACCACTATCCCGGGGGCCGCGCCGAGCAGCGCCGTGCGGTGGAGTTCCGCGGTGAGCGGGTCCGCGGTCGGGCCGACCACGGCCACCTCGCGCGGCCCGTCCAGCGCGGCCTCGGCGACCGCCAGCCCCCAGCCGATGAAGCGCGGCGCCCGCGAGGCGAGCGCGCCCACCACACCGAGGGCCCGTTCGGCCGCCTCGCGGTGGGGGTCGGAACCGGTGTGGGCGGCGTACGCGAGCAGTGCGCCGGCCGCCGCCGTCCACCCGGACGGCGTCGCGTTGTCGGTCGGATCCTGCGGGCGGCGGATCAGCGCCTCCGCGTCGTCCGCGGTGTCGTAGAGCGTGCCGTCGGGGGCGGTGAAGTGGTGCAGTACGGAGTCGAGCAGCAGCCCCGCGAGGTCCAGCCAGACGCCTTCACCGGTGACCGAGGCGAGCGCGAGGAAGCCGTCGGCGACGTCGCCGTAGTCCTCAAGGACTCCCGCGTTGACGCCCGCGACGCCGTCCCGCGAGGTGCGGAAGAGCCGGCCGCGGCTGTCCATGTGCACCCGGACCAGCAGGTCGGCGGCGTCCACCGCGGCCTGTACGAGGTCGGGCCGGTCGAAGTACGCGCCGGTCTCGGCGAGCGCGGCGATGGCCAGGCCGTTCCAGGCGGCCACCACCTTGTCGTCCCGGCCGGGGCGGGGGCGGCGGGCGCGGGCGGCCAGCAGCCGCTCCCGTACCCGGGCCACCCGGTCGGCGTCCACCACGCCCGCGCCCTGCGGAAGTTGGAGGACGGAGGCGCCCTTCTCGAAGGTGCCCTCCCGGGTGACGCCGAAGTACGCGGCGGCGAACTCCCCGTCCGCCGCGCCGAGTTCAGCGGTCAGCTGGTCCGGGGTCCAGACGTAGTACGCGCCTTCGGCGTGGCCGCCGCTGCCGTCGTCGCTGTCGGCGTCCAGCGCGGAGGCGAACCCGCCCTCTGTGGTGCCCAGTTCGGCGAGCAGGAAGTCCGCAGTCTCCAGGGCGACCCGGCGGGCCAGGTCGGAGCCGGTGGAGCGCCACAGGTGGGCGTAGACCCGGGTGAGCAGCGCGTTGTCGTAGAGCATCTTCTCGAAGTGCGGGACGGTCCAGGTGGCGTCGACGCTGTACCGGGCGAAGCCGCCCGCGAGTTGGTCGTAGATGCCGCCGCGGGCCATCGCCTCGCAGGTCTCCCTGGCCATCTGCAGCGCGCCGTCCGCGCCGGTGCGGGCGTGGTGCCGCAGCAGGAACTCCAGCACCATGGACGGCGGGAACTTCGGCGCGCCGCCGAACCCGCCGTGCTCGGCGTCGTACCCCCGGGTCAGTCCGGTGAGCGCGGCGGCCAGTTCGTCCTCGCCGGCCGGCGCGGTCGCGGTCCCGTACGCGCCGCCGCGCTCGGCCAGTTCCGCGGTGATCCGGGCGGCGACCTCGCCGACCTCGTCCCGCCGGTCCCGCCAGGCCGCGACGACGCCCTGCAGCACCTCCATGAACCCGGGCAGCCCGTGCCGGCCGCGCGGCGGGAAGTACGTACCGAAGTAGAACGGCTCCCCGTCCGGCGTCAGGAACACCGTCATCGGCCAGCCGCCCTGGCCGGTCGCGGCCTGCACCGCCTCCATGTACACCGCGTCCACGTCCGGCCGCTCCTCGCGGTCCACCTTCACCGCGACGAAGTGCTCGTTCAGGTACGCGGCGGTCGTCTCGTCCTCGAACGATTCGCTCGCCATCACATGGCACCAGTGACAACTGCTGTACCCCACGCTCAGCAGCACCGGCACCCCGCGCTTGCGCGCCTCCCCGAACGCCTCCTCCCCCCACGGCCACCAGTCCACGGGGTTGTGCGCATGCTGGAGCAAATAGGGCGAAGTAGCGTCACCAAGTCGGTTCACGCCGCCACTTTCTCACGTACCGCCCCCCGGTTCCTTCACCCCTGCCCCACCAGCCAATGAATCACCGCCCGCCCGCTCGGCGGAGATCTCCTGGCGATTCGCCGGCCGGTACGCTGAGGTCGGCGCCGCCGTGCGCTCCGTGACAGGACTCCGGGAGGTTCGTATGAGCGCCGAGATGGTCGCGCCCGCCTGGATGCACGAACGGATCACCGCAGAGCAGTACGACTCGTGGTCGGAAGAGCAGTGCGCCGGCATCGAGGTAGTGGACGGGATGGTCGTGGTGAGCCCCAGCGCCTCCATTCGGCACAACAGGCTCGCCCGCATCCTGGCCAACGGCCTGGACGCCGCCGCGGGTCCGGGGTGGAACGCCGACACCGACTTCGACGTCCGGCCGCAGGACGTCCCCCTCACCAACCGGCGCCCCGATGTCGTCGTCTACCGCGCGGACCGGATCGACCTCCACCCGATGCGTCCTGAGCACGTACTGCTGGTGGCAGAGGTCGTGTCCCCCGGGTCAGAGACCACCGACCGGGTGGTGAAGACCGACCAGTACGCCCGGGCCGGGATCCCCTTCTACTGGCGGGTCGAACAGGCCGCCACCGTGTCCCGATCGTCTATACGTACGTCCTCGACCCCGCCACCAAGACTTACAGTGACGGCGAGATGTTCACCGGCACGGTGAAGGCCACAGCACCTTTCTCCATCACGGTCGATCTCGGGCTCTTGTAAGGTACCGAGAAGCCGCCCCGCTATCGACGCTTGACCATCCGCACCCGCTTCACGGTGTTTCGCGGACTCTTCAGGAAATTCTCCGGCTACGAACCAGATGCACCACGTGCGGATGCGACTCCAGCTCGCACACGATCGTTCAGCCGCGCCCGGTCAAGAACTACTCAAGGGCACGTGGGCGGACGGCCGCGCCAACAGGGCAGCCGTCCAAAAAAGCGAGCCAAGTCCTGGTATCCAGTTTCGGTTCATCAACACTAATGGGCTGACTTCACCGTCGGCGGCGATACAGGAGGGAACGGAAAGGTAGGCCGACTCTCACGAGTCGAGCGGAGAAGCTCGTGTGATGATCCTGGCTGTGCGGGACAATGGAGAGGCATCCCGCGCAGCCATGTCGGTTGGAGCAGGGCTCAGGTATGTGGTCACCTCCATGCTCGCCGCTCCAGGGCAGGAAAGCCGCGTTGCGCCTTCGAGGCTACACAAGCCTGGACTCGCAGCCCCTCACTCGGTGTCGATGTCGGTCTCGCCGACCTCCTTGTCGGCCGACTTGATACCCAGGCTCTCGATGAACTGCCGCTCCCGCGCCGCCAGTTCGTGCTGCCGGGCGAGAATGAACTCGGTGAAGTCGTCGGCCTTGAGATGCTCGATGGACGCAAGGCTGACTCCGTGCGAGTCCAGGATGTCGGTCCGCCCGTCCTCCGCGAGCCTGACGAGCGCCTGCCGGATCGACACACCCGGCGGCGTCGTCATGACGATCCGGTTGGCGGGACTGGAAGCCCCGGGGACCCCGCTTTGGGTGATGACGTGTCGATAGGTCTCGCTGTGCGTCGTCGCCAGCTGTTCCAGCACGTTGGCGGTGCCGCCGTCGAAGTTCTTCCGGTCCGGGAACGTCTGTAGGTCCCAGAGGAGGTAGGCGCGCACGCGCGCGCTGCGCAAGTCGAAGCGTTCGGGGAAGGAACGGGCCCGCTCAGCGGCGTAGCTGAGCCCACCCTTGCCCTGGGCGAAGGCCTTCATCTCCGTGATGAACTTCCGGACCTGGGTGGTGGTGGACCCGGCGAAGGTGCCCGCCAGGGACGTGGTCCAGAACCAGTGCCGGAGCTTGACCCGCTGCTCCGTTTCGACCTTGTCGGAGAAGTGGAAGAAGACGGCGAGCAGCATGATCTGGATGTTGTAGGGAACCAGGCGAGCCAGCGGGACCCGGACCTCCTTCCGCAGGAACTCGACCACCTGCTGGAGGATCAGGTCGGTGTCCTCGACCGCGGTCGTGAGCTGACCCTGGACCTTGCGGGCCATCGTCTCCCAGGAGGTGTCCCCATATACATCCTCCTCGCCGGACAGCGCGAGGACGGTCTGAAAGATCGTCATGATCGGGATTTCTCCGAAGCCCGAAGCGGCGATCCGCCCCTTGATCTCCTCCATCTTGTCGCTGAGCGTCTCCGAGCCGATGGTCCCGTAGGTCAGTGCGGAGACCATCTGGTCGGGACGCATCTTCTGGCCGCTGCTGTTGATCCTGGAGAAGACTTCGATGGCCTGCTGGAGAGTGCCGCCCTCCATACGCACCACGGAGACCTTGTAGTTCTTCACCCGCGTCGCGATGCGCTCGCTCTCCTTGGTAAGGCGGTCGGCCTCCTCGCGGGAGTGGGAGACGCTGGACAGCGTCCGTGCGTATTCGAGAAAGTCCAGGGTCCCCAGTACGGACCGCATAGGCAGGAAGTGGCTGGGCACCGGCTCGCCGCTCTTCTGGTGTCGGTAGCGCACGCCGTCGTGTTCCGACCGGACGAGCGGCCGGTAGACCCACCACATCCAGTCCTCCTGGCGCGCGGACCGCGGGGCGTCGGCCGAGCGGTGGAGGACGCCGAAGAGCGTCGAGAGCCGCTGGTGGCCGTCCAGGACGTAGGCGATCTTCGCCCCTTCCGGTGCCGGCGGGATCCTGCGCCCACCGATGGTGTCGAGGCTTTCGAGCGGCATGGTGGTCTCCCAGATGAGCAGGCTGCCCATCGGGTAGCCGCGCTCCATGCTGTCGAAGAGCTGGAGCATCTGCTCGGGGCGCCACAGGAACGGGCGCTGGAACTTCGGCACCCGCAGCTCGCCCTGCGCGATCCGCTCCAGGACCTGCTCCAGGAAGTGGACCTCCGGTACCACGGAGATATCCTTGACCACCTCGATGTCTCCCATGCTCAGATCACGCCCCGAATCGTTTCGAACATCGATCGCAATTCCTGTTTCGCTCCGGGGCCCAGGCCGTCTAGGTCCCGCTCCGATATGCCGCCGCGCATCACCTCTTGCAGGAACAGACCCGGCAAGTCCGTTCCGAATCCCTCCTGGAGGGTGATGAGATCCTGCTCCGCCACTTCGTCGTACAGATCACCGTGGCGCGGCGGGATGACGTAGGTGGTCCCCGCCTTCTTGGAGTGGCGCCCCTTCTGGTCGGCGCCCTTCTGCGGCTTCCCCTTGAATCCGTGCTTCATGTCGAAGTGGGCTCGCTGCTCGGGCGAGAAGGTCTTGAGGGACTCCAGGCGCTTGGCCATAGAGGACATTCCGACGGTCTTCTTCGGCTGCCGGGCCAGGACCCGATTGGGAATGTAATTCTCCATCTCCCGGAAGCTGAGGACGTGCGCACTCACGCCTTCGCGGGCCGCGGCTTCGGCCTTCTCGTGATTGCCGGTCCGGTCCGTGGGGTGGAAGCTGTCGCTGTCGATGACGAGGGCCACACGCTTGGTACGGGAGAACTGCGCGGCCTGGTCGACCGCGTGCGCGGTCGCCCCGTCCTTGCCACCTCCGTTGTACACACCGAGGCGACTCCCCGCCTTAGCGTCGATGACATCCTCGCAGCCGAGCAGGCGCGCGAGCGCCTCGATCATTTGCCAATCATAGATCGCGTTCTCCACGACCAGCACGGCCGGCCGCTCCAGGTCACGGATGTCCTCCGTGAGCGTCTCGCCGGCCACCCTGACCACGCCCGCGGTCCCCTCGTGCGGCGCCCAGGCCTGCGCCATGCTCGCCTTCTGCGCGAGCAGCAGGTAGCTCTGCGCCAGGACCGGGAGGTGACGCTCCAGGAACGAATGGACGGCGTCCACATCACGCGGGGAGATCTCCCACTCGTGCCGCGCCTCCCTGAAGAACGCGATCAGCTTCAATATGAGCTCTGCGTTCTCGTCGCCCTGACGGCCCTTCAGCAGGTCGACGGGAATCTCAACGCGCATCGTCGATCCGATTCGCCTGCGCGTCCGCGAGGGCGCGCGCCTCCTCGAAGTCCTCCGCGAAGACCCCCCGCGGCCAGTAGTCGAGGTTGCCGAGGGCGTCCACCTCGATCTTCCGCAGGGTGGCGGCCCCCTCGGCCTGCTCAACGAAGTAGATCTTCACGTCCTCCGGCGCCAGCTTCCGCTCCGCGACCCGCCGGCGCAGCCTGAGGAGGAAGTTCTCGCTGTGCGTCTCCACCAGGAAGCGCACCTGCGACTCCTGCACGGCGTCGACGTAGAGATCGGCGATCGCGGCGTGCGCCGAAGGGTGGAGATGGAGTTCGGGCTCCTCCACGATCTCGATCACCGGCCCGGCGGGCGGTTCCACGCGGTCCGCGGCCCGCTGGATCACTATCGGCAGGAACTGGACCACACCGGTGCCGACGTCATCGATGTGGACGACGAGATCGGGATCGCGCAGGGAACGCAACTTGGGGATGTACATCCCGGAGCCGACGTCGGTGACTTCGAGGCGCCACCAGGGCAGGATGCTTTCCAGCAGGGTGTTCACCTCACGGCCGATCAGACCACGCCCGTACACCTCGTCCGCGGCGAGCATGCCGAGCGCCCTCTCGCCCCGATAGCCGACGCTGCCCAGGGTTCTGGCCGGAGACCGGAAGAAGCGCTCCGGGCTCTTCCTGAACGGACCCAGATACCGGATCTCGTCGAGGCCTTCCCGAATGAGCCCAGTGACGCCGCTGACACCGCCAACGGAGTCCGGCCAGTCGGCCGGATCGGGCAGCAGCCCGCGAAATCCGACTTTGGCCTCTTGGCCGTCGACAAGATACGCGCGCTTCCCCGAGGAGTAGGCGTCGACGCCGGGCATCCAGGAGAGGTCCGCGACCTCCGTCCCGCAGGAGATCTGTACCGAGGAGACCAGCTGAATTCCCTGGTTGGCGATGTTCTGGACCTCGGCGGTGGCGCTGACGGTCTCGCCGTCCTCGCGCCCGATCGACGCTCCCAGGCGAATGTGCCCATGGGGTGACGAGCCGTGGATCAGATCGGCGAACGAAGGAGTGAAGCCTTGGATCAGGTCCAGATCCAGAGGGTAAGGGGAGTCGCCGCGGATACCGAGGGAAAGGAGCGGGAGTGCTCGCACGACCGCACTCTTGCCAGAATTGTTCCGGCCCAGCACCACGGTGATCTTTCCAAGCTCCACCTCCTGTCTCTCCCTGAAGCAGCGATAGTTCTCAAGCGAGAACCGTTCCAAGGACACCTGGGCTCCCGTTCGGTCAAACCATGTCTGGCGAGGCCCTGCCGACCTCAGCGAGCACCGCTCCAGCGGCGCGCCAGCTTAGCCGCGGCTATACTCTCAGACGGTGGAACTTCGGCACCCGGGTTTCGCTCTTCCATCTGCGGAGATGTCCGACATCCACCCCAGAGCTCCCGCTATCTGGCGAGGCGTCAGCGTCCACAATCCTCCCGCTGGGCGGCAGAGGTGCTCCGCGCGGCTGTGGGCCTGAGCGCCAGGAAGGGCAGCTGGCCGATCAGCTTTCCCCAGGCCGCGGCCTGGCCCGACCTTTGAGCCTCCTGGAAAGGGCACGGTCGACGTCACCTACGGCCAGCAACAGCTCCGCCCCTTTGATGCGGCTGGTGTCGGACGGCTTGCCACATCCGTCAACTCGCGGTCCGCTTGGGCTCAGTATTGCCACCTCCAGGTAGCCAACGCCTCCTGAATGTGTCGCCCGCGCCTCAGACAGACACGAGGGCCGCGGACTACTGGGTTCGCGAGTTCACTGGCACCAGTGACAACTGCTGTACCCCACGCTCAGCAGCACCGGCACCCCGCGCTTGCGCGCCTCCCCGAACGCCTCCTCCCCCCCACGGCCACCAGTCCACGGGTTGTGCGCATGCGCCCGCCCGCTCGGCGGAGATCTCCTGGCGATTCGCCGGCCGGTACGCTGAGGTCGGCGCCGCCGTGCGCTCCGTGACAGGACTCCGGGAGGTTCGTATGAGCGCCGAGATGGTCGCGCCCGCCTGGATGCACGAACGGATCACCGCAGAGCAGTACGACTCGTGGTCGGAAGAGCAGTGCGCCGGCATCGAGGTAGTGGACGGGATGGTCGTGGTGAGCCCCAGCGCCTCCATTCGGCACAACAGGCTCGCCCGCATCCTGGCCAACGGCCTGGACGCCGCCGCGGGTCCGGGGTGGAACGCCGACACCGACTTCGACGTCCGGCTGCAGGACGTCCCCCTCACCAACCGGCGCCCCGATGTCGTCGTCTACCGCGCGGACCGGATCGACCTCCACCCGATGCGTCCTGAGCACGTACTGCTGGTGGCAGAGGTCGTGTCCCCCGGGTCGGAGACCACCGACCGGGTGGTGAAGACCGACCAGTACGCCCGGGCCGGGATCCCCTTCTACTGGCGGGTCGAACAGATCGCCGTGGCGACGTGTGCCGTTTACACGTATGTGCTCGATCCGGCGAGCGGTCACTACCGGGACGCGGACGTGTTCACCGGTGTGATCAAGGCCGCCGCGCCCTTCCCGGTGGAGATCGACCTCACCTCGATCTGAGGGATACCGGGGGTGGCACCTCCGGTCGCCGGCTCTTCTCAGAAGATCTCGGGGTCGGTGTCGATTTCGCGGGGGGTCGTTCGACGCGTAGGCGGGAGGGGGAAGAAGCCCGCTCCGCTGAGAGACGAGGATGGCGCGATGCGTTACATGATGCTGCTGAAGGTGGACCCCGAGGTGACCGCGGGGCCGAGTGAAGAGCTGATGACGGAGATGGGGAAGCTGCTGGAGGAGATGACGCGGGCCGGGGTGCTGCTGGACACCGCGGGGCTGCGGCCGGTGGAGGAGGGGACCGTGCTGCGGCTGAAGGACGGGAAGCAGACGGTGGTGGACGGGCCGTACGCGGAGGCCAAGGAGGTCGTCGGCGGGTACTTCGTCCTGCAGGCGAAGTCGCAGGAGGAGGCGGCGGAGTGGGCCTCGCGGTTCCTGGCGATCCACGGTGACGCGTGGGAGCTGACCGCGGAGGTCCGGCGGATCGAGGAGCCCGCGTAAGGGGGGCAGGGGCGGGGGCTCGTCTGGCGGGGGCGCCCGGGGCCTGGTGAGATGGGTGCTCGTGACAGCAGACGACGCGCCCCCGCCCGCGGCCGCCGACCGCGCGTCGGTGGGCCGCACGGTCGACGCCGTGTGGCGGATCGAGTCCCCGCGGCTGATCGCCGGGCTGACCCGGATCGTCCACGACATAGGCGTCGCCGAGGAGTTGGCGCAGGACGCGCTGGTCGCCGCGCTGGAGCAGTGGCCGCGGGAGGGGGTGCCGCGCAACCCCGGGGCGTGGCTGATGACCACCGCCAGGCGGCGCGCGGTCGACCGGATCCGCCGTAACGAGACCTTCGCGCGCAAGCTGCGGCTGCTCGGGCACGAGCTGGCCGAGGCGCAGGAGGGACCGGCAGGCCCGGAGGAGATCGAGGACGACCTGCTGCGGCTGGTGTTCGTCGCGTGCCACCCCGTACTCCCCCGCGAGGGCCGCGTCGCCCTGACCCTGCGGCTCCTCGGCGGACTGACCACGGACGAGATCGCCCGGGCCTTCCTGGTCGCCGAACCGACGGTGGCCCAGCGGATCGTCCGGGCGAAGCGGACGCTGGCGCGGGAGCGGGTGCCGTTCGAGGTGCCGTCGGGGGACGCGCTCGGCGAACGGCTCGCGTCCGTGCTGGAGGTGGTGTACCTGATCTTCAACGAGGGGTACGCGGCGACCGCCGGTGACGACTGGATGCGGCCGGGGCTCTGCGAGGACGCGCTGCGGCTGGCCCGGGTACTGGCCGGGCTGCTGCCGCGCGAGCCGGAGGTGCACGGCCTGGCGGCGCTGCTGGAGATCCAGGCGTCGCGGGCGGCGGCCCGCCAGGCGCCCGTGCCGGTGCCGCTGCCGGAACAGGACCGCGGGCGGTGGGACATGCTGCTGATCCGCCGTGGGTTCGCCGCGCTGGCCCGGGCGGACGCGGCGGCGCGGGTGCGGGGGGCCGGGCCGGGTCCGTACGCCTTGCAGGCGGCGATCGCGGCGTGCCACGCCCGTGCGGTGTCGGCGGAGGAGACGGACTGGGCGGCGGTCGCGGCGCTTTACGGGGCGCTCGCGGTGCGGGCTCCCTCGCCGGTGGTCGAGCTCAACCGGGCGGTGGCCGTCGGGATGGCCCGGGGGCCCGCGGCCGGGCTCGCCCTGGTCGACGCGCTGGCGGCGACGGGGACGCTCGACGGCTACCACTTGCTTCCGGCGGTGCGGGGGGATCTGCTGGCGCGGGTGGGGAGGGGGGAGGAGGCTCGCGCCGAGTTCCGGCGAGCGGCGGGGCTGACGCGGAACGGGGCGGAGCGGGTTTTTCTTTTGGGCCGAGCGGGTACCTGCGGTGCGTGACCTGCGGTGCGTGACGGAGGGCCTTCTGCGGGCCGGTGGGGGTTGCTCGCGCAGTTCCTCGCGCCCCTACGGGGCAACCACGCCCGGTGGGCACACACCCGCCGGTGGGGGCTGAGCGCGCAGTTCCCCGCGCCCCTGCGGGGCAACCATGTCCGGTGGGGACACTTCCGGCGGTGGGGGCTTGATGGGGGGTCGGGGCGGGCACCAAACCCACCCATGGGTTGTGGCGGAGGGACGGGGAGGGCGTGTGACGGAGGGTCGGGGCGGATTGCGGGCCGCGGACCGCGGTGAGGTGGAGCGGCTGCTGGAACGGGTGGTGGCCCAGCTGGCCGGGCAGGACGCACAAGCGCAGGCGCTGCTCAAGCGGGGCCGGGAGCATCTGGAGGAGATCGCCGGCACGGCGGCCGAGGAGTACGCCGCCTACCGCGCCGCACTGGCCGCGCGGCCCCCCGCCCGCCGGGGTCAGGCACCCGGCGTGGCCGCCGGGGTCGCCGCCGTCGTGGCCTTCGGCGTGGACCTGGGGTTCGGCCTGGCGGCAGGCCCCGCCCTGGTGGCCGGCGTGGCGGTCGGCGCCGCCGGGGTCGCGACCCTCGCGGCCGGCCGCGACCGGCACGGCGGCGGCGTCGGCGCCCCCGGCGGGCCCGAGCAGTCCCGGCTGCTGTGGCTCGCCGCGGTCGAACGGCGCGGCATCCGCCCGTTCCTCGACGAGGAACGGGCCGAGACCGCCCCCGTGAGGAAGCCCGCGCAGCCCCGTATCCCACCGCCCCGCCGCCCGGGCGGCGGCGACCGCAGCGCCGCGGCCCGCACCCGCGCCCTGCTCGACCAGTCCTTCGCCCATCTCCCGGCTGCCGAGGGCCCGTTCACTGGCCGGCGCCGGCACATGGCGCGGATCACCCAGTGGGTGCACCAGGCCAGGGCGTCAACGGAGGTGCGGGCCACGGTCGTTGTGCTGCACGGCCCGCCCGGCAGCGGCCGCAGCACCCTCGCGGTGCGCGCCGCACAGCAGTTGCGCGACCAGTTCAGGGGCGCGTGCGTGGTGGACCTGCGCGGCGCCGGCGACGGCCGGGCCCCGCTGCCGGTCCGCGACGCGCTGCTGCACCTGCTGAACCGGCTGGGCGCCCCGCGCGACCAACTCCTCTTCCGGGAGCGGCAGAATCACGAGCAGCACCTGCGCCGCCTCACCGAGCAGTACCGCCAGCACCTCACCGGCGTACCCGTGGTGATCGTGCTCGACGACGCGACGGACGCCGGGCAGATCCGGGATCTGGTGCCGGAGCGCTCCGAGTCGCTGGTGCTGGTCACCGCCCGCGAGCCGTTCGACCTGCACCTGCCGGGCGCCGCCGTGCACTTCCTGGAGGTGGGCGCGCTGGAAACCGGCGAGATACGGGAGTTGCTGGCCGAGACCGCGGCCGGCCGCACCCGGAAGGGCGACGGGCCCGCCGACACCCCGCGTCCCACCGACGCCGACGCGGACCGGCTCCGTACCCTGTGCACCGGCCTCCCGCTGCCGCTGCGGATCGCCGGGACCGCCCTGGCCGAGCACGGCGGCGCCGCCCGGCTCGCCGCCGACATCGAGATGTTCGGCCCGCAGGACCCGCTGGACCGGATTCTCGCGCTGCGCTACCACGACCTGGCCGAGCCCAACCGCCGGCTGCTGCGCCGCCTCGCGCTGGCCGGCCGGGCCAGCTTCGGCGCCGCGGCAGCCGCCGCACTGCTCGCCACCGACGAGCGCGAGGCCGCCCGCCGGCTCGCCGAACTCACCGCCGCCGGCCTGCTGGCACACGTCCGCGGCCACCGCTACCGCCCGCACGACCTGGTACGGGCCTTCGCCGGCGCGCGGCTGCTGGACGAGGAGGACCCGGTGGAGCGGGCCGCCGCCCACGAACGGCTGATCCGCTCCTACGCGGATCTCGCCAACACCGTGATACGGCTGGTGGAGGGGAAGACCTCGACCCGCGCCGGGCGGTTCGGGTCGCACGGATTCGCCTCGCTGGAGTCGGCGCTGCGCTGGCTGGACGAGGAGTCCAGCTTCATCACCGCCGCGCTGCGCGAGACCGAGGGCGTCGACAAGACGGCCGTACAGGCGCTGCTCGGCGCGCTGTGCGACTACTGCCTGCTGCGCGGCGACCTCTACCGGCTGGGCGAGATCAGCGAGTTGGCGCACGCGCAGCAGGCCGGCGCGGGCGGCCGCAAGGGCCCGGACGAGGACCGCTCGGTGCTGGTGCGCTCGGTGCAGTGGCGTACCGGCATCGCGGCCCGGCAGCTCGGCGAGCTCGACAAGGCGCGCTCCACGCTGAGTTCGGTGGTGGACCTGTACTTCGAGGCCCAGCACCCGGTGGGCGCGGCCCGCGCGCTGGACAGCCTCGGCATCACGCTGCACCACCAGGGCAATCTGCGGGAGGCGGAGCAGAAGCTGCGGGAAGCGCTGGAGATCCAGCGGGCGCCGGAGCTGGACGAGGACCGGGCCTGGACGCTGCACGCGCTCGGCGCGGTGCTGCGGGACATGGGCCGGCTCGGTGAGGCGCTGGAGCTGCTGCACGAGTCGCTGGCGCTGCACCGGGAGAACGAGAGCGTGCAGGGCGAGGCGTGGGCGCACCTCCAGCTGGGCCAGGTGTATCTGCTGCTGGGCCGGCTGGACGACGGGGAGGCGGAGCTGCGGGCGGCCGGGCAGGCGTACGCGCTGGCCCGTGACGGCCGCGGCACCGCGTGGACCGCGACCCAGCTGGCGCGGACCCTGCTGCTGCGCGGGCAGGCCCGGGACGCGGCCCGCGACCTGGACGAGGCGCTGCAGCGGCACCGGGCGAGCGAGGACGCCCGCGGTGAGGCGTGGACGCTGTACTACCTCGGGCAGGCGTTGGAGGAGAGCGGTGACACCGACGCGGCGCTGCGCACGCTGGAGCGGTCGCGGAGCATGTTCTCCCGGATGCGGGACGTCTTCGGGCTGGCCTGCGCCCGGCACCACTCGGCGCGGGTCACCCGCGACCAGCGGGCGGCCCGTACCGGCAATCTGCGCAACAGCGGGTTCGCCCGGCAGCTGCTGCAGGACGCGCGGCAGGACTTCCGCCGGATCGGGGTGGAGCACGGCGAGGCGTGGTCCTGTGTGGAGCTGGCGGTCATCGACGCGGGCAACGGGCGGCTGCTGGAGGCGCTGACCCTGCTGGAGGAGGCGGCCGGGCTCTTCACCCGGCTGGGCGACCGGCGGGGCGCGGACTGGGCGGCCTTCCTGCGGGCCACGATCCTGCCGCTGCTCACCGAGGAGGGCACCGGGCAGGCCCGGCAGGAGCTGACCGCGCTGCTCGGCGCCGCCGACCCGGCGCGGGATCCGGAGCGGGATCCGGAGCGGGATCCGGAGCGGGATCCGGAGCTGGAGGAGTACGCGGAGGCGTACGCGCTGCTGCTGGAGCGGGGTTCGGTCACACCGGGCGGCACCTGGGACGCGTGGCAGCTCGGCATGACACCGCGCCGCTCCTCACGGGAACTGCTCACCGCCCCGGCGCCGCGCGACGGGCACTGAAGGCACGGCGGCCGGGCCGCCGGACAGCGGGCCCGGTGCGGCACCCGGCAGCGCTCCCGTCAGCAGGCCCCGCGGGGTACCCGTCAGCGGGCCCGGCGGGTCGCCTCACAACGGGCCCCGCGGGGCACCCGGGACGTCCCGGTCAGGCCTCCGGGGCCTTCGGTTCGGTGCCGGCCGGCACCGGAGCCGCGGCGACCCGGCGGGTTTGGTCGTCCGCGGCCGGGACCGCGCCGTCCGGCTGCTCCTCGAAGTCGATCTTCTTCATCTGCTTGCCCATGTTCTTCATGAGCGCCCACAGTCCGAGGGCGATAACAGCGAAGATCACGAATCCGAGGAGCCCCGGCGTCACCTTGTTGTCGTCCAGCTCGGCGGCGAGCGGCGCGAGCTGGTGGAGGGCGTGGGTCTGGTTCACGCCCACCATTGTCACCCAGGCCTACCTGAGGCCCGCAAAGAGGTCGTCCTCGGGGAGCGAGACATCGACGCGGGAGGTGGCGAGTTCGTAGTCCTCGGTGGGCCAGACCTCGCGCTGGATCTCCATCGGGACCTTGAACCAGCCGCCGTCGGGGTCGATCTGGGTGGCGTGCGCGAGCAGCGCCTTGTCCCGGATCTCGAAGAAGTCGGCGCACGGCACGTGCGTGGTGAGATTGCGCTCCGGCCGGGCGAACTCCTCCCAGCGCTTGAGCCACTCCTCGTACGGGGACTCCAGGCCGCGGGCCAGCAGTGCCTCATGGAGGGCGACGGTCCTGGGCCGGTTGAAGCCCTGGTTGTAGTAGAGCTTCGACGGGGTCCAGGGCTCACCGGCCTCCGGATAGCGGTCCGGGTCGCCGGCGGCTTCGAAGGCCACCACCGAGATCTTGTGGGTCATGATGTGGTCGGGGTGCGGATAGCCGCCGTTCTCGTCGTAGGTGGTGATCACCTGCGGCTTGAACTCGCGGATCAGCTTCACCAGCGTGCCGGCCGCGACCTCGATCTCCTGCAGGGCGAAGCAGCCCTCGGGCAGTGGCGGCAGCGGGTCGCCCTCGGGGAGCCCCGAGTCCACATAGCCGAGCCAGGCCTGCTTGACGCCGAGGATCTGCCGGGCCTCGTCCATCTCGCGGGCCCGCACCTCGTGGATGTGCTCCTCGATGTAGGGGTCGCCCTGAAGCTTGGGGTTGAGTACGGAGCCGCGCTCGCCCCCGGTGCAGGTCGCCACCAGGACGTCCACCCCCTCGGACACGTACTTGGCCATGGTGGCCGCGCCCTTGCTCGACTCGTCGTCGGGGTGGGCGTGCACGGCCATCAATCGCAGCTGTTCAGTCAACGCTGTGTCCTCGTCGTATTCGTGGTCCTGGTGGGCCGCATCAGGTCTCCGGTCCTGCCTCGGCCCCCTCACACCGGTCGGGAAGGCGCCTTCTATAGTGACCGAGCGAGGGGACGAATAATTCCGTGGTCCCCGAACGGGAGGAACGATCATGACGGCCGTGCAGTCAGGCCCGCCGGACTCCCCGTCGCCCTCCCTGCCCGAGGGCCGCTACGGCCGCCAGGACCGGCTCCACAGCCCGGGCGCGGACGCCCGCGCGGACCGCAGACTGAAGGCCGCAGCCATCGTAGTGGGCGCGGTGGCGGCCGTGCTCCTCGGCTGGTACGGCTACAGCTATGTGACCGCCAGCGGCGTCAGCGCGCAGGTCGTCGCCTTCAAGGTGGTCAGCGACCAGGCGGTCGAGATCCACCTGGAAGTGCACAAGGGCGCGGGCGACACGGCGGTGTGCACACTCCGGTCGGAGGACGCGGACCACAACGAGGTCGGCCGCAAGGACGTCCGGCTCAGCCAGCACGCCAAGCAGGTGGACACGGTGGTGACGGTGAAGACCACCGCGCTCGGCGCGACCGGCGAGCTGGTGAGCTGCGAGACCGCGTCCGGGAGCTGATCCAGGGACCTGACCCAGGGACCTGACCCAAGAGCCTGACTCAAGGACCCAATCAAGGACCTGACTCAAGGACCCGACTCAAGGACCCGATCAAGGGGCGCCGGGAAGCCGGGGAAACGTCCGTGAGCGCGCCGGTTGCTCCCGTCCACGGCCGGTAATTGTTAGGCTCGTGGTTTCGTCCCTGCGGCCGGTGGCAATGCAATTGTTCACCGGGGATGTGCCCGTACCGGCTCGCGGGGGAAGCACACGGCATGAACAGTACCGACGAGGAGCACCTGTGACCCAGACCAGCGACAACGTCACCTGGCTGACCCAGGCGGCGTATGACCAGCTCAAGGCCGAGCTGGAGAATCTGTCTGGTCCGGCACGCGCCGAGATCGTCGCCAAGATCGAGGAAGCCCGCCAGGAAGGCGATCTCAAGGAGAACGCGGGTTACCACGCGGCGCGCGAGGACCAGGGCAAGCTGGAGCTGCGGATTCGCCAGCTGAACCAGATCCTGGAGACCGCCAAGGTGGGCGAGGCGCCGGCCGACGACGGCGTGGTGGCGCCGGGCATGATCGTCACCATCGCGTTCGACGGGGACCCCGACGACACGGTGACCTTCCTGCTGGGCTCGCGCGAGGGTGTCGCCGACGACCTGGAGACGTACTCGCCGCAGTCGCCGCTCGGCACCGGGGTGACCGGCAAGCGGACCGGTGACGACGCGACGTACGAACTGCCGAACGGCAAGACGGCGTCGGTGAAGATCCTCGACGTGAAGCCGTACCGGGGCTAGCGGCCGCCGGGCACGCTCCGGCGGACCGGGCAACCGGGTGGACGAACGGGCCCCGGCCGCCGGAGGTGACTCCGGGAGCCGGGGCTCGCCCGCTCAGGCGGCGGTGACCTACGCCGTCGCCGACCGGTACTTGCGGACCGCCAGCGTCCGGAAGACCGCGATGATCACCACCGACCAGGCCAGCGACGCCCACACCGGGTGCTCCATCGGCCAGGCACTGGACTGCACCGCGCCCGGGTTGCCGAAGAGCACCCGGCACGCCTGGACGGTCGCGCTGAACGGATTCCACTCGGCGACGTGCCGCAGCCACGGGGTCATCCCGGACGGGTCCACGAAGGCGTTGGAGACGAAGGTGACCGGGAAGAGCCAGATCAGGCCGCCCGAGGTGGCCGCCTCGGGGGTGCGCACCGTCAGGCCGATCAGCGCGCCGATCCAGGAGAAGGCGTAGCCGAGCAGGAGCAGCAGCAGGAAGGCGCCGAGCATCTTCGGCACGCCGTGGTGGATCCGCCAGCCGACCAGGACGCCGACCACGGCCAGCACGATCACGGTCAGCAGGGTCTGCACCAGGTCCGCGAGGGTGCGGCCGGTGAGCACCGCGCCGCGCGACATCGGCAGCGAGCGGAACCGGTCGATCAGGCCCTTGTGCATGTCGTCGGCGATGCCCGCGCCGGCGCCCGCGGTGGCGAAGGTGACGGTCTGGGCGAAGATGCCGGCCATCAGGAACTCGCGGTAGTCCGCGGCGCTGAAGGAGCCGCCGACCCGGACCGAGCCGCCGAAGACATAGCTGAAGAGCACCACGAACATGATCGGCTGGAAGAGCCCGAAGATCACCACTTCGGGGATCCGCATCATCCGCAGCAGATTCCGCTTGGCGACCACCAGCGAGTCGTGGGCCGACCCGAGGAGGCCGCCGCGGGCGGTGGGCGCGAGGGTGGTCACGGCGGTCACTTCACAGCCTCCTGTACGGCCGGCTCGGCGCTCTCGTCGGCGTTTTCGCGCACCTCGGCGGCGTGGCCGGTCAGTGAGATGAACACATCGTCGAGGGTGGGGCGGCGCAGACCGATGTCGTCGATCTCGATGCCGTCCGCGTCCAGGTCGCGGATCACCTCGGCGAGCAGCTTGGCGCCGCCGGTGACCGGGACGGTGATCTTCCGGGTGTGCTGCTCGATCTTGGTGCCGCCCTTGCCGTGCCGGGCCAGCAGCCGGGAGGCGTCCTCGATCCGGTCCCGCTGGTGCACCACGACCTCGACCCGCTCGCCGCCGGTCTGCGCCTTGAGCTGGTCGGAGGTGCCGCGGGCGATGACCTTGCCGTGGTCGATGACGCAGATGTCGTGCGCGAGGTGGTCGGCCTCCTCCAGGTACTGGGTGGTGAGCAGCAACGTCGTGCCGCCCGCGACCAGTTCCTGGATGACCTCCCACAACTGCTGCCGGTTGCGCGGGTCGAGCCCGGTGGTGGGCTCGTCCATGAACATCACCGGCGGGCTGACCACGAGCGCGGCCGCCAGGTCGAGCCGGCGGCGCATCCCGCCGGAGTACGTCTTGGCGGTGCGGTCGGCGGCGTCGGCCAGGTTGAACCGCTCCAGCAGCTCATTGGCCCTGGCCTTGGCCGCCTTGCCGTTCAGCTGGTAGAGCTGAGCGACCATCTGGAGGTTCTCCCGGCCGGTCAGATATTCGTCCACCGCCGCGAACTGGCCGGACAGGCCGATGTGGCGGCGTACCTCGTTGGGGTGTTTCAGTACGTCGATGCCGGCGACGACGGCTGTGCCGCTGTCGGGCTGCAGCAAGGTGGTCAGGACCCGGACGGCGGTGGTCTTGCCCGCTCCGTTCGGGCCGAGCAGGCCGAGAACGGTGCCCTCCGGTACGTCGAGATCCACTCCCCCCAGTGCCCTGACATCGCCGAAGGTCTTCACGAGACCTTCGGCGTAGATGGCGCCCGCCATGTCTTCGCTCCCGTTCCGTTGCTGTGGTGCGCTGTCGTGGGTCTGACCGCCCGCACGCCCGAAACTCATCGGCCGCCCGGGACCTCGTACGACGGGACAATGCCAGACGCGATATATCGCGTCAAGCGATGACCCCCTATCGCGACCCGCGGCACGGAGCCGCACCCCGAAGGGGCGCTGGGGGCACCCCCGGACGAAGTCTGGGGGAGGAACTGCGCGACAAGCCACGACGGCGCCGCACCCGGCAACGGCGAGAGGCACTACGGCGCCGCCCCGCACCCGCACCCGCACCGCGCCCCGCACGCCCCGCTCAACGAATAACGACGTACCCCGCCCCCTCCAGCGCCCCCCTGACGGAGTCACAGTGCTCTGGCCCCTTCGTCTCCAGATGCAACTCCACCTCCGCCTCGGTGAGCCCCAGCCGCGGATCCGTCCGCACATGGCTGACGTCCAGCACATTCGCGTCCACCAGCGTCAGCACCCCCAGCAGCGTCGCCAGCGCCCCCGGCCGGTCGGTCAGCCGCAGCCGCAGCGACAGATAGCGCCCGGCCGCCGACATCCCGTGCCGCAGCGTCCGCTGCAGCAGCAGCGGGTCCACGTTCCCCCCGGAGAGCACCGCCACCACCGGCCCCTCGAAGGACTCCGGCGCGGCCAGCAGCGCCGCCACCGGCGATGCCCCGGCCGGCTCCACCACCAGCTTGGCCCGCTCCAGGCACAGCAGCAGCGCCGACGACAGCTGGTCCTCCGACACCGTCACGATCTCGTCCACCAGGTCCCGGATGACCGCGAACGGGATGTCGCCAGGCCGCCCGACCATGATCCCGTCGGCCATCGTGGCCACCGAGTCCAGCGCCACCGGCCGCCCGGCCGCCAGCGAGGGCGGGTACGCCGCCGCACCGGCCGCCTGCACCCCGACGATCCGCACCTCCGGCCGCAGCGCCTTGACCGCGACCGCGATCCCGGCGGCGAGCCCGCCGCCGCCGATGCCCACCACGATCGTGCGCACCTCGGGACACTGTTCCAGGATCTCCAGGCCCACCGTGCCCTGCCCGGCGATGATGTCCGGGTGGTCGAAGGGGTGGATGAAGACCGCGCCGGTCTGCTCGGCGTAGTCGATCGCCGCCCGCAGCGTCTCGTCCACCACCGCGCCGTGGTGCCGCACCTCCGCGCCGTACTCCCGGGTCGCGGCGACCTTCGGCAGTGGCGCGCCGACCGGCATGAAGACCGTCGAGCGGACCCCGAGCAGCGAGGCGGCGAGCGCCACACCCTGGGCGTGGTTGCCGGCGCTGGCCGCCACCACACCGGCCGCGCGCTCCTCGGGGCTCAGACCGGCGATCCGCACGTACGCGCCGCGGATCTTGAACGAGCCGGTCCGCTGCAGATTCTCGCATTTGAGGTGCACAGGTGCCCCGACCAGCGACGACAGATGGCGGGAGCCTTCCATGCCGGTCATCCGGGCGACCCCGGAGAGCATTTTGTGCGCACCGCGCACATCGTCGAGGGTGATCGTGGGCGACGGCCTGGATTCCATGGCCCCAGTCTCGCAGTTCCGCCACAGGACCGGTTCCACGGCGCTCACCAGCGCGTACGTCTCCGCCCTTGTCCCGTACCGGCCGACGCACCCTTGACAAGGGGGCCGCGAGGCGCCCTGCGGCGGGCCGCGGTTTCGCCGGGAACGGCCCCGGGGCCTGCCGGTCCGCGTACTCTTCTGCCAACTTCCCGCCGCCCGCCCCCCTTAACAGGACCGACAGAACGCGAGCTTCCAGGTCATGTCCAACCCTCCGGAGACCTCGGCCGAACTCCTCGAGCGGCTCCAGCACCAGGTTGCCCTCTTCGCCCGCCGCGCCGAACAGACCCGCCTCGGCGGCGTCGGCAGGGCGCGCAACTCGATGGACCGTGCCGCCTATCTCCTGCTCAACCGGCTCGACCGGGAGGGCCCGATGGGTGTCAAGGCACTCGCCGAGGCCATGGGAATCGACTCCTCCACGGTGACCCGCCAGGTCGCGCCGCTGGTCGACACCGGTCTGGTCAAACGCACCTCGCACCCCGAGGACGGACGTGCGGTCGTCCTCGCCCTGTCGCCGCGCGGCCGGGGCCGCCTGGAGGAGGTACGCGACTCCCGGCGCCGGCTGATGGCCGAGGTCACCACCGGCTGGACCCCGGCGGAACGGGAGATCTTCACCGAGCTGCTGGTCCGCTTCAACTCCGCGCTCTCGGACTGGCACGCGGGGGCGGGCCAGCGCGACGACGCGGCGCCCGCGGAGCCCCCGGCCGGGACGGATGGGGCCCCCGGCGCCGCCGGGAACAGCGGGTCGCAGGGGGATGCGCAAAAGGCTTGACCCGGCCCGCCCGGTTGCCGTCCCATGGCCGCGTGGGGAAGCGCCGGGCAACAGCGGAACTCCGACGGGACGCCGAATTCACGGCGTTCACCGCGGGCGCGGGCGGACGCCTGCTGCACACCGCCGTGCTGCTGACCGGTGACCGCGCGGCGGCCGACAAGCTCCTCACCGCGACCCTGGCCCGGGTCTACGCCGACTGGTTCCGGATGCGCGCGGAGGACCCGTACGAGCAGGCCCGCTGCGAACTGGTCCGCCGGTTCGCCCACCGGCCCTGGTGGCGGCGTCCGCGCGGCGGCGTCCTCGACCGGCTCAGCGGCCAGGAGCGGCTCATCGTGACGATGCGGTTCTTCGAGGGCGTCGCCGAGGAGCAGACCGCGGCGCAGCTGGGTCTGCCGCCGGAACGGGTGCGGGTGATCGGTGCGCGGGCGACGGCCACGCTGCGCAGCCGGCGGCTCGATCCCGCCGGGCCCGCCGGGGCCCGGCGCGCCGGACCGGCCGCGGCCGGTCCCGCGCTGCAGGCGGCGCCCCGGTCGGTGGCCGAGGCCCGCGCCCAGGGTGCCGCGGCGCTCCACCAGGACGCCCCCCGCGAGGTCTACGGCGAGCCGTCGGAAGAGCCGCGGCCCGTCCAGGGGGTGGCGCCGTGAGCCCGGTTCCCAACCGCCGTGACGACGAGGTCAGGCGCCTGCTGGACACCCCGCACCCGGCGGTGCCGGTGGACCTCGGCACCCGCGCGCAGCAGCGCGGGCGTCTCATCGTCCGCCGCCGCCGGGTCCTGCACCTGGTGCTCTGGGTGCTGCTGGCCGCCGCGTCGGTCGCCGGGATCGTGCTGGCCGTCATGCTCTGGCCGCACGACCCGGCAACCCCCGACGTGCCGTCGAACGGCACCTGGTGGTCCCCGATGGGACGCTGAGTGCGGATGGGCCGTTTCTGACCGTCCGACCTACAGCGCCGTCCGCCCGCGGCGCGGGACCCGCGGCGTCAGGCGGGTGCGAGCGTGCGTGCCGGACACCGCGGGGCAGGCGGGATGTTGTCGTACCCGGCCTAGTCCAGGGCCTGCTTGAGGTCGGCCAGCAGGTCGTCGACCTGCTCGATGCCGACCGACAGGCGGATCAGGTCCGCGGGCACCTCCAGGTCGGAGCCCGCGACCGAGGCGTGCGTCATCCGGCCCGGGTGCTCGATCAGCGACTCGACACCGCCCAGCGACTCACCGAGGGTGAACAGCCGCGCCCGGTCGCACACCGCGACCGCCGCCTGCTCACCGCCCTCGACCCGGAAGGACACCATGCCGCCGAACGCCTTCATCTGCTTGGCGGCGACCTCGTGCCCGGGGTGCTCGGGCAGCCCGGGGTAGTACACCTGGGTGACCTTCGGGTGGGCGGCCAGCATCCCGGCGATCCGCTCGGCGTTGGCGCAGTGCCGGTCCATCCGGACCGCGAGCGTCTTCAGGCCGCGCGAGACCAGCCAGGCGTCGAAGGGCCCGGCGATCGCGCCCATCGCGTTCTGGTGGTAGGCGAGTTCGTCGCCGAGCGCGCTGTCCGCGGTGATCAGCGCGCCGCCGACCACGTCGGAGTGCCCGCCCATGTACTTCGTGGTGGAGTGCACCACCACGTCAGCGCCGAGCGCCAGCGGCTGCTGGAGGTAGGGGCTGGCGAAGGTGTTGTCCACCACCAGGCGCACCCCGGCCTGCTGCGCCACCGACGCCAGCGCGGTGATGTCGGAGATGCCCAGCAGCGGGTTCGACGGGGTCTCCACCCAGATCAGCCGGGTCTCGGGCAGCACCGCGTCCCGTACCGCCCGCGGGTCGGAGGTGTCGGCGACCGACCAGCTCACACCCCAGCGCTCCACCACCTTCGCGAAGAGCCGGAAGGTGCCGCCGTAGGCGTCGTTCGGGATCACCACGTGGTCGCCCGGCGACAGCACGGTCCGCAGCAGGCAGTCCTCGGCGGCGAGGCCGGAGGCGAAGGCGAGGCCGCGGCTGCCGCCCTCCAGCGCGGCGAGGTTGCGCTCCAGGGCGGACCTGGTGGGGTTGGCGGACCGGCTGTACTCGTAGCCGCCGCGCAGGCCGCCGACGCCGTCCTGCTTGTACGTGGACACCTGGTAGATCGGCGTCACCACCGCCCCGGTGCCCGCGTCGGCGGGCTGGCCGGCGTGGATCGCGAGGGTTTCGAAGTGCTCGCTGTGGTGCCCGGGGTCGTGCTGACCGCTGTGCTGATGGCTCATGGGCCCGAGGGTAGCCGCCGGAAACCACGGAATGCGCCGGCACACGGCGTGACCAGCGCCGGCCCTGCTGCCGCCGGCCGGCGAGTTCTGCGGCGGTTCCCGGCATCTGCCGGCCGATCCGGTCGGGGAGCCGAACCGGTCCGGAAGGCCGAACCGGCCAAGCTGCGGGCCGAGTTGCCGGCCGACGACCCCTCCCCGTACGACTCCCGTCCACCGATGGCCGCGCGGATCCGGCTGGTCACGGCACGGCCGGACGCCGGGCTGCGGAACGCCCCGGCGGCGCCGCGGGCAGGCCGGCCGTCCGGGCGGGGAGGCTCGGGCGGCCGGCGGGAGGTCAGGTCAGAGGTCAGGTCAGGTCAGAACAGGACGGGCCGGAAAAGGACAGGCCGGAAAAGGACAGGCCGGGCTGATCACCACGGGGAAGGAGCCGGCGGCGGGGTCACCGCCGGGCGGTCGTCACAGGTGATCGTGTTGGGCAGCTCCCACGGCGCGAGCCAGTCCCCGGTGGTGCCGCCGCCGTCGTTGCCGCCGAGGTCGGTGACGGCGAACTCCGAGCCGGCCGGGGTGAAGTTGAACGAGCCGCAGTTGTTGATGCCGACCGCACCGACGTTGCGCGCGTCCACGTTCTGGAAGCTGGCGCCGCCGGCCACCCGGGCGCTGAGCACCGACGTACCGGTGCCGTCGACCTTGATGTCCTTGAAGTGGACGTTGGTGATGGAGTACAGGTCCTTCACCGGGAAGTCGGAGACGAGCATGATCGCGTTGTAGGTGCTGTCGAGGAAACTGTCCCCGGTCACCTCGATGTCCGCGTCGATGTTCTTCTCCAGTGCGTACAGCCAGATCGCGCCGAGGCCGATGTTCCAGTTGAGTTCGTACGTCCCGGCCCTGACCGTGGTGTTGCCGGTGATCCACAGGTGCCCGGTGAACGCCTCGGCGCCGAACCGGGAGCCGGCCTGGATGGCGCTGCCCTCGCGGATCGGGTCGGCGATCAGGTTGGCCGACACGGTGTTGTCGGTGCCGCCGTAGATCGCGATGCCGTTGGCGAGTACCGGCGTCTGCACGGTGTTGTGGTCGATGGTGTTGCCGGTGTCCTCGGTCTTCTCCGACCACAGGGCGATGGCGTCGTCACCTGTGTTGCGGATGAAGTTGTCCGCGATCACCGAACGGGTCACACCGGTGTGGAAGTTGATGCCGTCGGCGGTCTGGTCGACGATCTCGTTCCCGGTGATCCGCAGGTTCTTCATCGGGCCGTCGAACCACATGCCGGCCTTGGTGTGCTGGATGTAGAGGCCCTCGATGGTGGAGTCGCTCAGCGCGCCGCCGATGCCGTTGACCTGGTCGGTGTCGATGCGGTCGCGTACGTCGCCCTGGATCGCGAAGCCGGACAGGTGGACGTTGGAACTGCCGCCCGCCGAGGCGTCCTTGCCGTAGAAGCCGACGCCGGTGTGCACCGAGCCGTCGGGGGCCGGGGTGCTGAGCGCGACTTCGTGGCCCTTGATGGTGGTGTACCAGTTGCCGGCGCCCTCGATGGTCACGTTGTCCACGATGATGTGCCGGTTGACCTGGTATGTGCCCGGCGGGATGTAGACCTTCAGGTGGGTGGCCCGGGCGAAGGCGATGGCCTTGTCGATGGCGCCGGCCGAGTCGCGGCGGCCGGTCGGGTCGGCCCCGAAGAGCAGCACGTTGGCGGCGAGCAGGTCGATCTTCGGCGGGGCCACCTGCTGCGAGTCGAGCAGGTCGATCGTGGTGGGGGCGGCGCCGGCCGGCGCGGTCAGCCGGACGGTGTCACCCGCCTTGTACGTACGGCCGAGCGCGAGGCGCTGCTCGTCGTAGAAGTGGTTGGGGCGGAACGGTGTGGTGACCGTCGGCTCCGGGGTGGTCTGGTTGGGCACGCAGGCGCACTCGGTGATCCAGTCCCCGGGGTGCAGCAGGCCGGCGCCCGGGTCGTTGGAGAACGGGTACTGGTTGTAGAGCCAGGCGTACTGCGAAGTCAGCGTCAGGGTCTTCTTGGCGCCGCCGTTGACGGTGACGTCGAGCGGTGAGGTGATGCCGCCGCCGTTCGCCGCGTCCGGGACGCTGTAGCGGACGCTGATCGCGTTGGCGGTGCTGGGCAGCGTGAACTCGACGTACTGGCCCGGCTGGAGGGTGACGGCGCTGCGGCCGGACGCCTCGGCGGGCAGGGTGTACGCGGCGCGGCCCGGGCCGATGACGGTGCCGGTGGTCCTGGCGTGCTCGGCTTCCTGCTCGGCGAAGCCGACGCCTGCTCCGGCGCCCGCGACGAGCGACGGGGCGAGGGCGGCGCGGGTGGCGGCGGGCTGTGCGGTCGCGCCCTTGGGCGCGGTGGCGGCGGCCGTGCCGCTCGCCAGCATGCTGAGGCCCGCTGCGGCCGCGGTGAGCGAGGCGACCGCCATGGCGGCTCTTCGCCGGGGGCCACCGGAGTGTCTCGTCGCAGCACCTGTGATGCTCCGTGACATCGAAAGCTCGTTTCTCTCGGGTCTGACGCCATCAGGGTGAGGTGACATTAGGGCCCGGAGTCCGGCTCCACAAGGCCACTGCGAAATGATTTCGCAACTTTGGTTGCGAACTACGCCAGTACGTCAACTTCTTGCGTTACCACGACAAGTCGTTTCACCACCCCTCCCCCACCCGCCCCACGCCCACCCGCTCACGCTCCGTCCCGCCCGCCGGGCCCCGGACGCGACCGAGGGCGGCCCCGGAAGGGGCCGCCCTCGGTCAGGGGTGGGTCAGCGGGCGCGCAGGAGGTGGTCCATGGCGAGCTGGTCGAGGCGTTCGAAGGCCATGCCCTTGGCGCCGGCCGCCTCCACGTCGAAGTCCTCGTACGCGCTGCGGTCCGCCAGCAGGTCGGCGAGGGTCTCGCCGGCCGCCACGGTGGGCAGCGAGAGCTGGTCCAGGCGGGACGCGCGCAGCGCCTCCTGGACCTCCGGGTCGGCGCGGAAGGCGGCGGCCCGCTCCTTGAGGATCAGGTAGTTGCGCATGCAGCCGGCCGCCGACGCCCAGACGCCGTCGTAGTCCTCGGTCCGCGGCGGCTTGAAGTCGAAGTGCCGCATGCCTTCGTAGCCCGCCGTCTCCAGCAGGTCCACCAGCCAGAACGCGGCCCGCAGGTCACCGGCGCCGAAGCGCAGGTCCTGGTCGTACTTGATGCCGGTCTGGCCGTTGAGGTCGAGGTGGAAGAGCTTGCCGTGCCACAGCGCCTGCGCGATGCCGTGCGGGAAGTTGAGCCCGGCCATCTGCTCGTGGCCGACCTCGGGGTTGACGCCGACGATGTCGGGCCGCTCCAGGGAGTTGATGAACGCCAGCGCGTGGCCGACGGTCGGCAGCAGGATGTCGCCGCGCGGCTCGTTCGGCTTGGGCTCGATCGCGAACCGGAGGTCGTAGCCCTGCTCGGTGACGTACTCGCCGAGCAGGTCGAACGCCTCCTTCATCCGGTCGAGCGCGACCCGTACGTCCTTGGCCCCGCCGGACTCCGCGCCCTCCCGGCCGCCCCAGGCGACGTAGATCTTGGCGCCGAGCTCGACCGCGAGGTCGATGTTGCGGATGGTCTTGCGCAGCGCGAAGCGCCGCACCTCACGGTCGTTGGCGGTGAAGCCGCCGTCCTTGAAGACCGGGTGGGTGAAGAGGTTGGTGGTGGCCATCGGGACGACCAGGCCGGTGCTGTCCAGCGCCTGCCGGAAGCGCTTGATGTGGCTGTCGCGCTCCGCGTCGGAGGAGCCGAAGGGGATCAGGTCGTCGTCGTGGAAGGTCACCCCGTAGGCACCCAGTTCGGCGAGGCGGTTGACGCTCTCCACCGGGTCGAGCGCGGCGCGGGTCGCGTCACCGAACGGGTCGCGGCCCTGCCAGCCGACCGTCCACAGACCGAAGGTGAATTTGTGCTCGGGGGCCGGGGCGTACGGGTCCCCGGAACCGGTGGGCGTGGGCGTGGCGGAAGTCATGGTGGTCGGCTCCTATTCGTCAGACTGTTGAACAAATTAGTATGCGAGACCGATGATGGGAAGTGGGGGCACCCGGAGAAGGGCGCTTCAGGCCGCGGGAAGAGCACGAAGGGACCGGGATCACATGACGTCGCAGGGGCAGGTCGTCCTCGGGGTGGACAGTTCGACCCAGTCCACGAAGGTGCTGGCGGTCGAGGTGGAGACCGGCGAGGTGCTGGCCCGCGGCCAGGCCCCGCACACGGTCACCGGCGGCGCCGGCCGGGAGAGCGACCCGGAGGAGTGGTGGCAGGCGCTGCTCGACGCCTTCGGGCAGCTCGGGGAGTACGCCGGCCGCGCCGACGCGGTCTCGGTCGGCGGACAGCAGCACGGGCTGGTCGTCCTCGACGCGGCCGGCCGGCCGCTGCGCCCCGCCCTGCTCTGGAACGACGTACGGTCCGCGCCGCAGGCCGACGCGCTGGTGGAGCGGTACGGCGCCGGGCGGTGGGCACAGCGCTTCGGATCGGTGCCCGGGGCGAGCTTCACGGTCACCAAGTGGGAGTGGCTGCGCGCGCACGAGCCGGAGGCGGCGGCCGGCGCCTGGGGCGTACGGCTGCCGCACGACTTCCTCACCGAACGCCTCAGCGGGGTGGCGGTCACCGATCGCGGCGATGCCTCGGGCACCGGGTGGTGGGCCTCGGAGACCGAGGAGTACGACGAGGCGCTGCTGGCGGAGATCGGCCTCGACCCGAAGCGGCTGCCGACCGTCCTGGGCCCGGGCGAAGGCGCCGGGACGGTACGCGAACGGCTCCCGCTGCGGGCGGGCGCGCTGGTGGCGGCCGGCACCGGGGACAACGCGGCGGCGGCGCTCGGGCTCGGGCTGACGCCCGGCCGGGCGGTGCTGAGCCTGGGGACATCGGGCACCGTCTACGCGGTGTCGCGGCAGCGGCCGACCGACCCGACCGGGACGGTGGCCGGGTTCGCCGCGGCCGGCGGCGGCTGGCTGCCGCTGGCCTGCACGCTCAACTGCACGCTGGCGGTGGACAAGGTCGCGCAGCTGCTGGGGCGCGGGCGCGAGGAGGTGGAAGCCGGCGGGTCGGTGGCCTTCCTGCCGTTCCTCGACGGCGAACGGACCCCGAACCTGCCGTACGCGTCCGGGCTGCTGACCGGCCTGCGGCACGAGACCACGGCGGGGCAGGTGCTCCAGGGGGCGTACGACGGAGCGGTCTGGGCGCTGCTGCGGGCGCTGGACGAGGTACTCGCGGTGGACGGCGGGGCGCCGTCCGGCGAACCCCTGCTGCTGATCGGCGGCGGCGCCCGGGGGGTCGCGTGGCGGGAGACGGTACGGCGGCTGTCCGGGCGGGCGGTGCAGGTGCCGGTGGCCGGTGAGCTGGTCGCCCTCGGCGCGGCGGTCCAGGCGGCGTCCCTCCTGACCGGCGAGGCCCCCACCGACATCGCCCACCGCTGGTCCACCGCCAAGGGCACCCTCTACGACCCCGTCCCCCGCGACGACGACACCCTCGCCCGGCTGTCGGCCGCCCTGCCCCTGGCGGGCTGACGGGGCTGCCCCCAGGGGCCCGCACATACTGAGGGCGGAAGGGACGGAGGAGCCGGTGGAACGAGGAACAGGCGCACGCAGCGGGGCCCAGGCGGGTCTGCGGCGCCGCAACATGGCGCTGGTCATGAACGCCCTGGCCGCCGGCGAGAAAGTGACCCGCGCGGCGGTGGCCGCGGAGGTCGGCCTGACCCGCGCCACCGTCTCCACCCTCGTGGACGAACTCCTCGCCGCCGGCCTCGTGGAGGAGCAGGGCGCGCAGCGCCCCGGCACCGTGGGGCGCCCCGGCACCGCGCTGGCCCTGTCCGCGCGGGGCCCGGCGGGCATCGGCGCCGAGATCGGGGTGGACCACCTCGCCGCCTGCGTCGTGGACCTGCACGGCATCATCCGCTGCCGCGCCGCGTCGCCGGCCGCCAACCGCGACCGCCCGGCCCCCGCCGTCCTCGCCGACCTCGCGGTGCTCACCGCCCGGGTCACCGAGGAGGCCGAGGAGGCCGGCCTCCACCCCGTCGGCACCACCGTCGCCGTCCCCGGCCTGGTCGGCAAGGACCGCCGCACGGTCCTGCGCGCCCCCAACCTCGGCTGGGAGGACGTCCCGGTCGCCGCCCTCGGTGAGCGGACCGTCGTGGAGAACGAGGCGAACCTCGGCGCCCTCGCCGAACTCTGGCTCGGCGGCCACGAGAAGCTCGCCGACTTCGTCCATGTCTCGGCCGAGATCGGCATCGGCGCCGCCCTCGTGGTGGAGGGCCGGCTCTTCCGCGGCGCCCGCGGCTTCGCCGGCGAACTCGGCCATGTCCCGGTCCGGCCGGACGGTCCCCTGTGCTCGTGCGGCGCGAACGGATGCCTGGAGACCTACGCGGGCGAGGAGGCGCTGCTGCGGGCGGCCGGTATCCCCGGCCAGGGACCGGCCGCGCTCCGCGGGGCCGCCCGGCGGGGGGACCCCGCCGCGGTGCGCGCCCTCGCCGAGGCCGGCGCCGCGCTGGGCATCGCGCTGAGCGGTGCGGTGAATCTCCTGGACCCGCAGGCCGTGGTGGTGGGCGGCCCGCTCGCCGACCTCACCCCCTGGCTGCTGCCGGGCGTGCGCCGCGAACTCGCCGCCCGCGTCACCGACCGCCAGTGGCGCCCGGAGGACCTGGTCACCTCACGCCTCGGCCGCGACGGCGTCCTGCGCGGCGCCGCCTACAGCGCGGTCCGCACCGTGCTGGACGACCCGGTCACCTGGATCAACAGCTTCCCGCGCCCCCACCGGCAACCGGCCCGCTGAGCGCGCGCCGGGCGGGAGCGGGCCCGACGGGCCCCGCCCGGCAAGAGCGGGCCCACCGAGAACCGGCCCGTCAGGGAGCCACCCGGCGGCAGCGAGTACGGCCGAGGCGGCTCCGGACAGGCCCGCCCGGCGAGGGCACCGCCGGGGTCAGATCGCGGACCCCGCGAGCCACTGGGACCAGCTCATGTTCCAGCCGTTGAGGCCGTTGGACGGCTGGATGGTCTTGTCCGGCGAGTTCTTCACCACGACCACGTCACCGACCAGCGAGTGGTTGTAGAACCACGCGGCCGGGGTGTTCGGGTCCTTGCCGCCCTTGGCGTCCTCAAGACCCACGCAGCCGTGGCTGGTGTTGGCGTTGCCGAAGATGGACGGGTCGCCCCAGTAGTTGCCGTGGATGAACGTGCCGGAGCTGCTCAGCCGCATGGCGTGCGGGACGTCGGGGATGTCGTACTCGCCCTTGCCGTCGTCGTCGGTGAAACCGACCGTCGCCCCGTTCATCCGGGTGGTCTGGTCCTTCTCCGAGATCACCATCTGGCCGTTGTACGTGGTGTGTCCGGGGGCGCCGGCCGAGACCGGGATGGTCTTGATCACCTTGCCGTCACGGCTGACCGTCATCTCGTCGGTGCTGGTGTCGACCGTCGAGATCTGCGAGCGGCCGACGGTGAAGCCGACGGTCTTGTCCTGGACGCCGTAGATGCCGGCCGCGCCCTTCACCCCGTCGAGCTTCAGGGTCAGCGAGACATGCGAGCCGGCCACCCAGTAGTGCTGCGGGCGCAGGTCGAGCCGGGTGGCGCTGAACCAGTGGCCGACGACCTTCTGGCCGCTGCTGGAGTTCACCGTGACGCCCTTCTGCACGGCGGCCCGGTCGCTCTTCGCGATGGCCTTGTCGAAGTTGACCGAGACCGGCATGCCGACGCCGACGGTGGAGCCGTCCTCGGGCGTGAAGTAGCCGATGAAGCTGTCGGCCGCGGAGAGCGTGGCGAAGGTCGAATTCGCCGCGGCCACCCGGCCCTTGGCGTCCTTGGCGACAGCGGATATCACGTACTGGGTGCCGCGCGCGAGCTTCCCGTCCGGCGTCCAGCGGGTGCCGTCGGCGGATATGGTGCCGGCCACCCGGTCCCCGGTGGGCTTCGCCTTCATGGTGACGGAGGTGAGGGTGCCGCCGGTGACGCTGACCTTGGTGCCCTTGTTGATGCTGGCGCCGGTGCTGCCGGCGTGCGGCGCGATGGTGATCTTCGCGTCCGAGGCGTTCTCCGCGGCGTTGGCGTCCTGGCGGGCCTGCGTGTTGGCCGTCGTGCCGGTGGCGCTGGGCGTGCCGGCCGGCGACGGAGTCTGCGGGGCGGTCGCCGAGGAACTGGCGGAACCGCTAGCGGCGGCCTTGCCCGCGTCACTGCCCCCGCTGTGGCCGCCGCAGGCGGCCACGCCTATGGCGCCGCCGACAACGACCGCTACGGCCGCGAGCGTGCGGCGGCGGGTGAAACGCGACCGGGGGGTGGGGGTCTTTCCGGCGTCGGACGGCGTCACGCAGGTCTCCAATGGCTTCGGGGGCTCGCGGGGATGTGCGCGGGGATGTGCGCGGGGATGTGCGCGGGGATGTGCGCGGGGCTGCGTCGACCCGTGGGGGCGGTCGGATGGCGAGCTCGGTCCTCTTCTTCCTCAGTTCCCTCATTCATCAAAACAGGAACACCGGACGAAGTGGTCCTTTCTGCCGGGAAATGTGGCCTTTCACACGCACCCGTGGATGTAACGCACGTCACCGGGCATACGACCTGTGTAATTTATTCCACACCGACCGTGAGCGCCCGGGACTTGACTTCACACGGGCCGTGCCGAGTCACTACCATCAGCCCTCACGGTCAAGTCACCGCTCTCGCTTGGGGGATACGTTGACCTCGCCCCGCCCTTACGTCGCCGCGGCCGCCGCTTCCGTGCTCGCCGCGCTGTACTTCGTTCCGTCCGCCAGCGCCAGCACGACCGACAACGCGCCGGCCGCCCCCGCCCACACCACCACGAGCCAGGTGACCACCGTCGACAACTCCGCCGACCAGCTCGGCGGTCTGGCCGACACCGGCAGCGTCGACACCAAGCCGTATGTCATCGGGGGCGCCGCGTTCCTGGTGGCGGGGGCGGGGCTGGTCTTCAACGCGGGCCGCCGCTCCCGCGCCTCCGCGGTCTGAACGGACCGGACAGAACCGGTCCGGCCGGGCCGGCCGCCGCGAGTCCGTGCCGGGAGGTGCCGATCGGGGCCGGTCTGGGCTGATCCGGGCCCGCCCGGGGGCCCCGCTACGCCAGCGGGCCGGTGACCGACTCGGCCGCGCGGACCAGCGACCCGTCCCGGACGAACGCGTAGGCCGCCTCCAGGTCGGGCGAGAGAAAACGGTCGGGGCCAGGACCCGGCACCCCGGCCGCGCGGACCGCCGCCAGAACCGCCTGCGAGGCGGGCGCCGGCCGCAGGCCGCCCGACGCGGCCCTGATCTCCAGCGCGCGGGTGGCCGCGTACAGCTCCACCGCGATGATCCGGGCCAGGTTGTCCACCGCGGTACGCAGCTTGCGCGCCGCCGACCACCCCATCGAGACGTGGTCCTCCTGCATCGCGGAGGACGGGATCGAGTCGACGGAAGCCGGTACGGCCAGCCGCTTCATCTCGCTGACCAGAGCGGCCTGCGTGTACTGCGCGATCATCAGACCGGAGTCGAGACCGGGGTCGTCGGCGAGGAACGGCGGCAGGCCGTGCGAGCGGTTCTTGTCCAGCAGCCGGTCGGTACGGCGCTCCGCGATGGAGCCGAGGTCCGCGGCGGCGATGGCGAGGAAGTCCAGTACGTAACCGACCGGCGCGCCATGGAAGTTGCCGTTCGACTCGACCCGCTCGTCCCCGGCGCCCTCGGCCCCGACCAGGACCACCGGGTTGTCAATGGCTGCGGCGAGTTCGCGGTCGGCGACCAGCAGGGCGTGCGCGAGGGTGTCCCGGCCGGCGCCGGCCACCTGCGGGGCACAGCGGATCGAGTACGCGTCCTGCACCCGCGGCGCCGCGTCCTGGTGGTGCCCGGTCAGGCCGGAACCGGCGAGCATCCGGCGCATGTTCCCGGCGCTGGCCGCCTGGCCGGGGTGCGGGCGGATGGCGTGGAGTTCGGGCGCGAGCACCTTGGCGGTGCCGAGCAGCGCCTCCAGCGTGAGCGCCGCGGTGATGTCGGCGGCGGTGAAGAGCCGGGCCAGGTCGGCGCAGGCCATCACCAGCATGCCGAGCATGCCGTCGGTGCCGTTGATGAGGGCCAGGCCCTCCTTCTCGCGCAGCACGACGGGGGTGATGCCGGCCTCGGCGAGCAGTCCGGCGGCCGGGCGGACCGTACCGTCGGCGCCCACCGCCTCGCCCTCCCCCATCAGCACCTGGGCGCAGTGCGCGAGCGGCGCGAGGTCGCCGGAGCAGCCGAGCGAGCCGTACTCGTGGACGACGGGCGTGATGCCGGCGTTCAGCAGCGCGGCCATGGTCTCGGCGACGACCGGGCGGACCCCGGTACGGCCCGAGGCGAGCGTCTTCAGCCGCAGGAACATCAGCGCCCGTACGACCTCCCGCTCGACATGCGGGCCCATGCCGGCCGCGTGCGACCGTACGAGGCTGCGCTGGAGCTGTGCCCGCAGGTCGGGGCTGATGTGCCGGACGGCCAGCGCGCCGAATCCGGTGCTCACCCCGTAGACCGGCTCCGGCTTCGCGGCCAGGGCGTCGATCACAGCGCGGGCCCGGCCGATCCCCGCCAGCGCGTCCGGGCTCAGCACGACCTCGGCATTTCCCCTGGCCACGGCGACGACATCCTCGGCCGTCGTCCCCTCAGCCCCCACCACCACGCTCTGCATATCCATATTCACGCACCCTAAGCACTGAATCCCAACCTGTCACGCGGCACCTGTCAGGGCTGCCGGCCGCGCAGGCTGCGGCGCTCCGGGGTGGGGGTCTCGCCGGCCGGCGGGGAGTCGGCGAGCCGGACCACCGGGTCGTCGGGGGCCTCGCGGCCCGCGACCACAGGGTGCCGGGCGCGCAGCGCCTTGGCGCGGTACTGGGCGGCGTCGGCCAGCCGGAAGAGGCGGCGGGCGGAACGGACCGGGCCGATCGCGTCACCGGTGGACGCGACCCCGACCGCGACGCCCTCGCCGACCTCCAGCTCCGCGGCCCGCCGGCACACCTCGTCGGCCGCGCGTTCCACCTCGGCGACGTCCTGGCCGACGGCCACGATGCAGAACTCGTCGCCGCCGAGACGGGCCGCGAGGCTGCCGGGGAGCATCGCGGAGCAGAGCGAGAGCAGCGAGCCGAACCGTTCCAGCAGACGGTCCCCGACGGCGTGGCCGAGCAGGTCGTTGACCCGCTTCAGCCCGTTCAGGTCGCACACCACCAGGCTGACCACCACGCCCTCCGCCCGGTGCCGCTCCAGCGCGTGCTCCAGCCTCACGTCGACGGCCCGCCGGTTGCCGAGGCCGGTCAGCGGGTCGGTGAAGGCCAGCCGTTTCACCTCGGCCAGGCGCTCGGTCTGGGCGATGCCGGCGGCGAGCAGGGCGGCCAGCACACTGGCGAAGTCGGCGTCGTCCCGGCCGAAGGCGGCTTCGCCCACCTGCCGGGCCACGTACAACTCGCCCCACGCCCGGCCGTGCACGACGATCGGAGCGACCACGCAGCTGCCCCGGCCGCGGCGGCGCAGGGCGGCGGTACGGCCCCAGCTGTCCCCGCCGGGCGGGGACCCGGTGCCGTCCACGGCCTCCACCCAGGCGTGCGGTTCGCCGCCGGCGGCCCAGGCGCCGTGGAGGAATTCGGCGATCTCCGGGAAGTCGTGCACGGAGTACGACTCGTCGGCGGGTTCCGGCTCCTCGCCGGGGGCGAGCACCCCGTCGTTGACCAGCACCCGCAGCCGGCCGGCTTCCCGCTCCCACGCGGAGATCGCGGCGAAGGACCCGCCCATCGCCAGCCGCGCCCGCCGCGCCCCGGCCCGCACGGCACCGCGCGGCGTCTGCGCGGTCGCCAGCGCTTGAGCCAGCTCGACGACCGCCCGAAGCCGCACGTCAGCCGCCGTCCCGTCACCCATCCCCCCAGGCTAAGGAGCTTTCCCCCCCACCGACCGCTGGCCCGCGAGCGAACGAGGGTTTTTTTCGGGGGGAGGGGGTGGGGCGCCGTGGGGGGTGGGGGGTCGGAGGGGGTGCGGGGCGGAGGGGGGTGCGGGAAGGGGGTGCGGGAAGGGGGTGCGGGAAGGGGGTGCGGGAAGGGGGTGCGGGGCGGAGGCGGACGTGCCCTGGTCCACGGTGCCGTTGTCCGTGTGGGCACCGCCCTTTCCCCTTTTTTTGCCGCCCTCTCGCCTCCGGGCGCTTAAATCCGATGTCGACGGTCGATCGTGCTCGCTCGCTCGTTCCTCGCTCCCTGCGCGCGTTCTCCCTTTCGACACCGGCGCGCCCTTCGGCTCGCTGGCTACCGGCGTAACCCCCGGCGTCATGCGGGCGCAGCCGAGCCCCGTCAGGGGCGCGAGGAACTGCGCGAGCAACCCACCACCCGCGGACGCCTGACCACCGACGGGTCGGGCCCCAAGGGGCGCTGGGGGCACCCCCGGACGAAGTCTGGGGGAGGAACTGCGCGAGCAACCCACCACCGGCGGACGCTTGACCACCGACGGATCGGGCCACGAAGGGGCGCTGGGGGCACCCCCGGACGAAGTCTGGGGGAGGAACTGCGCGACCAGCCACGACGTAGCGGCACTGTGGCACCCGCAGGAGGGGACCGCCCGGAGGGGGAAGGTCACGCCGGCCAGATGGGGCGGCGGGACTCCGTGAACGCGGCCACCCCCTCCGCACGGTCAGAAGAGAACGCCACGGTCCTCCACCCCGCATCCTCCACCTCAAGCCCCGCCCGGAGGTCCACCCCCTGCCCCAGCCGAAGCGCCCGCTTCGCCGCCCGGAGCCCCACCGGCGAGTGCCCCGCGATCGTCTCCGCCAGCGCGAGCGCCGCCGTCCTGGCGTCCTCCCCCGGCGCCGCGAGCCGGTCGACCAGCCCCAGCGCCACCGCCTCCCCCACCGGCACCCGCCGCGCCGTGAAGATCAGCTCCGCCGCCCGCGCCGCCCCCACCCGCCGCGGCAGCAACTGCGTACCGCCGCCGCCCGGGATGACACCGACCGACACCTCCGGCAGCCCCACCACCGTCGTGGGGTCGCCCACGATCAGATCGCAGGAGAGCGCCAGCTCGAACCCCCCGCCGAGCGCGTACCCGTGGACCGCCGCCACCGCCGGCATCGGCAGCTCCAGCACCCCGGTGTAGCCGGCCCGGGACAGCGGCCGCTGCCGCCCCAGCTCCTCGTCACTCAGCGCGTTGCGCTCCTTGAGGTCCGCGCCCACACAGAACGCCTTCTCGTTGGACGAGGTCAGCACGACCACGCTCACCGCACGGTCCGCCGCCAGCGCCCCGCAGGCCGCCGCGATACTCGCGGACATCGCCGTGGAGACCGCGTTCATGGCCGCCGGCCGGTCGAGCACCAGCTCGGCCACGCGCTCGCCGTGCCGCCGTACCACCACGAACTCCCCGTACCGCTCCTCGTCCATCACGCCGTCCTTCCGGGTTAACGCACGTAAACCTCCCCTCATCCTGCCAGCCGGACCGTCAGTTCCCAGAGCCGGTCGGCGTCGTTCTGGTCGAGCGCGTACGCGGCGACCCCGCTCCTGCCGTCCCCCTGCCCGGTGACGACCGCCGCCTCGTTGGCGTCCTCGAAGTACCGCCCGGTCACCCCCTGGACCTCCGGCGATCCGGCCAGCAGCACCGTGGTCGCCGCGCCCTGCTGCGGGGTCTTCCAGCCCGGCGGCACCGCCGGCCGGCGCCCCTGCTCGTCCAGCGCGCCGACGAACCGCAACTGCCCTTCGTCCAGGTGGCGCTGGAGGTTGGTCATGATGCCGCCGGGGTGCAGCGCGTTGGCGGTGATGCCGTCGGCGGCCCACCGCTTGGCGAGCGCCACGGTGAACAGGATCGTGGCCGTCTTCGACTGGCCGTACGCCGACCAGCCATCGTAGGGCCGCCGGGTGAAGTGGATGTCGTCGAAGACGACCGGGGACATCTGGTGCGCCGACGAGCTGACGACGACGATCCGCGCACCGCCGGCCGCCGCGAGCGCGTCGTGCAGGGCGAAGGTGAGGGCGGCGTGGCCCAGATGGTTCACCGCGAACTGCGTCTCCCAGCCTTCCGCCGTCCGGGTCAGCTCGGGCAGCGCCATGATCCCGGCGTTGTTCACGAGGATGTGCAGCGGCCCGGTCCAGTGCGCGGCGAAGGCGTCGACGCTCGCCCGGTCCGCCAGGTCGAGCCGGGCGACGCGTACGTCACGGCCGCCGGCCCGGATGTCCGCGGCGGCGCGCTCGCCGGCCTCGGTGTCGCGTACCGCCAGGGTCACCTCGGCGCCGGCCGCGGCCAGCGTACGGGCGGCCTCCAGGCCGATCCCGGACGCGCCGCCGGTGACGACGGCCCGTCTGCCGGTGAGGGCGACGCCGGTCAGCACCTCGTCCGCGGTGGACCGGGCGGTGAAGGATGTGGTGACAGGGGACATGGCTGTCCTTCCGGAAAAGGGGTGTGCGGAAGCGGCGCCCGGCGCGGTGGGTCACCGCGGCGCGGCCGGTGGTGGTGAGGGGGTGGGGTGCGGCGACGGGCCGCCGGGGTCAGCCCGGTGTCCGGCAGATCAGCCGGACCGCCCGCCTGGCCCGTTCCCGGAACTCGTCCCGGTCCGCGGAGGTCGCCTTCCAGGTCAGCGCCGCGGAGAAGAGCACGTCCATCACGTCCTCGGCGCCGAGTCCGCCGCCGAGCACGCCGGGCGGCGCGATCTCCGCGATCCGCGCGGCGATCGTCGCCCGGGCCAGTTCCTGGTGGTCGTGGAACATCGAGCCGAGCTGCGGCCCGCTGTTCTCCAGCAGTTCGGCCAGGTCCCTGGCCACCTGGCTGCCGATGTACTGGCCCACCAGCGCGTCCAGCGCGGACACCACCCGGTCCTCGAAGCTCAGCGACTCGTCGGCGAAGCACTTCTCCATGGCCCGCTGGCCGCGTTCCATGACGCCCTGCATCGTGGCGCGGTAGAGCTGCTCCTTGTTCGGGAAGAGCAGGTAGAGCCCCGGCCGCGAGATGCCGGCCGCTTTGGCGACCGCCTCCATCGAGGTCTTCTGGAATCCGTACCTGCTGAACACCCCGAGGGCGGCGGCGAGCACCGCCGCGCGTTTGGGGTCGTCGTCGATGTCCGGTGCCGCACCACTCATGTCTGACACATTAGACAGTCTGACGAACTTTGTCTAACGCGTCAGACGGGCGGTTGCACCGGACACCGCCCGGGCACGGGAAAGGGACCGTCAGCGCTCGCGCCGCGTCAGCAGCCAGGGCTCCACCACACCGAGCCCGCGGACCGGGCGGCGCCACATCGGCTGCAGCGCGAACCGGTACTTCTCCGCGGAGCCGGCGTCGACGTCCGCCTCCGAGATGGGCGCGTCGCCCGCCTCGGCCAGCGCCTCGGCGAAGTCGCCGTCCACCAGGACGGCGTCGCGCGGCGCTATGGAGGTCAGCCGGGAGGCGAGGTTCACCGTGGTGCCGAAGACATCGCCCATCCGGGTGGTGACGGTGCCGAAGGCCATGCCGACCCGGAGCGCCGGCATCGACTCGTCGCCGGTCATCGTCTCGATCAGCCGCATCCCGATCTCCGCGGCCGTCCCAGGGTCGTCGGCGACGAAGAGCACCTCGTCACCGAGGGTCTTGATCAGCCGGCCCCCGTACGCGGCCACCTGATCGGCCGCCGTGGTCTCGAACGCCTCGACCAGCTCGCCGAGCTCCTCCTCCTCCAGACGGCGGGTGAGCCGGGTGAAGCCCACCAGATCGGCGAAGCCGACCGCGAGCCGCCGGTCGACGGCTTCCTCGTCGTCGGACTGGACGACCCGGCTGGTGGCCGCCGCGACCTGGCGCCGCCAGACGTAGATCAGGAACTCCTCCAGCTCCGGCAGCAGCAGCTCGACCAGCGGGTACGCCACCTCGGCGCGGGTCATCCCGGGCTCCGGCGGCTCGGTGAGGCCCTCCAGGAAGGAGTCGGTCTGCCAGTCGGCGAGCCGGGCGGTGGTCTGGCCGGTGGAGCGGGCCACCTGGATCGCCATCGACTCGCTGAGCAGACCCGCCTCGACCAGACCGGCCAGCCGGCGCAGCGCGAGGACGTCCGCCTCGGTGAGCGCCTTGGCCTGCCCGATGTCGGCGAAGCCCATCGCCCGCCAGAAGCGGGACGCCAGGTCCATCGACACGCCGGCCGCCCGGGCCGCCTGGAAGGGCGTGTAGCGGCGGGGCGCGCCGAGGATCAGCTGTTCGAGCCGCAGTGCCAGCGGGTGCTCACCGGTGTCCGGGTACTCCCCGCCGTCCGGTTCGCCGCCCTCCCCCGGGTCGACGAAACCCATCGAGGGCAGCGAATCGCCGGGAACGCCACGTGCCGCACCCGGGTGGCTGCCCGGATCCGGTGCGGACGGCCGGTCCGGCAAAGCGCCGTCGTTCTCCACGCGCTACCGCCCGGCCCCAGAAGAACCAGAAGAATCCCTGCGCACTGCCCTTCCGATCATCGAGACGACGCAGCTCCTCAAAGATACGGCAGGTGTGCCTCAGCTCACTCTCACCCGGTCCACTCCCACCGGACCGGTCAGCCCTCACCCGCGTCCGGGCGCAGGTGGACGACGTCGCCGGCGCCCACCGCCTGCTCGCCGTCGGGTCCGGCGATCACCAGCCGGCCGTCCCCGTCCACGGCCACCGCCGTGCCGGAGAGCTCCTTGCCGCCGGGCAGCTCGGCCCGCACCTGGCGGCCCAGGGTGGCGCACCCGGCGCCGTACGTCTGCTGGAGGCGGGAGGCGGCCGGGTCGCCGTCGGCCGCGCGCCACAGGCCGTACCAGTCGGCGATCGACCGCAGCACGGCCCGCAGCAGGGGATCGCGGTCGGTGCCCTTGGCGCCGGCCAGGGCCAGCGAGGCCGCGGTGGGGACCGGCAGTTCACCGGCCCGCAGCGACACATTGATGCCGACCCCGACCACCACCGCGGTGCCGACCCGCTCGGCGAGGATGCCGCCCGCCTTGCGCTCCTCGCCCTCGACGGTGAGCAGCAGGTCGTTGGGCCACTTGAGTGCCGTGTCGACACCGGCCGCCCGGGAGAGCGCGGTGGCGGTCGCGACGCCGGCCAGCAGCGGCAGCCAGCCCCAGCGGTTGACCGGCACCGGCCCCTGGTCCAGCGGCGGAGCGGCCGGCTCGTCCGCGGGGACGGTACGGGGTTCACCCGGACGGAGCAGTACGGAGAAGAAGAGACCGGACCGGGCCGGCGCGCTCCACCTGCGGTCCAGCCGGCCACGTCCGGCGGTCTGTTCCTCGGCCACCAGTACGGCGCCCTCGGCGGCGCCCTGCCCGGCCCGCGCGGTGAGGTCGCTGTTGGTGGAGCCGGTCGCCTCCACCACGTCCAGTCCGGTCCACAGACCGCCCGGAACGACCACCGCCCGGCGCAGTGCGGCGGCGTTCAGAGGCGGGCGGTCGAGATCGGACCAGCGGCTGCGCGTCATGACCTCACCCTACGAGCAGGCCACGGTGTGGCGAACGACGCAGTGCCCGTATCGAAGCGTCGCCACTACGCTACTCAGCAGCGTTACCCGCCGGTCATAAGACCGCGGGGGGCATCACCGTTGGATCCGCCGAGAGCAGGAGAGCCGCCTCCATGGCCGAGCCGGAGTACGACATCCACACGACCGCGGGGAAGCTCGCCGATCTGCGCCACCGCATCCAGGAAGCGACGCACGCCGGCTCCGGCCGCGCGGTCGACAAGCAGCATGAAAAGGGCAAGCTGACCGCCCGTGAGCGGATCGAACTCCTCCTGGACGAAGGATCGTTCACCGAACTGGACGAGCTCGCCCGGCACCGCTCGACCAACTTCGGCCTGGCCGCCAACCGCCCCTACGGCGACGGTGTCGTCACCGGTTACGGCACCGTCGAAGGCCGCCCCGTCGCGGTCTTCTCCCAGGACTTCACCGTCTTCGGCGGCGCGCTCGGCGAGGTCTACGGCGAGAAGATCGTCAAGGTGATGGACTTCGCCCTGAAAACCGGCTGCCCCGTCATCGGCATCAACGACTCCGGCGGCGCGCGCATCCAGGAAGGCGTCACCTCGCTCGGCATGTACGGCGAGATCTTCCGCCGCAACACCCACGCCTCCGGCGTCATCCCGCAGATCAGCCTCATCATGGGCCCCTGCGCCGGCGGCGCCGTCTACTCCCCCGCGATCACCGACTTCGTGATCATGGTCGACCAGACCTCCCACATGTTCATCACCGGACCCGACGTCATCAAGACCGTCACCGGCGAAGACGTCGGCATGGAGGAACTCGGCGGCGCCCGCACCCACAACACCACCTCCGGCAACGCCCACCACCTCTCCGGCGACGAGAAGGACGCCTTCGAGTACGTCAAGGCCCTGCTCTCCTACCTGCCGGGCAACAACCTCGAAGAGCCCCCCGCCTTCACCACCGAAGCCGACCTCGCGGTCACCGACGAGGACCTCGAACTCGACACCCTCGTCCCGGACTCCGCGAACCAGCCCTACGACATGCACAAGGTCCTCGAACACGTCCTCGACGACGGCGAGTTCCTGGAGACCCAGAGCCTGTTCGCACCCAACATCATCACCGGCTTCGGACGCGTCGAGGGCCGCCCGGTCGGCATCGTCGCCAACCAGCCCCTGCAGTTCGCCGGCACCCTCGACATCAACGCCTCGGAGAAGGCGGCACGCTTCGTCCGCACCTGCGACAGCTTCAACGTGCCCGTCATCACCTTCGTCGACGTCCCCGGCTTCCTGCCCGGCACCAGCCAGGAATGGGACGGCATCATCCGCCGCGGCGCCAAACTCATCTACGCCTACGCCGAAGCCACCGTCCCGCTGATCACCGTCATCACCCGCAAGGCCTACGGCGGTGCCTACGACGTCATGGGCTCCAAACACCTCGGCGCCGACCTCAACCTCGCCTGGCCCACCGCCCAGATCGCCGTCATGGGCGCCCAGGGCGCCGTCAACATCCTCTACCGCCGCACCATCGCCGAAGCCGCCACCCCCGAAGAGGCCGAGGAACTGCGCCAGCGGTTCATCACCGAATACGAGGACACCCTCCTCAACCCCTACGTCGCCGCCGAACGCGGCTACGTCGACGCGGTGATCGAGCCCTCCAAAACCCGCGGACAACTCGTCAAAGCCCTGCGGACCCTGCGCAACAAGCGGGAAAGCCTGCCGCCCAAGAAGCACGGCAACATCCCGCTGTAGGAGAGGAGCCACCCATGGTGATCAAAGTGGAGCGCGGCAGACCCACCCCCGAAGAACTGGCCGCCGTCGTGGCCCTGGTCCAGGCGCGTATCGCCGCGGTGGAGCCCGACGAGGCCGCCCCCCGCACCACCGCCGCCTGGTCCGACCCCGCCCGCGCCCTCACCCGCCGCACTCCCCGGCCCGGCCCCGGCGCCTGGCGCACCTCCGCGTGGCCCACGTAAACCACTGGTACGGGTGAGGTGCGGGTTCCGCTTCTGAGTACGCGTACTCAGGCGCGGGCCCCCGCCCGGGCGCACGCTTGAACCCATGCTCTGGTCCGACGATCAACCCCCCGGTCCCCCGGACGACATCCGCCGCGCCCAGACGAAGCTCCGCCGGGCGATGCTCGTCATCGCCCTGGCCGCGGTCCTCGTCATGGCCATCGCCACGTGGCGCGCGTAGCGCGGTGACCGGTCCGCGCCTTCCGCGCCTTCCGCTCCCGCCGGCCGGGAGGTGCCAGGGCCCGTGTGCGCGGGCCGGCGGGGGGCCGGGCGGGACCGGGCAGGGGCCGGGCGGAGGAGGCCGCGGGGTCCCTACGATAGGGCGGTGACCACGCTGATCCTCGCCTCCGCCTCCCCCGCCCGCCTGGCCCTGCTCAAGCAGGCCGGCTTCGACCCGCAGGTCGTCGTGAGCGGGGTGGACGAGGAGGCCATCACCGCTCCCACCCCCGGCGACCTGGCCCGCGTCCTGGCGGAGGCGAAGGCGAAGGCCGTGGCCGGCAGCGGACAACTCGTCGGCGGCGAACTGGTGGTCGGCTGCGACTCCGTCCTGGAGTTGGACGGCCTGGCCTTCGGCAAGCCCAAGGACGCCGCCGAGGCGACCGCCCGCTGGCAGGCGATGCGCGGCCGCGACGGGATCCTCCGGACGGGCCACTGCGTGATCAACACCGCCACCGGCCGCCAGGTCTCCGCGACCGCCTCCACCACCGTACGGTTCGGCACGCCGGACGACGCGGAGATCGCCGCCTACGTGGCGAGCGGCGAACCGCTCCATGTGGCGGGCGCGTTCACCCTCGACGGCCGCTCGGCCCCCTTCGTCGACGGCGTGGACGGCGACCCCGGCAACGTCATCGGCCTCTCCCTGCCGCTGCTGCGCCGCCTGCTCGCCGAGTTGGACGTCCGCGTCACCGACCTGTGGGCGTGACCGTGCGGGGCGTCCCGCGGGGCGCGGACGGCTCGGGCAGGGCGGCAGGTTCGGACGGTGGGGGCGGCTCAGCCGGCTCGGAGGGTGCGGGCGGTTTGGAGGGTGCGGGCGGTTCCGACGGTCACGCGGTCGCCGGTGGCGAGATCTCGCCGGGGCCCGGCGCGGCCTCCACCGGCTCCCGCTGGTCCTCCGGCGCGTACAGCAGCAGCGTGGCGACGAGCAGCCCGAGGATGACCATCAGGACCACGAACGCCCACCAGCCGACCAGGCCGACCACGGCCGCGCCCACCACTCCGTGCACCACCGCGCAGGCGATGAGCACGATCCGCGCCAACCGCCCGGTCATCCGGTCGCGCCAGGCGATCCGGGCCACCAGCAGCGCGCAGCCGAGCAGGAAGAGCCCGAACACCCCGCCGCCCACCCACGATCCGACCGCCATCGCGTTCGTGTCGAGCCCGGCGAGGGACATCTTCTGGTGCTGGACGGCAAGGCCGAGCACCCAGTTGACGAAGCCGATCGTGAGAGCTTCGAGGACCAGCGCCACGACCGTGCCGATGGCTATCCCTCTGCGCATGCGCTCCCCCTCCGGTCCCCGCCGCGGGGTCCGTTACCCCCGGTACTTCGCGTCATGCAGGCTACTCACGGGTAAAGCCCGGGACAAGAGGCGCGGCGCCACCACTCGTTCGGCGGGTCGCGGCGGCAAACTTTCCCCGGTCTATTGGTGGGGTTTCCACAAAAGAACGCCGAACGAGGGACCCGATCCGAACCGAGATCCGCCCCACACCGGGCAGTGCGGGACATCGGCCCCGGCCGGGTCGTACCGTGGACTGAGCAGGCTTTCACCGGTATTTCAGGCCCATGGGTCACCCTTCGTGTGGGCAAGCTCACGTGCGGGGGCTCCTCGGCATCGAGTGTGGCCAGTACCTAAACTCGGCTTGTTTCAAGAAGGGAGTCATCGTGCGTAAGGTGCTCATCGCCAACCGCGGTGAAATCGCAGTCCGTGTTGCCCGTGCCTGCCGGGACGCGGGGATCGCCAGCGTGGCCGTCTACGCCGATCCCGACCGGGACGCGGTGCATGTCCGTGTCGCGGACGAGGCGTACGCGCTGGGCGGTGACACCCCTGCCACCAGCTACCTCGATGCCGGCAAGGTCCTGACCGCCGCCGCGGAGTCCGGCGCGGACGCGGTCCACCCCGGATACGGCTTCCTCTCCGAGAACGCCGAGTTCGCCCAGGCGGTCCTGGACGCGGGCCTGACCTGGATCGGCCCCCCGCCGCAGGCCATCCGCGACCTCGGCGACAAGGTGGCGGCCCGTCACATCGCCCAGCGCGCCGGCGCACCCCTGGTCGCCGGCACCCCCGACCCCGTCACCGGCGCCGACGAAGTCGTCGCCTTCGCCAGGGAACACGGCCTCCCCATCGCCATCAAAGCCGCCTTCGGCGGCGGCGGACGCGGACTCAAAGTCGCCAGGACCCTGGAAGAAGTCCCCGAGCTCTACGATTCCGCGGTGCGGGAGGCGGTGGCCGCGTTCGGCCGCGGCGAGTGCTTCGTCGAGCGTTACCTCGACCGCCCCCGCCACGTCGAGACCCAGTGCCTGGCCGACACCCACGGCAACGTCGTCGTGGTCTCCACCCGCGACTGCTCCCTGCAGCGCCGCCACCAGAAACTCGTCGAAGAAGCCCCCGCACCCTGGCTCTCCGACGACCAGAACGCCCAGCTGTACGCGGCGTCGAAGGCGATCCTCCGCGAGGCCGGCTACGTCGGCGCGGGCACGTGTGAGTTCCTCGTCGGGCAGGACGGCACGATCTCGTTCCTGGAGGTCAACACCCGCCTCCAGGTCGAACACCCGGTGACGGAGGAGGTCTCGGGTATCGACCTGGTGCGGGAGATGTTCCGCATCGCCGACGGCGAGGCCCTCGGCTACGACGACCCGCCGCTGCGCGGCCACTCCCTGGAGTTCCGGATCAACGGTGAGGACCCGGGGCGGAATTTCCTGCCCGCACCCGGCACCGTGACCCTCTTCCAGCCGCCCACCGGGCCGGGGGTGCGGCTGGACGCCGGGGTGGAGTCAGGGTCGGTGATCGGGCCGGCGTGGGACTCCCTGCTGGCCAAGCTCATCATCACCGGTGCGACCCGCGAGCAGGCCTTGCAGCGTGCGGCGCGGGCGCTGGGTGAGTTCACCGTGGAGGGGATGGCCACCGCGATTCCCTTCCACCGCGCCGTGGTCACCGACCCGGCGTTCAATCCCCGGGACGGGGGGCCGTTCACGATTCATACCCGGTGGATCGAGACGGAGTTCGTGAACACGATCGCGCCGTTCGCGGGGCCCGCGGTGGATGAGGACGAGGTCCCGGGTCGGGAGACGGTGGTGGTCGAGGTCGGCGGGAAGCGCCTCGAAGTCTCTCTGCCGGCCTCGCTGGGGATGACCCTGGCGCGGACCGCGGCGGCCGGCGGTGCGAAGCCGAAACGGCGGGCGGCGTCGAAGGCCACGAAGGCGGCGTCGGGTGACGCGCTGGCCTCCCCGATGCAGGGCACCATCGTGAAGGTCGCGGTCGAGGAGAACCAGCAGGTCACCGAGGGCGACCTCATCGTCGTCCTCGAAGCGATGAAGATGGAACAGCCGATCAACGCGCACCGCTCCGGCACGGTGATCGGGCTCACCGCGGACGTCGGCACGTCCGTCACCTCCGGCGCGGTCATCTGCGAAATCAAGGACTGACCCCCGACCGCCCGCCCACCCCCCACCGGCCGGGGGTGCCCCCAGCGCCCCTGACGGGGCACGACCTGCCCCACGGGGCACCATCCCCGGCCCCCGCCCGGTGGCCGGTTGCTCGCGCAGTTCCTCGCGCCCCTGACGGGGCACGAACTCCCGTACCGCAGGGGACGACGTGCCCCGAAGGGGCGCGAGGAAGCGAAAGCAAGCCTCCAGCGGAGAGCGGTAAGCGGAGGTTGCCTCCGTTAACTATACGGAGGTCGCCTCCGGATTTACCATCTCTTCGGGGGCGAAGAACGGTACGGGCCCAGAGCGGGAGGCATCACGGCATGCGGGCTGACGCGCAGCGCAACTACGACCGGCTGCTCGACGAGGCCAGGCAGGCGTTCCTGCTGCACGGCACGGACGTGGCCCTGGAGGACGTGGCACGGCACGCCGAGGTCGGCGTCGGCACGCTCTACCGGCATTTCCCCGACCGCTACGCGCTGATGAACGCGGTCTTCGAGCAGGAAGTGAAGGCCCTGTCCCAGCGGGGGCGCGAGCTGCTGGCCGAGGCCGATCCGGTCGACGCGCTGCTGCAGTGGCTCCGGGCGGTGGCCGTGCACTCGGCGTCCTACCGCGGGCTGGCCGCCGCGATCACGGAGGCCAGTGACGACAGGATGCCCGCCTGCCGTACGAAGATGCCGGCCGCCGGCACCGCGCTGCTGCACCGGGCCCAGGAGTCCGGCGGGGTCAGGAGCGACATCGGGATCGGCGACCTGCTGAAGCTCACCTACGCGATCGTGGTCAGCGCGGAGCGCAACGCGGACGACCCCGACCTCTTCGACCGCCTCATGTCCCTCATGACCGACGGCCTCCGCACCCGCACCCCCTCCCTCACCGCCCAGTAGCCGTCGGCCAGGGGGCGCCTTCTCTCAGTGCGTCGCAACGAACGTGCCCCGTCAGGGGCGCGAGGAACTGCGCGAGCAACTAGCGGCTGCCCGCAGCCGGCAACGCAGCCCTACGGGCAGAACGTGCCCCGTCAGGGGCGCTGGGGGCACCCCCGGACGGAGTCTGGGGGAGGAACTGCGCGAGCAACCGTCCACCGGCCCGCACCCGGCAACGGCGCCCCGCGGGCACCCCGCACCCCGCAACGGCGCCCCGCTCCGCTGGAACTACCTCCGGCGGACATCCGCGAGCCGGGGCGTCCCCCCCGGCTCCGCAGTGCGCAACGACTGGGGCCGCCGGGGCCCCGGCAGCGGGGCCTCGCGCCGCGGCCGCCCCGCCACCGCCGCGTCAGCGACCGGCACCGGCGCCACCACGATCTGCACCCCGCGATCGGCGAGCGCCTGCAACTCCGTACCGGCGCGTTCGTCGTCGGCCGGCGGTTCATCGGTGACCAGATGCGTGATCACATCGGTCGGCACCGTCTGGAACATCGTGTCGGACCCGAGCTTCGTGTGGTCCGCGAGGACCACCACCTCCGCCGCCGCCTGCACCAGCGCGCGGTCCACACTCGCCGCGAGCATGTTGGACGTGGACAGGCCGCGTTCCGCGGTGAGCCCCGCGCCGGACAGGAACGCCCGTGAGACCCGCAGCCCTTGCAGGGACTGCTCCGCGCCGCTGCCGACCAGGCCGTAGTTGGACCCGCGCAGGGTGCCGCCGGTCATCACCACTTCCACCCGGTTGGCGTGCGCGAGTGCCTGCGCGACCAGCAGCGAGTTGGTCACCACGGTCAGCCCCGGCACCCGGGCCAGCCGTCTGGCCAGCTCCTGGGTGGTGGTGCCGGCGCCGACCACGATGGCCTCGCCCTCTTCGACCAGACCGGCGGCGAGATCGGCGATGGCCGTCTTCTCCGCGGTCGCTAGATGGGATTTCTGCGGGAAGCCGGACTCGCGGGTGAAGCCACCCGGCAGCACCGCACCGCCGTGCCGGCGGTCCAGCAGTCCTTCGGCCTCCAGAGCGCGTACGTCGCGGCGCACGGTCACTTCGGAGGTCTGGACGACCCGGGCGAGCTCACGGAGACTGACGGCTCCGTTCGCCCGCACCATTTCCAGGATCAATTGGCGACGTTCTGCAGCGAACACGAAACCGACAGTAACCCCAACGACCGTCTGCTTTCAGCGTTTTGCGCCGGATGACGGAAGTCGTGCGTGAAAGAGACCGGGAAGTGCTATGCACCGACCGTGCGTTCGCACCCGGAAAAGGTTTGGACCGCGCGAGAAGTACGCAGCGTAATGCCCGGGGGTCCGAACAGGCCGCGGACCGGCCCGGAAAACCAAGGGCCCCGCGGCAGCCAACCCGGCGTCAGTCCTGATCCGCCGTTTTCCGGTTGTGCAACTGCCGTGCCACCTCGGCGATCGAGCCGGACAGCGACGGGTACACCGTGAAGGCGTTCGCGATCTGTTCCACCGTCAGGTTGTTGTCGACCGCGATCGAGATCGGGTGGATCAGCTCGCTCGCCTTGGGCGCGACCACCACACCGCCGACCACGATCCCGGTGCCGGGACGGCAGAAGAGCTTCACGAAGCCGTCCCTGATGCCCTGCATCTTGGCCCGCGGGTTGCGCAGCAGCGGCAGCTTGACGACATTCGCCTCGATGCGCTTGTTGTCCACGTCGGCCTGGGTGTAGCCGACGGTGGCGATCTCCGGGTCGGTGAAGACGTTGGAGGAGACCGTCTTGAGGTTGAGCGGGCCGACCGCGTCACCGAGGAAGTGGTACATCGCGATCCGCCCCTGCATCGCGGCGACCGAGGCGAGCGCGAAGACGCCGGTGACGTCACCTGCCGCGTACACGCCGAGCGCGCTGGTGCGGGAGACCCGGTCGGTCTTGATGTGGCCGGAGGCGGTGAGCTTGACGCCGGCCTCCTCCAGACCCATCCCGGTGGTGTTGGGAATGGCGCCGACCGCCATCAGGCAGTGCGTGCCGCTGATCACCCGGCCGTCGGCGAGCGCGACCTCGACCCGGTCGCCGAGCCGCTTGACGGACTGGGCGCGGGAGCGGGCCATCACGTTCATACCGCGGCGGCGGAAGACGTCCTCCAGGACGGCGGCGGCGTCCGGGTCCTCACCGGGCAGCACCCGGTCCCGCGAGGAGACCAGCGTCACGGTGGAGCCGAGCGCCTGGTACGCGCCGGCGAACTCGGCGCCGGTGACCCCGGAGCCCACCACGATCAGCTCTTCGGGCAGCTCGTCGAGATCGTAGACCTGGGTCCAGTTGAGGATCCGCTCGCCGTCCGGCAGCGCGTCCTCCAGCTCGCGGGGGCGGGCACCGGTGGCGACGAGTACGGCGTCGGCGGTCAGCCGCTCCTCGGTGCCGTCGGCGGAGCGCACCACCACGGACCTGGTGCCGTCGGCGGTCTGCGGGCCGTCCAGCCGGCCACGGCCGCGCAGCACCCGGACGCCGGCCCGGGTCACGGAGGCGGTGATGTCGTTGGACTGGGCGAGCGCGAGGCGCTTGACCCGGCGGTTGACCTTGCCGAGGTCGACGCCGACCACCCGGGAGGCGCGTTCCAGCGGCGGGGTGTCGTCGGCGACGATGCCCAGCTCCTCGTAGGAGGAGTCGAAGGTGGTCATCACCTCGGCGGTGGCGATGAGCGTCTTGGACGGAACGCAGTCGGTGAGCACCGACGCGCCGCCGAGGCCGTCGCAGTCCACGACGGTCACCTCAGCGCCGAGCTGCGCCGCAACGAGCGCTGCCTCATAGCCGCCGGGTCCGCCACCGATGATCACGATCCGAGTCACGTACCCCATTGTCCCGCACGCGCCAAGCTTCTCCTGCCAGGGGTCGGTGTGACTCGTCCGGGCGGCACCGGCTCGCGTCCTTACGCCGGGCCGATCGCGCTCCCGTACCCTCGTGTCCATGTCGCTCTACGCCGCCTACGGAAGCAACCTCGACGCGCGGCTGATGACCCGCCGCGCCCCTCACTCCCCCCTGCGCGGCACCGGGTGGCTCGACGGCTGGCGGCTCACCTTCGGCGGTGAGCAGATGGGGTGGGAGGGGGCGCTGGCCACGGTGGTGGAGGACCCCGGCAGCCAGGTCTTCGTCACGCTGTACGACATCGCGCCGGTGGACGAGGAGTCGATGGACAACTGGGAGGGGGTGCCGCTGGCCATGTACCGGCGGCTCACCGTCCGGGTCGACACGCTGGAGGGGGAGGTGGCGGCGTGGCTCTATGTCCTCAACGACTACGAGGGTGGGTTGCCGTCGGCGCGCTACCTGGGGGAACTGGCTGACGCGGCGGAATCGGCGGGGGCGCCGTACGACTATGTGATGGAGCTGCGCAAGCGGCCGTGCTAGGCGCGGGGCCGCACCGGGCCCGCCCGCCCAGCCCCTGGGCGCCGGTTCCCGGACCTTCCGCCGGTGGTGGGTTCCTCGCGCAGTTCCTCCCCCAGACTCCGTCCGGGGGTGCCCCCAGCGCCCCTGACGGGGCACACCCGGATGGCCGAACGCACCCCGAAGGGGCGCGAGGAACTGCGCGAGCAACCCCTCACCCGGCCGCACCCGGCAACGGGCCCCGCAGGGCAAGGGGAGGGCCGAAAAGAACCGCAGACCGGGGGACCGTCTACGCGCGTAGGCCGTGACAGGTTACCCTCGTGCGCGTGAACGCTTCCGTGAACCCCGACCCGTACGCCGCGGCCGACGCCGCTGCCGAACGCCTGCGCGAGCTGACCGGCGCCGAAACACACGACGTGGCCCTCGTCATGGGCTCGGGCTGGGTGCCCGCCGCCGACGGTCTCGGCGAGCCCGACCACGAGTTCCCGGTGACCGACCTCCCGGGGTTCCCGGCCCCCGCCGTCGCGGGCCACGCCGGCCAGGTGCGGTCCGTGAAGATCGGCGGGGTCCGCGCCCTGGTCTTCCTCGGCCGCACCCACCTCTACGAGGGCCGGGGCGTCGCCACCGTCGTGCACGGGGTACGCACCGCGATCGCCGCGGGCTGCAAGACCGTCGTCCTCACCAACGGCTGCGGCGGCCTGCGCCCCGGCTTCCGCCCGGGTCAGCCCGTCCTGATCAGCGACCACATCAACATGACCGCGACCTCGCCCATCGTCGGCGCGAACTTCGTGGACCTCACCGACCTCTACTCCCCGCGGCTGCGCGCGCTGTGCCGCGAGGTGGACCCCTCCCTCGAAGAGGGCGTCTACGTCCAGCTCCCCGGCCCGCACTACGAGACACCCGCCGAGATCGGCATGGTCCGGGCGATAGGCGGGGACCTCGTGGGCATGTCCACCGCACTGGAGGCCATCGCCGCCCGCGAGGCCGGCGCGGAGGTGCTGGGCCTGTCCCTCGTGACGAATCTGGCCGCCGGGATGACCGGTGAGCCGCTCAATCACGAAGAGGTCCTGGAGGCCGGCCGGGAGTCGGCGACCCGGATGGGCGCGCTGCTGGGCGAGGTGCTGGGGCGGCTCTGACCGCCAGGCGCCCGTTCGCGTCCGACGTCAGGTAAAGCACGGAGAGCTGGAGGAAGCGATGGCCGACGTACTCGCCCAGGTGCAGGCGTGGATCGCCGAGGACCCGGACCCGGAGACCCGCGGCGAACTGGAGACACTGCTGCGGGCGGCGGACGCGGGCGACACCGGCGCCACCGCGGAACTGGCCGAACGGTTCGCCGGGACGCTGGAGTTCGGCACCGCCGGCCTGCGCGGGGCGCTCGGCGGCGGCCCGATGCGGATGAACCGGGCCGTGGTGATCCGGGCCGCCGCCGGTCTGGCGGGGTACCTGCGGGCCCGGCAGGGCGAGTTGGTGGTCATCGGCTACGACGCCCGGCACAAGTCGTACGACTTCGCCCGGGACACCGCGGCCGTCATGGCCGGCGCCGGGCTGCGGGCCGCGCTGCTGCCGCGTCCGCTGCCGACTCCCGTACTCGCCTATGCCGTACGGCACTTGGGCGCCGACGCCGGTGTGATGGTGACCGCAAGCCACAACCCGCCGCAGGACAACGGCTACAAGGTCTACCTCGGGGACGGCTCGCAGATCGTGCCGCCCGCCGACGCGGAGATCGCCGCCGGGATCGCGGCCGTCGGCCCGCTGGCGGGGGTGCCGCTGGCCGAGGAGGGCTGGGACGTGCTCGGCGAGGACGTCCTGGCGGCGTATCTGACCCGGGCGGTCTCCGTCGTCGGGGCGGACAGCCCGCGGGAGGTGAACGTCGTCTACACCCCGATGCACGGTGTCGGCCTGGAGACGCTGACCGCGGCCTTCGCCCGGGCCGGCTTCCCCGCGCCGGTGCAGGTGGCCGAACAGGCCGCCCCCGACCCGGACTTCCCGACCGTCGCCTTCCCCAACCCGGAGGAGCCCGGGGCGATGGACCTGGCGTTCGCCACCGCGCGGGGCGCGGGTCCTGACATCGTGATCGCCAACGACCCGGACGCGGACCGCTGCGCCGCCGCCGTACCCGACCCGTCGGCCGCCGCGGGCTGGCGGATGCTGCGCGGCGACGAACTGGGCTCGCTGCTCGCCCTGCACCTCGTCCGTAACCGCGCCGTCGTGCCCGGGCGGGATGTCTTCGCGGCGAGCATCGTCTCCTCCTCGCTGCTGTCGAAGATCGCCGCCCGGGCGGGCCTGGCGTACCAGGACACGCTCACCGGCTTCAAGTGGATCGCCCGGGTGCCGGGCCTGCGCTACGGATACGAGGAAGCCCTCGGCTACTGCGTCGATCCGGACGGCGTCCGCGACAAGGACGGCATCACCGCGGCCCTGCTGATCGCCGAACTCGCCGCCGGGCTCAAGGCCGAGGGCCGGACCCCGGCCGACCTGCTGGACGACCTCGCGCTCAGCCACGGCCTGCACGCCACCGACCAGTTGGCGGCCCGGGTGGCCGATCTGTCGCTGATCGCCGACGCGATGGCCCGGCTGCGCGAGCACCCGCCGGCCGCGCTGGCCGGCCTCAAGATCGCCACCGCCGAGGACCTCTCGGCCGGTACCGCGGACCTTCCGCCGACCGACGGCCTGCGCTACCGCCTCCAAGGTGACGACGCACGCGGTATCGGCTCCGCCCGCGTCGTCGTCCGTCCCAGCGGCACCGAGCCCAAGATCAAGTGCTATCTCGAAGTCGTGGTCCCGGTCGCGGACGCCGCGGGGCTCCCGGCCGCGCGCGCCACGGCCGCGGACACGCTGGCCGCGGTCAAGGCCGACCTCGCCGCGGCCGCCGGCATCTGACCGCCGGCATCTGACCGCCGGGGAAGGGGGCCCCGGGCGTCGCAGCGGGCCGGCCGTCATCAGGCCAGGACGGCCGGCTTGAGGACTTCCTCGCACCACTGGCGGAAGCCGGTCGGGGTGGTGGCCCGCGCGGTGCGCGGCACGGCCGTGTCGATGCCCTCGTTCTTCGCCGCCATCATGTCGGCCATGCCCTGCGCCATCGCCTCGGACATCCCGTGTCCGGTCAGCGTGGCCTTGAACGCCTCGGTGGAGATCTGCTGGAAGCGCACGGGCTTGCCCAGGACCTCGGACATGATCCGGGCCATGTCGTTGGCGGACAGGTCCTCGGGGCCGAGGACGGGGACGCTCTCCTGTCCGGTCCAGGAGTCGTCGAGCAGCAGCTCGGCGGCGACGGCGGCGATGTCGCGGGTGGCGCAGGCCGGAAGCCTGAGGTCGCCGTCGAGCGGCGAGAAGAACGTGCCGGTGTTCCTGATCGGGTCCACCTGGTTGAGCAGGTTGTCCATGAACGAGGGCATCGTCAGCGCCCGGTAGTTCACGCCGGTGTCCGCGATCAGGTCGTCCATCGCCAGCGACGCCGTCACCAGCCCGGCGTTCCTGGCCGCGCCGCGGCCCAGGGCCGAGATCCCGACCACCCGCTGGACGCCCTGGCTCTTGAAGGCGTCGCAGGCCGGCCGGGTGAAGTCCAGATAGGCGCTCTCGACGCTGTCGGCGCGCGGGTCCGGTGGCGTCACCCACAGCACGCTGTCCGCGCCCGCGAACGCCTCGTCGACGACGCCGGGGTCACCGTGCGAGCCGGTCACGACCTCGACGCGTTCGCGTACGCGGGGGGAGAGCCGGGCGGGGTCGCGCACGATCACCCGGACCGGCTGCCCGCGGTCGCGGACGCCGAGGACGCGATCCAGGACCTGGCCGCCGATCAGGCCGGTGGGGGTGGTGATGACCATCATGGGACGGGTACCTCCGGGGAAACGGCGGCGGAAGGTGCCCGCCGCCTTCTCCGGTAACTCTGCGTCCCCGCGGCGGCACAGTCCAATACCTCTTCGTGAGCATTGATGCCCATGAGACATGAATGACCTGAGTGGCGGGCATCCCCCTCAGCCGAACCGGCCGTTGACGTAGTCCGACGTGCGCTGGTCCTGGGGGCGGTTGAACATCTCCTCGGTCGGGCCGTGCTCCACGATGACGCCGGGGGTGCCCTGTTCGGCGAGGAAGAACGCACAGGCGTCCGAAACGCGGGCCGCCTGCTGCATGTTGTGGGTGACGATGACGATGGTCACCTCCTGCGACAGCTCGCTGATGGTCTGCTCGATCCGCCGGGTCGACGTCGGGTCGAGCGCCGAGCACGGCTCGTCCATCAGCAGCACCCGCGGCCGTACCGCCAACGACCGTGCGATGCACAGGCGTTGCTGCTGGCCGCCGGAGAGCGCGCCGCCCGGCTGCCGCAGCCGGTCCTGGACCTCGCGCCACAGACCGGCCTTGGTCAGGCACTCCTCGACCAGGTCGTCCCGGCTGCCGCGGTCCGCCTTGACCCCGTTCATCCTCAGCCCGGCCAGCACGTTGTCGTAAATGCTCATCGCCGGGAAGGGGTTGGGCTTCTGGAAGACCATGCCGATCTCGCGGCGCGCGTGGGTGATGCGGCGCCCGCGGTCGTAGATGTCCTCGCCGTCGAGGAGCACCTGCCCGGCGAGCGAGGCGGCGGAGATGAGTTCGTGCATCCGGTTGAGGATGCGCAGGAAGGTGGACTTGCCGCAGCCGGACGGGCCGATGAGGGCGGTGACGGCTTGCGCGGGCATGGTCAGCGAGACGCGGTCCAGGACCTTGTGATCACCGAACCAGGCGGAGATCTCCTGGGCCTCCAGGGTGGCGGAGCGCGACGGCGCCGCGCCCGGCGGTTCGGCCGGGACGGCCGGGACGGCCGGCAGGACGACGGTCTCGTCGGTGGCAGACATCGGCTGGTGTTTCCCCTCGGGTGGTGGCGGTTCAGAGCAGGTTGGGCAGCAGCCCGGTGGCCGCCCCGGAGAGCGCGACGACGATCGCGGTGAGCACCGGCAGCCCGCAGATCCAGGTCTGCCAGCGGCCCCAGCGGCGGAAGGTCCAGGTGAGCACGGCGGTCGCGGCGAGCAGTGCCTGCAGCCAGAGCATCACCGGCAGCCACGCCGACGCGTCGCCGGCCAGCGGCTGTTCGGCCGCGTCGATGCCGCCGCCGGCCGCGGGAGCCGGTTGTGCGGGCCCGACCAGTCCGGCGTCCACCCGCAGCACGCCGCTCGGCGTGTAAAGGCTGCCGGTCGCGGTCATCAGCAGCAGCCGGCCCTGCCCGCCTGTGGGCAGGGCCGGCACCGGGTCGCCGGCCCTGCGGACGCCGGTGACCCGGTACTTCTGCTGCCCCTGGCCGGTGGTGACGGTGATCTCGTCGCCGGCGCGCAGTTCGTGAAGGTGCTGGAACGGGCCGCCGTATCCCCACTGGCGGCCCATGATCACGCTGACGCCGGGCTGGCCTGGCAGCGGGGTGTCCCTGCGGTGTCCGGGCCCCGCGGTGAGCACCCCGGACGAGGTGCCCTGGAAGACCACTTCGCGCAGGCCGATGGACGGGATGTGCAGCACCGCCACCGGGGCACCGGCCGGCACCGCCCTGCCGTTGTCGTCCAGGCGGCCCACCGGGGCGGTGCCCAGGGCGAGTTCGGCGCGCAGCCGGTCGTAGCCGTGCCGCTGGGTGCGGGCGTGCTCCACCTGGCCGAGCAGGGTGAGGTTGACGGCGAAGCCGAGCAGCAGCGCCGCCAGTACGGTCAGGGCCGCGCCCGGGACGACGAACCGCGGATCGCCGCCGCGGCGGGGCGGCTTCGCCGGCTCGGGCGGCGGCTGCCAGGGGTCCCCCGCGGCCTCGCGGGGCGGTGAGAGTACGGCCACGGGTGGGCTCCTCAGCGCGAATCGGTTGCAGGGGTACGAGGTGGGGTCGCCGGGGGCGGGCGGTGTGCTCGGGCCGCCCCGCCCCCGGCAGCCCGCGCGGGGTCAGTCGCGCGGGGTGGGACCGAAGCTGAGCAGCTTGCCGTCGCGGCGCACCCGGTGGACGGCGTAGCCGCCGACCCCGGCGAGCAGCAGGGCGAGCCCGCTCAGCGGGAGGATGCCGCCGGCGCCGGTGGCCGCGAGCGGGCCGGTGCCGCCGCCGGAGGTGCCGCCCGCGGTGGAGCCGCCGGACGAGAGCTCTCCGGAGCCGCCGGACGAACCGGTACCGCCGGAGCCGCCGCCGGTGTCCGTACCACCCGAGTCGGCGCCGCCGGTGTCCGTACCGCCGGTGTCGGTGCCCCCGCTGTCCGTACCGCCCGCGTCACTTCCCCCGGTGTCCGTACCGCCCGTGTCGGTACCGCCGGTGTCCGTGCCCCCGGTGGTGCTCTCGTCCGCGCCGACCGTGAACGCGAAGCTCTCGCTGATCGCGCTGGTGCGGCCCTTGAAGGTCAGCGCGTGGCTGCCGTCGGTCACCGAACCCGGCACCGTGTAGGCGAAGGTGCCGACCGTGCCCTGCGAGTCGGCGGTGGCGGTGTCCGGGGTGGCCGCCGCGCCGTCCAGGGTGACGTCGACCGGCTCGCTGTCGGTCCCGGACGCGGCGGGCAGGAAGCCGGCCACGGTGAGCGTGATCCGCTGACCGGCCGTCAGGACGGGCTTGTCCTGCAGGTCGTTGCCCGTGTCGTCGAGCGCGGTGATCAGCGGTTCGTCCACGAAGGCGTAGTTCGCGGTGCCGGTCCCCTGGGCGAACGCGGTGGCGTCGTCGGCGGTGAACACCGCTGTGTACGTCCGTACGATCGGTACGGCCTGGGCGAGCACATGGATGGCCGCCGTACCGTTCACCACCGGGACGATCTCGTGCCGTGGCTCCGGTGAGGTGTTGCTCAGCACGGGGGTGCTGCCGTCGACGAAGAACTCCACCTTGCCGGTCGCGGCGGCCGGGCTGACCTTGGCGGTGAGGGTGAACTCCTGGCTCACCTGTCCGTGGCCGGCCGGGTCGGCGGTGACGTCCACGGTGGTCGCCGTCGGGGGCGTGACCTCCTTCACCGCCCAGGTGCTGCCCGTGACGGTGATGAAGGTCTGGAAGGTGGGGCGGTCGGGGTAGGTCTCCGGGTCCGCGGAGTGGCAGACCACGACCAGCGGGTAGGTGCCGTCCTGGGCCACGCCCGGCCCGCCGTCGAAGGCCTGCTCGATCGAGTTGACCTGGGTGAAGTCGTCGGAGACGGCGGGTACTTGGGCGGTGAAGGGCCCGGTGCTGTAGGGCGCGCCGTCCATCAGGTCCCAGACGACGTCACCGACTCCCCCGTCGTCGAAGACGAGCCCCGCCTCGATGCTGTCCTGGTAGTGCTCGGGGCACGCCTGGGAGACGGTGATCGAGCTGAACGGCTGGTCGTCGGCGATGTTTCCGCCGGCGGGTGAGAGGGTCACGGTGCCCGGGAGGGTGTCGGCGTGCACCGGTCCCGCGCTGCTGAGAGCCACCGCGCCCAGACCCAGGATCAGTGCCGGCACACTCAGCAGCGCGGCGTGCAGTCTTCGTTTCATTTCTCCTCGTCCCCTCGGGGATGTGGCGGGGGTGTCACGGCGGCAGCCGGGCACCTGGAGGGCGCCCGGCCGGACGTGCTTTCTGTGCGGGTCAGCCGCGTGCCGGGGTCACTTCGTGGTGAAGCCGAAGGACACCTGGACGAAGCTGCTGAGACCCGTGAGGGTCAGCTGGTGGGCGCCGCCGGCGATGAGCCGCGGCACGGTCAGGTCGTAGCCGGTGACCGATCCCTGGGCGTCGGTCGTCACCGGGGCGAAGAGCGCGAGGGCGTTGCTGACGAAGGGCAGGACCTTCTCGCCGGGTCCCGGCAGGAAGCCCTGTGCGGAGACCGTGATGTGCTGGCCGGGCACCAACTGCGGTTTGGCGCCAAGGGTGTTGCCGGCGGCGTCGGTGACCTGGACGGCGGGCGCGTTGGTGTACGCGTAGCGGAAGACGGTCACGTCCTGCGCGTCGGCGATCGGGTCGGCCGGCAGGAAGGTGGCGACATAGGTGCGTACGGTGGCCGCGACCTCGACCGGCGCCTGCACGGTGGCCTTGCCGTCGGTCACCGGGACCGGGTCCCCGATCGGGTTGGTGCCGTCGGTGGTGAACTGGACGCTGCCGGCCACGCGCGGGCTGACCTTGGCGGTCAGCGTGACGGCCTGGCCGAACCGGGCGTGGTTCGCGGGGGCGGCGGTGAGCGTCAGGTCGGTGACGGCCGGCGCCGGGAGGTTCTTGACCTGGAAGGTGTCACCGGTGACCCGGATGAAACCGGTGGACGTCGGACGCTCCGGGTGGTCGGCCTGGTCGGCGTTGCCGCAGACGACGTGGACCGGGTAGACGCCGTCGGCGACGGGCGCGCCGGCGATGTCGAAGGCGTCGGCGATCGAGTTCACGAAGGTGGTGCCGTCCGAGACCGCGGGGATCCGCGCGGTGACGGACCTGCCGCTGAACGGGGCTCCCGCGGTGACGCCGAACGCCACGCTGGTCTCCCGTCCGTCGGGGAGGACCACGAAGACGCTGAGGTTGTCCTGGTAGCCGGCCGGGCATGCCGTGTCGACCGAGACCTGGCTGAACGGCGAGCCGTCGGTGATGCTGCTGCTGCGGGCGGTGAGCGTGACCTTGGGCCCGGCCTGCTGGTGGGTCGCGGTCTGCGCGCTCGCGGTGCCGGTCGCGGTGACGACGGCCCCTGTGCCCAGGAACAATGCCAGCGCGCCGACCAGCACGCCGTGCAGTCTTCGGTTCATCTCAGTGCTCTCCAAGGGGAGTTGATAGTGCGCGGTGGGTGTACGGCGGGGGGTGCGGCCGGGCACCCGAGGTGGGTGCCCGGCCCGGCGGGCTGGTCGCTCCGCCGTGGTGGTGCGGTGCGGGGCCTCAGACCGCGAGAGCCCGCGGGAGACCGGTCAGGAGTTGCCCTTGATGGTGATGACGCCGCAGTTGGCGACCTGGGCGAAGCCGAACTTCTCGATGATCGTGCCGCTCGCCGGGGTGCAGAGCTTGGCGACGCGGCTCTGGTTCGACTCGCCCGGCTGGACGGCGACGAAGGTGTTGCGGATGTCGGTCTCGGTCAGCCGGCTGGTCCGGAAGACGTTGTAGACCTCGCGGGTGACCGGGAAGGCGGTGTTCAGCGTGCTGGTGGCGGTCTCCGGCTGGGTGCCGTTGACCGTCTGCAGGACCGCGGTGCCGCGGCGGTCCTGCACACCGGTGGTCGCGTGGTTGGTCTGCGCGATGTAGGACGCGATGGAGAACGGCATGAGGTCGCCCGCCCGCTGGAGCGCGGTGCCGTTGTGCTCCTGGACGGAGGTGCCGTCCGCGGCCACGTCGCTCACGCACGGCGCCAGGCTGCTGTCGCTCAGGCCCAGCGTGGCCTCCCAGAACTTCCGGGTGCCGGAACCGACCTGCGGCAGCAGCGGGTGGATCTCGACGCCGCCTACCGCCGGGAAGGTGCCCGCGGGGGTGCTGCCGTCGGTGTTCTTGCACTTGTAGAGGTTCGTCACCTCGGCCAGCGAGAGGGTGCCGCCGTTGAGCGCGCTGCTGCTGCGCACCGCGTAGGTCACCGCGTCCAGCGCGTACGGGATGAAGGTCAGGTTGGTGCCCACGGTCGACGGGCCGTTCGAGGAGCGCGCGAAGTCCACGTCCAGGGCGGCGGTGTCGCCGATCAGGGTGGAGATGCCGGCGCCCGATCCGTCCGGACGCGCGATCGCGGCGTGGCCGGACCGGGTGACGATGGTGTCGTGCAGCGGGTGGGCGGGATCGCCCGGGACGTAGCCGGGGTTGGTGGCGTTGTAGGACGCCACCAGCAGGTTGCTCGGGGTGTGGTTCGGGTCCGTGATCGTCTCGGCCAGGCCGTTCATCACGTCCTGCGTGGTGTCAGAACCCACGCCGACCAGCTGACGGAAGGTGTTCGGGGACGTCGGGTCGGCCTGCGCCGGGGAGATCATCAGGCCGACACTGAGCGCCGCGATACCGCCGGCAACCGCCGCCCGCTTGGCGATTTTCACGTTCACTTGCTTTCCTCCGTGGTGAGGCGGATGGAATTCCAGGTGTGACGTGCCGAGGGAATTCTGGAATTCCGGAATTCCCTCCTTCTGTTTCCGTCCGATGTTCCGGACAGTGAATATCCTGCCGACGGCCGCAAGACGGGGCAACCAAAATCATCTCTCCCGAAAAGTGAACAAGGGGCATTCACCGATCGCCTCGAATTTCCTTCCAGGGGGCGCGTAGGGACCCGCGGGGGAACAGGGAACCGCCCGCCGCGCGCAGGGTGCCGGCGCGCATCAGCAAGGGGCCGACCAGGGAGCCGGCGATGCCCGTGACGAGGACGATCAGCAGGACCCAGCGGACCGCGCCCAGGAACAGGCCCGGGGTGGTGCCGCCGCCGGCCGCGACGGTGCGCGCCTGCGGTGCCGCGGCCGGGCCGCCGCCGGCCGCCGCCGCGGCAGCGGCGGTACGGGAGGCGGCGGGCGTGGGCGTGCCGGCGGGGCCGGCGCCCGGCGGGGCGCCGCCGGACGTGCCGCCTGCGGTGGCGGAGCCGGGGCCGCCCGCCAGGTCACCGGCCGGGCCCCCGCCGGAGCCGCCGGCCGTGCCCGGCCCGTCAGGGCCGGTGGTGGGCGGCGCACCCGCGATCAGCTGGGCGGCGGTGGCCAGCGCCTGGTCCCGCAGGCCGGCCGGCAGCGGCGCGTAGCCGGGCGGGAGCAGGCCGAGCCCGATACCGGGCCGCTGGCCGGGGCCGGCCGCGTACCGGATCATCGTCGCGTAGTCGGTCCGGGAGGCGGCGTCCAGGCCGGTGGAGGCCGCCGCGTACGTGACGCTGGTCAGCGGGTACGCGCCGGGTGTCGTCAGGCCCGGGTCCGCGTCCAGCACGCCCGCGACCTTGCCCGGCTTCATCGCGGCCACCGCCTTCGTCAGGCTGTCGGCGGTGGGTGCGACGAACTGGCCGGCGGGGTTGAGGAGTTCGGCGGTGCCCAGCCGGTAGCGGGCGGCGGTGGCGGAGTCGGTCACGCCGAGCATGAAGCGGTTGCCCGGCAACTGCGCGGCGGAGACCGCTTTCGGCGGCACCGCCAGCGGGTCCACCGTCGAGGTGCCCGTGTTGTTCGCCCGGCGGACCCGGACCGCGTCGTCCTGCAGGTCCTGGCCGGGCGGATTCAGCCCGACCGCGGTGATCAGGATGTCCGGGTACTGCGCGATCGGCGTCCAGGTCGTCGGGTCGGGCTTGGGGTACTCCGCCAGCGCGCCGCTGCTCGGCTTCAGCGCCAGGAAATTGGCGTTGATCCTCATGCCCCACGGGTCCGCCGCGCCGCTGAGGAAACTCCGCGCGTCGGGGTCGGAGCGCAGCCACCGCCACAGCTGGGCCGCGGTGTCGGACGGGCTCTGCGGGACGCCGAGGCCAGGGCCGCAGCCCTGCGGATCGGCCGCGAAATCCGGGTTGAGTTTCTGGAACTCCGGATCCTTGAGGAGATCGTACGCATTCTCCTTCGGCAGTTTTCCGCGGACCGTCTGGGTGTTCGGCCCCGGCAGATCGCACTGATAGGACTGCGTGAGCATTTTCGCCACCAGCCGCGCGTTCAGCCGGATCCGCGGAATTTGCGCGGAGGAGCCGGACACCTCGGCGTTGTAGCCGATGACAAGCCCGGAGACCGCCACCGGGGCGTGCAGCACCGGCGGTCCGCCGGGCGGCTGCTCGACCGGTGACTCGATGAGGGCGAGCCCGGCGGAGCCCTCGGCCGGGTGCACGATCTGGTCCCGGGTGAAGTCCTCGGACTGCTTGACGTACCCGAAGGTGATCTTGTCGTCGGTGCAGAGCGTGGGCTGCCAGGACGTCATGGCCTCGCTTGCCATCTCCGAGCCCATCGTCTGCCGCTCGGCCTGGCCGATCGGGCAGTAGGAGCCGATCGGCAGGAAGTCCAGCCGGAAGACGATCCGCTGCGCCCAGTTGCTCGCGGCCAGCGGCGAGGTGGCGAGCTGCCGGGCGGTCGTGGCCGGCGCCCCGTCCGGGTCGTGGGTGCCCCGGGGCACCACGACCAGCCAGCACGGCTCGGGCTGTTCGGCGGCGTCGGCGACCGCCCCGCAGCCGAGGCTGTCGGACTCGGCCGCCGACTCCAGCTGGAAGACCGCCTCGCCGGTGCCCTGGCTGCCGGTGCTGCTGAACGGCTGCTCGTTGGTGGTCAGAGGCGCGATGTACGTCGCCAGCTCCTGGGACGATCGCGCGGTGTCGCCGTTCACCGTGGTGAAGGGGACATAGCCGCGGGTCGGCCCGTCGGCGGGGTACTGCGTCTCCCGGGCGTCGTAGAAGTCGGTGGGGTCCCCGGCGGCGAAGCCGGCCTGCCGGGTGGCGGCCTGGGTCAGCCCGCCGGAGGCCGAACTGCCGCCGTAGACGCAGTGCTCGCGGTCGGGGCCGTTCGGGGAGTCGCCCCAGCACTGCATGATCTGGACGTAGTTGCCGGCGAACTGGGTGCCGTTGCCGTTGAAGGTCGGTGCGGCGCCTTTCCACGACACCAGCACGCCCTGCCCGCGCAGGTTCTTCGTCTGCTCGACCGTCACCCGCAGCCCGGAGAAGTCGTCGTACGGCCCCTTCGTACCGGACGTGGTGACCGACGACCCGCTGTCGGCGTGCGCGGTGCCGCCGGCCGGGGCCGGGAGCAGCACCAGGCCGACCGCGGCGAGCACCGCCGCCGCGGTCCCGCCGAGCCGGACCAGGACCCCGCGGCCGCCGCGGGATGCGTTACGCGCGCCCATCACGTTTCCCCGTCCTGCCCAGCCTGCGGGCGATGGTGGGCGGGGCCACGACGACCGCGAGCAGCAGCAGCGCCGACAGCCCCATCAGCCAGGTCCGCAGGCCCCAGAAGGGGTCGTCGCCGACCGGGACACTGGAGGCGACGATGTCCTGGCCGCCCGTACCGGTGCCGCCCGCGTCGCCCACCGGCAGGCCGGTGTCGGGGTCGACGCCGCCTGCCGTGCCGCCGGCCGCCGCGGTGCCGGGGGTGCCGCCACCGGTCGTGCTGCCCGCGGTGGCGCTGCCGGAGGTGCCGGAGCCGCTGCCGCCCGGGGAGCCCGTCGTACCCGGAGTGCCGCCGGAGGTGGCCGCGTTGGGGGCGCCGCCGGTCGTGGTGCCGGCCGCGGTGCCGCCGGCCGTGCCGTTCGCGGCGGGCTTCACCGGTGTGGGCTGCTTCACCGCGCCGCCGGTACCGGCCGTGCACTGCGTCGGCCCCTGCCTGTCGCAGGCCGGCGGCCGGGGCGCGTTCTTGGCCAGGGTGTTCGTACCGTCGCTGGAGAAGGTCGGGTTGTGGCAGCCCTGGATGTTGATGTTCTGGACCGCCACCCCCGGCACCCGTCTCAGCTGTTCGAAGCCGGCCTGCACCAGATTGATCGGCAGGGGCGAGAACCCCAGTGGCTGGGCCTGGCGTTGGCCCTCGCACAGGAAGTAGTAGCCGAAAGCGCCGAGCGTCTTCCCCTTCGCGGGAGTGACCGGTGCTTCCGTCGTGGTCGGCAGGATCATGTAGCTGTAGCTGGACAGCGGATACACCCGCGGGTCCCGGTAGGTGTAGACCTTGTCGAGGATCTGCGTCAGGTACTGCGTGGAGTTCTTGTTCTGGTTGATCTCCGCCTGGGTCAGCGCCACCGCCACATTGGCCGCGGTCGGTTCGGTGTAGTAACCGTCCGCGTTCAGCACCTTGGCGACCGGGAAACCGGTGGTGACCGCGTAGGAGTACTCGACGTAGGTGATGGCGCCCTCGGCGTAGTCCTGCCGGGTGTAGCCGGAGACCCCGAGCGACCCGGACTGCGCGATGAAGCCGGAGCCGGGGATCACCGGGTAGTACGAGGTCAGCCCGCACGGGGTGGGCTTGCCCAGCCGCTCGCAGTAGTCGTTCCACAAGGCGCCCTGCTGCTTGGACATCCAGAGCGTGAACTGGGCGGTGGTGCCGGAGCCGTCGGAGCGGACCACCGGGATGATCTTCCGGTCGGGCAGCGTCAGCCCGGGGTTGTCGGCCGCGATCTGCCGGTCGTTCCAGCGGGTGATTTTGCCGGTGAAGATCTTGGCCAGCGTGCTCCCGCCCAGCCGCAGGTTGGTGACCCGCCGGTTGCCGATCTTCAGGTTGTACATGAAGGAGGTGCCGCCGGCCACGATCGGCATATAGGCGTAGCCGCGCTGCGGCGGCGCCTCGCGCACCCCGAACTCCGTCATGCCGTAAGGGATTTCGGAGACCGCGAAGTCCACCGTGCCATGGGCGAACTGCTGCCGGCCGTCGGAGGATCCGGTGCCCGCGTAGTCGATGGTCATCCCGTACTGGGTGACATTGCGCCGCCACTGGTCGATGGCGTTCTGGCTCCAGGTAGAGCCGGCGCCGCTGATCCGGGTGTAGGTGTCCGCGTGGGCGGGCCCCTGGCCGAGGACCAGCAGCGAGGTCAGCAGCACGGCGAGGGCTGCCGCCGCTGCTCGAATCCTTCTCACGATCCGTCAACTCCCTGTTCGGGTACGTGCGTCGAGGTGGCGGGCGCGGCATGCGTCACGCCGGCGGGCCGGGCGTGCGGCGAGCCGGCGAGCCTGGCGTGCCGCAGGGCGTAGCGGCGCTGGTCCCGGCGGGAGGCGACCACCCTGCGGTGGGTCCCGCGGCGGGTCAGCTCACCCGGACCGCGGCCGCCGATCAGCCGGGCGATCACGAAGAGCACAAGCACCAGCACCAGCAGCACCGCCGCCGCCCCGAAACCGCGGGCGATCATGGTGGGCTGGGGGGACTTGATGAACTCGAAGGTGGCCAGCGGCAGCGAGACCATCGGGTTGTGCGCGGGGCTGTAGTTGGTGACGGCGGTGTACCCGGCGGTGAGCAGCACTGGCGAGGTCTCCCCCACCCCGCGGGCGGTGCCGAGGATCACCGCGGTGGTCAGCCCGGACCTGGCGGTCGGCAGCACCACGTGCCACACCGTCCGCCAGCGCGACGACCCCAGCGCGTACGACGCCTCCCGCAGCGTGCCGGGCACCAGCCGGATCACCACGTCGGAGGCGCGGATGATGATCGGCAGCATCATCACCGAGATGGCGAGCGACGCGGCGAAGCCGGACTTCTCCAGACCCAGCGCCAGGATCGCGGTGGCGTAGATGAACAGGCCCGCCACGATCGACGGCAGCGCGGTCATCGCCTCGACCACGGTCCGTACGAAGCGGGCGTAGCGGCCCGGCACCTCGTTGAGGAACACCGCGCAGAGCAGGCCCGCGGGCACGGTGAGCACCAGCGCGATGGAGATCTGGATCAGCGTGCCGAGCGCCGCGTGGCGGATGCCGCCGACGGTCAGCGGGTCCAGCGGGCCGGCCTTCTTCATGTCCTGGGTGAAGAAGTTGAGATGCGGCAGCGCCCTGCGGCCCGACCACATGGTGTAGACGATCACGAAGGCCAGCGCGACCAGCAGCAGCACCGCCAGGCTGTGCACGACCACCGACGCGATCTTGTCCCGTACCGCGGGGCCGTCCTCGTCGAAGGAGACCAGCAGCGCGTAGAGCGCCAGGAAGAGCGCGTAGGCGACGGCGAAGAAGCCGAGGCCGCCGCTGAAGGGCGCGATCCGGGCGAAGAAGAGCCAGGTCAGCGCGAGCGACGCGGCCCCCGCCCCGCATACCGCGAACAGGTCGGTGCGGCGCAGCGCGGTGGTGGAGCGGCGCCGTTCTGGGGCGCGCTCGCCGGCGGTCCGCGGCAGCGTGGTGGCGGGCCGCGGTGGAGGCCCGTCGTCGGGCGGGTGTACGGCGATGGCGTCCGTGGTCATGCGCAGGTGGCTCCTTGGCTGGGCGGTACGGCGGCGGGGCTCACTCGGCGGTGGCGCCGGAACGGCTGCGGGCGACGATCGAGGAGGCGGCGAAGTTGACCACCAGCGTCATCAGGAAGAGCGCGAGGCCGGCCGCCATCAGGGCGGACATGCCGAACTTGGTGGCCTCGCCGTAGCGCAGTGCGATCAGCGAGGAGACCGAACTGGTGCCGCTCTGCAGGATGTGCGGCTGGATGGCGAACACCGGCGAGATGACCAGGTAGACGCCGATGGTCTCGCCGAGTGCCCGGCCCAGGCCGAGCATGGTGCCGCCGATCATGCCGCCCTTGCCGTACGGCAGGACGACCGAGCGGATCATGCCCCAGCGGGTGGCGCCGAGCGCGTAGGCGCCCTCCCGCTCGCCGACCGGGGCCTGGGAGAAGACCTCGCGGATGATCGAGGCGATGATCGGCGTGACCATCATCGCGACCACGATGCCGGCCACGAAGGTGGAGGCGGTGTAGACGGTGGCGCTGGCCAGCGGGTCGTGCGGGTCGGCGCCGTCCACCCTGAAGAGCGGGAACCAGCCGGCGTAGGTGGACAGCCAGCGGGCCAGGCCGATCACCTTGCCCTGCAGGAAGAACAGCCCCCACAGGCCGTAGACCACCGACGGCACCGCGGCCATCAGGTCCACCCCGCTGATCAGCGTGCGGCGCAGGCGGGGCGGCGCGTACTCGGAGATGTAGAGCGCGGTGCCGATCGCCAGCGGTACGGAGATCACCACGGCGACCCCGGCGATCAGTACGGTGCCGGTGATGACCGCGGCGATGCCGAAGTGCCCGGCGTCCGGCTCCCAGGCGGCGGTGGTGAGGAAACCCAGGCCCGCGCTGCGCAGCGCCTGCCAGGCCCGGTACAGCAGAAAGCCGCCGACCAGCAGCATCACCGCGAGCACCAGCCCGCCGCCCCCGCGGGCGACCCCCCGGAAGACCCGGTCCGGCAGCCCGGAGTCGCCGTACAGCCGCCGCGGGCGGTCAGGTGCGGGACCGGTGCCCGGCGCGGATCCGGTGCCCGGCGCGGGGCCGGCGGCGGGTGGCGGGTCGGCGCCCTTGTCCGGTCCGGCGGCCCGTGCCCGTGTTCGCATCGTCACACGACGAACGCTCACGGTGCGCCATGGCCGCGCCCGCACACACATGTGAACGACAGCACCCGTAGGGGCAACTTCCGTTCACCCCCGCTTCCCCGACCCCCACGCGCCGCGCACATCCCGGCTACGCGGCGGGTGCCGTAGGACGGAGGTGAACTCCGTCCTACGGCACCCCATGCGCGGCGACGTGACGCGGATCGAGCGGAACCCGCGCGGCAGCGGGACGCGCGCCGGTCAGCCCGGCGGGACCCGAACCGCAGCGGCGGACCCAGGCGGGTCGGTCGGCGGCCGGACCGGGCTCGTAGGTCCCACCGGAACCGATCCGCGGCGGTGGCCGGACCCGGGGGTCAGTCCGTGTCGCCCCACGGAAGGGCGTCGGCTTCCCGGAAGCCGAGGAGCAGGACGCGGAACCTCTCGTATGCCGCCTGGCACGTCGAATGGCGTTCGTACGCTCGCGCGGACACCGCCTGGACCTGCCCGTCGGCGTCCCGTAACCGCCAGATCCAGCCGTTGGACTCGGCGGCGTGCTGGACGCCGCCGGCCAGCCGTTCCGACTCCTCGCAGAGCGCCTCGAACGCGGCCCGGCAGGACTTGTCGTCCGGATACGTCTCCGCGCCGAGGGCGATCACCCGCCCGTTGTTGGCGGTCAGCCGCCACGCGAACCAGCCGTTCTCCTCAATGTCGATCTGGCACCGGCTCCCGACCGCCCCGGAGCCCTCATCCGCCGCTCGGCCCATACCGCATCCCCGCCCCTGGTGACACCGTTGTCGCGGCGTTCGTCCCCCATGGCCGCACGCGCCGCAGATCGTGCAGCACGAGGCAATGTAGGGCGCAAACAAGTGGTAAAGCGGTGCCTCACAGCGGGCCCATGGGATCCTTCACCGCGAAGTTGCCCCTCGTTCACGGCCGGTCACAGGTCGTTATGGGAGTGCCGCCGGCCAGGGGCCAGGTTGCCCGCGGGCCGGGCCGCGCGGGCCGTGCGGCGGCGCCCTATCGTGGGACGCGTGCCAACCGTCGACATCGTGCAGCTCCTGGTCTCACCGCTGCACCGCTACGAGGGCCGCCCGGCCGACGGCCCGGTCCCGGTGGACGGCGACGAACTGGTGGCCCGGATCGAGATCCGGCGGGAGCTGGGCATCGTCGGGGACCGTTACTTCGCCAGGCCCGCGCACCGCAACGCCGCGATCACCCTGATGGCCGCGGAGAACCTGCCGGTGGACATCGACCCGGCCGCCGACCTTCGCCAGACCCGCCGCAACGTACTGCTGCGGGGGGTCGACATCGACGCGTACATCGGCTCGACCGTCTCACTGGACAGCGGCGAGGGCCCCGTCCTCCTCGCCCTGCGCCGCGCGGCCCGCCCGTGCGCCTGGATGGACACGACCATCGGCCCGGGCGCCCAACGCGCCCTCCGCGGCAAAGGCGGCGTCCGCTGCACCCCCCACTCCGACGGCACCCTCACCCTGGGCCCAGCCGTCTTCACGGTCCTCCCGCACTGACCGGCGCGGCTGCCCGACCGGCGCTCTTCACAATCCGGCCCGACCGCCTCATCCGCACCCCTAGCGGTCCTCACCGAACCGGCCCGGCGCCCCGGAGGCGCCAAGCAAAACGGCCATATCGACCGCAGCGATTTCCGAAAAAGCATGTACGGACGACATCTGATGATTTCCTCCCCACAAGCCACCTGCCGGGACGAAAAATGCTTGCACCCTGACACCAACGGCCTCGAAGGGACGGTGATCGAGGTAGCGCAGACCGCCGGGGCCACAGAGATACGTAGTCGCTCCCGTGACCGCTGCGAGGTCGGCGAGCCGCTGCGATCGCTCGCGGCGGGCCGGGAGCCGACTGCTGCGAATGATCTCGCCCCGCCAGCCGAGCAGTTCGAGGAGAACCCGAGTGGAGTTCTCCGCCACAACACCGGTCCGGTCGGAGCCGGCGAAACCCTCGAGTACGCGGTCCAGAACGGTGCTGATCTGCTGCCAATGGCGGCTGCGGCGGTAGCAGTGGCGGATCGCCCGGTCGGTCTGGTCGCGGCTGCGTCGCGGGTCGGCCAGCCGGGCGTCGCGGATCAACGTGGCCCGACCGTCCGGGAGATGGGTGGCCAGGCTCAGCCAGTGCGCCAGGTCGGGTCGGCCGGGTGGGGCGATGCGGGCGCGGTGCTGGTAGTCGCGGCGGGCGAACTGGACGTCGTCAAGGACAATCCAGTAGTCCGCCGCGAAGAGCTTCGCCAGCGTGCTGAGCCGGGGCAGGAAGTTGGGCTGGTGGATCGCGCAGACCCTTCCCAACCGCGGGAGTAGGTCAGCTGAGGAGGCGGCTGGTGAAGCCGTCGCGGACAAGGACCTGGTAGGCGTCATGCACATCCTCCGGGATTTCCTGCTCGACGGCGAAGCCGAGCTTCGGATACTCGATCACCCGCTGCAGGTCCCCCACCAGCATCTCGGCGACCCTGCGTTCGTCGCCCATGCCCTTGAGGTAGTCGTTGAAGTCGATCGGCTGGGAAGCGCACACGATCTCGACTTCGGGCCAGACCTTGCGGGCCGTGGCAGAGGCGCGACGTTCCATGTAGGGCATCGCGATCAGCATCAGCGTGGTCGGCCGGATGCCGGCCTGGGCCATGACCTCGCGGGAGAGGGTGATGTTCTGGCCGGTGTTGGTGGCATTCGGCTCGACGAGGATCGCCTCGGCCGGGACGCCGAGTTCAACGGCGTACTCGCGGAAGTGGATCGCCTCGCCGCGCGGGAAGCGCTCCGGGGCGGTGGGGTTCGGGCCGCCAGAGAAAACAAGGGTCGGGAAGAGGCCGGCGCGGAACAGCTCGGCGCTGTAGGCGGGCACGCCAAGGTCATGGCTGCCCAGGGCGATGGCCGCGTCGCAGGGACGGAGCTGGTGGTGCATCTGGTGGTAGTCCCAGATCAGCTGGGCCTGCTCGCGCTGCTGGTCGGTCAGGCCGGGCTGGTCGTCGTGCCTCACGCGCTCTCCCTGGTCACCGTCGCCGGGGGCTGGGCCGTCCCCGGAATGAGGTCCTGATGCCCTCGATGGCGCGGAGCTGGTGGCTGAGGCCGAACTGGGCCGCCACCCCTGCCGTGTGGTCGAGGACACGCAGACCATCATCTACGGTCGCCTGGTCGGAGAGCAGAATGTGCCCGTGCGCGGTGTCGAGGCGCACGCGCTGCATCGGGGTGTCGGTGGTGCCGGTCGTGCGGGCGGTGTCGATGAACTGCAGGGCACGGGTGAGGTCACCGGAGCCGCGGTAGGCCAGGGCCAGCTTCTGCTGGGCGACAGACCAGTCGTCGGGCTCGGCGAGGTCCTCGAAGTCGCGGCTCGCGGCGAGCATGACGCGGGTCGCGTAGTCCTGGTTGCCGTCCTTGCTGAGCGCGGTCCCGACCCACAACTGGGCACGGGCGCGGTCGCGGCGCGAGAGTCGCTCGTCGACAGCGAGGGCTTCATAGCGGTGAGCGGCAGCGTCCAGCTTGCCGGACATCTCGGCAACGACGGCCTGCGAAAGCTCGATCTGTGCGATCCGGCGGGGGATGTCGAGCTGGGTGAAGATCTGGCGGCCCTTGGCGTACGCGCTCTGTGCGGACATGGGTCCGAGGAGCACGCCCTGGTCGCGGTACAGGTCGGCCTCCAGGACGGCGGTGCGGCCGAGCAGGTACAGCCCGCGGTCGTCGAGTTCGCCGACCGGCCGGCGGGCGCTCCAGCGAGTGAGCAGGCTCTGGGCAAAGCCGAAGTTCTGCCGGTTGAGCGCCACGGCGGAGCGCTCCAGATCCTCGCTCCAGGTCTCGTACTCCCACAGGCGCGGACCTGCCGCCGTGACCCGCAGCGCTTGGCCCGTGGTCTGGCCGGCCTCGGAAAGCAGCACGTCGAAACGTATGTGGACGGCCGGGTCAGCCCGGGCGAGCGCGGTGTCGAGGATGGCCTGGTTGTCCGGGTAGGGCTCGGTCGCTGCTCGATACTTCTCCCACTTGGCGACTGTGCGCGGTGCGACGCCCAGGTGCTCGGCGAAACCCCGCACGCTCATCCGCAAGGCGGCTCGCAGAGCAGCAGCTTGAAGCCCAGTCCAACGGTGCACCGTGGCCACGTCGTTGCCTCCCTTCGCACACAGGTAAGCACTGCGGACGCACGCGGTGCGGCGGAAGTGCACCGGAAGTGCAACAGGCGGTCATTCCCGCACCGGCCGGTCAGCGGCAGGCTCAAGACGTCCGCTTCCGGGCATCCTGACTCTTACGGTGAAGGACGGTCTGCCCCATGGCACTGCTCACCGAGCATCGCCTGATCAACGGCCCCGTCGTCTACGGGTTCCTGCACCTGGCCAAGGCACCCGCCGGACGCGCCACGCCACCACCACCTCACCGACCTTTGACGTGCGTGTCGCCATCGACCAGGACGGGCTGGCCCTCGCGGTCCACGACCGCCAGCCGCATCAACCGGTCGCGCTCTCCGAGCCCCACGCCGACGACAGCGGTGGGTGAGGTCTGGGCCCATCCGCATCACTTCACCTTCCACCCCGCTTCGAGGAGACCCAGTGACCACCATCGTCGAGCAGCCCACCACCAGCCGCCCGTGGGGTGCCGGCCGCCTCGCGCCCTACCCGACCGCCATGCGGCGCCCGCACGCCACGGTCAGCATCGACCCTGACACGCAGCTCGGCGTGTTCCGGGACAGTGCCGGCCTGGTGGTCGAGATGGGCGCGCACGGCACCAGCAAGGGCACCGAGACCTCGACCACCACGAACTCGGACTCCAAGAACGACCAGGGCCACGACCAGGACTCCGAGCAGGACTGACGCCATGACCCAGGAGAAGCCGGTCCTGGTGGCAACCGAGGCGGACGACCTGACCGCCGACATGGTGATCACCGAGCTCAACCGGCGGAGCGTGCCGGTGGTCAGGTTCAACCCCGCGGACATCGGCGCCGGCCTGACGGTCTCGGCTCGGTTCGGCACCTGCCCGGCCCCGGTGGTCGGGCAGGTGCGTACCCCGTCGAGGACCGCCGACCTGACCCGCGTCCGAGCGGTGTACTGGCGCCGCCCCGAATGGCCCGCCTTCTCCCACCTGGAGCCGGACAACGCCCGGTTCGCGGCTGCGCAGGTCCGCTACGGACTCGGAGGCAGCCTCTACGCCCTGGACGGCCCGCTCTGGGTCAATCACCCGCTGCGCATCGCCGCCGCCGACTACAAACCCGCGCAACTCGCCCTCGCACAACGGCTCGGCCTTGCCGTGCCGCCCACTCTGGTGACCAACGACCCGGACGAGGCACGAGAGTTCATCAGCGCCCACGATGAAGTGCTCTACAAGACCCTGCGGTGGACCCCGTACGTACGCAGCGGGGTCCCGGTGACCGGGTGGACGGAGCCAGTCACGGCCGCCGAGATCGACGACAGCGTGCGTGTGGCGCCGCACCTGTTCCAGGCCCGTGTGGACAAGGCTGCCGACCTCCGGGTTCTGGTGGTCGGTCGGCACACGTTCGCCATACGCATCGAATCCGACCTGCTGGACTGGCGCAAGGACTACAGCGCCCTCACCTACGCCGTGGACCACCTGCCCGACCGGGTGAACTCGGCGCTGCTCGCCTACCTGGAGCGCCTGGGACTGGTATCGGGGAGCTTCGACCTCGTCGTGGACCGGACGGGGGACTACTGGTGGCTGGAGCTGAACCCGAACGGCCAGTGGGCATGGCTGGAGACGGAAACCGGCCTCCCGATGTCCGCCGCCTTCGCCGACTTGCTCACACAAGGAGATGGCTCATGAACGACTCCGCCCCCGAGCGCCGCCGCCTCGCCGCACGGTTGGCGCAGAACGGCGTTCTCACGTCCCCGTGGCTGTGCTCGGCCGTCGAGGCCGTACCGCGCGAGCTGTTTCTTCACCCCGGTGTGTTCCTCGACGAAGGCAGCACCTGGCGCCCCGTCACCGCGGCCGACACCGACCCGGCCGAGTGGCTGAAGACCGCGTACAGATACGACACCCTCACCACCCAGCTCGACGGACACCTCACCGCCGACCAGGCCAGTGACCCTGTGCAGGGCGTGCCCACGTCTTCTTCCACCGCCCCCGCCACAGTGGTCGGCATGATCGAGAGCCTCGGCCTGCAGGCCGGACATCGCGTGCTGGAGATCGGCACGGGCACCGGCTACTCCGCGGCTCTGATGTGCCACTGCCTCGGTGCGGACAACGTGACCACGGTCGAAGTCGACCCGGACGTGGCGCAGCGGGCGGACGCCGCGCTGGAAAGGGCGGGGTTCTGGACGTGGACCGTCACCGGGGACGGCCTCCTCGGCTGTCCCCGAAACGCGCCGTACGACCGCGTGATCGCCACCTGTGCCGTCCGCCGCATCCCCCACACCTGGGTCCGGCAGACCAAGCCTGGCGGCATCATCCTGAGCACCCTGGGCTCCTGGCCGTACGGAACCGGCCTGGCCAAGGTCACCGTCGACGACAACGGCAACGCCGAGGGGCGGATCATCGGCCGGTCCTCGTTCATGCAGGCGCGTGCCCAAGCCGTGGTGCCGGTGGCCGGTGACCTTTCCGCTCGGACGGCCTACACGGACAGCGAGAGGGGGACGAGGGTACCTCCCACGATGCTGGACGACTGGATGCCCGCCTTCCTCGCCCAGCTCGCCGTCCCCAGGGCACAGCTCGTCCGTGCGGCGCGGAGCGACGGGACCAAGCTTCTGTACCTCTTCGACCCGGAGCGCGAGTCCTTCGCCCAGTTCACCGCCGACGGCGACAGTTGGACGGTGCGGCAGGGCGGCCCCGTCGCCCTGTGGGACGACATCGAGGAGGCCCTCGTCGCCTGGCAGCACGCGGGCAGCCCCGACGTCGACACCGTGCAACTCCGCGTCACCCCCGGCTCCCACACGTACTGGATCGACGGCAACCCGTCACTGTGCTGGGAGCACCGCCTCGCCTGAACTCCGACGAGACGGCTGACCGCCACAACGGCTGAACGACGCCCTCCAGGAGAGCCGTGCGCACGCGCGCATGGCCGCCGCCCACGCCACCGCGATCCGTCCGTGCCCCGGTCGTGCAGAGCCCGCGTACCAGGGGTCCCGGTCAAGGGCCTGATGAGCGGGCCCCTGCCACGCGTCCACCGCCCGCGGCGAGGGCACCGGAAGCGCCGGGCCAGCGGCGCCGGGCGGGCACGCGCCGGTCGGCGTGCCGCGATCACGGGCCGGGGCGGCCCGGGGCTTCGCGGGGTCCCTCCGAGGGGTCAGGTTGTCAGGAGGACGATCAGCAGGACCGCGCCCGCCACCGCCGGGGCGATCACCTCGTAGCACCAGCGGATCACCGGCTCGGGGCGCGGCTCGCCCTCGGCCACCTCGTGCTGGTCGGAGAGCTCGTTCAGCTCGGCCACCGCCCGGTCGGACCAGGCCCGTACTTCCTCGCCGCCGGTGGCCGGCTGGGTCGGGCGGGCGGTGCGGCGCCGGCCCGGGACGCCGAACGGCTCCTCGCCGGAGCGGGCCCGTTCGGTCTGCTTGATCGCCCGCTTCCGGGCCCGTACCGATACCGGGATCGACCAGAGCTGGAACTTGCGCCCCCCCGCGAAGAGCTCGGTGGAGTACGAGGAGCGGATCCGGTCCACCGCGGCCCACGGCATCGTGATCGTACGGAACGGGTTCCGGATCCGGATCCGCTCGGCGCCGGCGAAGACCGCGGGCCGCACCGTGAAGGCGGCGACCAGCGGGATCGCCATCAGCAGCGCGGCCAGCGCCAGCCACGGCGTCTGCCCGTTCCCCCTGATCACCGCGTCCCCGCCCAGCCACAGCGCGAGCACGATCAGCACCGCACCGGAGATGAACCCGGCCGTCGACCGGTAGACGCGGTCCGCGTACTGCGGGCGCCCGGACGGGTCCGTGGTCTGCCGGCCGGTACGTTCCTGGTGGGAGCTCCTCATGTCTTCGATTCTGCCTGACCCCACCGGCCCCCTTCGCCCCGACCCGATTGCGGTCCGGTTCCGTTTTGCGGACACCGCACCCCGGCCCCGGTGCGGTACGGGCCGGGGGTGGTGGTCCCCTACGCGCGTAGATATGGTGGTGTGGTGACCATGTCTTCTGCGTCCCCGGTGTCCTCGGCGCCGTCGCCGGTGTCCACGGCGCCGTCCCCGTCCTCCCCGGCCCCCACCTCCGCCCCCGCCCCGGCCCCCTCCGTCGTCCCCGCGTACGCCGCCGACGCCCCGGGCCGGCTGGCCGGCTTCGCCGACGCCACCGCGTCCGCGAACGCGCTGCGCCGCTTCCTGCACGGACTGCCCGGGGTCGACGCCGTCGGGCTCGAAGCCCGCGCGGCCGGCCTCGGCACCCGGTCGGTCAAGACCACCGCGAAGGCGTACGCCATCGACCTCGCCATCTCGATGATCGACCTGACCACCCTGGAAGGCGCCGACACCGCGGGCAAGGTCCGCGCGCTGTGCGCGAAGGGCATGCACCCGGATCCCACCGACCCCGGCACCCCCCGGGTCGCCGCGATCTGCGTCTACTCCGACATGGTGGCCGTGGCCAAGGAGGCACTGGCCGGCAGCGGCATCCAGGTCGCCTCGGTCGCCACCGCCTTCCCGTCCGGCCGCGCGGCCCACAGCGTCAAGCTCGCGGACACCGCCGAGGCGGTCGCGGCCGGCGCCGACGAGATCGACATGGTCATCGACCGCGGTGCCTTCCTCTCCGGCCGCTACATGGACGTCTTCGAGGAGATCCAGGCGGTCAAGGAGGCGTGTGCCCGGCCCGACGGGTCCCGCGCCCACCTCAAGGTGATCTTCGAGAACGGCGAACTGGCCACGTACGACAACATCCGCCGCTGCTCCTGGCTGGCGATGCTGGCCGGCGCCGACTTCATCAAGACCTCCACTGGGAAGGTGGCGGTCAACGCCACCGTGCCCAGCACCCTGCTGATGCTGGAGGCGGTCCGCGACTTCCGGGACGCGACCGGCGTCCAGGTCGGGGTGAAGCCGGCCGGCGGCATCCGCACCTCGAAGGACGCCATCAAGTACCTGGTGGTGGTGAACGAGACCGCGGGCGACGACTGGCTCTCCCCCGACTGGTTCCGCTTCGGCGCCTCCAGCCTGCTCAACGATCTGCTGATGCAGCGTCAGAAGCTCAGCACCGGCCGGTACTCCGGTCCCGATTACGTCACGGTGGACTGAAAACATGGCAGAGAACAGCGCTTTCGCCTACGCCCCCGCCCCGGAGTCCCGCGCGATCCTCGACCTCGCACCCTCCTACGGGCTCTTCATCGACGGCGAGTTCACCGAGGCCGCCGACGGCACCGTCTTCAAGTCGGTCTCGCCGTCCAGCGAAGAGGTGCTCGCCGAGGTCGCCAGGGCCGGCGAGGCGGACGTGGACCGCGCGGTGCGGGCCGCCCGCAAGGCGTTCACCTCGTGGTCGGCGCTGCCCGGCGCGGAGCGCGGCAAGTACCTCTTCCGGATCGCCCGCATCCTGCAGGAGCGGGCCCGCGAGCTGGCCGTGCTGGAGTCGCTGGACAACGGCAAGCCGATCCGTGAGACCCGGGACGTCGATCTGCCGCTGGTGGCCGCGCACTTCTTCTACTACGCGGGCTGGGCGGACAAGCTGGCGTACGCCGTCCCCGGGTGGAGCCCGAAGGACGGCGGCGGGGCCGGCCCGCGCCCGCTGGGTGTGGCCGGCCAGGTCATCCCGTGGAACTTCCCGCTGCTGATGCTCTCCTGGAAGATCGCGCCCGCGCTCGCCGCCGGCAACACGGTGGTGCTCAAGCCGGCCGAGACGACCCCACTGTCCGCGCTCTTCTTCGCCGACGTCTGCCGCCAGGCGGGCCTGCCCCGCGGGGTGGTCAACATCCTGACCGGGTACGGGGACGCGGGCGCCGCGCTCGTCGCCCACCCCGATGTGGACAAGGTGGCCTTCACCGGCTCCACCGAGGTCGGCCGGGCCATCGCCCGTACGGTCGCGGGCACCGGCAAGAAGGTGACGCTGGAGCTGGGCGGCAAGGCGGCGAACATCGTCTTCGACGACGCCCCGATCGACCAGGCGGTCGAGGGCATCGTGAACGGCATCTTCTTCAACCAGGGCCATGTCTGCTGCGCGGGCTCGCGGTTGCTGGTCCAGGAGTCCGTCCAGGACGAGCTGCTGGAGGCGCTGAAGCGGCGGATGGCGCGGCTGCGGGTCGGCGACCCGCTGGACAAGAACACCGACATCGGCGCGATCAACTCCGCCGAGCAGCTGGCCCGGATCACCGCGCTGGCCGAGGCGGGCGAGGCCGAGGGCGCGCAGCGGTGGGCGCCGCCGTGCGAACTCCCTTCGGCCGGCTACTGGTTCGCGCCCACGCTCTTCACCGGCGTGACCCAGGCGCACCGGATCGCCCGCGAGGAGATCTTCGGCCCGGTGCTGTCGGTGCTGACCTTCCGCACCCCGGCGGAGGCGGTGGAGAAGGCGAACAACACCCCGTACGGCCTCTCCGCGGGCATCTGGACGGAGAAGGGCTCGCGCATCCTGTCGATGGCGAACAAGCTCCGGGCCGGGGTGGTGTGGGCCAACACGTTCAACAAGTTCGACCCGACCTCGCCGTTCGGCGGTTACAAGGAGTCCGGCTACGGCCGGGAGGGCGGCCGGCACGGCCTGGAGGGCTACCTCGATGTCTGACAAGAGCGAGTTCACGCGGCTCGGCGTGTTCAAGACCTACAAGCTGTACGTCGGGGGGAAGTTCCCGCGTTCCGAGAGCGGTCGGGTGTACGAGGTGACGGACTCCAAGAGCGGTGCCTGGCTGGCCAACGCCCCGCTGTCGTCCCGCAAGGACGCACGGGACGCGGTGGTGGCCGCGCGCAAGGCGGTGCCGGGGTGGTCGGGTGCGACCGCGTACAACCGGGGGCAGGTGCTCTACCGGGTCGCGGAGATGCTGGAGGGGCGGCGCGACCAGTTCACGCAGGAGGTGGTGGCCGCCGAGGGGCTGTCGAAGTCCAAGGCGGCGGCCGTGGTGGACTCAGGCGTCGACCGCTGGGTCTGGTACGCGGGCTGGACCGACAAGATCGCCCAGGTGGTGGGCGGTGCGAACCCGGTGGCCGGACCCTTCTTCAACCTCTCCACCCCCGAGCCGACCGGCGTCGTCGCGGTCCTCGCCCCGCAGGACTCCTCGTTCCTCGGGCTGGTCTCGGTCCTCGCCCCGGTGATCGCCACCGGCAACACCGCGGTGCTGATCGCCGCCGAGCGTGCCCCGCTCCCCGCCCTCTGTCTCGGCGAGGTGCTGGCCACCTCCGACGTCCCGGCCGGTGTCGTCAACATCCTCTCCGGCCGCACCGCGGAACTCGCCGCGCCCCTCGCCTCCCACAGGGACGTCAACGCCCTGGATCTCACCGGCGCTCCGGGTGAGCTGGCGGTGGACCTGGAAAGGGCCGCCGCCGACAACCTCAAGCGCGTCCGCCGCCCCCACCCGGGCGAATCCTGGACCGCCGACCCGGGCACGTCCCGCCTCACGGCCTGGCTCGAAACGAAAACCGTCTGGCACCCCATCGGCGTCTGACCGCCCGCGGCCCGGCCGGCTGCCCCGGTGGCGCGGCCGTCGCAGCGCGCCCGCCCGCGAGGTGCGGGCGGGCCCGCGGGCTCAGTGGGGCAGAAGGCCTGTGGCCGGGCCCAGCAGCGGGAGGGTGCCGAGGGAGCCGCCCTGGCTGAGGGGGGAGGTGACGGCGGCGGTGGAGACCGGCTTGAAGTCGGCGACCTGGGAGCCCACGGCGTTGTTGAGGGGGTCGACCGTGGTGTTCGCGAGCGGGTCGAGGCGCAGGTCGCGGACCGGGGCGATGCCGTAGCCGAGGCTGCCGGTGACGTACTGGGTCGGGAGGGCCTGGGTCGGGAGCGCGTCGGTGACCGCCTGGCTGGGGAGCGCGGTGTCCGCGGCGGCCACGCCGGCGGAGCCGGCCGCCGCGGCGGCAGCGGTGAAGGTCAGGACGAGTGCGGTACGAAGTGCAGACATACTGCACAGAGTAACGCAATGAACGCGAAGGGTAGTTGACCGCACCGCGGGTCGCCCTGGGGCCGGGCGTGCGGGACAATACTGCTCCGTGAGTTCATTCGCCCCCGTTGCCGCGCATGAGGGGACCCCCCTCCCGCTTCGCTCGCGTGTGGTCCTGCTGGCCGGTCCTTCCGGCTCCGGCAAGTCCTCGCTCGCCGCCCGGTGCGGCCTGCCGGTCCTGGTGCTCGACGACTTCTACAAGAACGGCGACGACCCCACGCTGCCGGCCCTCCCCGGCTCGTCGGCCGTGGACTGGGACGCCCCGGGCTCCTGGCACGCGGACGCCGCCGTCGCGGCGGTCACCGAGCTGTGCACGCGGGGCGCCGCCGACACCCCGGTGTACGACATCGCCGCCAGCTCCGTCGCCGGGCACACCCGCCTCGACCTCGACGGCGCCCCCGTCTTCGTCGCGGAAGGCGTCTTCGCCGCCGAGATCGCCGCGCGCTGCGGTGAACTGGGCCTGCTCGCCGACGCGCTGTGCCTGCGCGGCCGGCCCGCCGCCACCGCCCGCCGCCGCTTCCTGCGGGATCTGCGCGAGGGCCGTAAATCCGTACGGTTCCTGATCCGCCGCGGGTGGCACCTGATGCGGGCAGAACGCGGCATCGTCGCCCGCCAGGTGGCCCTCGGCTGCCACCCCTGCGGCCGGGACGAGGCGCTGGCCCGTATCACCGCGGCCGCCGCCCCGGCCCCGGCCGAACCGGCCGCCGCCCTCACCGTGGACGCCTGACCGGGCCCGCGTCGCGCCGTAAGTCCCCCGCACCGCGCGGCCCGTAGCAGCCCGTAACAGCGCGGCGCGGCAAAGCGCCGGCGCGGGTGCGCGCCGGCGCGAAAAGACGGGGCCGGACGGTTTCCCCCTCTCCGTCCGGCCCCGCTCCCCCCTCTTCCCCCGTGTTCCCCCGTGCGCCCCCCAGCCGGAAAGTCTGTGTGCGGTCTCAGGCGACCAGCTCGCCGAACGCCGACTCCTCGTCGCGCCCGAAGCTCAGCGCCTCGTCGTCCCGCATCCGCCGCAGCGACCGCCAGATGCTGCTCTTGACGGTGCCGACGCTGATCCCCAGGATGTCGGCGATCTCCGGGTCGGTGCGGCCCTCGTAGTACCGCAGGACCAGCATCGTCCGCTGCTGCTCGGGCAGCCGGGCCAGCGCCTGCCAGAGCACCGCGCGCAGCTCCGTGCCGCCCATCTCGTCGGTGTCCCCCACCGTCTCGGGCAGCTCCTCGGTCGGGTACTCGCTGAGCTTGCGCCGCCGCCACGCGCTGATGTGCAGATTGGTCATCGTCCGGCGGAGGTAACCGCCGACCGCGGCCTTGTCGCTGATCCGGTCCCAGGCCCGGTAGGTGGAGAAGAGCGCACTCTGCAGCAGGTCCTCGGCCGCGTAACGGTCACCGGTCAGGTGGTACGCGGTCGCGTAGAGCGACGCCCGGCGCTCCTGGACGTAGGCGGTGAAGGCCGCCTCCGCCTCGGCCCGCCTGGCCTCGGCCGCCGCGGCGTCCTCGGCGGACGGCGCCGGCCCCGTTCCGGCGTCCCCCGCCACCGTGGCACCCGGACCGTCCGGGGAGGCCGCGTCCCCCGTGGCCCCCGTGTCCCGGGCGTCCCCCGCGTCCACCGGCGTGATGTACGCCGGCCGCTGCCGCGGCACCGTGTGCGGCGCCGTGCTGCGTCCGGTGCCGCGAACGTACCCCCGTCCGCTCGCGGCACCGGACAGCTCGGCGGGCCTGCCGACCGGGCAGATGTGCACGGAATGAACTGCGGTACCTGTGCTGCTGAGCAGTGCGTTCATTGTCGCGCCCCCGTCGATGGAACCGTCAGCCTGTCCTCTGCGTCGCAACCGTTGTGCGGCTGCCGTCGCTTCGATGGGCACTAGATTGCCGGGCCAGTTTCATGGGGCTGTCCGCCGAGTGTCACAGGCCCGTCACAGAGCCCGGCACGGAGCGCGCCGGTCCGCTCGGCAGCGGGTGGCAATCCGCTGCGCACCGGGTCGGAAGGGGGGGCCGGAGAAGGCCGGGCGGCACCACAGGGTCCATCCGCCTCCGGGGTAGGCAACAATGTCCGGCGTGCCTTTCCTGTTGCTGATCGAGGATGACGACGCCATCCGCACCGGTCTCGAACTCGGCCTGTCGCGTCAGGGCCACCGTGTGGTGTCCGCCGCCACGGGCGAGGACGGCCTGCGGCTGCTGAAGGAGCAGCGTCCTGACCTGATCGTGCTGGATGTGATGCTGCCGGGGATCGACGGTTTCGAGGTGTGCCGGCGCATCCGGCGCACCGACCAGCTGCCGATCATCCTGCTCACCGCCCGCAGCGACGACATCGACGTGGTGGTGGGCCTGGAGTCGGGCGCCGACGACTACGTCATCAAGCCGGTGCAGCCCCGGGTGCTGGACGCCCGGATCCGCGCCGTGCTGCGCCGCGGTGAACGCGACAGCACCGACTCCTCCGCCTTCGGCTCCATCGTCATCGACCGCAATGCGATGACCGTGACGAAGGACGGCGAGGACCTGCAACTGACGCCCACCGAGCTGCGGTTGCTGCTGGAGCTCAGCCGGCGGCCCGGACAGGCGCTGTCCCGGCAGCAGTTGCTGCGGCTGGTCTGGGAGCACGACTACCTGGGCGACTCGCGGCTGGTGGACGCCTGCGTGCAGCGGCTGCGCGCCAAGATCGAGGACGTGCCGTCGTCGCCGACCTTGATCCGTACCGTCCGCGGTGTGGGCTACCGGCTGGACACCCCTCAGTGACGCATGGCCGAGCGGGCCGGATGGCCGGCCTGTTGCGCTGGACGGGAAGCCTGCGGCTGCGGCTGGTCGCGGTGTTCGCCCTGGTGGCGCTGACCGCCGCGGTGGCGGTCTCCGGGATCGCGTACTGGCTCAACCGTGACGCCGTGCTCACCCGCGCCCAGAACAGCGTGCTCAACGACTTCCAGGACTCGCTGCAGCGCAACGCCGCCTCGCTGCCGATCGACCCGACCTGCCAGTCGCTGAACGACGCGGCGGGCCGGATAGGCGGCCCGGACACGTATCAGGTGGTGCTGATCGACACCACGCCCGACAACGGGCCGTGCGCGGCGCCCTCGGACCGGGAGCTGTTCTCCACCGACGACGTACCGCAGTCGTTGCAGCGGGCGGTCAACACGCTGCACAAGGACGGTGCCTACCACCTGCTCTGGGAGCGGATCTCGCTGCAGGGCCACCCGTATCTGGTGGCCGGTGCCCGGATCAACGGCCAGGGCCCGACCGGCTACATGCTCAAGTCGCTGGACGCGGAACGCAAGGACCTCAACTCCCTTGCCTGGTCGCTGGGGATCGCCACCCTGCTGGCGCTGATCGGCGCGGCGCTGCTGGCGCAGGCGGCCGGCTCGGCGGTGCTGCGGCCGGTGCGGCGGCTCGGCGAGGCCGCCCAGCGGCTCGGCGAAGGGCACCTGGACACCCGGCTGAAGGTGACCGGCACCGATGAACTCGCTGACATGTCACGGACGTTCAACAGCGCCGCGGAGGCACTGGAGTCCCGGGTCGAGGAGTTGAGCGCCCGCGAGGCGGCCAGCCGCCGCTTCGTCGCCGACATGTCGCACGAGCTGCGCACCCCGCTGACCGCGATCACCGCGGTCACCGACGTACTGGAGGACGAGGCGGAGGCGCTGGACCCGATGATCGCGCCCGCGGTACGGCTGGTGGTCAGCGAGACCCGGCGGCTGAACGAGCTGGTGGAGACCTTGATGGAGGTCACCAGGTTCGACGCGGGCACCGCCAAGCTGCGGGTGGACGAGGTGGACGTGGCGGACATGATCATGGCCTGCATGGACGCCCGCGCGTGGCTGGACTCGGTGGAACTCGACGCGCCGCGCGGGGTGCTGGCCACGCTCGACCCGCGCCGGCTCGATGTGATCATGGCCAATCTGATCGGCAACGCGCTCAAGCACGGCGGCTCCCCGGTCCGGGTGTCGCTGCGCGAGGAGGCGGGGCAGATCGTCATCGCGGTCTCCGACCACGGTCCCGGTATCCCGGAGGACGTGCTGCCGCACGTCTTCGACCGCTTCTACAAGGCGGACGCCTCCCGGGCCCGCTCCGAGGGCAGCGGCCTGGGCCTGTCGATCGCGATGGAGAACGCGCACATCCACGGCGGCGACATCACCGCCGCCAACCGCCCCGAGGGCGGTGCCGTCTTCACCCTGCGGCTGCCCGTACGGCCGGCCAGCACCGACGATCCGGCGGACGATCCGGCGACCGGCCCGGCGGGGGAGGCGCGATGAGCGGCACCGGACGTACGGCGGTGCGTACGGCGGCGGGCTCGCTGGCCGTCGTGGCGGTGGCGCTGCTGGCCGGCTGCGGGATCCGCAGCACCACGGTGCCGGTGGACGCCGGCCCGGCCCCGTCCCGGATGTTCTGCGCGGCGCCCCGCCTTCCCGCGACGCCGCCTGCGGAGACCGTGATCCGCGAGGTGTACCTGGTGTGCACCGGGATGCAGGTCGCCTCGGTGCAGCGGGACGTGACCCTGCGGGACAACGCCCGGCTCACCGCGTGGTCACTGGCCCGGGAGCTGATCACCCAGCTGCAGATCAGCCCGCGGGCCGACGAGACCAAGGCGGGCTTCAGAACGACGGTGCCGGGCAACAACCTCTTCCTGCTGGAACCGCAGGACGGCGATCCCAAGGGCGCGCTGCGGCTGAGCGAGCCGCTCGACGAGCTGCCGTCCTTCGCGCTGGCGCAGATCGTCTGCACGCTGACCGCCGACGCGCTGGTCGCGCCCGAGCACGCGGTGGTGCTGGGCGGCCCGGACGGGGACGAACTGCGGCGCTACACCTGCACCTCGGACCTGCGCACCCGGCCGGAAGCGGCGGACAGCGCGGGCACGGTCGTGCACTGAGCGGCGGGCCGGCCGGGGGTGGTGACGGAGCACCGGCGGGAGCTTCGGGAGAGCCGCGGGAGCCGGCGGGAGCCGCGGGAGAGGTACATCACACCACCGGGTGACCTGCGGCGTTCCGGAAGGATCGGCTCCGCTCGTGCGGGAACCGTGGGGCGGGCGGTGGCGTCCTTGACAGCGTGCGGCACGATGGCTCCATGATCAAGGTGCGCGCGGCCGGCCTGCTGCTGACCGCGGCGTACCTTGCGTTCGTCGGCTGGATGCTGCTGCGCCCGCACTACGTGACCTGGGTGCCCGCCCCCAACCTCCGCCCGCTGGGCACGATCCGGGCCGACCTGGGGATGGGGGCCGCGGAGGCCGCCCAGCGGATCGGCGCCGGCCTGGCGCTGCTGGCCCCGCTCGGCGTGCTGCTGCCGCTGGCCGGCGGCCGGGCCCGCACCTCGGGCTTCGCGTCCTTCGCCCGTACCGTCTTCGCCGCGCTGATGGTCTCCCTGGCGCTGGAGTTCACCCAGACCCTGGTGCCCGGCCAGCTCTTCGACGTGGACGCGCTGCTGCTCAACACCCTCGGGGTGGCGGTGGTCCACCTGCTGGTGGTGCCGCGGGTACGGCGCCGGCTGCGGGACCGGGCGGCGGCCGAGGCGAGCCCGCCACCGCGCGAACGGGAGACCGCCGACCTCGTGCCGTGAGGCGGCGGCCGGAGTCCGACCGCAGCCCACCGCGCACCGAACGCACCCCGCAAGCAGCCGGCGGAAGCCGTCGCATGCCGCCGCACGCCTTCCGGCGCCGCCGCAGTCCGGCCGCAGCCCACCGCGCACCGAACGCACCCGCAAGCAGCCGGCGGAAGCCCCCGCATGCCGCCACATGCCGCCGGACGCCCCCCGGCGCCGCCGCAGTCCAACCGCAACGGGCCGCGCCCCCTCCGCCTCGAAGGAGGGGGCGCGGCCCGTCGTTCAAGGGGGCGCGCACCGCGCGGGGGCTGCCCGCCGCGGCGTCAGCGGCCCAGGATGCCGCTGCCCGCCGGAAGCCCGCCGAGCAGACCGCCGACCGGGGCGATCGAGTTGCCGGAGAGGTGGTTGCCGGAGGGCAGCAGGCTCGTGGGGTTGCCCGGGAGCGCGGCAGAGCCGTTGGCGAGCGCGTGCTGGGCGCCCGCGGCGGAGCCGGCGGCCCCGGGGATCAGCTGGGTGGCCTGGCCGACCGGCAGCGAGCCGAGGGAGCCCCCGGTGAGATCGGCAGCGGACGCGGAGCCGGCGGCGGCGGCCACAGCGGCCAGGCTCAGCGCGGCGGTGGTCAGGGTCTTCTTGGTTCGGGTCTGCATGACTTCGGAACGTAGTCAGCCGGTAACTCCCGCCGCAACCGGCGTGGCGTGGCCCCGACAGGCGCCGGGGCCACCCACCGAGCCGCCGCCGGTCAGCCGGCCTCGGCGACGGAACCGCTGGCCACGGGCGTTGCGGGGGCGCCGGGCGCGAAGAGCCACTCGGCCTTCAGCTCGGCGTAGCCCGGCTTGATGACCTCATTGATCATCGCAAGACGTTCGTCAAAAGGGATGAACGCGGATTTCATCGCGTTGACGGTGAACCACTGCATGTCGTCGAGCGTGTAGCCGAACGCTTCGACCAGGTGCTCGAACTCGGCGCTCATGCTGGTGCCGGACATCAGCCGGTTGTCGGTGTTGACGGTGACCCGGAAGTGCAGCCGGCGCAGCAGCCCGATCGGGTGCTCGGCGTACGAAGCGGCGGCGCCAGTCTGCAGATTGGAGGTCGGCGCCATCTCCAGCGGCACCCGCTTGTCGCGGACGTACGACGCCAGCCGGCCGAGGGTCACCTGGCCCTCGGGGCCCTGCTCGATGTCGTCGATGATCCGCACCCCGTGGCCGAGCCGGTCGGCGCCGCACCACTGGAGCGCCTGCCAGATCGACGGCAGGCCGAACGCCTCGCCGGCGTGGATGGTGAAGTGGTTGTTCTCCCGCTTGAGGTACTCGAAGGCGTCCAGGTGCCGGGTGGGCGGGAAGCCCGCCTCGGCACCCGCGATGTCGAAGCCGACCACACCCGAGTCCCGGTAGGAGTTGGCGAGTTCGGCGATCTCCAGGGAGCGGGCGGCGTGCCGCATCGCGGTGAGCAGCGCGCCGACCCGGATCCGGTTGCCCCCATCGCGGGCCCGGCGTTCGCCCAGCCGGAACCCCTCGTTGACCGCCTCGACCACTTCCTGGAGGGTCAGGCCGCCTTCGAGGTGCTGCTCGGGCGCGTAACGGACCTCGGCGTAGACCACGCCGTCGGCGGCGAGGTCCTCGGCACACTCGGCGGCGACCCGGATCAGTGCGTCGCGGGTCTGCATCACCGCGCAGGTGTGCGCGAACGTCTCCAGATAGCGCTCCAGGGAGCCGGAGTCGGCCGCTTCCCTGAACCAGGTGCCGAGCTTGTCCGGATCGGTCTCGGGCAGTGCGTCGTAGCCGGTCGCGCGGGCGATGTCCACGATGGTGCCGGGGCGCAGGCCGCCGTCGAGGTGGTCGTGGAGCAGCACTTTGGGCGCGCGGCGGATCTGTTCCTGGGTCGGAAGGCCCGGTTTGGCGTCTCGCATGACTGAACTGTAGTCCCTACGCGCGTAGATATCCCGCGGAAAGGAAGTATTTTCCGCCTGGCCATACAGCGCACACCCCCTCGTCTGCGATCGTTGCGCCATGGCTTCGCAAGCATTACCGGCGCGTGGCGCGCGGCTGGGGCGCGCGGTGACGCCCGGCCGGGTGCACGTACCGCTGGTACCCGGCCAACGGCAGCGGGAGGACGACGACGGCGCGACGGTGCGCGCCGTCGTCCTCGCGCTGCCCGGTGGCGATCCGCTCAGCACCCGGCGCCGCTCCCCCGTCGCCGCCGCCATGATCTGGCCGCTCGCCCGGCACCTGGTCAGGGCCGGCGCCGCCGGGGGGGTGGCCGCGCATGTCGTGCACTACCGCTTCCGGGGCTGGAACGGCGGCCACGCGCATCCGGCGGAGGACGCCGAGTGGGCGGTGGGTGAGGCGGTACGGCGCTACGGCGATGTGCCGGTCTGCCTGGTCGGCATGGACATGGGCGGCCGGGCGGCGCTCCAGGCCGCCGGGCACCCCGCGGTCACCTCCGTGGTGGCCCTCTCCCCGTGGCTGCCGGCCGACGGCGAACCCGAGCCGGTGAAACAGCTCATCGGCCGCCATGTGCTCATCGCGCACGGCACCGACGACGAGTCCACCGACCCCGAACTCTCCTACCGGCTGGCCGAACGCGCGAAGAAGGTCAACCGCGAGGTCTGCCGTTTCGAGGTCCACTCGGCCGGCCACACCCTCCACCAGCACCGCGCCGAAGTCTTCGCCCTCACCACGGACTTCGTCCTCGGCTCGCTCCTGGACCGCCCCTACGCCCGGCCCGTCGCCGACGCCCTGGCGGCGCCCCCGCCACTGGGGCTGCGTATGCCCCTGGCCGCGGGCTTCGGCCGCTCCCTGCGGTCGTAAGGGCGGTCGTAAGGCCGCGGCGGGCGTGCCGGGAGGCCGTACGGGCGTGCCGGGCCTACGGGCCGGCCTGCGGGCGGCTACCGGCCCGGGCGTCCGTCCTGGCCGGGTGCGGCGGTGGGGCGTTGCCAGGCTGTCACGTCGAGGACGCCGGTATTGCCGAGGTCGAGGTGGAGGGGGACGGTCTGCGGGGGCCGGCCGGCCGCCGGGGTCACCTCCACCGCCGCCCCGTTCTGGTTCGGGTCGTCCGACAGGGTCAGGGTGTTCCGCCAGATGAGAACGGCCGTGGCCCGCTGACCGGCCGTGAGGGTGATCCGGTGGGGTCCCGGGTCGGGCACCGCGCTGCTGCCCGGCACCGAGGGCCCGTGGTGCACCGTGACGTCGTACGGGGCGCCCTGCGCGTCCAGCACCCGCAGGAGCGGGTAGCCGTCGAGTGCGACGGACGCGGCGGCGCAGTTCGCCGCGGTGACCGTCACCGCCCGCAGTCCCATGGCGCCGTCCACCCCGCTCGCGGTGACCCGCAACCCGCCCTCGGGGCACGGCTCTTCAGGGCTGCCGGGGCGCCCGGACGCCCCAGGCGCGGGGGTCACGGAGAGCCCCGACAGCCCGGGCGCCGGTGTCACGGGGAGCTTCCCTGTGGGCAGACCGCCGTCCGGCGGCAGCGTGTCGGCGTGCACCCGGAAGTCCGGCGTGGTCCGTACCGGTGACGGTCCCGCCCCCGCGTCCGCCGCGGACTGGGTCCCGCAGCCCGCCACCAGCAGCGCAAGTCCCAGGGCCGGCAGCCCTTTCCCCGTTCTCATCCGGCGATCATCACACAGCCGGACCGGGCCCGGCGGCCGGCTCAGGCGATCCGGTCCAGCACGATCGGCCGTGAAATGGCCCCGCCCTCCGGGGAGATGACGGCCGCGCCGGCCAACGCCTCCTGCGCGTAGGCGAACTTCTCCGGGGTGTCGGTGTGCAGGGTGAGCAGGGGCTGCCCGGCGGTCACCGGGTCACCGGGCTTCGCGTGCAGTTCGACGCCCGCGCCGGCCTGGACGGCGTCCTCCTTGCGGGCCCGGCCGGCGCCGAGCCGCCAGGCGGCGACCCCGACCGCGTAGGCGTCCAGTCCGGTGAGCACCCCTGAGGAGGCCGCGGTGACGACCTGTGTCTCCCGGGCCCGTGGCAGTTCCGCGTCCGGGTCGCCGCCCTGGGCCGCGATCATCCGCCGCCACACGTCCATCGCCGAGCCGTCGGCGAGCGCCTTGGCGGGGTCGGCGTCCGGCAGGCCGGCCGCGTCCAGCATCTCGCGGGCCAGCGCCAGGGTGAGTTCGACCACGTCGGCGGGTCCGCCGCCGGCCAGCACCTCGACGGATTCCCGCACTTCGAGCGCGTTGCCCGCGGTGCGGCCGAGCGGCACCGACATGTCGGTGAGCAGGGCCACCGTCCGCACCCCGTGGTCGGTGCCGAGCCCGACCATGGTGGACGCCAACTCCCGTGCGTCGGCGAGGGACTTCATAAAGGCGCCGGAGCCCACCTTCACGTCGAGCACCAGCGAGCCGGTGCCCTCGGCGATCTTCTTGGACATAATGGAGGAGGCGATCAGCGGGATCGCCTCCACCGTCCCGGTGACATCCCGCAGCGCGTACAGCTTCTTGTCGGCGGGCGCGAGCCCGTCCCCGGCGGCGCAGATCACCGCGCCCACGTCGCCGAGCACCGCGAGCAGTTCCTCGTTGGAGAGCGAGGCCCGCCAGCCGGGGATGGACTCCAGCTTGTCGAGGGTGCCGCCGGTGTGGCCGAGGCCGCGGCCGGACAGCTGCGGCACGGCCGCACCGCAGGCGGCGACCAGCGGCGCCAGCGGCAGGGTGATCTTGTCGCCGACGCCGCCGGTCGAGTGCTTGTCGGCGGTGGGCCGGGCCAGCCCGGAGAAGTCCATCCGCTCCCCCGAGGCGATCATCGCCGCCGTCCAGCGGGCGATCTCCGCGCGGTCCATCCCGTTGAGCAGGATCGCCATCGCGAGCGCCGACATCTGCTCGTCCGCGACGGTCCCCCGGGTGTACGCGTCGATCACCCAGTCGATCTGCTCGTCGCTGAGCCGACCGCGGTCACGCTTGGTACGGATGACGGAAATGACGTCCACGACAACAACTTCCCAGCGAGTAGAACGAATGGAGTTACGCGCGCCCGGGACCAGGCCCGGCGGCCCGACCCCGGCCCCGGCCCCCGGCCCCGCCGGCCCGGACCTGGTGGGCCCGGGCCGGCGGGGCGGGCGAGCTAGCGGGTCAGGTCGGAGGGGCCGAAGGCGTCCGGGAGGACCTCGCTCATCGGGCGCACCCCCCGGACCGTGTCGACCAGCAGGGCGGGGCCGCCGTGCTCCCACAGCAGCTGGCGGCACCGCCCGCAGGGCATCAGGACGTTGCCCCGCAGGTCCGAGCAGGTGAAGGCGACCAGCCGGCCGCCCCCGGAGGCGTGCAGCGCCGAGACCAGGCCGCACTCGGCACAGAGCGACACCCCGTACGAGGCGTTCTCCACGTTGCAGCCGATGACGGTCCGGCCGTCGTCGGTGATCGCCGCCGCACCGACCGGGAACTTGGAGTACGGCACATAGGCCCGCTCCATGGCCTCCCGGGCGGCCCGGCGCAGCGCCTCCCAGTCGATGGCGGTGCCGGTTCCGGCGTCGGTGCCGGTCATCCGCCCTGCCCCTTCCGGTACGGCAGTCCGTCCGCCTTCGGCATGCGCAGCCGCTGCGCGGACAGGCCCATCACCAGCAGCGTCGCGACGTACGGCGTGGCCTGCACGACCTCGTCCGGCACCGAGTCGGTGAGCATGTACCACACGGACAGGAGCACCGCGAAGCCCAGCGCGATGACCGAGCTGATCTTCGCCCCGCGGTAGAACTTCCAGACCGCCATGGCCAGCAGCAGCAGCGCCAGCAGGAGCAGCAGGGCGTGCACCGAGGGGCCGCCGTTGCGCAGCTGCAGGCTGTCCGCGTAGCCGAAGAGCCCGGCGCCCGCGGCGAGTCCGCCGGGCCGCCAGTTGCCGAAGATCATCGCGGCCAGACCAATGTAACCCCGGCCGCCGGTCTGTCCTTCGAGATAGAAGTGGGTGCCGATCGCCAGGAACACGCCGCCGAGGCCGGCCAGCGCGCCCGAGATGATCACCGCGACGTACTTGTAGGTGTACACATTGACGCCCAACGACTCGGCCGCCACGGGGTTCTCACCGCAGGACCGCAGCCGCAGCCCGAACGGCGTACGCCACAGGATGAAGAAGGTGGCGACGAAGAGCACCAGTGCTATCAGCGTCAGCGACGAGATGTTGGTGACGAGGCCGCCGATGATCCCGGCCAGGTCGGAGACGAGGAACCAGTGGTGGCCCTCCAGCGTGGCCAGCCAGTGCGAGAGGCCGGGCACGGTGAAGTGCTTGATGTCCTTGATCGGTGGCGACTGCTTGGGCGTACCGCCCTTCTGCGCCGCCTCGCCGACGTTGAAGAGCCGCTTGGCGAGGTACGCGGCGACCCCGGTGGCGAGGATGTTCATGGCCACACCGGCGATGATGTGGTCCACGCCGAAGGTGACGGTGACGATCGCGTGCACCAGCCCGCCGAGCGCGCCGCCGATGACCCCGGCCAGCACGCCGAGCCACGGGTTGGTCTGCCAGCCCGCCCACGCGCCGAAGAAGGTACCGAGGATCATCATGCCTTCGAGGCCGATGTTGACCACGCCGGCCCGTTCCGACCAGAGGCCGGCCAGTCCGGCCAGGCCGATCGGCACCGCGCCGGAGAGCGCGCCCGCCACCTGTCCTGCGGAGGTGACGTCGTCGGCGCCGGTGATGGCCCGGACCGCCGAGACCAGGATCAGCGCGGCGGCGATGATCAGCAGGACCACCGGGTAGGTGAGCTTGAACCGGCCGCCCCGGCCACCGCTGAGGCGGGGCGCCGCGGGCGGCGGGGTCTGGGTCGCGGTGGCAGTCACGCCGTCACCTCCTGCTTGTCGTCGGAGCCGCTGGCCGCGGCGAGTTCGGCACCCACTTGACGTTGCTGCCGGGTCAGGCCGTAGCGGCGGACCAGTTCGTACGCGATGACGACCGCGAGCACGATGACGCCCTGGATGACGCCGACGATCTCCTTGTCGTACCCCTCGAACTCCAGCCCGTTGGCGGCGCGTTCCAGGAACGCCCAGAGCAGGGCGCCGACCCCGATGCCGATCGGGTTGTTCCGGCCGAGCAGGGCGACCGCGATACCGGTGAAGCCGATGCCGGTGGGGAAGTCGGTGCCGTAGTCGTGCGACTGGTTGAGCAGGGTGGGCATGCCGACCAGGCCGGCCATGGCGCCGGAGATGAGCATGCTGGTGATCACCATCCGCTTGACGTTCACCCCGCTGGCCTGGGCGGCCGGCTCGGAGCGGCCGACGGCCCGCAGGTCGAAGCCGAAGCGGGTCCGGGACAGGCCGAACCAGTACAGGAGGCCGGCCAGCACCGCGAAGACGATGAAGCCGTAGACCGGGCCGGTGGCGGTGGAGAAGTTGAAGAGGTGGCTGGAGGACGGCAGCGGCTTGGTGGACACCATGTTGGCGTCCTTGTCGAGCACGCCGAGTCTGCCGCCCTGCAGGAAGTACCCGATCACGATGCCCGCGATCGAGTTGAGCATGATCGTGGAGATGACCTCGCTGACGCCCCGGGTGACTTTGAGGACGCCGGCGATGGCGGCCCAGAGCGCGCCGACCACCATCGCGGTGACGATGATCAGGATGATCTGGATCGGGCCGGGGATCGACAGCGCGCCGCCGACGGCGGCGGCGAAGAAGGCGGCGAGGCGGTACTGGCCGTCGACGCCGATGTTGAACAGGTTCATCCGGAAGCCGACGGCGACCGCGAGGCCGGCGAGGTAGTACGTGGTGGCTTTGTTGAGGATGTAGACCTGGCTGTCGGACTTGCTGCCGTAGTCCACCATCACGTTGAAGGCGTGGAAGGGTTCCTTGCCGGTGGCCAGCAGGACGAGCGCGGTGACGATCAGCGCGCCGATGACGGCCAGCACGGGTGCGGCGATCCCGAGGATCAGCCGGTCCTTGTCGAACTTCTTCATCGGTCCTCTCCCCCGGATCCCTCGGACCCTTCCGGTGCCTCAGGTGCCTCAGGTGGCGCTCCGGCGGCTTCTGCGCCGGCCTGCCCGGTGGCGCTCTCGTCGGCCTCCAGGTGTCCGGAGGCGGCGCCGGTCATGGCCGAGCCCAGCTCCTCCGGGGTGATCGTCGCCGGGTCGGCGTCCGCGACCAGCTTGCCGCGGTACATCACCCGCAGCGTGTCCGAGAGGCCGATCAGCTCGTCCAGGTCGGCGGAGATCAGCAGCACCGCGAGACCTTCGCGCCGCGCCTCACGGATCTGGTCCCAGATCTGCGCCTGGGCGCCGACATCCACGCCCCGGGTGGGGTGCGCGGCTATCAGGAGCTTGGGCAGGTGGCTCATCTCCCGGCCGACGATCAGCTTCTGCTGGTTGCCGCCGGAGAGCGAGGCCGCGGTGACCTCGATGCCGGGGGTACGGACGTCGTACTCGGTCACGATCCGCTCGGTGTCACGGCGGGCCGCACCCGGCTCGATCAGGAAGCCGCGGCTGTTGGGGCGTTCGGTGACATGGCCGAGGATGCGGTTCTCCCACAGCGGCGCCTCCAGCAGCAGGCCGTGCCGGTGGCGGTCCTCGGGGATGTACCCGATGCCGTCCTCGCGCCGCTTGCGGGTGGGCGCGTGCGTGATGTCGCGGCCGTCGAGCGTCACCGCGCCGGCGTCCGGCACCCGCATGCCCATGATGGCCTCGACGAGTTCGGCCTGGCCGTTGCCCTCGACGCCTGCGACGCCGAGCACCTCACCCTTGTGAATGGTGAAGCCGATCTCGTCCAGCACGATCCGCTCGATGCCGTCCGGGTCGACCGCGGCCAGCCGCAGCCCCTCCACGGTCAGCATCGGCTCGGTGGTGACCGTGGACTCCCGGGTCTCCGGCGAGGGGAGTTCACTGCCGACCATCAGCTCGGCGAGCTGCTTGGTGGTGGTGTTCGCCGGGTCCACCTCGCCGACCGTCGTACCGCGCCGGATGACGGTGATCTCGTCGGCGACCGACAGCACCTCGCCGAGCTTGTGCGAGATGAAGATGACGGTCAGGCCCTCGGACTTCAGTCCGCGCAGGTTGTCGAAGAGCGCGTCGACCTCCTGCGGCACCAGGACCGCGGTGGGCTCGTCCAGGATCAGGATCCGGGCGCCGCGGTAGAGCACCTTGAGGATCTCCACCCGCTGCCGGTCGGCGACGCCGAGATCCTCGACCAGCGCGTCCGGCTTCACCCCGAGCCCGTACGCGTCGGAGATCTCGCGGATCTTGTTCCGCGCCCGGCCGCCGATCCCGAACAGCTTCTCGCTGCCGAGGACGACGTTCTCCAGCACGGTGAGGTTGTCGGCGAGCATGAAGTGCTGGTGCACCATGCCGATCCCGCGGGCGATCGCGTCGCCGGGGTCGCCGAAGCTGACCTGCTCGCCGTTGATGGCGATGGTGCCCTCGTCCGGCTTCTGCATGCCGTAGAGGATCTTCATCAGCGTGGACTTGCCGGCGCCGTTCTCGCCCACGAGGGCGTGCACGGTGCCGGCTCGCACGGTGATGTCGATGTCGTGGTTGGCGACGACGCCGGGGAAGCGCTTGGTGATCCCGCGCAGTTCGACGGACGGCGTGGGTGGACTCTTGGACGCGTTGATGGCGCACTCTCCTCGCGGGAAAGGCTCGGGCAGGCGGTGGGGGCGAACGTATCGCGTGAAGATGAAGCTACGCGCGTAGCTTGATCTTCCGGCTGGGGGTCCGGTGGGGGCACGCGGCGATCCGGTTCCGGCGTTCACAGCTGCCGGACAGGGAACGAGGCCCGGCGGGGGCGCTTCCGCAACCCCCGCCGAGCCTCATGGTCACGTATCTCTCAGACGATCGAGGTCACGGAGTGGAGCTGACCGTGATCGACTTGGAGATGATCTTCTGCTTGGCCGCGTCCAGCTGCGACTGGATATCGGTGATGAATCCGCCCGAGGTCGCCAGCGAAACACCGCCGTTGGCCAGGTCGTAGGAGTTGGTGCCGGTCTTCGGCTTGCCGTCGTGCACGGAACTGATCAGGTCGTACACCGCCACGTCGACGTTCTTGATCGCCGAGGTGAGGATGCTGTTCTTGTACTTGGCCAGTGCCGTGTCCTGGTACTGGTCGGAGTCGACACCGATCGCCCAGGCGCCGGGCTTGCCCGCCACCGCCTGGATCGAACCGTCACCGGACAGGCCGGCTGCGGTGTAGATGACGTCGATGCCGCTGTCGAGCATGCCCTGGGCCTTGCCCTGGGCCGACGTCGGGTCGGCGAAGCCCTTGGTGTCGGTCTCGTAGAGGTACTGCCGGGTGACCGTGACCGACGGCTTGGTGTCCTTGACGCCCTGCGCGAAGCCGGCGTCGAAGGTGCCGATCAGGGTGTTGTGCACACCGCCGATGAAGCCGACCTTGTCGGTCTTGGTCTTCAGGGCCGCGGCGACACCGGCGAGGTACGAGCTCTGCTCGGTGGCGAACACCATGCTGTCGACGTTCGGGGCGTCCACCACGGAGTCGACCAGACCGAAGGTGGTCTTGGGGTACTTCTTGGCGATGGCGGTGACCGCCTCGCCGTAGGTGAAGCCCACCGCGACGACGGGGTTGTAGCCGGCCGCGGCCAGCGAGTCGAGCCGCTGCTCGCGGTCGGACTCCGTCTCGCCGTTGCTGGCGGTCAGCTCCTTGGTGCCGAGCTTGAACTCTTTGTCGGCCTTGTCCATACCGCGGGCGGCGGAGTCGTTGAAGGAGTGGTCGCCACGACCGCCGACGTCGTAGGCCATCCCGACGCCCTTGTTCTTGCCACTGTCCGAGGTGGAACTGCTGCCACACGCGGTCGCGGTCAGCGCGAGGGCCGCGGAAACCACACCCGCGGCAGCGATCTTGGATACCCGGCGCAAGAGGGTCCCCTTCAGTTAAAAGCGCCCCGTCCGGCGCTGGCTAAGCCGGAGCTTAACGCGCGTAGATGTCAGGTAAAGACCGAATGAAGACCCGTTATCGGATCGACGCATTTCCGCCAGGTGAAGCCCCCGTAATGGATACTTCACCCGTTGTCAGGAGCGCAGTTCGCGGCCCGTTCCGGGCGGCCGGAACCGCGCTCCCGGCGGTCCTCAGGACAGGAGCGCCACCGCGGTGAAGAGCTCGACGCCCACCGCGATGGCACCCTCGTCCACGTCGAAGTCCCCTTGGTGCAGATCGTGCGGCGCGGTGTCGCCGACCGCCCGCACCCCGAGCCGGGCCAGGGCGCCGGGGACCTGCTCCAGGTACCAGGAGAAGTCCTCACCGCCCAGGCTCTGCTCGGTGTCCTCGATGGCCTGCGCGCCGAACCGCGCGGTCATCGCCTCCCGCAGCAGCTCCACCGAGGCCGCCTCGTTGTCCACCGGCGGCACCCCTCGCTGGTAGGTGATCTCGCACTTGGCCCGGTAGATCGCCGCGATCTGGTCGATCACCTCGTGGACCAGGTCGGGGGCGTCGCGCCAGGCGGTGGTGTCGAGGCAGCGGACGGTGCCCTCGATCTCGGCGTGCTGCGGGATAACGTTGGCGGCGTGGCCGGCCTCGATACGGCCCCACACGATGCTCAGGCCGGCGCGCGGGTCGACCCGGCGGTTGAGGGCGGCGGGCAGCTCGGTGGCGAGCTTGGCGGCGGCCATCACCAGGTCGGTGGTCAGGTGCGGGCGGGCGCTGTGGCCGCCGGGGCCGTCCAGGACGAGCTTGAGCCGGTCGGCGGCTGAGGTGATGGGGCCCTGCCGCAGGCCGATCCGGCCGACGGTCACCTTGGGGTCGCAGTGCACGGCGAAGATACGCTCCACCCCGTTGAGGACCCCGGCCTTGATGGCGTCGAGCGCGCCGCCCGGCATGATCTCCTCCGCGGCCTGGAAGACCAGGCGGACCGGACGTGTCAGCCGGCCCTGCTCGTTCAGGCCGGCCAGCACCAGGCCGGCGCCGAGCAGGATGCTGGTGTGCACGTCGTGGCCGCAGGCGTGGGAGCGGCCGTCCACGGTGGAGCGGTACGGGGCGTCCTTCTTCATGTCCGGCACCGGCAGCGCGTCCAGGTCGGCGCGGAGCGCCAGCCGCTTGCGGGCCGGGTCGTCCGGGCCGATGTCGCAGACCACGCCGGTGCCGTTCGGCAGCACCTTCGGGGCGAGGCCGGCCTGCTCCAGCCGGGCCCGTACCTTCTCGGTGGTCCTGACCTCCTGCCGCGCCAGCTCGGGGTGGCGGTGCAGGTCACGCCGGAAGGCGATCAGCTCGGCGCGCAGATCCTGCGAGAGCACGCCGGCCCGCGCGGCGGGGGCGTCCATGGGTGAGTCGTCGTTCACCTCAGTCAGCGTATGCCTCACGACCGGGCTCCTCTTCCATGCTCGGGAAAAATGTGGTGCTGCACGAGGAGAAGAAGCCGCCTGTTCGGCGCATACCGGATCATCCTCAGGGGCATGCCCACCCTTTTGGGGCCCGGGCCCACTACCCGATGTCACCCCCAACGACGCACCGCCCTGCCAGGCAACGCCGCCGGGGACGCCCACCTTAGGACCCCTGTGTTACACCTGTCCGCTTCCCCGCCGGGAACGCCGGCGCCACTTCCGGACGACGTCCTGCCGCCGGTCGGCTACCTGTGGCGGGCCGGTCCCGGGGCGCGGGCGGCGCCACCGGCTACCGGCGCGGTCCCAGCAGCCGCGCGTACAGGTCCAGCAGGGGCGTGGACTCCGTCTCCCAGGACCACTGGCGCAGCACATCGACGCGGTCGTACGCCTTGCGGTAGCGCCGCGGGTTGGTGAGGACCGCGCCCACCGCGCGGACGAAGTCGGCGGTGTCACGGGCCCGGAAGACTTCGCCGTTGCCGAGTTCGAGGGTGGCCGCGGCCATCGCGCGCACGTCGCTGACCACCACCGGCAGCCGGGCGTGCGCGTATTCGAGGTAGCGGGACGCCAGCACGGCCTGGTGGTGCGGGAGTTGGTGGACCGGCAGGACCCCGATGTCGGCCGAGGCCAGGAAGGACGGGATCTCCTCGACCGGTACGTACGGCAGGACGTGCAGCCGTGCGTGCACGCCCAGTTGGGCGGCGCGCTCGCGCAGGGCGGTCAGCTCCTCGGCGTCCGGGTCGGGGACGACGAAGGCGGCGTGCAGGTCGTAGAGCTTGGGGAGCGCCTCGATGACGGTGGCCGGGCCGCGGTCCGGGGTGACCGGCCCGGTGTGGACCAGGAGCGGGATCTCGGCGCCGAGCCGGCAGCGGTCGCGGACGCCGTGCGGGTGGTCCCGGCCGGCCGGGACCAGCGGCGGGGCGTTGCGGACCACCGCGGGGGTGGTCGACAGGCCGTGGTGCAGGGTGAGTTCGCCGGCGAGGCGGTGGCCGACGGTGACCACGCCGTCGGCCTCGCGGGCGAAGGTCCGCAGCAGCGCGTCGGCGGCGACCGTGTCCCTGCGGGTCTGCCCGGGGACCCGGGGCGGCGCGTCCCAGACCACTTCGATCCGGTGCCCGGCCGCCTCGGCCCGCAGCGCGGCCCGGACGGCCGGTGCCAGCGCGCGGTGGCCGAGCGCGTGGATGAGGTGCGGGCGGACCGCGTCGAGCACCGGCCCGTACGCGATCTCCTCGTCCAGCAGGCCCGGGTCGAGCCGCCGCCAGGCCCGGCGGCCCAGCAGCAGCCGGGCCACCTCGGTGGTGAGGTTGTCCAACCGCCCGTCCGGGCGCCTGCGGCGGCGTACCGCGGCCCGGTACTGGGCCGCCCGGGTCCTGGTCCAGCCGAACCGGATGCCGTGCCGCAGCCAGGCCAGCGCGTGTCCGGCGCGGGCGGCCACGAGCAGCGGCAAGGGCCGGTGGACGACGGCCAGTTCGGCACTGCGGGTGGTCAGCAGCGCGCGCCGGGCCGCCAGTTGGGTGGTGCGGTGGTCGTAGGCGGCCGAACTCCGGTACGCCAGCGGCCACCGCAGCCCGGGCCGCGGCCGCACCTCCCGGTGGGTGCGCAGCACATCGCGGACGGTCACCTGCCGCACCTCGACGCCCGGCAGGGCGACCGTGGCGGGCGCCCGGCCGATCAGCGTCACCCGGTAGCCGGCCGCCGTCGCGGCGCGGGCCACCCTGAGCGCACGTGAGTCGCCGTCCAGACCACCGCCCGAAACGACTGCCACGCGCACCGATCCGCGTAAACTCCCCGCCATCCCCGCACCCAACCCCATACACATGATCCAGGGATGAAGTCCGCCTTGCCTGCGGGCGAACGAGATTCGTGGGGCCCCTACGCCGGACTCGGTGAATCCGCCGCGGGCAGCCCGTGCAGATCCCGTGCGGTGTGCGTGATCCCGCTCAGGAAGGACTGCGCCCGCGGTGACGCCTGCGCGGTCAGCCACTCCTGGTCGATGTCCACCACCACCAGCCGCACTTCGGTCCCGGCCAGCGCCAGCGGCAGCGTGTGCACCACCGTGGACGGGAAGGACAGGACGGTCCGGCCGATCGGCCCGCGCCGGGCCACCAGCTCCAGCGGCAGGTCCGGACGGACGATCTCCAGACCCGTCTCGGTGGCGAGCAGGTGCAGCTTGTCCACGGCCTCCCGGCGGTGCGCGAAGTACCGCTTGGCACCGTGCTGTTCGGCCAGCGAGCGGACCACGGCCAGGTACTGCGCGGGGTCCACCACCCCGGTCTCGACCAGCGAGGTGCCGATCAGGTCGGTGCCGTCCAGGACGTGCGGCGGCCCGAACCGGCTGCGGGTCCAGGCGAAGCGGTTGGTGCGCAGTGCCATCCCGGGCGGCGGGCTGGCCGGCATCGCGCTGAAGAGCTCGATGCTGCGCCGCTTGCCGGGGGTGAGCCGGCGCCGCGCCGCCGAGGCGAACAGGCCGAACGCGGCGTCCGCCGGCGACCTGCGGTGCCCGCTGCGGTGCCAGCGCACCAGCCGGCCGCCACGGGCCAGGATTTCGGTGAACTCCATGGTGGCGGTGCCGTCGTCCACCACGGTCAGCTCCTTGGCGCGGCACAGCGGCAGCAGCACCTGCACCAGCCGGGAGAACGGGTCGCCGATCACCAGCCGGCGCACCCGCAGCAGCAGCGGCGCCAGGGTGACGGCGGTGTGCAGCAGGCCGTTGCGGCGGCCCTCACCGCCGCGGGCCTCGTACCAGCGGACGATCACGCCCTCGTCGCGGGCGAGTTCGGCCATCCGGCGCAGCTGGCCACGGCTTATCGGGTCGGCCGGGGAGAGCACCACCACGGTGAGCGGCTGCGCCGCCCGGGCGGCGTCCTTGGCGTCCTTGGCGTCCTTGGCGCTTTTGGCATCCTTGACGGCCTTGGTGGCCTTGGCGTCCTCGGTACGGCCCTCACGGGCGGCGGGGATCGGGGGTATCACCGGCGGGCGCACATGCGCCCACTCCAGGACGTTCAGCAGCTGTACGGGGGATTCGACCAGGGCGACCGGGCCGGAGCCCGCCGCCGATGACCGACCCTTGCCGAGCGCGAGTCTTGCTTTCATTGCCTCGTCCTCGTCCCTTGTGCTTGTGCCGTCCGGAGTTCCGTCCGGAATCCGGCGACGTCCTGCGGTGGTCCGGCCCGGTGACCGGAAGGACCCGGCCCGTCATCCGGAGCACCGGTCCCGCGATCCCCACCGCCCATGGCGGATCAGACCGACGCGCCCTCGGCGTTGGCGTTGGCGGCGGCCGCGGCCTCCGCGTCGGCGACCACACCGCTGACGCGGCGCAGCTTCTTCATCGGGCCCAGCTCGCCCTCGTAGACCTTCTTGACGCCGTCACCGAGCGCCGCCTCGATGATGCGGATGTCGCGGACCAGCCGGTCAAGGCCCTGCGACTCGACGGACGCGGCCTGGTCGGAGCCCCACATCGCGCGGTCGAGGGTGATGTGGCGCTCCACGAAGACCGCGCCGAGCGCGACCGCGGCGAGCGTGGTCTGCAGGCCGACCTCGTGACCGGAGTAGCCGACCGGCACGTTCGGGTACTCGGACTGCAGGGTGTTGATCATCCGCAGGTTGAGCTCTTCGTTCTTCGCCGGGTAGGTCGACGTGGCGTGGCAGAGCACGATGTTGTCGCTGCCGAGCACCTCGACCGCGTGCCGGATCTGCTTCGGCGTCGACATGCCGGTGGAGAGGATGACGGTACGGCCGGTGGCGCGCATGGCACGCAGCAGGTCGTCGTCGGTGAGGCAGGCGGAGGCGACCTTGTGCGCCGGGATGTCGAACTTCTCCAGGAACTCGACCGACGGGACGTCCCACGGGGAGGCGAACCAGTCGATGCCGCGCTTGCGGCAGTACTCGTCGATGGCGCGGTAGCCGTCCTCGTCGAACTCCACGCGGTGGCGGTAGTCGATGTACGTCATCCGGCCCCAGGGGGTGTCGCGCTCGATCTCCCACTGGTCGCGGGGGGTGCAGATCTCCGGGGTGCGCTTCTGGAACTTGACCGCGTCGCAGCCCGCGGCCACGGCCGCGTCGATCAGGGCGAACGCGTTCTCCAGGTCGCCGTTGTGGTTGATGCCGATCTCGCCGGTCACGTAGACAGGCTGACCGTTGCCGATGTGGCGGGAGCCGACGGCGCGGAGGTTGGCGGGGAGAGTTGCCGGGATAGAGGCCACGGGGGTGTTCCTTAGGTATTCAGGGGGTTCTGGACTTCGTGAAACGCCGTCAGCGTTCAGCGATCAGCGAGCGAGAGTGGGACCGAGCAGCCATGCGGCGATCTCACGGATCGCCCCATAACCGCCGTGGGCGGTGGTGACAGCACGGGCGGCGGCCCGTACCACGTCGTGCGCTCCGGCGACGGCGACGGGCCAGCCGACCAGGCCGAAGCAGCCCAGGTCGTTGACGTCGTTGCCGGCGTAGAGCACCCGCTCCGGCGCGATGCCGTTCTCCTCGCACCACTGCTTGAGCGCGAGGTCCTTGCGGTCGATGCCGTGCAGTACCGGGACCTGGAGCTTGCGGGCCCGGGCGGCGACGACCGGATTGGTCTCGGTGGACAGGATCAGTACGGGCAGGCCCGCACGGCGCAGGGCCGCGATCCCGAGTCCGTCGCCGCGGTGCACGGAGACGGTCTCGTTGCCCTCCGCATCGATCAGCACCCGGTCGTCGGTCTGGGTGCCGTCGAAGTCGATGACGACCGCGTCGATGTCGTCGCGGGTCGGGGTGGCCGCGCGCGGGTCGAGCAGCGGGGCCAGTGCGCGGGCGCGTTCGAGATCGGCGGGTTCGTCGATCTCCAGCACCCGGGCGGGGTCGGTACGGACGAGGGCGGTACGGCCGAAGAAGCGGTGGCCGGCGGTCCGGAAGCCGGCGGCGCGCATCGCGTACGCGGCTCCGGTCTCCAGCAGATCCTGGGGGCGGTCCTGGCGGCGGGGCCGGGTGGCCTTGTCGTGGTTGACGCCGAAGGCACCGCCGTCGGTTGCGGCTTCGGTGGACGTCCCGGCCGGCGCCTCGCCGGACCCGGTGATCGTACCGCCGCTCACCGCGTCGGACTCACGCCACACGAAGCCGTGGAAGGGCGCGACGGTGTGCGCGGTGTCGGCGCCGCCGTCGGTGACCGCGGCCACCACGCCGTCGATCTCCTCGCTGGTGATGAACGGGCTGGTGCACTGCACCAGGATCACCACGTCGGTGGCGGCGCCGGCCTTCTCCTCGTACGCGTCCATGGCGTGCAGCACCGCGGCCTCGCTGGTCGCGGTGTCGCCGGCGATGGCGACCGGCCGCAGCACCACCTGGGCGCCGGCGGTCCGGGCGACCTCGGCTATCGACGGGTCGTCGGTGGAGACCACCACGTCGCTGACCCGGCGGGAACAGGTGCAGGCGAGCACCGCCCGGGCCACCAGCGGAATACCGCCGACGGCCGCGAGGTTCTTGCCGGGGACGCCCTTGGACCCGCCGCGGGCGGGGATGACGGCCAGTACGCGCGGGGCGGGCGCGGCCGGTTCGCTGGTCATGGGGTGACTCCTGTCATAACGGGCACCGGCGGCTCCGGCGGTGCCTGGTCTTCGGCAGTGCAAGGGACGCCGGCAAACGCGTCGACCGCGTCCGCTGAGCGTGCCGCAGCCATCCGCCCGGCGCCCGAAGACGTGTCGTTTCTCACAGCTGTCCCCAGCGGCGGATCACCGGCGCGACCCGCTGGACGCCCTGCCGGTACGCAGTCCTCGCGGAGTTGCGCACCATGTCGTGGACGGCCTTGCGGACCGGGCCCGGCTCGCGCGGTGCGAAGCCGCCGATCGGCTCGCCCTTGGGGTCCAGGCCGTGCCGGGCAAGGACACCGGGAAGATACCCGGGAGCGGTGCGCAATGTGTAGTAGGGGGAAAGACGGGGCAGTTCCGGAGCTTCGAGCAGCGCGCCCACCCGGGCCCGCAGCGCGGCGTACGGATCGCCGCCGCCGACGCCGTGCGCGGCGGTCCACGCCCGGTCGGCCTCCGGCAGGTGGCCGTCGTCGAGTTCGTCCCACGACGCGAAGCAGCCCGAGCCGAGGAAGTGGTGGTTGCCCAGCGACTCGCGGATGCCCATGTCGGTGAGGATCGCGGTGGGGATCCGCCGGTGCAGCGACTCCAGTGCCGCGGTGGAGCTGACCGTCACCAACAGGTCGGTGCGGTCCAGCACTTCACCCATGTTCCCGTAGACCAGCTGCAGGTTCTGCGGCGGATCCAGGGAGGCAACCAGCTTCTGGTAGGGCTGCTCCTCGATGTGCGTGGTGTGCTCGCCCGGCTTGCTCCTGAGCTTGACCAGGACGTCGCGCTCGGGGTGCCGGCGGGCGTGCTCCACGGTCCGGCGCAGCACGTGCAGACGGTCCTTGCGGCTCTCGGGGACCGACGGCTGCACGGCGAAGGTGACCGTGAACCGGCGGGTGCCGTCCGGCCGGTAGGGCTCGCCGCCGAGGAACGGCAGCGCCGTCTCCACGATGGCGTCTGTGGGATGTCCCACACCCTCGTACACCTCGCGGAAGCGGCGGGCGTCGTCCGCGCTGTTCGCCAGCACCACGTCGGCGCCGGCCCGCAGCAGCAGTCCGTCGGCCAGTTTTTCGTAGACAACGCCGACGTAGCCGGTGACCACGACCGGGCGTGAGGCGTGCCCCTCCCAGGCCCGGTTGAGGCCGTGCAGCAGTGCCTGCACGGTGCCGCCGACACAGGAGATGACCACCACGTCGCAGCTGTCGGCATTGGTGCCCGCCAGGATCTCGGCGGCGGTCGCCTCGACCATCGAGTCGGCGGGGATGCCCAGTTCGGAGAGCTGGCGGGGGGTGGGGGTGGCCCGGCCGCGCAGCAGGCGAGCGTCGAGCCGGGCATCGGGGTCGATGCGGCGCGCGGTCAGCGCGCCCCACTTCCACCGGGTGTCCGAGTCGGCGATCACGGTGACCCTCATGGGGCCGGAGTTACTTCGGGGCACACCACGAGCGTAGGAAGCAGTTGGGTTCGGCGTACTAATAATCGGCCAACGCGAGGTAAACAGGGGGCCGCGACTTTGGGGGTCGTTGGACGGATCCTGACCGTTGGGCAGGTCGTCGCGACCATGCTCCGTTATAATCCCGACACCTTCCGTTCACCTAGAAGTTTCATCGGTGCCGACTCAGAGGGCATCCGGACGGTCTAATGTACGGGAGTGGTCAAGCTCTCCGTCGTCGTGCCCTTTTACAACGTCCAGCAGTACGCATCGGACACTCTGCGCAGCCTCCGGGCGAACGCCGATCCCGATTACGAGTTCGTACTCGTGGACGATGCCTCGACCGACCGTACTCCGGTGATCCTGGAGCAGGCGCTGGACTCCCTGCCGGGCGCCAGACTCGTCCGGCACGAGAAGAACGGGGGCCTGGCCACCGCGCGCAACACCGGAATCGACGCGGCACGCGGCGAGTACCTCACCTTCCTCGACGGCGACGACTGGTACGGCCCCGGCTATCTGCCGAAGCTGCTCGCCTCGATCGAGGCACTGGACACCGACTTCGTACGGGTCGACCACGTCCAGTGCACCGGCTCGGTGCGCAACATCATCCGGGTGCCGCACGGCCGCCGCGGGGTCGCTCTCAAGGCACGTGACGCGATCCTGCCCGCGGACCGCTCCACCTCGGTCGACTACCCCTACGCCTGGGCCGGCATCTACCACCGCCGCCTGGTGGACCGGGGGTTGCTGCACTTCCCGCACGGGCTGCGCACCGCCGAGGACCGGCCGTGGATCTGGCGGCTGCACCGCGAGGCGGACTCCTTCGCGGTGGCCGCCGGGCTGATGGGGATCTTCTACCGCCGCGGGGTGGCCACTTCACTCACCCAGATCGGTGACGTGCGTCAACTCGACTTCATCCGCAGCTTCGACCAGGTCATCGCCGAGACGGCCAAGGACCGCGACGCGGACCTCTTCCTGCCCAAGGCGGTCCGCACCTACTGCGCGATCATCGCCCACCACCTCAACAACATCGAGCGGTTCGAGCCGGCGGTGGCCCGGCGGCTGAAGTCGATGAGCGCCACCGCGCTGCGCCAGCTGCCGCAGGACGTGCTCACCGAAGCGCTGGACTCCATGGACCTGGAGCGCAGTTCGAAGCTGCGGCGGCTGCGCCGGCGGCCGTCCCGCGCCGAGGACCCGAACGCCGCGCCCGTCCCGCACCAGCCCTCGACGGCGCCCGCGGCGAACCGGCCGCCCGCCGAGGCCAAGGACGATCTCGACGCCCGCGACAACGAAGGGGAGGTCGCCTGATGGCCCGCACCCAGCTCTTCCTGGCCTCCACTCTCTACGGCGCCGCCACACTGGCCGCCGCTCTGGACGCCGGCTCCTTCGCCGCCGCCGACCGCCGGCTGCTGGTGGTCTGCAACAACGCGGCCATCCCGGAGATCACCCCGCCGCTCGACCAGGCCCCCGGCTTCGCCGCGCTGCGCTCCCGGTTCGACGGCCTGGTCTCCTGGAACGAGGCCATCCACCCGCTGCACCCCGGCGGCTGGGCCCCGCGCGCCGACGACACCCCCATCTGGGAGCGGTACGTCCGGATGCTGTGGGACCTCGGCGACGACGCGGTCGAACTGATCGTGGAGTCCATCCAGGTCGAGCCGGCGCTGGCGGTGGCCGCGGTCTTCCAGGGCGCGCCCATCACCGTCTACGCCGACGGCCTGATGTCGTACGGTCCGACCCGGAACAAGCTGGGCGCGCTGGTGGACACCCGGATCGACCGGCTGCTCCACCTCGACCTGGTGCCGGGGCTGCGCCCGATGCTGCTCAGCGAGCACGGCGTGGAGTCCGAGGTGGTGCCCTCCGCGGAGTTCACCAAGGTGCTCGCCGAGGTCGCCGAGGCGTCGATGGACGCCGGCCGGGACGACCTGAACGGTGTCCCCGAGGGCGCCGCGCTGCTGCTCGGGCAGTACCTGTCGGCGCTGGGTCTGATCAGCGCCGCCGAGGAGGAGAAGCTCCACCTGTCGATGGTGCGGGGCGCCGCCGCGCTCGGCCACCGGCAGATCGTCTTCAAGCCGCACCCGACGGCCCCGGCCGAGTGGACGGAACCGCTCAAGGCCGAGGCCGAGCGGCTCGGTGCCACCTTCACGGTGCTCAACTCCCCGGTGCTCGCCGAGGTCGTCTACCAAAAGGCCCGTCCCGCGCTGGTCGTCGGCTGCTTCTCCACCGCGCTGCTGACCGCCTCGGTCCTCTACGGCATCCCGGTCGCCCGCACCGGCACCAAGCTCCTGCTGGACCGGCTGACGCCGTATCAGAACAGCAACCGGATCCCGGTCACCATCGTGCACGCGATGCTCCCGGACCTGGCGGACACCAAGGCGGTCAAGGCCTGGCAGCCGCCGTCCCCGCAGCGAGTGGCGGCCGAACTGACGCCGCTGCTGCACGCGGTGGGCTACTGCATGCAGGCGCAGGCCTATCCGCAGTTGCGCGAAGAGGCCGTAGCCTGGCTGACGCATCATCTGAACGACGACACCTGGCCGTACTTCAAGCGCCGCCGTCTCACCTCCCTCGGACTGCCCGGAGTGGTCCCGGCCCGGCTGGCGTTCGTACCGCGCAACCGAACCGTCCGCCGGGTGGCCCGCCGCGCCCGCGCCCTCAAGAAAGCCACCTCACGATGAGTCTGCAACTCCCCGAGGCAGCCGAAGGATCCGTCAGAGCGGGCGGTTCGACGACCACCGCGGAACCGCTGCCGACGGCGGCACCCGAGAAGGCGGCCTCCGAGAAGGTGACCCCCGGCATACCCGGGTCCGCCAAGGGCGGCGGCCGGGCCAGGGGACGGCTGCGCGCACTTGACGGACTACGGCTGATAGCCGCGCTGATGGTCTGCGCCTACCACTACGCCGGGCGCGGCGGGGACATATCCACGGCTTGGGGCCGCTCCCCGAGCCATGTCTTCCCCCACCTGGCCGGACCGTTCTCCTACGGACCGCTGGGCGTTGAGATCTTCTTCATCATCAGTGGCTTCGTGATCTGCATGAGCGGCTGGGGCCGCAGCGTCAAGGACTTCGCGATCTCCCGGATCACCCGGCTCTACCCGGCGTACTGGGCGGCGCTGATCATCATCACGGTGGCCTTCGCGATCGTCGGCCTCAAGCGGGTCCCGAACACCGATCTGCTGGTCAACTTCACCATGCTGCAGATGCCGGCCGGGGCACAGCGGGTGCTCGGCGTCTGCTGGACGCTCTGGGCCGAGATGCGGTTCTACCTCCTCTTCGCGCTGTGCGTGGTGTGGCCGGGCGCCACCCGCAAGCGCGTCCTGGTCTTCTGCTCGGTGTGGACGGTGCTGGCGCTGTACGCCCAGGCCACCGACGAGAGCTTCCTGAAGTTCGCCCTGATGCCCGAGTACGCGCCGTTCTTCGTCGCCGGCATGGGCATGTACCTCATCTACCGGTTCGGCCACGACGCCCTGTCCTGGGGCGTGGTGCTGGTCGGCTTCCTGCTCGGACAGCGCGAAGAGGTCAAGGGCCTGGTGGCACCGGCCAACATGGATGTCTTCCACCACCGTTCCGAGCTGATGGTGATCGTCGTGCTGGCGCTGGGCTTCCTCGCGGTCATCGCGGTGACGCTGGTGCCCCCGATCGCCAACCTCAACTGGCGCTGGCTGACCACCGCGGGCGCCCTGACGTACCCCTTCTACCTGGTGCACGAGCACCTGGGCTGGGTCGTCATCGGCAAGCTGGTGCAGCACACCAGCCTGCCGCCCACCGTGATCTTCGGGACGACGGTGGTCTTCATGCTCCTGCTCGCCTACGCGCTGCACCGCGTGGTGGAGAAGCCGCTGGCCCCGCTGATCAAGCGGGTGCTCAGCAAGCCCGTCGCGGCCTGAGCGGGCGGACCGAACCCGTCCTGCGTCAGCGGCGGGCGGTGGCCGGACCGGCCGCCGCCCGCCGCTGTTCTACGATGGCCGGGTGAGCGACACCACCCGCGGCACCGTGCGTACGCCCCTTCGTGAGCCGACCCGGGCGCAGGAGATCCTCGCCCTGGGGCTGCGCGACGAGAAGCGGCGGCGCACCCGGCGGCACATCGCCGAGGTCGCCACCGGGCTCTTCCTGGAGCGGGGCTTCGGCCGGGTGACGATCGCCGAGGTGGCGCGTACCGCCGAGGTGTCGGTGAACAGCGTCTACACCTACTTCCCCTCCAAGGAAGACCTGGTCTGCTACCCGGAGCAGGCGTCGGCCCAGCGCATGGTGCAGATGGTCGCCGCCCGGCCGGCCGGGCGGCCGGCCGCCGCCGCGGTCTTCGCCGCGCTGCGCGGCGAACTGCGGCACGGCGAACGGATGGTGGGTCTCACCCTGGGTTACGGCCGCTTCCTGGACATGGTCCGCGGGGAGGCCGCCCTGGCGGCCCGGCTGGACGCCATACGGCACGAGATGGTGGCCGAACTGGCCGCCGCCCTCGCTGCCGAGACCGCCGCCGCCCCGGACGACCCGCTGCCCCGGCTGGTCGCCGCCCAGCTCGGCTGGGTCCAGGAGGAGCTCTTCCGGGAGATCGGCGAGCGCACCCGGGCCGGCCGCCCGCCCGCCGCCGTCGCCCAGGCCGCGCTGGCGCTGCTGGACGCGCTGGAGGGACTGCTCGGCGAGCGGGTGCTCACATACGCGACCCGCTGAACTCAGGCCCCCAACAGCCCACGGACACCGGCCGGCTGACACCTGGTCAGCGCAGTCCCGGCCGGGGCCGCCCGGCCCTGGTCACCTGACCGGCGCGGCTCAGAGAGGCGCCGCCCGTCCGGGTCGCGGCCCGCATCCGCCCGGGCCGGGTCAGAACGCGTCGGTGGGGACGTAGGTGCCCCACACCTCCCGCAGCGCGTTGCAGACCTCGCCGACGGTGGCGCGGGCGCGCAGCGCGTCCTTCATCGGGTAGAGCACGTTGTCGGTACCCTCGGCCGCCTTCTGCAGCGCGGTCAGCGCCTCGTCCACCGCCCGCTGGTCGCGGGAGGCCCGCAGCGCGGCCAGCCGCTCGGCCTGCTGGGCCTCGATCGCCGGGTCCACCCGCAGCGGCTCGTACGGCTCCTCCTCGTCCAGCTTGAAGCGGTTGACGCCGACCACGACCCGCTCGGCCGCGTCGGTCTCCAGCGCGATGCGGTACGCGTTCCGCTCGATCTCGCCCTTCTGGAAACCGTGCTCGATCGCCTCGACCGCGCCCCCCAACTCCTCGACCTTCGCCATCAGTTCGAGCGCCGCGGCCTCGACGTCGTCGGTCATCCGCTCCACCACGTACGACCCGGCGAACGGGTCGACGGTGGCGGTGACATCGGTCTCGTAGGCGAGCACCTGCTGGGTACGCAGCGCCAGCCGGGCCGACTTGTCGGTGGGCAGCGCGATGGCCTCGTCGAAGGAGTTGGTGTGCAGCGACTGCGTGCCGCCGAGCACCGCGGCCAGCCCCTGGACCGCGACCCGGACCAGATTGACCTCGGGCTGCTGCGCGGTGAGCTGCACACCCGCGGTCTGCGTGTGGAAGCGCAGCATCTGCGACTTGGGGTTCTTCGCGCCGAACTCCTCGCGCATCACCTTGGCCCAGATCCGGCGGGCGGCGCGGAACTTGGCGACCTCCTCCAGGATCGTGGTCCGCGCCACGAAGAAGAACGACAACCTTGGCGCGAAATCGTCCACGTCCATGCCGGCGTCGATGGCGGTCCGCACGTACTGGATGCCGTCGGCGAGCGTGAAGGCGATCTCCTGCGCCGGCGAGGCCCCCGCCTCTGCCATGTGGTAGCCGGAGATCGAGATGGTGTTCCACTTCGGGATCTCCGCCCGGCAGTACGCGAAGATGTCCGCGATCAGCCGCAGCGACGGCTTGGGCGGGAAGATGTAGGTGCCGCGGGCGATGTACTCCTTGAGCACGTCGTTCTGGATGGTGCCGGTCAACTGCCCAGCCGAGACGCCCTGTTCCTCACCGACCAGTTGGTAGAGCAGCAGCAGGAGCGCGGCGGGCGCGTTGATCGTCATCGAGGTGGAGACCTTGTCCAGCGGGATCCCGCCGAAGAGCACCCGCATGTCGTCGATCGAGTCGATCGCCACCCCGACCTTGCCGACCTCGCCGGCCGCGATCGGCGCGTCGGAGTCGTGCCCCATCTGGGTCGGCAGGTCGAAGGCCACCGACAGCCCCATGGTGCCGTTGGCGATCAGCTGTTTGTAGCGCGCGTTGGACTCGGTCGCGGTGCCGAAGCCGGCGTACTGCCGCATCGTCCACGGCCGCCCGGTGTACATCGACGGGTAGACGCCCCGGGTGAACGGGTACGCGCCGGGTTCTCCCAGCCGCTCCTGCGGGTCCCAGCCCGCCAGGGCCTCGGGTCCGTACACCGGCTCGATCGGCAGACCGGATTCCGACTCGCGCGTCATCGTTAACGCCTCCGCTGAAGAACTGGCTGGAAGAACTGAGGGGTGAATACGGGGAGAAAGTGGCAGGGGGTCAGACACGGACTGTAGTGGGGGCCGTGCATGCGGTGCAGCGGACAGGGCTGGGACCTTCCTCACAGTCCTACCCGATCGGGCCCGGTGTCCTGCCGGAGGCGCGGGTGCAACCGCGGGGCGTGGCCTCGGCGTCCTGAGTTCGACAGGGGATGCACAGCGGGGGTGGGCGAGCGCGGCCGGGCAGGGGGAATGCACCCGGCCGCGCTCTGTACGCGGACCCCGATACGGGGAGAATCGGGGTCCACCGAACCGATGACCAGTCGGTTCACTTGCTACAGCGCATCACCGGCCGGAAGTGTCACCTGTGGGTGCCGCGACTGCCGGTACGTCCGCCGAGGCGCGGTTTGTTCTTGGCGGTGCCGTGGTGGCGGCCGGGGGTACGGGGGCGCCGCGGCGCCGTGCCCTCGGGGTCACCCGCGGAGCTCGTGGCGCTGCCGGACGTGGCGCCGCTCCGGCCGGCTTTTCCGGCTTTTCCCGCTTTTCCGGCGCCGCCGGCGCGCCCGTGCGCGGGGTGCGGAGGGTGCTCGGTGTACGGAGGGCGTGGGGCGCGCGGGGTGTGCGGGCGGACCACCCGGCCCCGGTGCGCCGGCGCTTGCGGCCCGGTGGCCACCGACGGCCGCAGCGGGTTCGACAGGTCCGACGGATTGGGCGGGCCGGACGGGCTCGGCGGCCCGGAGGGGACGGCCCCGGCAGGACCGCTGTCCGGGGCGACCGCGGCCGGCGGCCGGCTCACCGGGCCGCTGCCGGAGCCCGCGCCGGGCAGCAGGGTGCGCCCCGTTCCCGTGGTGACCGCGACCGCCACCCCGCCGAGCGCGACCACCGAGGCCATCGCCGCCGCGACCACCCGCAGTGCCCGCCCGGCCCGCACCGCCGGCCGCGCCGGAGTCCGGGCGGCCCGGAAAGCGGCCAGCGCGGCCTCTTCCCGCGCCGGGTCCAGGGCCGCGGGCACTCCGCCGGCGGTCGCCAGCAGCCGGCCCAGCCGCGCGGCGGCCACCGCCTCGGCGACCGCGTCGGCGACCTCGTCGGCCACCTCAGTCCGTCCGTCGTCGTTCATGTCGCGTCCGTATCACTTCCTCATCACTTCCTCACAGCGCCTTGGACGCAGAAAACGTCACATCGGCGGGGCGCCCGTCCTCCTCGAACTCCAGGATTTCGGCCAGCCGGCGCAGGCCCCGATGGGTCGCCATCCGCACCGATCCGGCGCGTTTGCCCAGGACCCGGGCGGCGCTGGTGGAGTCGAGCCCCATCACCACCCGCAGCAGCACCGCCTCGGCCTGCTCGCGCGGCAGCGCCGCTATCGCGGCGAGCGCCCGGTCGGTGGCCACCGCGTCGAGCGCCTCACCGGCGGTGTCGGCGCGGTCCGGCAGCTGGACGAGTTCGTCCACGCCGGCCCCGGCGACCGGCCTGCGGCTGCGCGCGCGGATGTGGTCGAGTGCCCGGTTCCGGGCGATCCGGGCCGCCCAGCCGCGGACGGAGCCCCCGTCACCGCGGAAATTGGGCAGGTCACGGGCGATCTGCAGCCAGGCTTCCGAGGCGACGTCCTCCGCGTCCGCCGGTCCCACCAGGCTGCGGACGTACTGCAGCAGCTGCGGCTGCACAGCGCGGTAGACGACACGGAAGGCGGTCTCGTCACCGCCCTGCGCCGCACTCACCGCGGCATCCAGATCCACGTCAGGCCCCACCCCCTCGAACACCGTCCCCATCCTGCCTCATGAGGGCCGGTGACACTTTTGGAGTCGGTGACGCCGTACAAGTGGCGGCCGGGGACGCTCCTGTGGGGGGAGGCGGCCCCCGGCCGTCGTCATACCCCCGCATATCCGCCCGTTCTCCGCATGTCTACGTGGACGGCCCGGCTGCGGGCGCGGAGGCACGGCCCCGCCGTCAACCCGGGTCCGGACTTTTCCCGTACGGGTGAACCTTCCGGTCCAACGGCCGGGAGTGCCGGGCCCGCCCGTAGAGTTGTGCGTGCCTCCGCCGTAGTGGCCCCACGCGCCGGGCACTTGTTCACCCCCGCTTCACCCCCGCACCGCCGTCACACCCTCTCCACCCCTTACAACCTCGCTGCCTTTTCCCGCTGCCTCCACTTGTCCACCGTGCGCGTCCCCGCACGGTCCCCCACTCAGGAGCCCGCCGCTGTCCAGCGACACGCCCCCCGAGGGGCTGGCCCTGCTCAACCACGCCCCCTCCGTGGTCGCCGAAGCGGCCCTGCGCGACTGCTGCGGTTCCCACCGCTGGGCCCGCCGCGTGGCCGCCCACCGGCCGTACCCCACGCTGGAGTCGCTGCTGGCCGCGGCCGACGAAGCCGCGTACGACCTGACCTCGGGCGATCTCGCCGAGGCACTGGCCATGGAGACCACCACCGCGCTCCCCGACCGGGGCAATCTCGCCGCGCACACCGCACTGCGGGCCGCGCACGCCGCGTATGAGGCGAAGTTCGGCCACTCCTTTGTGATCGACCTCTCCGCGGTCGGACCCGGCGAGGCGCTGGACCTCACACTGGCGATGCTCCGCGAGCGCCTCGCGCACGACGAGGACGAGGAGTCGGTGGCCACCGCGGAGCAGTTGCGCCGGATCTGCCGTGCCCGGCTGATACAGCTCGCGCTGGGCCCGCCGCGCGACCCGCGGACGGCGCCGCCCCGGGCCGCGGGTTCACCCGACCGTGCGGGATCGCTCACACCTGGACCACCCCGCGGGACGGAGCCGACAGCGCGTCGCTACGATGGCCGGGGCCGGTGGACCGTACCCGGCCGGGCGTGACCGACACCGAAGCCGGCAGCCCCCGCACCGCTCCCGGAGGGTTTTTTCCGTGCCGGCTGGAACGCTCTACCGCGGCCGGGAAGGCATGTGGTCCTGGGTGGCTCATCGAGTCACCGGCGTCCTCATCTTCTTCTTCCTGTTCGTGCATGTCCTCGACACCGCCCTCGTGCGGGTCTCCCCCGAGGATTACGACAAGGTCGTCGCGACCTACAAGACCCCCGTTGTCAGCCTGCTGGAGTACGGCCTCGTCGCCGCGATCCTCTTCCACGCGCTGAACGGCCTGCGCATCATCGCGGTCGACTACTGGACACAGGGCCCGCGCTACCAGAAGCAGATGTTCTGGACCGTGATGGGCCTGTGGATCCTGCTGATGATCGGCGCGATCTACCCGGTCCTCGGCCACGCCGCTCGAGTTCTGTTCGGGAGCTGAACGACACATGGCCACTGAAGTCACCCCCACGGACGACGTGGAGCTGACCGCCTCCAGCGTCTCGTACAGCCCCGACAACCCGGCGCCGGTGATCGAGCCGCCGCGGGCCAGGACCAGGCGCACCCCGCGCAGCACCCGCACCAACTTCGAGCTGTACGGCTGGCTCTTCATGCGGCTGTCCGGTGTGGTGCTCGTCGTGCTGGTCCTCGGCCACCTGCTGATCCAGCTGGTGCTCGACGGCGGCGTCACCAAGGTCGGCTTCGCGTTCGTCGCCGGCCGCTGGGCCTCGCCGTTCTGGCAGTACTGGGACCTGGCCATGCTCTGGCTGGCCATGCTGCACGGCGGCAACGGCCTGCGGACCGTGATCAACGACTACGCCGAGCAGGCCAACACCCGCATCTGGCTCAAGACGCTGCTGTTCACAGCGGTGACCTTCACCATCGTGCTCGGCTCGCTGGTGATCTTCACCTTCGACCCGAACATCCGCTAAGCGCAGCCAGGGCTGGAACAGGGAAGCGACCCCATGCAGATCCACAAGTACGACACCGTCATCGTCGGCGCGGGCGGCGCCGGTATGCGCGCGGCCATCGAGTCCACCAAGCGCAGCCGGACCGCCGTCCTGACCAAGCTCTACCCGACCCGCTCCCACACCGGCGCCGCCCAGGGCGGCATGGCCGCCGCCCTCGCGAACGTCGAGGAGGACAACTGGGAGTGGCACACCTTCGACACGATCAAGGGCGGTGACTACCTGGTCGACCAGGACGCCGCCGAGATCCTGGCGAAGGAGGCCATCGACGCGGTCCTCGACCTGGAGAAGATGGGCCTGCCGTTCAACCGGACGCCCGAGGGCCGGATCGACCAGCGGCGCTTCGGCGGCCACACCCGCAACCACGGCGAGGCCGCGGTCCGCCGGGCCTGCTACGCCGCGGACCGCACCGGCCACATGATCCTCCAGACGCTCTACCAGAACTGCGTCAAGGAGGGCGTCGAGTTCTTCAACGAGTTCTACGTCCTCGACCAGTTGCTCACCGAGGTCGACGGCGTGCAGCGGTCGGCCGGTGTGGTGGCGTACGAACTGGCCACCGGCGAGATCCACGTCTTCCAGGCGAAGGCGGTGATCTACGCGTCCGGCGGCACCGGCAAGTTCTTCAAGGTGACCTCGAACGCGCACACCCTGACCGGTGACGGCCAGGCCGCGGTCTACCGGCGCGGACTGCCGCTGGAGGACATGGAGTTCTTCCAGTTCCACCCGACGGGCATCTGGCGGATGGGCATCCTGCTCACCGAGGGTGCGCGCGGTGAGGGCGGCATCCTGCGCAACAAGGACGGCGAGCGCTTCATGGAGAAGTACGCGCCGGTCATGAAGGACCTCGCCTCGCGTGACGTGGTGTCCCGGGCGATCTACACCGAGATCCGGGAGGGCCGCGGCTGCGGCCCCGACGGCGACCACGTCTACCTGGACCTCACCCACCTGCCGCCGGAGCAGCTGGACGCCAAGCTGCCGGACATCACCGAGTTCGCCCGGACGTACCTCGGCATCGAGCCGTACACCGACCCGATCCCGATCCAGCCGACCGCGCACTACGCGATGGGCGGCATCCCGACCAACGTCCAGGGCGAGGTGCTCGCCGACAACACCACGGTGGTGCCCGGCCTGTACGCGGCCGGCGAGGTCGCCTGCGTGTCGGTGCACGGCGCGAACCGGCTCGGCACCAACTCGCTGCTGGACATCAATGTCTTCGGCCGCCGCTCCGGCATCGCCGCCGCGGAGTACGCGCACGCCAACGACTACGTGCCGCTGCCGGAGGACCCGGCCGCGCTCGTGGTGGCCCAGGTCGAGCGGCTGCGGAACTCCACCGGCAACGAGCGGGTGCACGACATCCGCCGTGAGCTGCAGGAGTGCATGGACGCCAATGTGATGGTGTTCCGCACCGAGCAGACCATCAAGACCGCGGTGGAGAAGATCGGCGAGCTGCGCGACCGCTACCTGCGGGTGTCGATCCAGGACAAGGGCAGGCGCTTCAACACCGACCTGCTGGAGGCGATCGAGCTGGGCAACCTGCTCGACCTCGCCGAGGTGATGGCGGTCTCCGCGCTGGCCCGCAAGGAGTCCCGCGGCGGCCACTACCGCGAGGACTTCCCCAACCGCGACGACGTGAACTTCATGCGGCACACGATGGCCTACCGCGAGGTGGACGCGAGCGGCGCCGAGTCGATCCGTCTCGACTACAAGCCGGTCGTGCAGACCCGCTACCAGCCGATGGAGCGTAAGTACTGATGAGCACCCCGACGCTCGACCACCCGAACTCAAGCGCGCTGGACGCCGCGGAGACCTCGGAGTCGCACCTGATCACCGTCACCCTGCGGGTCCGCCGGTTCAACCCGGAGGTCTCCGACCAGGTGGAGTGGGTCGACTACCAGTTCCCGATCGACCCGAAGGAGCGGGTGCTCGACGCCCTCCACAAGGTCAAGTGGGAGATCGACGGCACGCTGACCTTCCGCCGCTCGTGCGCGCACGGCGTCTGCGGGTCGGACGCGATGCGGATCAACGGCAAGAACCGGCTGGCCTGCAAGACGCTGATCAAGGACATCAACCCGGAGAAGCCGATCACGATCGAGCCCATCAAGGGGCTCACCGTGCTGAAGGACCTCGTGGTCGACATGGACCCGTTCTTCCAGGCGTACCGCGATGTGATGCCCTTCCTGATCACCAAGGGCAACGAGCCGACCCGGGAGCGCCTGCAGTCCGCGGAGGACCGCGAGCGCTTCGACGACACCACGAAGTGCATCCTCTGCGCGGCGTGCACGTCGTCCTGCCCGGTCTTCTGGAACGACGGTCAGTACTTCGGCCCGGCCGCGATCGTCAACGCCCACCGCTTCATCTTCGACTCCCGCGACGAGGGCGGTGAGCAGCGGCTGGAGATCCTGAACGACAAGGACGGTGTCTGGCGCTGCCGCACCACCTTCAACTGCACCGACGCGTGCCCCCGCGGCATCGAAGTCACCAAGGCGATCCAGGAAGTCAAGCGCGCCCTGATCACCCGCCGCTTCTGACCCCTCCCGCTCCCCCGGGCCCCGCCTCCCCCCGAGGGAGCGGGGCCCGGCCGCGTGCCGGCTCGGCTTCCCCGGAGGCCGTACGAAGCAGGTCTAAGCCACTGACAGCGGGGATTTGGCAGCGGGCAGGGTAACCCGTACCGTCAGTCCCGCCCCCGGCGCCGTGTGCAGGGCGACCGTGCCGTGGTGGGCGTGTACCAGCGCTTGGACGATGGACATGCCCAGGCCCGCGCCGCCGGTCTCCCGGGCCCGCTCGGGGTCGGCCCGGAAAAAGCGGTCGAAGGCGCGGGCCGCGTCCTGCTCGCTGAGCCCGGGCCCGGAATCGCTGACCCGCAGCCGGAGTTCGGCCCCGCCGTGGTTCTCGACGGCCACGGTCACCCGGGAGTCCGCCGGGGTGTGCACCCGTACGTTCGCCAGCAGATTGCCCACCACCTGCCGCAGCCCCGCCTCGTCACCGAGCGCCTCGGGCAGGTCGTCGGGCAGGTCGAGCACGACCGGCCGCTGCGGCTGCTGGGCGGCGAGGTCGGCCACCGCGTCCTGCACGACGCACCTCAGGTCCACCGGGCGGAAGGTGAGCCCGGGCCGGTCCTCCAGCCGTGCCAGCGCGAGGAGTTCGTCCACCAGGATGCTCATCCGCAGCGTCTCCGCGGAGACCCGCCGCAGTGCCCGGTCCTTCTCCTCCGCGTCCAGCATGCCCTTCTCGTACAGCTGGAGATAGCCGCGCACCGACGCCAGCGGGGTGCGCAGTTCGTGCGAGGCGTCGGCGAGGAACTGCCGCAGCTGCGTCCCGGCGCGTTCGCTCGCGGTCAGCGCCGCCTCGATCTGCTGGAGCATGGAGTTGAGCGCGGTGCTCAGCTGCTCGACCTCGCTGGAGCCGTGCCGGGCGGTGCCGATCCGGCGGGACAGATCGCCCTCCGAGATCGCCGAGGCGGTCGCCACCATGTCCTCCAGCGGGCTCAGCCTGCGCCGGGCGGCGGTGAGCGACCCGGTGGCCAGCAGCGCCAGCAGCACCACGCCGACCGTCGCCTCCACGATCAGCAGCTTGCCGATCGCGTGCTTGACCCCGTTCAGCCGCATGCCCCTGACCACGATGGTGCCGTCCGGCAGCCGGGTGGCCACCACCCGGTACTCCGTCGTGCCGGACTTCACGGTGGCCGGGTCCCCGCTGCGGGCCAGCCGCGCCGGGTCCGGCAGCGCGGCGGCCATCTGCTGCTGCTCGGCGCTGACCGGGGTGCTGCCGTCCTGGCAGACCGTGGCGGCCTTCCCGTGCCGGTCCAGCACGATGAGCAGGTCCTGCTGGAACGCCACCGCGACCGCCGACGCGCCCTTGCCGCGCTGCAACAGCCCGGCGAGCTGGCAGAGCTGCCGCAGACTCCCCTCGGTGAGCGAGGTCGACGCGAGCGTCGCCCGGGACGACTTCAGTGACCCGTCCATCTGCCCGACCAGCACCATGGAGGTGGCGGTGATGCTGGCCACCGCCGCCAGCAGCAGTCCCACCGCGAGGAACAGCACGTTGGCGATGGTGAACCGGCCGCGCAGGGACTGCGGCCGGGGCCAGAATCCGCACCTCTTCGTCACCGCCCACCCCCCGGCCCGTCCACCGCGGGCCCGTCCGCCGCGGGCCCGTCCACCGCGGGTCCGGCGGCCACCAGCCCGTACCCGATCCCCCGCCGGGTCTCGATCAGCGGCGGCCCGAACCGGTCCAGCTTCCGCCGCAGATAGGAGATGTACGTCTCCACCACGGTGGAGGACACCGCGGTGTCGTACTGCCAGACGTGCTGGAGCAGTTGCTCCTTGGTGAGGATGCGGCCGGCGTGCCGCAGCAGATGCCGCAGCAGGTTGTACTCGGTGGGCGTCAGGTCCACCGGACGCCCTGCCCGCCGGACGGTGTACGTGGCCTCGTCCATCTCCAGGTCGCCGTGGCGCAGCACCCGCCCGGCCACCGGGTCCGCCCGGCGCCGGGTGCGGCGCAGCACCGCGTGCACCCGGGCCACCACCTCGTCCACCCCGAACGGCTTGGTGATGTAGTCGTCGCCGCCCAGCGCGAGCCCGGCCACCACATCGCGGGGCGCGTCCCTGGCGGTGACGAAGATGATGCCGAGGCAGTCCTCCCCGTCCTCCGCGGCCCGCTCCTCGCGCAGCGTTCTGCACACCTCCCAGCCGTTGCCGTCCGGGAGCATCACGTCCAGCAGCACCAGGTCCGGGCGGTGTTCGCGGGCGGCGGCTATCGCCGCCCGGCCGGTGGCGACGCTGTGCACGGTGAAGCCGTTGTACTTGAGGGTGATCCGCAGGACGTCGGCGATACCCGGTTCGTCCTCGACGATCAGCACGGTGGCGAGCGCGGGGTCGGCGTTCATGCCGACCAGTATCCGTACTCCCTCCGCCCCCGGGGGCCGGCCCGAACCTTGGAGTTCCTTGAGAGAAAGCGGAACGGCTTGGTGACCGGTGGGGCGGCCACGGACGCTGAACTCACTCGTTGACCAACGTACCGACGACAGGAGAGTGAAGAGCGTGGCCGCTGTGGCGCGATGGTGCTTCCGGCACAAATGGACGGTGGTCCTGGTCTGGCTGGCCGCCCTGCTGGTGGTCGGCGGGGCCGGACGGGCACTCGGCGACAGTTACTCCAACGCCTTCTCGCTCAAGGGCACCGAGTCGGCGAAGGTGCTCGACCTGATGGACAAGGTGCTCCCGGAGCAGTCCGGCGAGGGCGACACCGTGGTCTGGCACGTCGACTCCGGCTCGGTGCGCGACGCCTCGGTACGGCAGCGGATCGACCCGGTGCTGGCGGAGATCGGCAGGCAGAAGGACGTCGGCAAGGTCGGCAGCCCTTACGACGCGGCGGGCGCCGCGCAGGTCAGCAAGGACGGGCGCACCGCGTACGCGACCGTCACGTACACCAGGCTCGGCAACGACATGTCCGACGACCAGGCCCAATTGCTGATCGACACCGCGCACCAGGCCAGAACGAAGGGCCTGGCGGTCGAGGTCGGCGGCAACAAGCCGGCCCAGGCCGAGGCGCCGCTGCCCGGGCTGGCCGAGGGCGTCGGGATCGCGGCCGCGGCCGTGGTGCTCTTCCTGGCGCTCGGCTCGCTCTTCGGGATGCTGCTGCCGATCGTCACCGCGCTCTTCGGCATCGGCATCTCGTCGTCGGCGATCATCCTGCTCAGCCACGGCATGGATGTGGCGGACTTCTCCCCGCAGTTGGCCACCCTGGTCGGACTCGGGGTCGGTATCGACTACGCGCTGTTCATCGTGACCCGGCACCGCAAGGGCATCCTGCGCGGGCGCAGCCCCGAGGAGTCGGCGGTCACCGCGCTCAACACCTCGGGCCGGGCGGTGCTCTTCGCCGGCGGCACGGTGTGCATCGCGCTGCTGGGCATGTTCACGCTGCGGCTGACCTTCCTCAACGGTGTGGCGGTGGCCGCCGCGCTGACCGTGGTGATCACCGTCGCCGCCGCCGTCACCCTGCTGCCCGCGCTGCTGGGTGTGCTCGGCATGCGGGTGCTCAGCCGGCGGCAGCGGCGCCGGCTGGCGGCCGACGGGCCGGAGCTGACGGCCGCGACCGGCACGGCGGCCCGCTGGTCGTCCTTCCTGCAGCGGCACCCGCGTTGGCCTGCCGTGGTCGCGGTGGCGGTGATGGCGACGCTGGCGATCCCGGCGCTGTCGCTGCGCCTGGGCTCCTCCGACCAGGGCAACAACCCGACCACGACCACCACCCGCAAGGCGTACGACATGCTCGCCGGGGGCTTCGGGCCGGGCTTCAACGGCCCGCTGACCATCCTCGCCGAGGTGCCCACGCAGGCCGACCGGACGGCGCTGAACGGCCTGGTCACCAGGCTGCGTGCCACCGACGGGATCGCGTACGCGGCGGCCGTGCCGATGAAACCGGGCGACACGGTCGCGCTGGTCCAGGCGGTGCCGACCACCTCCCCGCAGGACAAGGCCACCTCCGATCTGATCGACCATCTGCGGGACGACGTGGTGCCGGCCGCAGAACGCGGCAGCACCATGCGGGCGTACGTCGGCGGGCAGACCGCGATCTTCCGGGACTTCTCGACCGTCCTCTTCGGCAAGCTGCCGCTCTTCATCGCGGTGATCATCGTGCTCGGCTTCGTGCTGCTGCTGGTGGCGTTCCGCAGTCTGCTGGTGCCGCTGACCGCGGCGGTGATGAACCTGGTCGCGGCGGCGGCGTCCTTCGGTGTGCTGGTGGCCTGCTTCCAGTGGGGCTGGGGCGGCGCCATCGCCGGGCGGGAGGGGCCGATCGACGCGTTCCTGCCGGTGATCATGCTCTCGCTCCTCTTCGGGCTCTCCATGGACTACCAGGTCTTCCTGGTCAGCCGGATGCACGAGGAGTGGGTGCACAGCCGGGACAACGCCCGGGCGGTACGGGTCGGGCTGGCCGAGACCAGCCGGGTGATCAACTCGGCCGCGGTCATCATGATCTGCGTCTTCGCCGCCTTCGTGCTCAGCGGCCAGCGGGTGCTGGCGATGTTCGGCCTCGGCCTCGCCGGGGCGGTCGCGCTGGACGCGTTCATCCTGCGTACGGTGCTGGTCCCGTCGCTGATGCACCTGTTCGGCGCCGCGAACTGGTGGCTGCCCGGCTGGCTCGACCGGCGGCTGCCGCACCTGGCGGTGGAGGCGGCCGAGCCGGAGGAGGACGCGGGCGGGGCGGTGGGGGACGCGGGCCCGGTCGGGCCGGCCGGCGGCGCGCCGGCGGGGCCTTCGGTACGCGGCCGGGTGACCGGCGCCGCCGGGCTGCCGGTGCCCCGCTCCGAGCTCACGCTGATCGGCTCGGACGGCCGCCAGGTGGGCCGGGCCAGGGCGGCGGAGGACGGTACGTACCAGCTGCCGACGCCGGGTCAGGGCTCGTACGTGCTGGTCGCCAACGCCGACGGGCACCACCCGCAGACGGCCAGCGTGCTCACCGCGGACCGGCCGGTGGACCTCGATCTGCGGCTGGCCGGCACCGGCACCCTCACGGGCACGGTCCGCCACCCGGACGGCGGGCCGGCCGCGGACGCCGAGGTCGTCCTGCAGGACGCGGAGGGCCGGCAGGTGGCGGCGGTACGGACCGGGCCGGACGGCGGGTACGCCTTCGGGAACCTCTACCCGGGCCGCTACACGCTGCTGGCGTCCGGGCTGCCGCCTGCCACGGCGGAGGTGGACTGACCCCCCGTCAAATCGACCGACCCCCCGTCGGCCGCTTCCTCCCAACTCCCCCTACCGGGCCCGGTTCCGTTCCCCCGACGGAGCCGGGCCCTTTTCCCGATCCGACGTTGAACATGTTCAAAAAGAGGACTACAGTCATGCCGTCAGCAAGTTTGAACACGTTCAGAATTCTCTCGGAGGGGGTGGGACGCGTCATGAACATGAACGTCGTCGCCTATGTGGTCTACCTGGCGGTGAGCGTCGGCCAACCCGGAGCCACCGGACCGCACCTCCGCACCGGCGGGCCGGACCCGCCGCCCGGTGACCGGCGGGCCCCTGATCCGGCCCCGGGCCGGGGCCGTGAGGGGTCCGGACGACTGCACCGACGGTTGTCCACCGGCCGACTAGGCTCAGCCGGGTGGAGGACAAGCACAGCCGCACTGCCGCCGAACCGCCCGCCGTCGAGGCCGAGGAGCTGCCCGGGGGGCGGGCCCGGCCCAAGACGGGCAAGAGCGAGCAGACCCGGGCGGTGATCCTGGAGACCGCGATGCGGCTCTTCCAGGAGCGCGGCTACGACAAGACCACCATGCGGGCCATCGCCCAGGAGGCCGGGGTCTCGGTCGGCAACGCCTACTACTACTTCGAGTCGAAGGAATTCCTGATCCAGGGGTTCTACGACCTGGTGACGCACGACCACGCCCGTGACGCGACGTCCCGCATGGAGGGGGTGCGGGACTTCGCCGAACGGCTGGACATCGCGCTGGCCTCCTGGCTGGACTGCGCGGCCGGCTACCACGAGTTCGCGGCGCAGTTCTTCCGTACGGCGGCGGACCCGGGCAGCTCGCTGAGCCCGTTCTCCAACGAGTCGCACCCGGCCAGGGCCACGGCGGTCGACCTCTTCCGCGAGGTGCTCACCGGGTCCGACCTGGCGCCCAAGCTCGACACGGAACTCGCGGAGCTGCTCCCGGATCTGCTCTGGCTGCACCTGATGATCGTCGTCCTCTACTGGGTCTTCGACCGCACCCCGGACACCGCCCGCACCCGGGAGTTCGTCCGCCGCTCCACTCCGCTGGTGGCGCGCCTGATCGCCCTGTCCCGCTACCGCGTCTTCCGCCCTCTCGTCCGTGACGCCAAGGGACTGATCCAGGACTTCATCCTCCCCACCATCGGCCGCACCCCCCTCCCCAAGTCCTCAGGCGCGTAGCGAGGGCACCGTAGGGGGACGGCCCAGCCCGAACGGCCCCCTCCGCCCGGTGGCACAGCGCCGCGACATCGTGGCTGGTCGCGCAGTTCCCCGCGCCCCTCAAAACCCGCACCCCGTCCCACACGCAAGGCAACCCACCGCCCCGACAGGGGCGCGAGGAACTGCGCGCGCAACCAACCACCCACCCCCAGCCCGACCACAACCCCAAGAACCCACCCCCCTTCGCCCGGTAACCCGCGGGCACCTGCGGGGGGCTTCCGGTGATCGACAACTACGCGACCGCGCCGGAGAACAGCTGGCCGGAGGGTGACACCGTCGACCTGCCGCTGACCTCCTGCACGCCGGCCGGGCCGGCCGCCTGGCGGCTCGGTGGCGCGGGCTTCACCGGTTACGCCGAGCGGCGCGGCGGCGTCCTGCTCCGGCTCTCGCTGACCGAGGACGATCCCCCGCCCACCACGGACCCCACCGGCGACCTGCCGCCCAGCGCGGACGCCACCGACGTACCGCCCACCACCGACCCCAGCCGGGACCTGGCGGCGGTTGCCCGCACGCTGCACCCGCTGGGCGACCACGAGCTGTGGCCCCGGCTCGACAACGGCTTCAGCGCGTCATGGCTGCTGACCTGACCCCACGGGCTGCTCCTGCTGCGGCGCCTGGACCGGGGCGGGCGCGTCCGCCGCGCGCCGGAGCGCCCGCAGCCCCTTGACGCCGAGCACGCCGATCGCCGTCCCGAGCACCGTGGACACGATCGCGAGCGTGAGGTGGATCCAGAAGTACGCGGTCGGCGACGCGTGGTCACCGTGGTGGAAGGCCAGCCCGCTCGTGTCGTGCCAGAGGTTCTTCACGAACGTGGTCCACACGATCCACGACCAGACCCCGAACGCGACCAGGAACCACGACACCCGACGGCTGAGCTTCATACGCCCCAGTATGCGATGCCCGCCCCCGCCGGCCCGACGGGGGTGCCGCCGGGCCGTGCCGCCCCCGCCGGGGCCGCACGGGACGCCCCCCCGCGGCGGCAGCCGCGGACAGGACAGGACATACGCGGGCACGTGGCACTTCTCACCCCGCTCCGGGCTCCCCCGGTGGGTCAGGTGGGCGCGCTGGGGCGGTACGTTCGGCGGGTGCTTTCCACCACGACCGCTCCGCGCCGTACCGCCCTGGCCGTGTCCGTGATCGCCGCGCTGCTCGGCGGAACGGTCTTCGCCGGCACCGCCGCCGCGGCACCGAAGCCCACACCGACCCCCACGCCCCCCGCGCAGTTGTCGAAAGTCGGTGGTGACCGGCTCGGGGTGCCCGGCACCCAGGTGAATCTGGCGCCGGGCACCCCGGCGCTGCCCGCCAAGCTGACCGCGAAGTCGTGGATCGTGGCCGACGCCGAGACCGGCTCGGTGCTCGCCGAGCACAACGCGCACTGGCAGCTGGCGCCGGCCAGCACGCTGAAGATGCTCTTCGCCGACACCGTGCTGCCGAAGTTCCCCAAGACCGAGACGCACAAGGTCGCCCCTTCGGACCTCCAGGGGATGGGCGCGGGCAGCAGCCTGGTCGGCATCAAGGAGAACCTCAGCTACACCGTGCGGGACCTGTGGCTCGGCGTCTTCCTGCGTTCCGGCAACGACGCCGTGCACGTCCTGTCCGCGATGAACGGCGGCGTGCCGCGGACCGTCGCCGACATGAACGCCGAAGCCCATGAGCTGCAGGCCGACGACACCCATGTGGTCACACCCGACGGCTACGACATGCCCGGCCAGGTCAGCAGCGCCTACGACCTGACGCTCTTCGCCCGCGAGGGCCTGCAGAACGCGGACTTCCGCGAGTACTGCTCGACGGTGAACGCCCAGTTCCCCGGCGACTACAAGAAGGACAAGAAGGGCAAGCCGACCAAGGTCCGCGAGTCCTTCGCCATAGGGAACACCAACCGGCTGCTCAGCGGGGACTACGACCTGGACCGCTACCCCGGGATAGCGGGGGTGAAGAACGGCGACACCACCAACGCCGGTGCCACCTTCACCGGGGTCGCCCAGCGCAACGGCCGCACCCTGCTGGTCACCGTGATGACCCCGTCGGCCAAGGTGCACGACGAGGTCTACCGGGAGGCCGCGTCCCTGCTGGACTGGGGGTTCAAGGCGGGCCCGGCCGTCCAGCCGGTCGGCACGCTGGTGCCGCCGCTGAGCAAGGTGCCGCACACCGCGGCCCCGAAGCCGTCGGGCTCCCCGCAGCAGCACAACGCGGCGACCGCGTCAGCCAGCGCCTCGACGTCCTCCTCGCGGGGGATGTGGATCGCGGTGGGCATCGCGGCGGCCACCGTGCTGGTGCTCGCACTGGTGATCATCGTCGTGCGGCGCCGCCGCCCGCTTCCGTCGGAGGTCGGTGGTCCGGATGGTCCGGGTGGCCGGCAGCGTGCCGGGAGCCCTGGAGGTCCGGACGGTCCTGGCGGTGCGCCCCGGAGTCGGCGGTGGGGCCCGCGGGGACGCCGAAGGGCCCGCTGACCTCCCGCGCCGGGGTCCCGACGTCCTCCCGCTCGTCCCGCCCGTCCCGCTCCGTCCGGTCCTGGTGGTCCGTCCGGTCCTGCTGACCGGACGGACCGGGCTGCCCGGCCGCACCGGCGGCCGCCTTCCCGTCCCCGGCCCGCTCCTCCCCGGCCGGCTCGTCCCCCGCCCGCTCCTCCCCGGCCCGCGGCGCGTGAATCGGCGTCGCCGTCCAGGCCGAGCAGTAGAGCAGCAGTTTCGCCATGAAGTTGATCCACAGCAGCAGCGCCACCGGCGTGCCGAAGGCACCGTAGACGTTCTTGCCCGCCACCCCCTGCAGATAGCTGCTGAGCAGGATCTTCAACAGCTCGAAGCCGACCGCGCCGATCAGCGCCGCCAGCGCGACCGAGCGGCGCGGCGGCTCCACACCCGGCAGCAGCGTCAGCAGGTAGACCAGGATCAGGAAGTCCGCGACGACCGCGAGGCAGAAGCCGACCACGGTGAGCAGCACCGGGCCGGGGCCGCTGTGGGCGATGCCCAGCCGGTCGACGCCCCAGGTGACGGCTGCGGTGGCGAAGCCGGAGGCGGCGAGCGAGACCAGGGCGGCGGCGCCCAGTCCCAGCAGGATGCCGGCGTCCAGCAGCTTCGCCTTCACCGGGTTCTGCTTGTCGTTGTCCCTCCCCCACACCGCGCGCAGGCAGTCCCGCAGCGAACCGACCCAGCCGATACCGGTGAAGATCAGCGCGGCGCCCGCGATCACCCCGATGGTGCCGGCGTTGGCGACCAGGCCGTTGATGTCGAGCTGGTCGGCGATACCGGGGATCTGCTCGGTGATCTTGTGCTCCAGCGTGTCCAGCTGGTGCTGGGAGAGCAGCGCGGCGCCGATCGCGGCGACCACCGCGAGCAGCGGGAACAGGGCGAGGAAACTGGTGAAGGTCATGGCAGCCGCGAGCCGGGTCCAGTGCACCTCCTGCAGGTGGTCGAAGGCCCGGTAGGCATGCGTGCGCAGCAGCCGCGCGACGCGCGGACCGATCCAGGGCAGCCGGGTCAACCAGTCCATGTCGGACCATTACCCCCCTGTGTCCTGGGCACTCTCGCCGCCCCCCGGCCGGCTCGCCCGGTCCCGAAGACCAGCGTCCGTGTCCCCCAGAACCGCAGCGCGGTGGCCAGGGCCATCCCCACCCCGAGCCCGGAGACGAGGTCGTCGCGCGGCGCGGTGAGCCCGAGCAGGTAGTGCGAGCACCCCAGGCAGAGCAGTTGGACCAGGGCGCCGGCGATGTTCACCGCGAAGAAGACCCCGTACCGGCGGGCCCGGCCGGCCGCCGGGGCGCGTCCGCGGTAGGTGCCGAGCGCGTTGCCGAGGTAGGCGACCGTGCAGCCGGCCAGGAAGGAGAGCGCCTTCGCGGTGAGCGGGCCGAGGCCGCCCGGGCCGCGGAGCCAGATGAACAGTCCCAGGTCGGCGGCGTAGGCGGCGCCTCCGGCCAGGGCGAACCCGATCAGCTCGGGCAGCGGCAGCCGGCCGGCTCTCACTGGTTGACCACGGCCAGGACGTACAGCACGCCCCATCCCAGCGCGATGAGCAGCAGCGCCCGGTCCCGCAGCACCACGTCCTCGGGCGCCCCGGCAGAACCGGCGTCGGCGAAGACCGCGTACCGCAGCACCGACAGGATGAACGGGATCATCGACAACTGCCGCCAGGGCAGCAGTCCGTGCGGCCGGCCACCGGTCTCCATCGCCCACAGGCAGTACGCCAGCACCGCGACGCCCGCCGCGAGCTGCCAGACGAAGCGCAGATAGCCGGTGGTGTACGAGCCGAGCAGGGCGCGGGTGGCGCCGACGTCCTGCCGGGCGGAGACCAGTACCAGTTCCGAGTAGCGCTTGGCGGCGACCATGAAGAGCGCGCCGAAGCCGGAGGTGATCAGGAACCACCGGGAGAGCTGGATGTCGAGGGCGACCCCGCCGGCCATCGCCCGCATCAGGAAGCCGGTGGTGACGATCACCAGGTCCACCACCAGGATGTGCTTCAGCCAGACGCAGTAGGCGAGTTGCATGAGCACGTAACCGGCCAGCAGGGCGGCGGTGTCCGGGTTGCAGGCCATCGCGGCGGTGGCGAAGGCGGCGACCGCGAGCGCCGCCCCCGCGGTGTAGGCGGCGGCGACCGGCACCAGGCCGCTGGCCACCGGGCGCAGGCACTTCACCGGGTGTGCCCGGTCGGCCTCGGCGTCCCGGGCGTCGTTGATCAGGTAGACGGACGCGGCGCACGCGGTGAAGAGCACCAGCACCACCGCGAGCCGTACCACCTCGGCGCCGGTGAGCAGCCGGGCGGCGGCGAAGGGCGCGGCGAGCACCAGGCCGTTCTTCATCCACTGCCGGGGTCGGGCGGTACGCAGCAGCCCGGCGGCGAGGGCGAGCGCGGAGCCGGCCGGCCTGCGGACCAGGCCGGCCGCGCGCCCGCTCTCGTCGATGAGCGCTGCGGTGGGTTCAGTCATCGCGCACCCCCGCGAGTGACCAGCCGCGGCCCAGCCGGGCCATCACCCCGCCGAGCAGCGCGCCGCAGACGACGTCGGTGGGGTAGTGGACGCCCACCACCAGCCGGGACACGCACATCGCGGCGGCCATCGGCGGGACCGGGCCGCCCGGCAGCAGCGCGCCGAAGGCGAAGGCGGCGGCGGTCGCGGAGGCGGCGTGCGAGCTGGGGAAGCTGTGCCGTCCTGCGGTGCTCACCAGGGGAACCACCGGCGGCCGGGGACGGCGGACCACCCGTTTGACCACCATGGACGTGGCGTGCGAGGCGGCGACCAGGGCGGTGGCCCGCATCCAGGCGCGGCGCCTGACCGGGTCGGCGCCCGCGCCGGCCAGCCCCGCGGCCAGCCACACAGCGCCGTGTTCCCCCGCCCAGGACAGCGCCCGGGCCGCGCCGGCGACATAGGGGTCGGCGCCGCAGCGGCGCAGCGCGGTGAGCAGGTGGTGGTCCGCGCGCCAGGCGACGGCGGAGTCGGGGTAACGCACCGCGGTTCTCCCTCGGGGTGCTGGGACGGTCGGTCTGCCCAGCCGAACCGGAATGCTTTGCATACGGACATACCGGTCACACCGGACGAGGGAGCCTTACCGTGCGAGCACCCGCCTCACGCCCCGCCGTTCGCCCTTTCCGGTGAGAAAAGCCGCATAAGACTCATTCTCGGCAATTCTCTGCATAAGACCCGCCTATCGGCTATACCGTCACCGCTATGCCCGCTTCCCCCGCCCCGACTGCCGCCGCATCGGGCACCGCCGCCTCCGTCACTGGCTGGGGCCGTACCGCCCCCACCACCGCGCGGCTGCTGCGCCCGCGGTCGTACGAGGAGGCCGCCGCGGCGATCCGTGCGTGCGACGGCCGCGGCGCCATCGCCCGCGGGCTCGGCCGGGCCTACGGCGACGCGGCGCAGAACGCGGGAGGCGCGGTCCTCGACATGACGGGCCTGGACCGCATCCACGAGATCGACGCGGTGAACGGCCTGGTGGTGTGCGACGCGGGGGTGTCGCTGCACCGGCTGATGGAGGTGCTGCTGCCGCTGGGCTGGTTCGTACCGGTCACCCCCGGCACCCGCTATGTGACCGTCGGGGGGGCCATCGGCGCCGACATCCACGGCAAGAACCACCACGTCTCCGGGTCCTTCTCCCGCCATGTGCGGGCGATCGAACTCCTCACCGGTGACGGCCGCACCCACCTGGTCACCCCGGAGGACGAGCCCGAGCTCTTCTGGGCCACGGCCGGCGGCATGGGGCTCACCGGGGTGGTGCTCGCCGCCACCGTCCAGCTGCTGCCGGTGGAGACCTCGCTGATGAGCGTGGACACCGAACGGGCCACCGATCTGGACGACCTGATGGCCCGGCTCACCACCGGCGACCACCGCTACCGCTACTCGGTGGCCTGGATCGATCTGCTGGCCCGCGGCGCCGGGACCGGCCGGGCGGTGCTCACCCGCGGCGAGCACGCCCCGCTGGACGCGCTGCCCGCCCGGGCCCGCCGCGCCCCGCTCGCCTTCCGGCCCGGCCGGCTGCCGGCCGCGCCCCGCTTCCTGCCGGACGGGCTGCTCGGGCGCACCACGGTCGGCCTCTTCAACGAACTCTGGTACCGCAAGGCACCCCGCGAGCGCCGCGGGCAGCTGCAGAAGCTGGCCACGTTCTTCCATCCGCTGGACGGACTGCCGGAGTGGAACCGCATCTACGGGCGCAGCGGCTTCGTCCAGTACCAGTTCGTGGTCGGTTACGGCCAGGAGGACGCCCTGCGCCGGATCGTCCGGAAGCTCAGCACCCGGGGCTGTCCGTCGTTCCTCGCGGTGCTCAAGCGGTTCGGGGACGGCGACCGCGGGTGGCTCTCCTTCCCGCTGCCCGGGTGGACGCTGGCGCTGGACATCCCGGCGTCGCTCTCCGGGCTCGGGGCGCTGCTGGACGAGCTGGACGACGAGGTGGCCGGGGCAGGCGGGCGGGTCTACCTCGCCAAGGACTCCCGGCTGCGGCCGGAGATGCTGGCCCGGATGTACCCGCGGCTCGACGACTTCCGCGAGCTGCGGGCCCGCCACGACCCGCGGGGCGCGATCACCTCGGACCTGGCCCGGCGGCTCGGGCTCTGACCCGGCCCCGCGCACCGGCCGGTCCAGCGGTTCACGCCCGACGAGTTCCAACGAGTTCCAACCAGCCCGACGAGGACCAACGAGTCCTACGAGTTCCTACGAGCGAGGGAGTACGCACGTGAAGGACGCATTCGGGGCACCGCAGTCGCTGCTGCTGCTCGGCGGGACCTCGGAGATCGGTCTTGCGACAGCCCGGCGGATGATCGGGCGGCGCACCCGTACGGTGTGGCTGGCAGGCCGGCCCTCACCGGGGCTGGACGCGGCGGCGGCGGAACTGCGCACGCTCGGCGCGCAGACGCATGTCGTGCCCTTCGACGCGCTCGCCCCCGGGTCCCACGAGGAGGTTCTCGGCAAGGTCTTCGCCGAGGGGGACGTGGACGCGGTGGTCCTGGCGTTCGGGGTGCTCGGGGACCAGGCGCGCGACGAGCAGGAGCCGGTGGCCGCGGCCCGGATCGCACAGGTCAACTACGCGGGGGCGGTGTCGGCGGCGCTGGTGTGCGGCGCGGCGCTCCAGCTCCAGGGGCACGGGTCGCTGGTCGTGCTCTCGTCGGTGGCCGGCGAGCGGGCCCGCCGCTCGAACTTCATCTACGGCAGCAGCAAGGCGGGGCTCGACGCCTTCGCCCAGGGTCTCGGCGACGCGCTGCGCCCGGCCGGCGTGCAGGTGCTGGTGGTCCGGCCCGGCTTCGTGCACACGAAGATGACGGCCGGCCTTCCGGAGACGCCGCTGGCGACCACGCCGGACGCGGTCGCCGAGGCGATCGAGTCCGGGCTCCGCCGCCGGGCCGACACCATCTGGGTCCCCGGGCTGCTGCGCCCGGTGATGAGCGCGCTGCGGCACCTTCCCCGGGCGGTCTTCCGCCGCCTGCCGCTGTAGCCGCCCGCCGTCCCGGCGGATCGCCCCACCGCCCCGGCTGACCCGCCCGCCCCGGCACCCCGCGGGCGGGGCCCCGGGGAGGGTTCAGATACGCGTGGGGGTCCGGGCGCCCTGCTGCTGGGGCAGGGACGGCGGGCAGCCGAACGGGAAGTCCTGGATCTTGCGCCAGACCCCGTCCTCGCCCTGGACGTAGAGGGCGAACCCGGCCGCCGTCCAGCCCGCCGTGAAGCCGGCCAACTCCGCCTGCGCCCGGTCGAGTCCCGCCTCGGGAATGCCGTGCGCGACCGTCACATGCGGGTGGTAGGGAAACTGGAGCTCCCGGGCCAGCGGCCCCGTCCGTACCCGCTCCTGGAGCTCGGCGCAGGCCCCGCCGCCGTCCGCCACGCGGACGTACACCACCGGCGAGAGCGGCCGGAAGGTGTCCGTCCCCTCCAGCCGCATCACGAAGGGCCGCCCGGCGAGCGCCACCTGCGCCAGGTGCTGCCGGACCACCGGCAGTTCAGCGGGTGCCACCTCGGTGGGCGGCAGCAGCGTCACATGGGTGGGGATCGCGCACGCCGCCGGGTCCCCGAACGAGGCCCGCCGGTCCTGCAGCAACCGCCCGTACGGCTCCGGGACAGCGATGGAGACGCCGATCATGGTGGTACCCACGTCGCTTCCCACTGCGTTTCACCCCTTTCCCCACGTCGGTGACAAACTCGGGCAACCCGTGTCTCAGTGTCGCGCGGAGAAGCGCGCGCCGGACAGCGAGCTGTGTCACAACTCCCGGCACGCGCCACTCCTCCCCGGCGGGCCCCCGGCCCGCACGGGCCTCCCCCCGTCTCAGGGCCGGTCTCCCGGCCCTCCCCCGGCGGCGAACCTCAGTGCTTCGCCGGTACGAACCCGATCCGGTCGTACGCCGCCGCCAGCGTCTCCGCGGCGACCGCCCGCGCCTTCTCGGCCCCCTTGGCCATCGCCGCGTCCAGGGTCTCCGGATCCCCCAGATACTCCTGCGTACGCTCCCGGAACGGTGTGACCCACGCCACGAAGATCTCCGCGACGTCCGTCTTCAGCGCACCGTAGCCCTTGCCCGCGTAACGCTCCTCCAGTTCGGCGATTCCGGTGCCGGTCAGCGCCGAGTGGATGGTCAGCAGATTGCTGACGCCCGGCTTCTCCTTCTCGTCGAACCTGATCACCGTCTCGGTGTCCGTCACCGCGCTGCGGAACTTCTTCGCCGACACCGACGGCTCGTCCAGCAGGTTGATCAGGCCCTTGGCGGAGGCCGCCGACTTGCTCATCTTGGCGGTCGGGTCCTGCAGGTCGTAGATCTTCGCGACCTCCCGCACGATGTGCGGCTGCGGGAGGGTGAAGGTCGGCCCGAAGCGGCCGTTGAACCGCTCCGCGAGATCCCGGGTCAGCTCGATGTGCTGCCGCTGGTCCTCACCGACCGGCACCGCGTCGGCCTGGTAGAGCAGGATGTCCGCGACCTGGAGGATCGGGTACGTGAACAGGCCGACGGTGGCCCGGTCGGCGCCCTGCCTGGCGGCCTTGTCCTTGAACTGGGTCATCCGGGACGCCTCGCCGAAGCCGGTGATGCAGTTCATCACCCAGCCGAGCTGCGCGTGCTCGGGCACATGGCTCTGGATGAAGAGCGTGCACCGCTCCGGGTCGAGCCCGGCGGCCAGCAGCTGCGCCGCCGCCAGCCGGGTGTTGGCCCGCAGCTCCGCCGGGTCCTGCGGCACGGTGATCGCGTGCAGGTCGACCACCACGTAGAACGCGTCGTGGGTCTCCTGCAACGCCACGTACTGGCGGATCGCACCGAGGTAGTTGCCCAGGTGGAAGGAGCCGGCGGTGGGCTGGATGCCGGAGAGGGCGCGCGGACGCCCAGGGATGCGTTCAGAGGCCATACGTCCATTCTCTCAGGTCGGTCCCGCCCGCCCACACCCCTGTTGACGGATTCCCGTGTGCCGCCGTATCTGCGACGCGCGGCGGGGTTCGCCGTAAAGTTCACGCCACGGCCGGGGAGCGACGATAGAAAGGGGCACCAACCCCGCCCCGCTCCGGGCCCGGCCCGTCTCCTGACGCACAACGAACGGAGTACGCACGTGACCACCCTCTCCGGCGCGGCCGCCCGTGCCACCGCCACCGACCGCGAGATCGCGGCGGCCGAGGCGCACAGCGCGCACAACTACCATCCCCTGCCGGTCGTCGTGGCGTCCGCCGAAGGCGCCTGGGTGACGGACGTCGAGGGGCGCCGCTACCTCGACATGCTGGCCGGGTACTCGGCGCTCAACTTCGGGCACGGCAATCCGCGGCTGATCGCCGCCGCCAAGGCCCAGCTGGACCGGGTGACGCTCACCTCGCGTGCCTTCCACCACGACCGCTTCGCCCGGTTCTGCACGGAGCTCGCGGAGCTGTGCGGCATGGAGACGGTCCTGCCGATGAACACCGGGGCCGAAGCGGTGGAGACGGCGGTCAAGACCGCCCGCAAGTGGGGCTACCAGGTCAAGGGCGTGCCCGACGGCAAGGCGAAGATCGTCGTCGCGGCCGGCAACTTCCACGGGCGCACCACCACCATCGTCAGCTTCTCCACCGACCCCGAGGCGCGCGCCGATTTCGGCCCCTACACGCCCGGCTTCACCGTCGTGCCGTACGGGGACCTCGCGGCGCTGGAGGCCGCGGTGGACGAGTTCACCGTCGCGGTGCTGCTCGAACCGATCCAGGGCGAGGCGGGAGTGCTCGTACCCCCGGACGGTTACCTCGCCGGGGTGCGGCGGGTCACCGCGGAGCGCGGGGTGCTCTTCGTCGCCGACGAGATCCAGTCCGGGCTGGGGCGGACCGGCACCACGTTCGCGTGCGAGCACGAGGGCGTGGTGCCGGACATGTACGTGCTCGGCAAGGCGCTGGGCGGCGGCGTCGTCCCCGTCTCCGCGGTCGTCTCCTCGCGTGCCGTCCTCGGGGTCTTCCGGCCGGGGGAGCACGGCTCCACCTTCGGCGGCAATCCGCTGGCCTGCGCGGTGGGCCTTGAGGTGCTGGCGATGCTGCGGACCGGTGAGTACCAGGAGCGGGCCACCACCCTGGGCGCCCGCCTCCACGCCGAGCTGCGCGAACTCCTCGGCGACGGCACGGGCCCGCTCACCGCGGTGCGCGGCCGGGGCCTGTGGGCGGGCATCGACGTCGCCCCCTCCCTCGGCACCGGCCGCGCGCTGTCCGAACGCCTCCTCACCCGCGGTCTCCTCGTCAAGGACACCCACGGCTCCACGCTCCGCCTCGCCCCGCCGCTGGTCATCACCGAGGAGGACCTGGACTGGGGCCTGGCCCGGCTCAGGTCGGTGCTGAGCAGCTAGAACCCGGGTCCCGGCCCCGCCGGTGATCACGGTCCGGGGTGGGGGACCGCGGGAGGGGGACGGCGGGAGGGGGAGCGCTGACGCCTACAGTCGGGCCGTGCTTACGGGAATGCTGGCCGCGCTCGGGGCGGCCGTCTGTTTCGGGGTCGCGTCGGTGCTGCAGGCCGCGGGGGCGCGGGCCGCCGAGCCGGGGACCGGTTCCGGGGTGGACGCGCGCCTGCTCGCCCGCGCCCTCGGGCAGTGGAAGTACCTCGCCGGTCTCGGCCTCGACACCGGCGGCTTCGTCCTCGAACTGATCGCCCTGCGGTCGCTGCCGATCTACACCGTCGGCGCCGCCCTCGCCGCGAGCCTCGCGGTCACCGCCGTCGCCGCGAGCCGCGTGCTCGGCACGCGGCTCGCCGGCCGTGAGTGGACCGCCGTCGCCACCGTCTGCGGCGGCCTCGCCCTGCTGGGCCTGGCCTCCGGCACCGAGGGCGACGGCACCGGCGGCGCCGCCCTGCGCTGGGGCACCCTCGCCGCGGCCGCCGCGATCCCCGCGGTGGGCGCCGCCGCCGGGCGCCTCCCCGGAAAGTCCAGGGCCGCCGCCCTCGGCCTCGGCGCCGGCTTCGGCTTCGGCGTGGTCGAGGTGGCGGTCCGCCTCATCGGCACGCTCCGCCCGGCGGCGCTGTTCACGAACCCGGCCACGTACGCCGTCGTGCTCGGCGGCGCCGCCGCCTTCCTGCTGCTGACCTCCGCCCTGCAGCGCGGCTCGGTCACCGCGGCCACCGCGGGCATGGTGATCGGCGAGACGGTGGGGCCCGCGCTGGTCGGGGTGCTGGCGCTGGGCGACCGGACCCGGGACGGGTGGGCGCCGGCCGCGGTGGCGGGCTTCGTACTGGCCGTGCTCGGCGCCCTCGCCCTGGCCCGGTTCGGCGAACCCGCCCCGGCGCCCGTTACGCCCGGGTCGCCGGTGACATCCGCGAGGTGACGCCGATCCGGTTCCAGGCGTTGATCGTCACGCACATCGCGATGAGCCGCGGCAGCTCGTCCGCGTCGAAGAGCGCCGCCGCCTCGTCGTAGACCTCGTCGGGCACGCCGTGCGGGCCGAGCTGGGTGACCGCCTCCGCCAGGGCGAGCGCCGCCCGCTGCCGGGCGGTGAAGAACGGGGTCTCGCGCCACACCGGCACCCCGTGGAGCTGCTGCTCGGTCAGCCCGGCGCGGCGCGCGTCCGCGGAGTGCTTGTCGACGCAGTAGGCGCAGCCGTTGAGCTGCGAGGAGCGGACCCGGACGAGTTCGCTCACCACGGGGTCGAGGCCGCGGGCCGCGGCCTTGTCCAGGGCGAACATCGCCTGGTAGAAGTCGCCCGCGTTGTCCATCAGGTCGATCCGCCGGGCGGGCGGCGCGACGGTCTCATCAGCGGGGTGGGTCGTCCCGGTCGGGTCGGTGGTCTCGGTGGCTTTGCTCGGCGCGGTGGTCTCGGTGGGCGCGGCGGTCTCGGTCGTCGTCATATGTCCACGCTAGTCAGCAAGTGGCTCTCCCCCGTGGTCCACTTGCCCCATGAACGACTGGGCCACTTCCGCCGCCGGAACCCCCGACCGCACCGCCGGCCACGACCTGCTGCTCGACCTCGCCGGCACCCGTTCCCGCGCCGCCCTGGAGACGGCCCTGCGGGAGGCCGTACGCGACGGCCGCCTCACCCCGGGCACCCGGCTGCCGTCCAGCCGGGTCCTGGCCCACGACCTCGGCCTGGCCCGCAACACGGTCGCCGACGCGTACGGCCAGCTCGTCGCCGAGGGCTGGCTGACCGCGCGTCAGGGCTCTGGCACGACGGTCGCGCCGCGCCCGGAGGCACCGCCCGCCGCCCACCGGCGGCCCGGGGCGCCGCACGTGCCGCCGGCCGTGGGCCCCGATCTCGTACCGGATCCGACCGGCCTGCCGTACTCGCTGTGGCCCGGCTCCCCCGACCTGTCCGCCTTCCCCCGCACCGCCTGGTCGGCCGCGGCCCGCCGGGCGCTGACCGCGGCCCCCAGCGAGGCGTTCGGCTACTCCGACCCGCGGGGCCGCCCCGAACTGCGCACCGCCCTTGCCGCCTATCTCGCCCGGGTCCGCGGGGTGCGCGCGGACCCCGAACACCTGGTGATCTGCACCGGATACGTACAGGCCGTGGGGATCCTGGCCCGGGTGCTGTACGGCCGCGGCGCCCGCCGGATCGGCGTGGAGACGCTGGGTTTCCCGGACACCGGCACCCTGCTGCGGACGGCCGGGCTGCGGACCGTGCCGCTGCCGCTGGACGAGGACGGCGCCCGGCTCACCGACCTCGGGCCCGGCCTGGACGCGCTGCTGCTCACCCCGGCTCACCAGTTCCCGACCGGGGTACAACTCTCCCCGCAGCGGCGGACCGCCGTCGCCACATGGGCGCGGACCACCGGCGGGCTGGTGATCGAGGACGACTACGACGGGGAGTTCCGCTACGACCGGCAGCCGGTGGGAGCGCTGCAGGGACTCGCGCCCGGCCATGTGGTCTACGCCGGGACCGCAAGCAAGAGCCTGGCGCCGGGGCTGCGGCTGGCCTGGATCACCGTGCCGCCGGAGCTGCTGCGGGCGGTGGTCCGGGAGAAGCGGCTGGCCGACCACCACACGCCGGTCATCGACCAGTTGACGCTCGCGGAGTTCCTGACCTCGGGGGCATACGACCGGCACGTGCGGCGGATGCGGCTGCGTTACCGCGGGCGCCGCGACCGTCTGGTGGCCGCGCTGGCCGAGCGCGCCCCCCGCGTCCGCGTCTCGGGCATCGCGGCCGGCCTGCACGCGGTCCTCGAACTGCCCCCGGAGGCGCCCGGACTGCCCACCCTCCTGTCCCGCGCCCGCGACCGCGGCCTCGCCGTCTCCACCCTCACCACCTTCGGTGCTCCGCCCACCGCACCACCCGCCCTGGTGATCGGCTACGGCTCCCCGCCGGAACACGCTTTCGCCCGCGCGCTGGACCTCCTCTGCGATCTCCTGGCCTCCTGACCCCGGGCGGCTCCGCGCGGGGTCAGGGCGTCGTGCCGGGTCCGAGCGTCGTGCCGGGTCCGGGACTCAGGCCGGGTCCGGGCCGACGCGGGCCCAGATGAACTTCCCGGCCGCGGCGGCGCCTTCACGCGGGGCCCGGGAGCGGACCCCCCACCGCCCCTGGGTGAGGGTGTCCACCAGGGTCAGGCCGCGCCCGCTCTCGTCGTGCGGTCCTGCCTCCCGCACGGCGGGGACCCGGGAGTCCGCGTCGTGGATCTCGATGTCGAGGCCGCCCTCGGCGGTCTGCTGGTACCGGGTCTCGATCAGCCGGCCGGGGACATCCGCGTGCTGTAAGGCGTTGGTCACCAGTTCGGAGACGACCAGCTCGGCGGCATCGGTGAGCTTGCCGAGATCCCACCGGTCGAGCACACCCCGGAGGTGCTGCCGGGCGTCACGTACCGATCGGGGGTCCATCGGCCAACTGCGGACCACCATCGGGGCGGCCGGGGGTGCTTGCTTCATGGGTGGCTCGTTCCGTGATCGCATTCTGAGCTTTTGGAGACAAGGGTGGGGTCATTGCTCCTACGATCAACAGGGGTGAGCCATTGCCGTCCAAACGGGCAATTGAACCGGGTGCCCGGCGGTGGCGTCGCCGTGGAACGCACCGGTGGGCGCGCCCAACCGCCCCTGGTGACCAGGCGGTTGCCCGGCGGTCGGACAACGGGAGAAGGGTGCGGGTGTTCGCATGAGCGGAAGTGATGACGACGAGGTCTCGGCACGGGTGGTGCTGCGCACCGAGCTGACACGGCAGCGGGAGCGAGCGGGTTGGACGCTGGCGGAGCTCTCCGAGCGGACCAAGTACGACGGCTCGTACCTGCAACGCCTGGAAAAAGGCGACCGTTTCGGCTCCCTCGACGCGGTCGGCGTCCTCGACCGGGTGTACGGGACGGGTGAACTCCTCAGCCGCCTCTGGCGATTGGCCAAACGCGAGGCGGGCCAGAGCCGTTACCAGGGCTTCGCGGACCTGGAGGCCGAGGCGACGGGTATCCACGAGTTCAGCGTCAGCACCGTCCCGGGGCTGCTGCAGACGAAGAGGTACGCCGAGGAGTTGCTGCGGGCGGACGCTCCCGACAGTGAGGAACTACTGGTCGAGCAGGTGCTGGGCCGTGTCAATCGACAGCACCGTCTCACCGGGCCGAAGCCCTTGCACTACCGGGGCCTGCTGGACGAGTCGGTGATCCGGCGTCCGGCACAGGATCCGGATGTGTGGGCGGAACAGCTTGGGCGACTGATCCAAGCGACACAGCAACCGAACATCTCGCTTCAAGTCGTGCCCTTCCGAGCCGGCCTACACAACCTCCTGGGGAGTTCTCTCCAGTTCCTGTGGCTGCCGAGCGGGCGGATGGTCGCCTACGTGGAGAGCACCTGGAGCGGTCAACTCGTGGAGGAAACTGAGGAGGTGGAGCACCTCCGGTTGTCCTACGATCGACTCAGAGACTCTGCCTTGTCCGCGTCCGGGTCTCTCGAACTGCTGCGAACCGCGCTGGAGGACCACACGTCATGCACAGCCCCAGACCAGACCTGAGCGCTGCCGAGTGGCGCAAGTCCTCGTACAGCGGTAACGCGCAGGCCGACAGCTGTGTCGAGGTCGCCGACGGGTTCCCCGGCATTGTCCCGGTCCGCGACTCCAAAGACCCCCATGGCCCCGCCCTCATCTTCCCCGCACCCAGCTGGTCCGCCTTCATCAACGAGGTGAAAGCCGACCGCCTCCCCACCGCCTGACCACCCGAGGGATACAGAATGTCCAACCCGAGATTCGACCTGAGCGACGCCGTATGGCGGAAGTCGTCCTACAGCGGTGGCGCGGACCCGGACAGCTGTGTCGAGGTCGCCGACGGGTTCCCCGGCATCGTCCCGGTCCGCGACTCCAAAGACCCCCACGGCCCCGCCCTCATCTTCCCCGCACCCAGCTGGTCCGCCTTCATCAACGAGGTGAAAGCCGACCGCCTCCCCATCATCTGACCGAACAAAAAACCAAACGAGGGCCCCGCGGTCCGTGGGGCGGATCCTTGGGGTCCTCGCAAAGCCTGATGGCCTATGTGTGTTCCGAGCGCCTTACGGGCTTCTTGGACGCTCGATGACGGCGATGTCATGTCGTTGCGGCGGCGCTCTGAACCGTCAGGTCAGCTCGAACTCGGCGTGTGGCGTCGCCCGCTTCCACACAGCCTCGAAAGCGGACTCGCAGAGCTTCGCCACTTCCGGGTCCTCGGTGCTCTCCATCGCCGTGCTCTCACCCTCCCCGTCGAAGTGGTTGACGAGCACGAGGCTGGAGTCGAACAGCCAGAAGTCGTTACCGGGAAGGGCGAGGGACGTTGCGTCGCGCCGCGCGAGCCAGCGCACGGCTTCACCGGCAGCGATGTTCAGCCCGTCCGTCACGTCGTACTCGAAGCGGATGTACTCGCTGACCGGTGTCGAAACGACACGGGCACGGCGGACTTCAACACCCCGCGAGACGGCCTCTGTCACGAGGCTCAGCCAGTCCCCCCAGCGCTCAGCCGGGTCGACAGCCTTGCCGGCCTTCCAGTCGATGAACGAGGGGTCCGACTTCATGTAGGCGTCGCGCATCTCCAGATGGACAGCCGTCCTCCGGCAGTCGCGGAAGAGCTCCTCAAACGTCGGGGTCCTCGTCATCTTTCTTCACCTCCGGGCCGGCATCTTTGGCACCCTGATCCATCTCCAGAAAGAACTGCACCATGTGCCGGGGGATCTCCACGACCGACTCATGGCCGGGGACGTCCATCTGAACAAGGCGCTCGACGTCCTCCACCTTCCATCCCTGCACGAGGTAGCTGTCCTTCTCCTCGTCCAGGTAGATGGTGGGAGAGTTACCGCTAGTGTCGCGTGAATGAAGTCCTTGGACGTTTAGGTGTGGCGTGTTCGAGGATTTCGTCGGCGGTTTTGGTCCATGCGAAGGGCTGACAGCGGTCGTTGTAGGCGTCGATGTAGCGGCGGATGGCGTCGGTGAGGTCGGGGACGGAAGTGAAGGTGCCGCGGCGTATGGCCTGGCGGGTGATGATGCCGAAGAAGATCTCCACCAGGTTCAGCCACGAGCAGGAGGTGGGGGTGAAGTGCAGGGTGATCCGGGGGTTCTTCGCCAGCCAGGCCTTCACGCGGGGGTGCTTGTGGGTGGCGTAGTTGTCGGCGACCACGTGCAGTTTCACCCTCGGGTGGGCTTTGGCGACCTGCTTGAGGAAGCGGAGGAACTCGTCGTTGCGGTGCCGGTCGTAACAGGCGTCCGCGGTGATCTTCCCGGTGGCGACCTCCAGGGCCGCGAACAGCGTGGTGGTGCCGTGGCGGACGTAGTCGTGGGTGCGGCGCTCGGCCAGCCCTGGCCGCACCGGCAGCATCGGCGCTGTCCGGTCCAGCGCCTGGATCTGCGATTTCTCATCGACGCAGACCACCACCGCTTTCTCCGGCGGGGCCAGATACAGCCCCACCACATCGCGGACCTTCGCCTCGAGTTCCGGGTCGGTGGAGAACTTGAACGTCTCGCTCCGCCAGGGCTGGATCTTCCACTTCCGCCACACCTTGGCCACCGCGACGTTGGACAGACCCAGTTCGGCGCCGAGCAGCCGGGACGACCAGTGGGTCACGCCGAGCCGGTCCGGCGGACCCTCCAGGGTCCGCACCACCACTTCGGCCTCGTCCACCGTGCCGGGCCGGCCCGACCGCGGCCGGTCCTCCAGCCCGGCAAGGCCGGCCGAACGGTACCGGCCCCGCCAGGTGACGACCGTCTGCCGGGACAGCTCCAACCGCCGCGCGATCTCGGTGTTCGAGGCGCCCTCCGCGGCAAGGAGCACGATCCGGGCCCGCGTCACCAGCCCCGACGGGGACGACGGCGAGCGGACCCACGAACGCAAGACCTCACGGTCCGCATTGGCGACGGCCAACGGCAGGGCGACAGGCATACGCCATTCAACCGCACTTCCAGCCACCGTCCAAGGACTTCATTCACGCGACACTAGGACTCTCCGGGTCCTTGCCGAGCTTACGCAGGGACATGACGCCCTCCTCGTGTGCCGGTAGCGAACTCTGTGCCACAGCTTGACCGCGACCGTGCCGTGGAGCGAGGAACTTGCCGGAACTTGCCACGGCTTCGGGGCCGGCCGTGGATCAGGGGCAGGTTGCTCCTGCGCTGACCCGTGCCTTCAACGCCCCGGAAAACACGATCCCCGCGACTCCCTGAACTCCAGGATGTCGCGGGGATCGGTGGAACCCGCCTGGTGGACGGCGGGGCCCTTTCCGTTTGGGCGGGGGGTCAGATCAGGCCGAGGGCGCGGACGGCCTCGCGCTCGTCCTCGAGTTCCTTGACGGACGCGTCGATCCGCGCCCGCGAGAACTCGTTGATCTCCAGGCCCTGGACGATCTCGTAGGACCCGTCCTTCGTGGTGACCGGGAAGGAGGAGATCAGGCCGGCCGGGACGCCGTAGGAGCCGTCGGAGACGATGCCCATGGAGGTCCAGTCGCCGTCCGCGGTGCCGTTGACCCAGGTGTGGACGTGGTCGAGGGCGGCGGACGCGGCCGACGCGGCCGAGGAGGCGCCGCGGGCCTCGATGATCGCCGCGCCGCGCTTCGCCACGGTCGGGATGAAGGTGTCGGCCAGCCACTGCTCGTCGTTGACGACCTCGGCCGCGTTCTTGCCGGCCACCTCCGCGTGGAAGATGTCCGGGTACTGGGTGGCGGAGTGGTTGCCCCAGATGGTGAGCCGCTTGATGTCGGTGACGGCCGCGCCGGTCTTCTTCGCGAGCTGCGCGATCGCCCGGTTGTGGTCGAGGCGGGTCATCGCGGTGAAGCGGTCCGCGGGGACGTCGGGGGCGGCGGCCTTCGCGATCAGCGCGTTGGTGTTCGCCGGGTTGCCGACCACCAGCACCTTGATGTCGTCGGCCGCGTTGTCGTTGATCGCCTTGCCCTGCGGCTTGAAGATGCCGCCGTTCGCCGAGAGGAGGTCACCACGCTCCATGCCGGCGGTGCGCGGGCGCGCGCCGACCAGGAGGGCCACGTTGGCGCCGTCGAAGGCGGCGTTCGGGTCGTCGGTGATGTCGATGCCCCGCAGCAGCGGGAACGCGGCGTCGTCGAGTTCCATGGCGGTGCCCTCGGCGGCCTTGAGGCCCTGCGGGATCTCCAGCAGCCGGAGGTTCACCGGCACGTCCGCGCCGAGCAGGTGGCCCGAGGCGATACGGAAGAGGAGGGCGTAGCCGATCTGGCCGGCCGCTCCGGTGACGGTGACGTTGACGGGAGTGCGAGTCATGCCTTCTCCTGGCCTTTTCCTGCTGCGGGTAACTGGTCGCCCCGGCAGTGACCCAGGCGGCCCCTAACGTGGTTCTCTCGGCGTCAAGAGAGCCATCCGTCAGGTTATCGCGCGCGGCCGCCCCCGTTCCCGCCCGGCGGTGTGGCAACGGTCACCGCTGCCCCACGGGCGGCGGCAGCGGCACGCTCTCGGCAGCCGCCGCGGCCGGCGAAGCCCCTCGGCCACGGCCGGCAACCGACCCCCCACAGCCGCCGGCAAGCGTCAGCGGCAGCCTCCCAGCGGGCGCGGCCGAGGGAGACTGCCGCGGCGGCCGGCGACCTCCACCCGCACCTCCACCCGCACCGGCACACGCACCGGCACCCGCACCGGCACACGCACCGGCACCCGCCAGGCCGCAGGAACGATTCCGCTTGACCGGCGGAGCCATCAGATGCACAGGCCCAGCAGTTCGATCAGGCAGTTCCTGGTCGGGGTCGGGGTGGGTGCCGCCGTGGTCGGCGAAGGGGTGGCCGGCGTGCTGCCGGGCGGAGCCGAGGGCGCGCCCGGCCCGCCGGTGGCGGACGGTGAGGGCGCGGCGCTGCCGGGGCCCGCGGCCGGCCCCGTGCTGCTCCCGCCGGGCGGGCGCGTGGCCGGTGGCGAGGCGGTGCCCATCGCGGACGGCTGGTCGCCGGCCGCCGGTCCCGTACGCGCGTCGCCGGCGGACGCCCCCGGGGAAGCAGGACCACCGGACGCGCCCGGCCTGCCGGAAGCCGGCCCGGGTGACCCGTCAGGCGCCCTGGACCCGCCCGGCGCCACCCCGGACGTGGCGACCGGTCCGCTCGGCGTCGGCTCGGCGTTCCCCGCCGGGGACCGCCCACCCGGGCTCGATCCGGCGGTCAGCATCACCGCGACCAGCGCGACGGCCGCCAGCACACCGGCGGTCACCAGGAGCAGCAACCGGCGTCTGCGACCGGGCAGACCCTCTTCCGCGCCCAGCGGGTCGAGCGGGTCCGGGTACGGCAGCGGTTTCCCGCGCCCCCGCTCCCCGGCGGTCTCCGCGAGCCGCCACAGCGCGCGGACCCGGTCGTAATCGGCACCGCTGGCCTGGGCCAGCACCTCCACCGCGTCCAGCGGCGGCAACTGCCGCCCGGACAGGACGCGTTGCCAGGTCTCCACGGACTGCGCGGTCTTCGCGGCGAGCCCCGGCACGGTCAGCCCGCTGCGGTCCTTCATCCGCCGTACCTGCGTGACGAACCGCCGCATGTCCAGCGGGATGCGGTCCGCCAACGGCTCCCATTGCCCCACGCCGCACCCCTCACGTCCTTCGACACCACTTCCGGGGCAACGTTAGAACGCCAGTGCCCTGCCCGGAGGACTTTCCGGGCAGGGCACCACAGACCACGTGCGAGGTGATAAAGGACCACCGGAGAACGCGCCCCCCGACGGAAGACCCCGCTACCGCACCGAGAAGTGGATGATGTCCTCCAGGAACGGGACCCGGATCAGCGGATCGGGCTGCGCCATCAGCGCCAGCAGGACGATCGCCAGGCCCAGCACGCCGTACGTGAGCACGTCGGTGAACCGGCTGCGGACCGCCAGCATCCCGACCTTCGCCAGACCCCAGCGCAGCCCCGCGCCGGCCAGCAGCGAGGCGCCGATCACCAGGGTGCCGGGCCGGAAGGAGCCGGTGGCGGTGATGATCAGACCGATCGCCACGCCGAGCACGACCAGCAGGATCGGCCACTGCCTGGCCGGCCCGGGCGCGTCGTCGCCGCCCGCAGGACCCGCGCCCTCGGGGCGCGGCGTGCTGGTGGTGACCGCCGGACGCCCGCCCGGCTGACGCGGGTCACGGGCGTGCCGCCACGCCGGCTCGGGCGACCGCCAGGCCGGTTCCTCCGCGGGGGACGACGACGTCGGGTCGGCCCCGGCTGCCTCAGCCGACATGGACGACCCCCTCGCCGGTCAGCCGCTCGGCCGCCTCCACCACGTTCAGCAGCAGCATCGCCCGGGTCATCGGCCCGACACCGCCCGGGTTGGGCGACAGCCAGGCCGCCACCTCGGCCACCCCGGGATGGACGTCGCCGACGATCTTGCCGTTCTCGTCCCGGCTGACGCCGACATCGAGGACGGCCGCGCCCGGCTTGACGTCCTCCGGCTTGACGATGTGCGGCACGCCCGCCGCGGCCACGATGATGTCCGCCTGCTTCAACAGCCCCGACAGATCCCGGGTGCCGGTGTGGCAGAGCGTCACCGTGGCGTTCTCCGACTTGCGGGTGAGCAGCAGGCCGATCGACCGCCCGACCGTGACGCCGCGCCCGACCACCACCACATGGGCGCCGGCCACGGCCACGCCGTGGCGCCGCAGCAGCTCCACGATGCCGTTGGGCGTGCAGGGCAGCGGCGCGCGCTCGTTGAGCACCAGCCGGCCCAGGTTCATCGGGTGCAGTCCGTCGGCGTCCTTGGCCGGCTCGATCAGCTCCAGTACCCGGTTGGTGTCGATGCCCTTGGGCAGCGGCAGCTGGACGATGTAGCCGGTGCACTCCGGGTTCTCGTTCAGCTCGCGGACCACCGCCTCGATCTCCGCCTGGGAGGCGGTGTCCGGCAGTTCGCGCTGGATGGAGGCGATGCCCACCTGGGCGCAGTCGCGGTGCTTGCCCGCGACGTACCACTTGCTGCCCGGGTCGTCGCCGACCAGCAGGGTGCCGAGGCCCGGGGTGATGCCGCGGGCCCTGAGAGCCACGACCCGGGCGATCAGTTCTGACTTGATCGCGGCCGATGTGGCCTTGCCATCGAGAATCTGGGCGGTCATGCGTCCATCTTCGCGGATCGGGCCCGCGCCGGACCAATCCGCCCGGCCAGTGCGCCCGGCCGGTGCACCCGCCGCCCGACCGATCCGCCCGGGCCGGTCCGCCCGCCGCCCGACCGGACCGGACGGCTCCGCGTACAGGGCACCTTTGACCCTTGCGCCCGCCCGGTCCTGGGCCGGACGATGTCCCGCGTCCCCTGATGTCTCCGCTCGTCCGACCAGGCCCGTTACGTCCGCGTACGCACCTGTCCGTCCCGTCCCCGCGAAGGAAACAGCCCGTGAGCCAGCCACCCGGTCCTCCGAACCCCTACGGCGACCAGCCGCCACCGCAGCAGCCGTACGGCTATCCGCAGCAGCCCCCGTACCCGCAGGGGCCGGGACCGTACGGACAGCAGCCGCCGCAGCAGCCGTACGGCTATCCGCAGGGCGGCTTCCCGCAGCAGGCCGGTTATCCGCAGGCGGCCGGGTACGGCGGTTACGGATACGGTCAGGCGCCGGGCGGACCGCTGCCCGGGATGCCGCCGCTGGCGAGCTGGGGCGCCCGGCTGGGCGCGTTGCTGCTCGACGGGCTGATCGTGATGCTGATTCCCGGCGGCCTGCTGTCGGCCGGCTACATCCAGTGGGTCTCCAAGCTGGTGGACAGCGTCGACCAGTGCGACAAGCTCGGCATATCCAGCGAGAACTGCCCGACCCCGCACCCGTCCGGCGGTTCGCTGACGCTGATCGGGATCGGCGCCGTGCTGAGCCTGATCGCCGGCCTCTGGCTCGCCTACCGCGAGGGCAAGACCGGGCAGACCCCCGGCAAGCGCATCGCCGGCATCCGGCTGCTCAAGGAGTACGACGGCTCGGCCCTGGGCTTCGGCCTCGCCTTCGGCCGCCGGCTGCTGCACGTCCTGGACTCGATGGCCTGCTACCTCGGCTGGCTGTGGCCGCTGTGGGACGCCAAGCACCAGACCTTCGCCGACAAGATCGTCAAGAGCGTGGTCGTCAAGGACCAGACCTGACCGCTGCGCCGGCGTGGCGTACGAAGGCCGGGCTCCCGCTTCCGGGGGCCCGGCCTTCACGCGTCCCTACGGCGCTCGGTCCGGCGTCCGTGAGGTGTCCGTCCGGCGCCCGTGCGGTCAGTGGAAGAAGTGCCGCGTGCCGGTGAAGTACATCGTCACGCCGGCCTTCCGCGCCGCCTCGACGACCGCCTCGTCACGGATCGAACCGCCCGGCTGGGCAACGGCCCTGACCCCCGCGGCGGTCAGCACCTCCAGCCCGTCGGGGAAGGGGAAGAACGCGTCGGAGGCCGCGTACGACCCCGCCGCCCGCTCGGCACCCGCCCGCTCCACCGCGAGCTTCGCCGAGTCCACCCGGTTGACCTGGCCCATGCCGACGCCGACCGTGGCGCCGTCCTTCGCCAGCAGGATCGCGTTGGACTTCACCGCGCGGCAGGCCCGCCAGGCGAAGGCGAGGTCGGCCAGTCCGGCGGCGGGCAGCGCCTCGCCGGTGGCGAGCGTCCAGGTCGCCGGGTCGTCGCCCTCGGCCTGCAGCCGGTCCTTGACCTGGACCAGCGCGCCGCCCTCGATCGGCCGGTACTCGGTGGTGCTCGCGGGCGCGTCCGGGCAGACCAGCACCCGGATGTTCTTCTTGCGGGCCAGCACCTCGACGGCGCCGTCCTCGTAACCGGGGGCGACGATCACCTCGGTGAAGATCTCCGCGACCTGCTCGGCCATCGCCACCGACACCGGACGGTTCACCGCGATGACCCCGCCGAACGCGGAGAGCGGGTCACAGGCGTGCGCCTTGCGGTGTGCCTCGGCCACATCGGCGCCGACCGCGATCCCGCACGGGTTGGCGTGCTTGATGATCGCCACGCACGTCTCGTCGTGGTCGTACGCGGCCCGGCGGGCGGCCTCGGTGTCGACGTAGTTGTTGTACGACATCTCCTTGCCGTGCACCTGCTCCGCGCCGGCCAGCCCGGTGCCGGTGCCGTCGGTGTAGATCGCCGCGCCCTGGTGCGGGTTCTCGCCGTAGCGCAGGGTGTTCTGCCGGGTGTACGTCACGCCGGCGAAGTCCGGGAAGGCGCTCTCACCGTCGGCCGCGTAGCCGCCTGCGAACCAGGAGGCCACCGTCACGTCGTAGGCGGCGGTGTGCTGGAACGCCTCGGCCGCCAGCCGCTTGCGGGTGGCCAGGTCGAAGCCGCCGTCCTTGACCGCGGCGAGCACGTCCGGGTAGCGGGCCGGGCTGGTGACGATCGCCACCGAGGGGTGGTTCTTGGCGGCGGCGCGGACCATCGAGGGGCCGCCGATGTCGATCTGCTCCACGCACTCGTCGTCGCTGGCGCCCGAGGCGACCGTCTCGCGGAACGGGTAGAGGTTGCAGACGACCAGCTCGAACGGCCGGATGTCCAGCTCCTCCAGCTGCCGCCGGTGGTCCTCCAGACGCAGGTCGGCGAGGATGCCGGCGTGCACCCGCGGGTGCAGCGTCTTGACCCGGCCGTCCAGGCACTCAGGGAAGCCGGTCAGCTCCTCGACCTTGGTGACGGGCACGCCCGCGGCGGCGATCCGCCCGGCGGTCGATCCGGTGGAGACCAGCTCCACGCCGGCCTCGTGCAGGCCGCGGGCCAGCTCCTCCAGACCGGTCTTGTCGTAGACGCTGACCAGCGCGCGCCGGATGGGACGCTTGCCGTGGGTGTCTTCGGCGCTCATGCCGGGATCCGTACCTTTCGTCCTTCGATGCGGTAGCCGTCGCGCGACAGCCGCCCAACTACGTCGACGAGCAGTCCTCGCTCGACGTCCTTGATGCGCTCGTGGAGCGCTTCCTCCGTGTCGTCCGGCCGGATCTCCACCACGCCCTGGGCGATGACCGGTCCGGTGTCCACGCCGTCGTCGACGAAGTGGACGGTGCACCCGGTCACCTTCGCGCCGTAGGCGAGCGCGTCACGCACGCCGTGCGCACCGGGGAAACTCGGCAGCAGCGCGGGGTGGGTGTTGATGAACCGCCCGCCGAACCTGGCCAGGAACTCCCGGCCGACGATCTTCATGAAGCCCGCCGAGACCACCAGATCGGGGTCGAAGGCCGCGGTGGCCTCGGCCAGCGCGAGGTCCCAGGCGGCCCGGTCTTCGTGGTCCTTGACGCGCACCACGAAGGTGGGCAGCCCGGCGGCTTCGGCCCTGCCGAGACCGGCGATGCCGTCGCGGTCGGCGCCGACCGCGACGATCGTGGCACCGTAGGAGGGGTCGGCGCCGATGGCGTCGAGCAGGGCCTGCAGATTCGTACCGGAACCGGAGACGAGGACGACGAGGCGAGCGGGAGTACGGGCGGCCACGGGCGGGATTCTCTCGGTTTCTGGGACTCTGGGGCGCGGGGACAACGGCGGGCGGGCGGATCGTGACATCAATCTGCGGGCCGCGGGGAGGCGCTACGAGAACGCGGATCGGTTACGGCTCGGCTCGGGTCTGGCTGGCGTGCGCTTCGTGTGCGATCGTTTTCGGAGGATCGTACGAGGCGGGGGCCGCTCGGATTCCGGGGAACCCTACGAGACCGCCGACCGTCAGCAACGATACCGGCACTCCGGACGGCCCCCGCGGGACGGGGGAGCGCGCGGGCGGTAGCGTCTGCCAGAAGACCAGTGCCCTGTGCACCGGTCGGGCAGGCCGGTACGGAGCGAACAGCAGGCGACAACCGGGTACATCAGAGGAGTCGAGCCCAAGGGGATGGCGCATCACATCATGAGCAGCGGCCGTATTCACATCGTGCTGCGCGCGCCCGAGGGCGATCAGCGGGACAACCCGTTCGCGCCGCCGCCCGCGGGGGCGCCGGACCGTCCGTGGCAGCCGCGCGGGCCGGAGGACTCCGGTTCCGGCGACCAGGGTGGCCGGCAACAGGGGCAGGACGGCCAGGGTCAGGGGCAGGGTCACGGTCAAGGTCACGGCGGTCAGGACGGCCAGGGTGGTCAAGGTCACGGCCAGGAGGGTCAGGGCGGCCACGGCGGCCACGGCCCCGACGTGCACAGCGGCCACGACCACAGCCAGGCGCCCTGGGCGCACGGCGGCCCCCCGGACCCCAACAACCCGCCGCCCCCGCCGCCCTCCTGGGGCAGCCAGTGGAGCAACCGGCAGCCGCAGTCCGGGCGTCCCGACCCCTTCGCCCGCCGCCCGGAGCAGGGCCCGACCGGACCCCAGGGCACCGGACCGAAGTTCGACCCCACCGACCCGGCGCACCGGCGGTCCCGCTACGCGCTGATCTGCGGCGGCTGGGGCCTGATCTTCGGACTGGTCGGCTGGACCCCGGTGGCGCTGCTGCTCGGGGCGCTGGCCCTCTACTGGGGGATCAGCGCGCTGCGGATGTCCCCCGAGGACCGGGCCAAGGCCCGCGCGGCCACCGCGTCGGCGCTGGCCGACGCCGCCCAGAGCCCGCGTCCGGCGCCACCGGCCCCGGGGCCCGACGCCCAGCGGTCGTTCCTCACCGCGGCCTGGGCCGGGATCATCACCAGCGCGGTGGCACTGGCGATCGTCGCTTCCACGTACGCCTTCCAGCTGGCCTACCGGGACTACTACACCTGCCGGTCGGACGCGCTGACCTCACCGGCCGCGCACGCCTGCCAGAAACTGCTGCCGAGCCCGCTCCGGGACCTCCCCGCCTTCCACAACTGAGCGCTGCGCGGGGCTCCCGGGTTGCGAGCTGCTCCGGGTCGGTTTTGACTCGTGATCGCACACAGTGTGCGTACGGTCACCGGCGGAAGGGAGCACACGCGATGCTGTCGGCGCGCGGTCTGTTCACGGAGATCCTGGAGAACGACGACTCCTTCGCGCTCTTCTGCTCCATCGCGGCGAGCGGGGAGACACAGGGCGGCTGGGAGAACGGCCGGATCGCGGCGCTGGTGCCCGCGTCCCAGCGGGAGATGGCGCCGAAGATCGCCCGGCACGGGGCGGACGAGGACAAGCACGGGCGGATCTTCATGGCCCTGCTCCGCAAGCGCGGCCTCGAACCGGTGCCGGTGCCGACGGACACGGACTACACGATGCTGCTGGAGCGGGCCGGGATCGGGCTCACGCACACGCGGCTCCGCGCCGACCAGGCGCTCAGCGAGGACGACGTCGTCACGTATCTCGCGCACAGCCGGGTCACCGAGCAGCGGGCGTCGGAGCAGATGCGGCTGCTTCTCAAGCACTTCGCGGACCACCCCGACATCGGGCGGGCGGTCCGGGCGATCTCCCGCGACGAGGACAACCACCTCGCGTACTGCCACGAGGAGCTGCTCCGCCTGGCCCGGGCCGGCCACGGCCGCGCGATCCACGCCACGCTGCGGGCCTGCGCGCTGGCGGAGATCCGCATCTACCGCGAGGTCAGCATCGCCGTGATGGCCCACATGGCCCGCGTCCTCGGCTGGCCCGCCTGGAAGTCCGCGGTCATCCGCTCCGCCATCCGCGCGACCTACGCCTACGAGCGGGCGATCGGCCACCACCGCATGACGACCCTCACCCTCCCCACCCACAACCTCAACGCCCTCGGCACCCCCACCCCCGCCCCCGCCACCCCCTGACCCACCCGCCAGAGGCGCGCCCCGAAGGGGCGCGAAGAACTGCGCGCCCAGCCACAACGCACCCGCACATGCCCACCCCCCGGCAAGGGGGCGCCCCGAAGGGGCGCTGGGGGTCCCCCCGGACGAAGTCTGGGGGCGGAACTGCGCGCCCAGCCACAGCGGAACCCGCAGATACCTACCCCCCCGGCAGGGGGCGCCCCGAAGGGGCGCGAGGAACTGCGCGACAAGCCACAACGCACCCGCAGACCGTCACCCACCAGCCGGGGCACCCCCTCCCGCATCCGGCCCCTCCGCAGGAGCCGGCGGGAACGGCGGAAGCGGCGGCAGCGCCGGCCCAGCCGGCCACGGCAGAGGGTCGGTGAGCGGCGGCAACGGATGCAAGGGCACGTCATCCGGCTCCGCACGGAGACCCCCCTCCGTACGGACACCCCCCTCCGATCGCACCGTCACCCGGCGACCGCGCCGGAGGCGAAACCGCGCCAGGCGAGCCCACCACTCACGCTCGGAACGCGCGAGCGAAACGCGAACCGCCGGAGCGAGCCGAACCGCCGGCGCGAGCGAACCCGCCAGCGCGAGCGAACCCGCAACGCCAAGCACCCACACGGCCGCCGCCGCCCCGGCCACCCACCAGACCGGCCCGAAAGACGCCAGCCGGGAAACCCCGAGCGCCCCACCGGACCACGCGGCGAGCGTCGCGAAGGCCACCCCCGTGAAGAGCGCCGCCATCCCGGCCACCCGAACCGTACGCACCACCCCCCACCCGAGCCGCCCCAGCCGCCACCCCACCAGGCACGCCGCAGCGAACGGCACCGCAAGGGTCACCCACCCGGCCCATCCCCCCGCCCCCTCCCCCGCCCGCGGCAGCGCCGAAAGCAGCGGGAACTGCGGCAGCACCCCGTACCCCGACGCCCCCCACGGCGCCACCACACTGCCCGCCCCCACGGAAAACCCCGCCCCGAGCGCGTAACTCGCCCCCCACACCGCCAGGTTCGGCACCAGCGCCATCGCGATCAGCAACACCGCCACCTGCCCCGCGAAGGGCCCGCTGAGCTGCGTGTACGCCCGCCCGGAGAAGCCTGAGTGCCACGCCAGCGACACCCCGCCGACCAGTGCCCCGCCGCCGACCAGCACCCCCACCGCGACCCCAGCGGCCCGCAGCGCGGCCACCGCCTCGACCACGTACCGCCGCTCCACCCGCGGCACCCGCACCCACCCGGCGAGCGCGGGCCGCCCGCACCCCGTCCACGCGCCGCACCCGGCCGCGCCGGCCGCGAAGAGCGGGACGTACAGCGCGGTCGGCAGCGCGACGCGCACCGCGCCGCCCACCGCGTAGGAGACCGCCGGCACGGCCACCGAGACGTATCCCGCCAGTGCCCACCCGGCCAGCACCGCCGCCTCCCTGACCACTTCCGGCCTCGCCCCCGCTCCCGCCCTGGCCACCGCCGACGAAAGCGCGGAGGAGACCGCTGACGACGTCCCCCGGTACAGCAGCCACGCCGGCAGCGCGCTGAGCAGCAGCGGTGTCAGCGCGACCGGGGCGGGGTCGCCGGAGAGCGTGTCGGTCCTGACGAGTTCCGCACCCTGCGCGAGCAGCCACAGGCCCGCGCCCACGTGCAGCGCCCCGGTCAGCCCGCTGTCGGGGTAGGGCGACGCGATCCACAGCAGCAGGACGACCGCGGTCGGCACGGCGAGCCCGAGGACCGCCGCGGCCGCTCCCCCGGCGGCGGCCGTCACCCGCGCGGTGGAGCGGCGCGAGTGGGCGCCGGGGCGTTCGGTGGCGGGGCCGGGGACCTGAGCGGGGTCGGTGAGGTGCGTCACGCCGACCCATGCTGTCAAGAACACCTGATACGTCCCGGTAACAAGCGAAAGACCGTCGTGTCGCGCAATATGTGCGCTATGTGTCTTTTTCCCGGACCAGGGGGCGCCCGGCGGTACGAGGCCCGCCGGCCGACGTCGACGGCGGCCCTCCGGTGACCGCCCGCAAGGCACCCGCCGAGGCCGCGCCCGCGGGACCCGCGTCGGCTTCGGGGCGGGCCGGCGGCGCTGCCGGAAAGGCAGCCGGCGCGTCCGTTTCCGGGCGGGAGCGGCCCGCGTGGACCGCGGAGGCCGCTTTTGACCTGCTGTACGTGCGGTCGGCGGGGCCGTTGCGGCGGCAGATCGAGCTGCTCACCGGGGACCCCGGCTTCGCCCGCCACGCCGTCGCTCACGCCTTCGACCTGGCGTGGCAGCGGTGGCCCGAAGTGGCGCGGGACAGTGACCCGGTGGGCTGGGTGCGGGCCGTGGCGCACGCGTTCGCGCTCGCGCCCTGGCATCGGTGGACGCCGGGGCCGCGCCCCCGGCCCCGCACCCCGCAGGACCCGCTGGAGGCGGCACTGCTCGACCTGCCACCGGTCCGCCGCCGGGCCGTACTGCTCCACGACGGCCTCGGCCTCCCGCTGCCGCAGACCGCCGCCGAGGTCGAGGCCGGCACCCTGTCGGCCGCCGGACGGGTCGCCCTGGCCCGGGAGGCGCTCACCGAGGCCGTACCGGAACTGGCCGACGGCGTACCGGCCCGGCTCAGCGCCCTCCTGGAACCCGCGGCCGAGCCCCCGGACGCACCCGGGGACGCACCCGGGGACATCCGCGACGCCAGCGAACGCGGGGTACGGCGCCGTACGGTCGGCGCCTTCGCGCTGACCGGGCTGATCGCGGTCCTCACCACGCTGGCCGTCGCGCTCGGCCCCGCGCACGGGATCCACCCGCACGACCCCGGCCCGGACGTACCGCCCGCCGCCAAGCCGGTCCGCGACCGCTGACCGCCGCCGGTGACCGACCCCGCGGGGCCCAGCGAAAAGGCCCGGCGAAAGGCGCGGCACGGGCACGGCGAAAGGGCGGCGAAAGGCGCGGCACAGGCACGGCGAAAAGGCGCGCGCCCGCTCCCCCGGAGGGAACGGGCCCGCGCCTTGTCAGCCGGTGGCCTCGCGTCAGCCCGCGAGGATCGCCCGCGCGAGGCGCGCCGTCTCGGACGGCGTCTTGCCGACCTTGACGCCCGCCGCCTCCAGGGCCTCCTTCTTCGCCTGGGCGGTGCCGGAGGAGCCGGAGACGATGGCGCCCGCGTGGCCCATCGTCTTGCCCTCGGGCGCGGTGAAGCCCGCCACGTAACCGACGACCGGCTTCGTCACGTTCTTCTCGATGAAGGCCGCGGCCCGCTCCTCCGCGTCGCCGCCGATCTCACCGATCATCACGATCAGGTCGGTGTCAGGGTCCGCCTCGAACGCGGCCAGCGCGTCGATGTGGGTGGTGCCGATGATCGGGTCACCGCCGATGCCGACCGCCGAGGAGAAGCCGATGTCCCGCAGCTCGTACATCATCTGGTACGTCAGCGTGCCGGACTTCGACACCAGGCCGATCCGGCCCGGCTTGGTGATGTCACCGGGGATGATGCCCGCGTTGGACTGACCGGGCGTGATCAGGCCGGGGCAGTTCGGGCCGATGATCCGGGTCTTGTTCCCCTTGGCCTGGGCGAGCGCCCAGAACGCGGCGGTGTCGTGGACGGCGACGCCCTCGGTGATGACGACCGCGAGCGGGATCTCGGCCTCGATGGCCTCGACCACCGCGTCCTTGGTGAACTTCTCCGGGACGAAGATCACGGTCACGTCCGCGCCGGTGGCCTCGATGGCCTCCTGCACGGAGCCGAAGACCGGTACGTCACCCTGCTCGAAGGTGACCGTGGTGCCGGCCTTGCGCGGGTTGACGCCGCCGACGATGTTGGTGCCGTCGGCGAGCATCAGGGTGGTGTGCTTCAGGCCGGTGGCGCCGGTCATGCCCTGGACGATGACCTTGCTGTCCTTGGTCAGGAAGATAGCCATGGTTGTCTCTGTCCTCTTCCCTTACTTCGCAGCCAGCTCGGCGGCCTTGTCGGCCGCGCCGTCCATGGTGTCCACGCGCTGCACCAGCGGGTGGTTGGCGTCGGACAGGATCTTGCGACCCAGCTCCGCGTTGTTGCCGTCGAGCCGCACGACCAGCGGCTTGCTGACCTCTTCGCCCTTGGAGGCGAGCAGTGCCAGCGCCTGCACGATGCCGTTGGCGACCTCGTCACAGGCGGTGATGCCGCCGAAGACGTTGACGAACACGGACTTGACATCCGGGTCGCCCAGGATGATCTCCAGGCCGTTCGCCATCACCTCGGCGGACGCTCCGCCGCCGATGTCGAGGAAGTTGGCGGGCTTGACCCCGCCGTGCGCCTCACCTGCGTACGCGACGACGTCCAGGGTGCTCATCACGAGACCCGCGCCGTTGCCGATGATGCCGACCTCGCCGTCGAGCTTGACGTAGTTGAGGCCCTTGGCCTTGGCCTTCGCCTCCAGCGGGTTCGCGGCGGCCTTGTCCTCCAGCGCCTCGTGCCCGGGCTGCCGGAAGGCGGCGTTCTCGTCCAGCGAGACCTTGCCGTCGAGCGCGACGATCTTGCCCTCGCCGGTCTTGACCAGCGGGTTGACCTCGACCAGCAGGGCGTCTTCCTTGACGAAGACGGTCCACAGCTGCTGCAGCACATCGGCGACCTGGTCGGCGATGTCGGCCGGGAACTTCGCCGCGGCGACGATCTCGGCGGCCTTCTCGGGGGTCACGCCCTCCAGCGCGTCGACCGGGACCTTGGCGAGCGCGTCGGGGTTCTCCTCGGCGACGATCTCGATCTCCACGCCGCCCTCGACCGAGGCCATCGCGAGGAAGGTCCGGTTGGTGCGGTCGAGCAGGAAGGAGACGTAGTACTCCTCCTTGATGTCCGCGGTCTCCGCGAGCATCACCTTGTGGACCGTGTGGCCCTTGATGTCCATGCCGAGGATGGCGTCGGCCTTGGCCACCGCGTCGGCCGGGTCGGCGGCGAGCTTCACACCGCCGGCCTTGCCACGGCCACCCACCTTGACCTGCGCCTTGACGACCGCACGGCCGCCGAGTCGCTCCGCCACGGCGCGCGCCGCCTCAGGCGTCTCGATGACTTCACCGGCCAGCACCGGTACACCGTGCTTGGCGAAGAGATCCCTCGCCTGGTACTCGAACAGGTCCACGCGCGTCCGTCTCCCTTTTCCCTGGATTTCCCGAGAATGCGGTGTCGCGCCGGCTGCTGCCGCCCGAAGTACGGCGCTGCCTGCACGGGTCCGACTCGAAATGTGACTGATCTGCCTGGGCGTGCCGCTACGGGCAGGGCGACTGCACTGTCACAGGGAAGCGCACACGGTGACCGAGTACGCGGCATGTCCGCATTGCAGGTTATCGCCGCGCACGGTGGGGGCCTAAATCGCAGCTCACATGTGCGCGGTGAGAACGGTCACAGCGGCGGCTCACTTCTCGGGCACCGGCAGCGGGCGCTTTTCTATCGCGGCGGCCATCACCTCGGGAAAGAGGTCGGGCGTGCAGGCGAAGGCGGGAGCGTCGAGGGCGGCGAGCGCGGCGGCGTGCTCATGGTCGTACGCCGGCGCACCCTCGTCGGACAGCGCGAGCAGTGCCACGAACTGCACGCCGGACGCCTTCATCGCGGCCACCCGCTTGAGCATCTCGTCGCGGATCCCGCCCTCGTAGAGGTCGCTGATCAGGACGACCACGGTGTCCGCCGGGCGGGTGATGAGCGACTGGCAGTAGGCCAGTGCGCGGTTGATGTCGGTGCCGCCGCCGAGCTGGGTGCCGAACAGCACGTCGACCGGGTCGTCCAGCTGCTCGGTGAGGTCCACCACGGCGGTGTCGAAGACGACCAGCTTGGTGGCGATGGACCGCATCGAGGCGAGCACGGCGCCGAAGACGGAGGCGTAGACGACCGAGGCGGCCATCGAGCCCGACTGGTCGATGCAGAGCACGACGTCCTTCTTCACCGCGCGGTCGGCCCGGCCGTAGCCGATCAGCCGCTCGGGCACGATCGTGCCGTGCTCGGGCAGGTAGTGCTTGAGGTTGGCGTGGATGGTGCGGTTCCAGTCGATGTCGCGGTGGCGCGGGCGGTTGACCTTCGCGGAACGGTCCAGGGCGCCGGTCAGGGTGGCCCGCGTCTTCGTGGCGAGGCGCTTCTCCAGGTCGTCCACCACCTTGCGGACCACGGCCCGCGCGGTCTCCTTGGTGGTCTCGGGCATCGCCTTGTTGAGCGACAGCAGGGTGCCGACGAGGTGGACGTCGGCCTCGACCGCCTCCAGCATCTCCGGCTCCAGCAGCAGCGCGGACAGGCCGAGCCGGTCGATGGCGTCGCGCTGCATGACCTGGACGACGGAACTGGGGAAGTACGTGCGGATGTCGCCGAGCCAGCGGGCGACCTGCGGGGCGGAGCCGCCGAGGCCGGCCGAGCGCTCGCTGCCGCGTGAGCCGCCGGCACCGCCGCCACCTCCGTAGACCGCGGTGAGGGTGCGGTCCATCGCCGCGTCCCTGCCCGCGAGTTCGCACCCGGTGCCGTCGGCGGGGCCGCCGCCGAGGACCAGCCGCCAGCGGCGCAGGCGCTCGTCGGCGTCAGCACGTACGGGGGTCGTGGGTCCGGGTGCGGGTGTGGGTGCGGTGGGTGTGCTCTCAGGCATCGTGGCGCTCCCCCAAGTGGTGGGCCGGGTGGGCCGGGTGGGCCGGGTCGCGTACTGCGCGGCCGGGTCCGGAGATCCGGTCACGGCCGGGGTACGGGCCGGGATGCGGACCGGGATGCGGACCGCGATCCAGGTCCCGATCAAGGTCGGGATCAAGGTCGGGAGCGTCGGGATCCAGGTCGAGATCGCTCAGGTCGCTGGTCGTGGTGGCGCCGAGCAGCAGCCGGACCGTACGCAGCGCGGCTCGCGCGCGGGGCTGGTCGATGCCGGCGCCGAAGCCGGGCAGGCCCGCTTCCGCGGTGGTGTCCCGGCGCCGGCCGGCCGCGGTCGGACCGCGCCGCACCAGCTCGCCGACCGACCGCCGCACGCCGGGCTCGAACTCCGCGAACGTCCGCCGCAGCAACGGCAGTACGTCCGTGAACGCCTCCCCCGGCACCCCCGCGAGCCAGCCGTCCACCAGCCCGAGGAGCCGTTCGTCGTGCACCAGCAGCATCCCGCCGCCGGCCAGGAACCCCTCGACCCAGCCGGCCGCCTCCAGCGGTCCGGTCCCCGGCGACAGCGCCAGCCCCATCAGCCGCGCCACCTCCTCCGCCGCGAGCCGCCCGTCGTCCAGCAGCAGCCGCGCGGCGGCGCCCCGCAACAGCCCGGGTATCGCCCCGTCCCGCTCCGCCAGCGCCCGCAGCATCCCGGCCCACCGCTCCCGCAGATCATCCGGCTGCCCTCCGGTGGCACCCCCCGGGTCCACCGCCCCACGGGCATCCCCGGGAACAGAAGCCGCGACCGTGCCCCCCGCGCCAGCCGCGCCTGCCCCGGCCGGCTGCCCGGCCACGGGCGAGGGGCCACCCGCCAGCGCGCCGGCGGCCGAAGGCCCGTCCTCGTCAGCGATCGGCACCGCCTCGGGGCGCCCGGCGCCGCCTGCCCCGGCCGACCGGCCGGCCACGAGTGACGGGTCACCCACCACCGGGCCGGCATCCGCAGGCCGGGGCGGAGGCGGGAGGAGGGCTATCGCGCGGTGGACCGCGTCCAGGTGGGTGCGCAGGGCCGCCGCACCGTCCGCGTCGAGGCCGACGCAGGCCGGGGGGAAGCCGACGCAGATACGGCGGGCCAGGCCCTCGGCGACGCGGGCGAGGGCTGCGGAGTCGGTACCGCGGACATCGCCGTAACGGACCGCGCGGACCAGCGCGGGAAGAGCCGCGGCGAGGTGGGAGACGTCCGCGTCGAGGGCGGCGCGGTCGGCGAGCACCCGCATGACGATCGGCAGCGCGTCGGAGAGCGCGGCCAGCAGGCACCGCTCGGCGACCGCCGTGACCTCGGCGAGCGCAGACGCGTGGACGGCCTGGTCCTCGGCGCGGGCGGTGGCCGCCGCTTCCACCGTGGTGCCCCAGATGCCTGCCTCGGCGACCCGGATCGCCAGCTCCGGCTCCCAGCGCAGCCGCCAGGTCTCCCGGAACGTGCCCTTTCCGTCGCGGCCCGCGGCCGGCTCGCCCCAGTCGATGCCGAGCAGCCGCAGCCGGTGCAGCAGCCGGCTGCGCGCGGCATCGGTGTCCTTGCGCAGGTCGAGCTCCAGTTCGCGCTCCAGCGCCTCCGGCTTCAGCCGCAGCCTGCGCTGCTCGCGGGCCAGATCCCGGGCGAGCGGCACCGCGGGTGCTTCCGGCGGCACTTCGCCCAGCACGTCCCCGACGACGAGCCGGTCCTGGATCAGCGCCAGCGGTACGTCCGAGCCGTCGCACATCACGGCCCTGACGGCGTCGGTGGTCTCACCGAGCCCGGCCAGCGGACGGCCGCGCATCACCGCGAGGGTGTCGGCCAGCCGGACCGCCTCGATGACGTGCGCCGAGGACACCGGGAAGTCCTCCTCCCGGAGCAGCCCGGCGACCTTCGTCATCCACCGGGTGACCGGTCGGTCCGGCGCGGCGAACAGGTGCCCGTACCAGCCCGGCGAATCGATCCCCGCCCCATAACCGCTGGCCCGCGCCAGCCGCCGGTGGGTCCACGGCACCCAGGTCGTCTCGACCTTCGCCTTCGGCAGCCCCTTGAGCAGCTGCCGGTCGGCTGCGGCCGTCGTCCTCACCCCGAGCGCGGGCACGTGCCAGGCCCCGCACACCACCGCGGTCCGCCCGTGCGCCCGCCGGGCCTCCCTCATGCGCAGCCGCATATGGGCCTCCCGCAACGGGTCCTGGCTGTGCCCGCCGTCCCCGTACCTCTCCCGGATCGCGGCCATCGCCTCGGCGAGCGCTTCGAACGGTGCCAGCGCGTCGGCGTCCTCCCCCTGGTGCTCGACGGCGTCCTCCCACCACCGCTCCGGGTCGTCGTACCCAGCGGTTTCGGCGAGCACGGCCAGCGGGTCCACCCGAACCGCCGCCGCGGCCTCGTCCGGCTCGTCCGCCTCCTCCGCCTCGCCCGGCGCGTCCGCTTCGTCCGGGCCGCCCGGTGCGTCCGCCTCCTCCGCGACCGCGCGCATGGCCAGGGTGTTGGCGGCCGGCAGATCGATGAACCGCACCTCGACCCCGGCCTTCGCCGCCCACCGCATCGCCACCCACTCCGGCGAGAACTCCGCGAACGGCCAGAAGCCGGCCCGCGCCGGATCGTCCGTCACATGGGCGAGCAGGGCCACCGGCGGCCGCATCGCGGGGTCGGCGGCGAGCGCGGTCAGCGCGTCGGCCTCCGGCGGCCCCTCGATCAGCACCACCTCCGGCCGGTACGCCTCCAGGGCCGCGCCGACCGCCCGCGCCGAGCCGGGGCCGTGGTGCCGCACCCCGAGCAGCACCAGGCCGGCCGCTTCCTCCGTCGTGGGCGTGCTCATACGGACACCTCGCGGCAGGCGCGGTAGAAGTCCTTCCAGCCGTCCCGCTCGCGGACGACCGTCTCCAGATACTCCTGCCAGATGAGGCGGTCCGCGGCCGGGTCGCGGACCACCGCGCCGAGGATGCCGGCCGCCACATCGCCCGCGCGCAGCACGCCGTCCCCGAAGTGGGCGGCCAGCGCCAGGCCGTTGGTGACGACCGAGATCGCCTCGGCGGTGGAGAGCGTGCCCGACGGCGACTTGAGCTTGGTGCGGCCGTCCTCCGTGGTGCCGGAGCGCAGTTCGCGGAAGACGGTGACGACCCGGCGGATCTCGTCGGCGCCGCGCGGCGCCGCGGGCAGGTCGAGGCCATGGCCGAGCTGGTCGACCCGGCGGGAGACGATGTCCACCTCGTCCTGCGCGGTGGCGGGCAGCGGCAGCACCACCGTGTTGAAGCGGCGGCGCAGCGCGCTCGACAGGTCGTTCACCCCGCGGTCGCGGTCGTTGGCGGTCGCGATCAGGTTGAAGCCGCGCACCGCCTGGGTCTCGGTGCCCAACTCCGGTATCGGCAGCGTCTTCTCGGACAGGATGGTGATCAGCGAGTCCTGCACGTCGGCCGGGATGCGCGTCAGCTCCTCCACGCGCGCGATCCGCCCCTCCGCCATCGCCCGCATGACCGGGCTGTGCACGAGCGCGGCCCGGCTCGGTCCGTTGGTGAGCAGCTGCGCGTAGTTCCACCCGTACCGGATCGCCTCCTCCGGGGTGCCGGCCGTGCCCTGCACCAGCAGGGTCGAGTCGCCGCTGATCGCCGCGGCCAGGTGCTCGGAGACCCAGGTCTTGGCGGTGCCGGGCACGCCGAGCAGCAGCAGCGCCCGGTCGGTGGCCAGCGTGGTGACCGCGACCTCCACGATGCGGCGCGGGCCGACGTACTTCGGAGTGATCACGGTGCCGTCCGGGAGCGCGCCGCCGAGCAGATACGTGGCCACCGCCCACGGCGACAGGTTCCAGCGGGCCGGGCGCGGCCGGTCGTCCGCCGCGGCCAGCGCGGCGAGCTCGTCCGCGAAGGCTTCCTCGGCGTGCGGACGCAGTGCCTGCTCGGCCGGTGCGGCCGTCGTTCCGGTCATGGACTTCCCCCCACTCGCGATGCCGGACCCCCTCGGTCCGTGCTGCTCTCCACCTTGCACCCGACCACTGACAATCGGTCACCCAGCGCTATTTCGGCAGGTCAGAGTGATTGTCAGTGGTGGGTCCTACCGTCGATGGCATGGAGACGGAAGCACGGTGGACAGCGGATCAGGTGCTCGCGCTCGCACCTGACGCCGCATCACGCAAGGCGGGCGCGCGGCTTGCCACGCCCGCGCCGTGGACCGGCGCGGGGACGGCGGGGACAGCGGTGTGGGGGCTGTGCAAGGGCAGCGGCAGCAAGCCGTACCAGACGGCGGTGGACGTGCACGGTCCGGCGTTCCGCTGCACGTGCCCGAGCCGGAAGTTCCCCTGCAAGCACGCGCTGGGGCTGCTGCTGCTCTGGGCGGAGGGCGCGGACGGGCCGGTCGCCGCCGCCGCGGAGCCGGACTGGGTGGAGCAGTGGACGTCCGCACGGCGGAAGAAGACGCAGGAGGCGCAGGCGGCGCCGGCGAGGGCGGCCGGTCCCGCCGATCCGGACGCGGCCAGGAAACGGGCCGACCGCCGGGCGGTGCGGGTGGAGGGCGGCGCCGCGGAGTTGGAGCAGCGGCTGACGGATCTGCTGCGCGGTGGGCTCGCCGGGGCGGACCGCGGCAGTTATCAGCAGTGGGACGAGATCGCGGCCCGCATGGTGGACGCGCAGGCACCCGGTCTGGCCCTGCGGGTGCGGGAGTTGGGTTCGGTGCCGGCCACCGGGGGCGACTGGCCGTCGCGCATGCTGGAGGAGACGGCGCTGCTGCATCTGCTGGCCCGCGGTTTCCTCGGCCGTGAGGGGCTGCCGGGTCCGCTCGCCGAGACGGTGCGGGCCAGAATCGGCTTCACCGTCGACTCCGCGGAGCTGCTGGCGGGTCCGACCGTGCGCGGCGAGTGGCTGGTCCTGGCTCAGTACGACTCGGCGGACGAGCGGCTGACCACCCGCCGGATCTGGCTGTACGACGAGGGGGCGGCCCGGTTCGCGCTGCTGCTCTCCTTCGGCGCGGCCGGCCGGGCACCCGAACTCACCTTGCCGGTCGGCGCGTTGATCGAGGCGGAGCTGGCCTATCACCCTTCCGCCCTTCCCCTGCGTGCGGCTCTCGGCCCGCACCGGGCCCTGACGGCCCGTCCGGACACCGCCCCGCGCGGGACGGCGATCGGCCCGGCGCTCGCCTCGTACGGCACGGCTGTCGCCGACGACCCCTGGCTCGACAACTGGCCGGTCCTGCTCTCCGACGTCGTTCCGCTGCCCGGACCGGACCGGTGGCAGCTGGCCGACGCGTCCACCGACGACGCCCTGCCCATCACCACCCCGGCCCCCTGGCGGCTGGCCGCCCTCTCCGGCGGCCACCCCCTCACGGTCTTCGCCGAACTCGGCCCGTCCGGCCTGCGCCCGCTGGCCGCCTGGCCCCCGGACGCGCCCGAGCCCATAGCCGTCTGAGCCCGTCCGGGCGGGGGGCGACCCGGCCCGCGCACGCGCGCGGCGGGAGACAGGACGGCGCGGACCGGCCGCGGTGAGCGCACCACATCACGAGGGGGAGACATGAGGGGGAGAACGGAGACCATGGACATCACCTGGGACGACCTGGTGGGCAGCGCCCTGCTGGGGACGGAGCGGCGGCGCCCGGCGGGCGTGGTCGGCGACGCGGAGGAGGCAGCCGCCGGGCTGCTGGACGCCGCGGCGGGCGGAGTGCTGCGGCGGCGGGCCGGTGCACTGCCCGGATCCGCCGGCGAGCGCCCCGCGCCCGCCCCGGAGGACCGGCGCCCCGGGCTGCCGGAAGCGGCCCGCAGCCGCCTGGCGCAACTGCTGGCGGACCGGACAGGGGACGGCGGCCGGGGACGGCGGGGCGCCGCCCCGAATCTGGCCGAACTGCTGCCGCAGTGGCTCTCGGTGGCGCGGAAGGAGGGGTATCGGGCCCCGCCGGCCCTGCTCCCCGCGCTGCTCGACGCGGCCAGGGCCAGGACCGACCTGCGGCCCGACGCCCTCGCGCTGGCCGGACCGCGCGGACTGTGGCTGGCCGCGCTGAATCCGGACTGGAAGTTCGCGCTGCGCGCCGGCCATCCAGGGGCGGCGACCGGCGATCCGGAGAACGCCCAGGAGACGCGGCGCCTATGGGAGGAAGGGCTGTTCGCCGAGCGGGTGGCGCTGCTGACCCGGCTGCGTCTCACCGACCCGGCCGCCGCGCTCGCCCTGCTCGCCGCCACCTGGCGCGGCGAACGCGCCGAGGACAGGCTGATGTTCCTCGACTCGCTGCGTACCGGCCTGTCCGCCGCGGACGAGCCCTTCCTGGAGGAAGCCCTCGCCGACCGCAGCCGCAACGTCCGGGCGACGGCCGCGGAGTTGCTCTCCGCGCTGCCGGGTTCCGCGCTGGCCGGGCGGATGGCGGCCCGGGCCCGCAGCTGCGTGTCGCTGTCCGGCGACAGCATCACGGTGGAAGCGCCGTACGCATGCGATCCGGCGATGGAACGGGACGGGGTGGCGCCCAAGCCGCCGAGCGGACGGGGTGAAAGAGCCTGGTGGCTCGGGCAGTTGGTGGACGCGGCACCGTTGGCGACGTGGCCGGCCCGGCTCGGTGGCCGCACCCCGCAGGAGATCGTCGCCCTGCCGGTGCTGGACGAGTGGCAGCCCGATCTGCACGCGGCCTGGTGCCGGGCCGCGGTCCGGCAGCGGGACGCCGACTGGGCCCGGGCGCTGCTGGGTCCGCCGCCCGCGCCCACCGCCCCGGTCGTGGCGGTCGGTGACCCGGCGAAGCTGCTGTCCATCCTGCCGAAGGCCGAACGCGCCGCGTGGGTCGCCGACTTCATCGAGGCGCACGGCCTGTCGGAGGCGTTCCAGATGCTCGGGGTGTGCGCTGTGCCGTGGGCGCCGGAGCTGGGCCGGGCGGTGGTGGACGCGCTCGACATCGCGCGGGACGCGGGGAGTTACCCGTGGAGTTTCAGCGGCGTGATGGGCCTGGCCGAGCGCTGCCTCGACCCGGGCGCGGCCGAACAGGTCGCGGTGCTCAGCGCCGCCGCGGAGGAGTTGCCGGACGGCGCGCCCGGAGCGGCGGTCTACTGGTCGGAGGCGTTCCAGCGGCTCACCGGCACCTTGCGGCTGCGGGCGGTGATGCTGGCGGAGCTGCGCGGCATCCCGGGAACGCGCACCCCGGAAGGAGCCGCGCCATGACGAGCCGGGCACCCGCCGACCGGCCGAATCCCCGCCACCCCGGCGACCCGGTCCGCTTGCGCGACGCGTGGCCAGGCAGCAGCCCAGCCCTTTCACGCCGCGCAGACCCCCGGGCAGCTCAAACCGCCCCCATCAGCCCAACGCGTGCGGCTCCGGCCGGTGGTCCGGGCACGGCACCAACAGCCCCCGTCCGCCGGTGACAGAGTGCGGCGCCATCTCAGGGAACTCAGCCGCCCCCGCCTGTTCAGGCGGTCGGACCACGCGAGCGGTCCCACCCACCCGCTCAAACCGCCATCCGCTCAAACCGCCACGCGGCTCACGCCGCGGTCTGGTGGATGTTCTCGTTCACCCAGTCGACCACGGCACCGGTCGTCGTGCCAGGTGTGAAGATCGCGGCCACCCCGAGCGCCTTGAGCGGCGGGATGTCGGCCTCCGGGATGATGCCGCCGCCGAAGACCTTGATGTCGGCCGCGTCGCGCTCCTTGAGCAGCTCCAGCACCTTGGCGAAGAGCGTCATGTGCGCCCCCGAGAGGATGGACAGGCCGATCACATCGGCGTCCTCCTGGATCGCGGTGTCGACCACCTGTTCGGGCGTCTGGTGCAGGCCGGTGTAGATGACCTCCATGCCGGCGTCCCGCAGCGCCCTCGCGATGACCTTGGCCCCGCGATCGTGGCCGTCGAGCCCCGGCTTGGCGACCACCACGCGGATCGGTCCGGACACTCCCATCACTGCCTCCAAGGCATACGGCTCACGGGCTGGGGACCGCGGCGCCAAGGGGCGTACCACGGTGTGAACGAACGTTATCGCCCGTAACGGGGAGCCGACAGTTTTACCAGCGCATCGGAGGGGGAAATCACATACTGAGAGATGGGACAGAACGGAACAGCCAGGACGATCCGGACGAGGGACACGCCCGGACGTCCAGAGCTTCTCAAGGAGCCGCCGACAGGACGCCGCGCCACCGCGCCCGCAGCCGCAGGGCGCGGCGGTGCGGCCTCCCCTCCGGCTCCCGCTGAAGGCGCCGCAGGATCGATGACGACCTGCGGCCCGCCACGGGAGGTGGGCCATGACCGTCAAGCCGTCCGAGGCCGATCCGGGAGCAGATCCCGGCAATCAAGGCCGGCCGGGTGACGAGCCCGGCCATCAGGGCCTCTGGCACCACGGCGCCGACCTGGCCCGGGTGACCGCCATTGACCTTGCCGTTCTCGCCGGCCACCTGCTGCTCTACCCGACCGGGATCCTGCCCGAGCGCGTCCCCGGCTCGCCCGCCCCGGCGGACGAGCACAACGAGCGCGACGGGCACGACGGGCACGACGAGCACGACGAGGACACCCGGGAGAGCCCGCCGAAGGCGCTGCCCAAGGGCAGGGCCCACCCCCCGGTGCTGCTGCTGCACGGCTTCGTGGACAACCGCTCCGCCTTCGCCCTGCTGCGCCGCTCACTGCTGCGCAACGGCTGGACCCGGGTCCAGGCCCTCAACTACTCCCCGCTGACCAGCGACATCCGCACCGCCGCCGAGGCCCTCGGGCCTCATATCGAACAGATTTGCGAACAGTCGGGCCACCGGCGGGTCGACATCGTGGCGCACAGCCTCGGCGGCCTGGTCGCCCGTTACTACGTGCAGCGACTCGGCGGTGACGCCCGGGTGCGGACCCTGATCACACTGGGCACCCCGCACACCGGCACCAAGGCGATCCCGGCGCTGGCCCCGCACCCGCTGGCCCGGCAGATGCGGCCGGGTTCCGAGGTGCTGACCGAGCTGGCCGCACCGGCGAAGGGCTGCCGGACCCGGTTCGTCGCCTTCTGGAGCGACCTCGACCAGCTGATGATCCCGGTGGAGGCGGCGCGTATCGAACACCCCGATCTGCGCACCGAGAACATCCAGGTGCGCGGAATCGGACATCTGTCGCTGCCGGTGCACGGCTCAGTGGCCGCTGAGGTGCGGGAGGTGCTCTCCAAAGCGGGCCCGATGCGGCACGCGGCGGACGCCGCCTAACGGATCCATAACGGTCGAATATCAACCGAACACCGGGCAAGCCGGGCGCCAGGTTTCGGCGGGAGATTGTGGCGCCCCCGTACGGGCAGCTACAGTCGCCGCTAATTCTCCTGCTGCCGAGGCGAAAGAGAAGTTGGCGGTGACCGAAAGTCCCCTGTCGGGGTACTCCCCCGACAACTACGACGCTTACGGGTACGACGCTTATTCCACCGGCGCCTACCAGACCGTCGGCACCGCATTCGCCGAAGACGCGACGGGCACCTACGGGTACATCCCGCAGCAGCCCGGCTCTCCGGTCCCGCCCGAGCAGCAGTACCAGACGTACGACCAGACCCAGACCCAGACGACCTACGGGTACGGGTACGGGAGTTACGACGCCGGCTACGACCAGACGGGCACGTACGCCGCCTACGACCCCTACGCGTACGGCGACGCCACGGCGACCGCGCCGGCCGGCGCGGCCACGTACTACGACACGGGGTCGTACGACACCAGCGCGCTCTGGCAGCCCGAGCAGCAGACGCAGCCGAACCAGCAGCCGGCCCAACCCACCGCGCAGCCGGCGGAGTCGGCGCAGTCGTACCCGCAGACCGACTGGGACTCCGGCGCCTACCCCGCTTACGGGTACGGCTACGGCTACGACTCCAGCGGCGACACCGGCGTCTACGAGCAGGTGCCGACCGCCTACGGATACGCCTCGCTCCACGAGGAGCCGGCCCCGGCCGCGCCCGGCAGCGACTACGCACCGGACGCCGAGCCGTCGCCCGTCCGCGAGCTGGCGGACCAACTCGTCGAGGACGTGGACCTGTTCACCGCCGAGTTCGCATCGGTCGGTGCCGACGCGGAGCCGGAGCGGCACGACTACGCGGCCGACGGCGACGAGGGTTTCGGACCTGACGAGCCGGCCGCCCGCAGCAGGCGCCGCAAGCCGGCGAAGCGTTCGGCGCTGCTCAGTGTGGCGGTGCCGTCGGTCGCGGTGATGGGGGTGGCCGCGGTCGGTGCGGCGGCGGTGGCCGGGGTCGGCATGGCCCAGGACGCTCCCAAGGCCCAGGCGGACGGCCAGAGTCAGGACACCGCGGCCAACGTGCCCACCACGCAGCTCGACCGGCAGCTCGCCGGAGTCAGCCGGGACGCGAGCGACTTCGCGGACCGCGCCAGCAGGACGCAGGAGCGGATCGACCTCAAGGACCGTCAGGCGGCGGCGAAGAAGGCCGCCGCGGCGGCCGCCGCCCGCAAGGAGGCGCTGCGGCCGAAGTTCCTGCTGCCGGTGAAGCAGAAGGGGCTGAGCGCGTACTTCGGGCAGGCGGGCGTCAACTGGATGGCGCTGCACACCGGGATCGACTTCCCGGTGCAGGTCGGCACGCCGGTGATGGCCGCGACGGACGGCACGGTCCGCACGCAGTGGAACAGCTCCTACGGCAACATGGCGATCGTGACCGCGGCCGACGGGACGGAGACGTGGTACTGCCACTTGAGCAGTACGAAGATCCGTTCCGGCAAGGTGAAGGCGGGTGACGTCATCGCGTACTCGGGCAACACGGGCAATACGACCGGGCCGCACCTGCACTTCGAGGTCCGGCCGGGTGGGGGGTCTCCTATTGACCCGCTGCCGTGGCTTCTGGCGCATGGGTTGGACCCACGCTGAGCGTTGCACTGGGCTGAGCGGGTGCCTCCGGCGGTGGGCGCGGGCGGTGCCTGTGCCGTGGGCTCGCGCCCCAGGCGGTCCTGCCCCGTCCTGCTGGTGACTCGGCGCTGCGCCGTCGTGGCTTGTCGCGCAGTTCCCCGCGCCCCTTCGGGGCCCGAATCCGTCCGCCGCCACACGTCCGCCGGTGGGGGGTTGCTCGCGCAGTTCCGCCCCCAGACTTCGTCCGGGGGGACCCCCAGCGCCCCTTCGGGGGCTAGAGCTTTTGGACGGGGGCGTAGCGGAGGAGGAGTTGTTTGGGGCGGTCGTCGCCGAAGTCGATCGTCGCTTTTTCGTCGCCGGGGCGGCCGGTGACCGCGATGACCGTGCCGAGGCCGAACTGGTCGTGGGTGACGCGGTCGCCGACCGCGAGGGAGACGACGGGGCGGTTGCCCGAGGCGCGGCGGGTGGCGAAGCCGCTGGTGGCGCTGCCGCGGGCGGACAGCGTGGAGGAGAGCGACGCCGCCGCCTTCGAGCCGGCGCTCGGGCCCGCTCCGCCGGCCGAGGCCCCCGCCGACGAACCCGTCCGCTTCCACTCGATCAGGCTCGCCGGAATCTCCTCAAGGAACCGCGAAGGCGGGTTGTACGAGGGCTGCCCCCACGCGCTGCGCATCATCGCGCGGGTCAGATAGAGCCGTTCGCGGGCGCGGGTGATGCCCACGTACGCCAGGCGCCGCTCCTCCTCCAACTCCTTGACCTGCCCCAGCGCCCGCATGTGCGGGAAGACGCCGTCCTCCATGCCGGTGAGGAACACCACAGGGAACTCAAGGCCCTTGGCGGTGTGCAGGGTCATCAGCGTGATGACGCCGCCGGATTCGGCGTCGTCGTCCGGGATCTGGTCGGAGTCGGCGACCAGCGCCACCCGTTCCAGGAACTCGGCCAGCGTGCCGGGCTCGTCCTCCGCCCGCTCCTGCTCGAACTCCAGCGCGACGGCGGCGAGTTCCTGCAGGTTCTCGACGCGGGTCTCGTCCTGCGGGTCGGTGGACGCCTGCAGTTCGGCGAGATACCCCGTGCGTTCGAGCACCGCTTCCAGGACGACGGCGGGCCCGGCGCCGGACTCCACGATCGTCCGCAGCTCGTCCATCAGCGTGTTGAACCGCTTCACCGCGTTCGCCGAGCGCGCCGCCATGCCGTACGCGTCGTCCACCCGGCGCAGCGCCTGCGGGAAGGAGATGCGCTCGCGCAGCGCGAGGGCGTCGATCATCGCTTCGGCGCGGTCGCCGATGCCGCGCTTGGGCACGTTGAGGATCCGGCGCAGCGGAACGGCGTCCTCGGGGTTGGCGAGCACCCGCAGGTACGCCAGGACGTCCCGGACCTCGCGGCGCTCGTAGAAGCGGACGCCGCCGACGACCTTGTACGGCAGGCCGACCCGGATGAAGACCTCTTCGAAGACACGGGACTGCGCGTTGGTGCGGTAGAAGACCGCGACGTCACCGGGACGGGCGTCGCCGGCGTCGGTGAGCCGGTCGATCTCGTCGGCGATGTACTGCGCCTCGTCGTGCTCCTGGTCGGCGACGTAGCCGACGATGACCGGGCCGTCACCCGACTCGGTCCACAGGTTCTTCGCCCGGCGGCTCGCGTTGCGCTCGATGACGGCGTTGGCGGCCGAGAGGATGGTCTGGGTGGAGCGGTAGTTCTGTTCCAGCAGGATGGTGCGGGCCTGCGGGTAGTCCTCCTCGAACTGGAGGATGTTGCGGATGGTCGCGCCGCGGAAGGCGTAGATCGACTGGTCCGCGTCACCGACCACGCACAGCTCGGCGGCCTCGTCACCGGTGCCGACCAGCTCGCGGACGAGGGTGTACTGGGCGTGGTTGGTGTCCTGGTACTCGTCCACCAGGACATGGCGGAAGCGCCGCCGGTAGTGCTCGGCGACGTCCGGGAACGCCTGGAGCAGGTTGACCGTGGTCATGATGATGTCGTCGAAGTCCAGCGCGTTGGCCTCGCGCAGCCGGGCCTGGTACATCGCGTACGCCTCGGCGAGCTTCTTCTCGAAGGGGTTCTCCGCCTGTCCGGCGAAGGTCTCCTCGTCGATCAGCTCGTTCTTGAGGTTGGAGATCTTGGCGCTGAACGACTTCGGCGGGAACTGCTTGGGGTCCAGGTCCAGATCCCGGCAGACGAGCGCCATCAGCCGCTTGGAGTCGGCGGCGTCGTAGATCGAGAAGGACGAGGTGAAGCCGAGCACCTTGGACTCGCGGCGCAGGATGCGGACGCACGCGCTGTGGAAGGTGGAGACCCACATGGCGTTGGCGCGCGGGCCGACCAGCTGCTCGACGCGCTCCTTCATCTCGCCGGCGGCCTTGTTGGTGAAGGTGATCGCCAGGATCGCGCCGGGGTGGACGTGCCGGGCGCCGAGCAGATAGGCGATCCGGTGGGTGAGCACCCGGGTCTTGCCGGAGCCGGCGCCGGCCACGATGAGCAGGGGTCCGCCGGCGTGCTCGACCGCGGCGCGCTGCTGCTCATTGAGCCCTTCGAGCAGCTGCGCGGGGTCGGTGGCGGGGCGGGCGGCGCCGTCGCGGTAGTGGGCGTCACGCGGCGGCGGCCCGTCGAAACGGTCGCCGAACAGGTCGTGCGGTACGTCCTCGGCGCCGGGCCCGTCGTCCGGCTCCGGCGGCTCGGGGGCCGCGGCGTCGGCGGGGCCGTGGGCGGCTTCGAGACCGGCCAGGAAATTGTCGTCAAAGAGGCTGCTCATCGCCTACCGAGTCTAGGCGCCCGCACCGACACTCTTCCCCGGTTCGGCAGGAGCCGCTCGCCGGGGCCCGGCGCACCCCCGGCCGCTCCCCCGGCCACGCCACCGGCCGCTCCCCCGGCCACGCCACCGGCTCCCCCGGCCGCTCCCCCGGCCACGCCACCGGCGTAGCCCCGGCAGCACGCTCCGTGACGATATGGCCCCTTCGGCAAAACATTACGAAAAGGTATCGGGCCTATCGGACACCCCCCTTCCCAGCGCCCCCGCGCTTTGGCTACGGTGCCGCACCAGGCAGAGCGTCCCGAAGGAGCCCGCCATGGCCACACACCGTAAGGCGCGTACCGCGCTCCTGAGCGCCCCCGGCCCGCGTGCCGCGGTGGGCATCACGACCGCGGCGCTCGCCACCGTGACCCTGATGACCGAGAGCGCGAGCGCGACGCCGGCGCCCGGCAAGCCCGCGCAGCCGTCGATCAGCGAGGTCAAGGCGAAGGTCGACTCGCTGATGCACCAGGCCGAGGTCGCCACCGAGAAGTACAACGGCGCCAAGGAGAAGCGGGACCAGCAGAACGCCACCGTCAACAAGCTGCTGGCCCAGGTCGCCCGGAAGACGGAGACCCTCAACGAGTCGCGCCGGGTGCTCGGGACGTACGCGGCGGCGCAGTACCGCGGCGGCGACACCACGACCACCCGCTACCTGACGGCGCCCGACCCGCAGGCGCTGGTGGACCAGGTGCACCTGACCAAGGTGATGGCCGACCGGCAGAAGTCGGCGATGCAGTCCTTCCGGACGCAGCAGGCGGCGGCGACCAAGCAGCGGGTCGAGGCGGCCAAGAGCCTGCAGACGCTCACCACCCGCCAGACGGAACTGAAGACGGCGAAGGCGGACGTACAGAGCAAGCTCAGCCAGGCGCAGCACCTGCTCAACACCCTCACCGCGCAGGAGAAGGCGCGGCTGGCGGCGCTCCAGGCCAAGCAGGAGGCGGAGGCCAAGAAGAAGGCCGCGGCGCTCGCGGCGGCGGAGAAGGCGAAGGCCGCCAAGGCGGCGGAGCTGGCGAAGACCACGGCGGGCTCGAAGGGCGCCGACGCGCCGACGACGCCGGCCAACTCCTCCATAGCCGACCAGGCCATCGCCTTCGCGCAGAAGCAGCTCGGCAAGCCGTACGTGTGGGGCGCGACCGGGCCGGACTCCTTCGACTGCTCGGGGCTGACGCAGGCGGCGTACAAGGCGGCCGGCATCACCTTGCCGCGGACCACCTACGACCAGGTGAACGTCGGCACCCGGATCTCCGAGGCGGATCTCAAGCCGGGCGACCTGATCTTCTTCTACAGCGACGTCAGCCACGTCGGGCTCTACATCGGCGGCGGCAACATGATCCACGCGCCGCACACCGGCACGGTCGTCAAGATAGCGCCGATCACCGAAATGCCCTTCTACGGAGCCGTTCGCCCGTATTGATCCGTGGCGGTCCGTGGCCATCCGCACCAAGTCCAGCACAACCGGTAAGATCACAAAGCGATTTCGGTCACATTGCGATCCAAACTTCCCAACTCGTGCAGAAGTTGACTACGGTAGCCCGCTAGATGGTCGGTTCTCCGTCCGGTGCGATTGCCGGCAACCCACCACCTCCGCTCAATCCGGCCCCGGCCGGAGCCGGGGACCCACCCAGCACTTCGGGGTGAATCGGGACAGATACCGCAAGGTGTCAGGACCGTAGGGCGACTTCCCGCCCGAACCCGTCAGCTAACCCGGTCGGCGGTTCACGGAAGGAGTCGCCTTCGTGGCGTCGCACCGCAAGCCGCGTACCTCCATGCTCGCCACGACCGCCCCCCGTGCGGCGGTCGGCGTCACCGCGGCGGCCCTGGCATCGGTCACCCTGCTCAGCGAGAGCGCGAGCGCCACCCCGGCGCCGGCCAAGCCCTCCATCAGTGAGGTCAAGAAGCAGGTCGACAGCCTCAACCAGCAGGCGGAGGTCGCGACGCAGCAGTACGACCAGGCCAAGGAGAAGACCGACACCCAGCGGGCCACGGCCAACCAGCTGCTCGCCCAGGTCGCGCAGAAGACCGAGAAGATGAACGAGACGCGCCGCGTCCTGGGCCAGTTCGCCAGCGCCCAGTACCGCAACGGCGGTATCGGCGCGACCACCCAGCTGATGCTCTCGGACAGCCCCGACGCCTTCCTTGAGCAGAACCACATGATGGACCGGCTCTCCGCCACCCAGGAGGAGGCGCTGCAGACCTTCAAGGTGCAGCAGGAGCAGGCGTCCATACAGCGGGCCCAGGCCAGCGCCAGCCTCAGCGCGCTGACCACCGCGCAGAACAAGCTGGCCACCGAGAAGAAGAACGTCTCCGCGAAGCTCGCCGCGGCCCAGAAGCTGCTCAACACGCTCAACGCCGAGCAGCGCGCGAAGCTCGCCGCGATGAGCCGGCCGCCGGCCGCCTCGACGAGTGCGAAGTCCTCCGGCGGTTCGGCCCCCACGTACACCGGCCCCGCCACCGGGCGGGCCGCCGCCGCGATCCAGTTCGCCATGGCGCAGCGCGGCAAGCCGTACGCCTCCGGTGCCACCGGTCCCAGCTCGTACGACTGCTCCGGGCTCACCCAGGCCGCCTACCGCGCGGCGGGCATCACCATCGGCCGCACCACCTGGGACCAGGTCAAGGACGGCACGGCGGTCTCCGAGTCGCAGCTGCGGCCGGGCGACCTGGTCTTCTTCTACTCCGGCATCAGCCACGTCGGCATCTACATCGGCAACGGCCAGGTCGTGCACGCCCCGCACACCGGAGCGGTCGTCGAGGTCGCCCCGATGAGCTGGATGCCCTTCGCGGCAGCGCGCCGTATCGCCTGACCTCCTTTGGGCCGGCGCCGGGGCGGCGCCGGGGCGGTCCGTCCGCTGTCTTCCTGTCCGGCTGCCGGTTTCCGGCCGCCGGACACTCTCCGTCCGCCTGCCGCAGCGCCCGAGCCCTCTGCCCGCGGCGTGCGACCCGGCTGCCGTAGCACCCGAGCCGCGACCGCGCGGCCGAACCGGCGCTTCGGTCGGCGCGCGGGCCGATCCGGGCGGGTCACCCGTCGAACGGCGGTCGGTTCCGGTCGCCGGCGGGCGAAAGGGGGCAGTGCCGGTCTCTGTGCCCTGGCCTCCCCCGCACCGGGTTTAGCGTCGCATCGCAGGCGACCGACCCCACCGCCGTCCATCCGTACGGCGGCCCGGTCGCCTCCGCCGAAGGCCCGGCGGTGGCCCGCTCCCCCGTGCGGGCGCCGCCGGGCCGCCGACAGGGCCCTTCAAGCCCCCGGAAGGAGTGACGGCCGCCATGGCCTCACACAGTCGCGACCCGCACTTACGCATGTCCCGCTCGCTCGTCTCCCGCGCCGCCTGCACGCTGGCCATCGCCTCGGCCGCCTCGGCCGCGCTCTTCGGGGAGACCGCCCAGGCGGACCCGGCGCCCACCACGCAGGAGGTCAAGGCCCAGGTCGACGCGCTCTACCACGAGGCCGAGCAGGCGACCGAGCAGTACAACGGCGCGAAGGAGCAGGCGGACACCGCCAGGGCGGCGGTGGACGACCTCCAGGACGAGCTGGCGCGCAAGACCGCGAAGCTGAACGCGACCCGGGACACCGTCGGGGCACTGGCCGCGGCGCAGTACCGAAGCGGCGGCATCGACCCCGCTCTGCAGCTGGCGCTGAACGCCACTCCCGACACCTATCTCGACCGGGCCGCCACGCTCGACCGGCTGGGCGCACGGGTCACCACCGCGCTGACGCAACTCACCGGCCAGCAAAGGGACATCGAGCACACCAGGGCCGAGGCGGCCGGCCGGCTCAGCACCCTGCGCAGCGCCCAGGACCGGCTCGCCGCCCGCAAGCAGACCGTCCGGGCCAAGCTCAGCCGGGCGCAGGAGCTGCTGGCCCGCCTCACCGCGGCCGAGCGGGCGAGGATCGAGGCCACGGACGCCGGCGCCGCCCCGGGGGCATCCACCCGCGGCACCGTCCGCCCGCCGCTGACGGCCGGCGCCGCCGCCGCGCCCGCCTCCGCCCGCGCCGCCCAGGCGGTCGCCTTCGCGTACCGCTCCCTCGGCCTGCCCTACGTCTGGGGCGCCACCGGCCCCAACTCCTTCGACTGCTCGGGCCTCACCCAGGCGTCGTGGCGGTCGGCGGGGGTCTCCCTGCCGCGCACCACCTACGCCCAGGTCAATGCCGGCGCCCGCGTCTCCCTGTCCCAACTCCGGCCGGGCGACCTGGTCTTCTTCTACTCCGGCCTCAGCCATGTCGGCATCTACATCGGCAACGGCCGGATGATCCACGCCCCGCACCCCGGCGCCCCGGTCCGTATCGCCCCCATCTCCGAAATGCCCTTCGCCGCCGCAGTCCGCCCCGCCTAGCGCGGCGACGGCGTCTCTCCGGGCCCGCGTTTGCTCAGGTTTCGCTCAGAAGAGGTGTACGCGGGACCCGGGCAGCGCACCATACGGGCAGGAAATCCGTTACGGACCACGGGGGTTCAGCCATGAAGAAGCTGCTCGGCCGCACCATCACCTTCGCCAGGGACACCCTGTCGGGGCGGCGGCGCCTGGCGAAGTACACCCACCCGGACGCCCACCGCGGCGGCCGGTTCAACCCGGACGCGGCGATCGTCGACCACTACCGCCCGTCGCCGCCGATTCCCCCGATCGGCGGCCCCGGCTTCTGACCGGCCCCCAGCGGCCCGGGGATTGCTTCAGCGCAAGGTGACCTCGCGGGGGCCGTTGAAGGGGGTCAGGGAGAGGACGGTCGGTGGCGTGCGCAGGGCGTCGTGTTCGGCGAAGAGCCGGCGGGCCTGCTCGTGGGCGACCTGGTCGCCGCCGGTGACCAGGGCGACCCGGTCGAAGAGTTCGCGGTCCTGCTCCGTGGGCTCCTCGCCGGGGCCCGGGCCCCCGCCCCAGATGTCCCACTGCAGCGTCTCGACCTTGTTGAGCGCCGACAGGTCCAGCCGGACGCTCCCCATCACGAAGAACTCGCCCACCATCGAGCCGTCCTCGAAGGGCAGGCCGAAGGTCTCCGGGTCCGCCGTCCCGGCCCGGATCGCCTGCCACGCGGAGCCGGCCACGAGGAAGCGGTCCCGGGGGACGTCCATCGGGTCGAAGTCGACACCGGGAAACCGGTCGGCGAACTCCGCGGTGCCCAACTGGGCGTCGGCCAGCAGCCAGCCGCGCGTGTCGTCCCAGTATTCGGTGACCACATGGTCGAAGTGGAATCCGTCCATCCCCCAGTAATCGGCGAACCCGCACCGCATCCTGGCCGGAATTCCGGCATGCCGCAGCATCGATACGTGCAGCAGCGCGAAATCCCGGCAGATCCCGACGAATTGATCGGCATAGGCCCGCCGCCGCACCAGCGGCGCGTCGTCGCGTGCCACGATCAGCCGCAGGATGTCGTCCACGTACCGGGTCTCGGCGTCGTCGTGCAGCCGGTCGACCGGGTGCGTGATGTCCAGCAGCCGCTCCTCCACCCGGTGGACCGTCAGACCCCGTACCACCCGCGCCAACTCCCGCACATCAGTGGGCAGTCCGTCATAGAGACCGGCCATCTCACCCGGGTCGGACGCGACACTCTGCGCGGTGTGGAAAGCCGCGATCTCCGGCGTCATGGTCATGCGATTCCCCCGTCACGGACACGGCCGCCGGCTCGACCGGCGGCCCGACGCGTCTCACCGTGCCAAATTCCGCCGGGAATTGTCCACCCTCGCTCCCGGCCTTTCCCGCGGAATACGCAACTCCGCAACTCCGCGGCCCCGAAGGCCGGCTGGAAAGACTTGACGCGGACCCGCGAACCGACGGCCCGCCCCGACGCAACCCGCAGCGGACGCGTGCCCGACGCCGGCGGGTCAGGTCACGGTTCGGGTGAGGGGGCGGCGGAAGGCGGGGGGAGCGGCGTAGGGTCGGCTGTCGTTCGGGGAAGGCAGAAGGAATAGGGAAGCGGTAACCGACAGGAGGTCGGAGATGCAAGCCCTGACGGCCAGTTGGGCGGCGTGGGTGACGGCGTACGAGCAGCACTGCAAGGCGCTGCCGGGGCCCGCCCACACCGAGTGTCCGAACTGCGGCGCGGACGAGCTGCGTCTGCTGTTCACTGGCCGGCCCGAGCAGCGGACCGGATACGCGGCGTTCTGGTGCGGGGACTGCCTGGTGGGCATCCACCTGGGGCACGCCGCCGTGCCGGAAGGCGCGCGGATGGAGTCGCTGGACACCCCCGTCGAGCAGCGGGCGGTCCGCGTCCCCAACTACACGATGCTGTGGCCCGACGAGGAGCAGTAGCCGCCCGGCAGGACCCGCCGCTCAGACCAGGCGGCGGGCCGTCGCCCAGCGGGTGAGCTCGTGCCGGTTGGAGAGCTGCAGCTTCCGCAGCACCGCCGACACATGGGACTCGACCGTCTTGACCGAGATGAACAGCTGCTTGGCGATCTCCTTGTACGCGTAACCACGGGCGATCAGCCGCAGCACCTCGCGCTCGCGCTGGGTCAGCCGGTCCAGGTCCTCGTCCACCGGGGGCGCGTCGGTCGACGCGAAGGCGTCCAGCACGAATCCGGCCAGCCGGGGGGAGAAGACCGCGTCGCCGTCCCGTACCCGGAAGATCGAACTGACCAGGTCGGGCCCGGTGATGGTCTTGGTGACATAGCCCCGGGCACCCCCGCGGATGACGCCGATCACGTCCTCGGCCGCGTCGGAGACCGACAGGGCCAGGAACCGCACCGGGTTCTCCGGGTCCGCCATCAAGGCCGCCGACCGCCGCAGCACCTCCACCCCGCCACCGCCGGGCAGATGCACGTCGAGCAGGACGACCTCCGGCCGGGTGGCCGCGACCACCGACACCGCCTGGTCCACGTCGGCCGCCTCGCCGACGACCTCCACCCCGGTCTCCGCGGTCGCGCCGATCTCCGCCTGGACCCCGGTACGGAACATGCGGTGGTCGTCCACCAGCACCACCCGCACCCGCCGCCCGGCGTCCTCGGCTCCCCCGTCCCGCGCGGCGTCGCCGCCCGCGGAAGGCGTGTCAGAAACAGCACTCATGCCGCCGCCACCCTCTCCATCTCCAGCTCCACTTCCGTCCCCCCGCCCGGCGCGGGCCGCAGCCTCGCCAGCCCACCGTTGCGCTGCATCCGCCCGATGATCGACTCCCGTACGCCCATCCGGTCGCCGGGCACCGCGTCGAGGTCGAATCCGGGCCCGTGGTCGCGTACGGACACGAAGACCCGTTGCTTCTCGACCTCCGCGTAGACCTGGACCGCGCCGTCCCCACCGTACTTGGCCGCGTTCACCATGGCTTCGCGCGCGGCCTGCATCTGCGCCACCAGCCGCTCGTCGAGCGGGCAGTCACCGACGCAGACCACCTCGACCGGGACCCCGTGCGCGTCCTCCACCTCGGCGGCGGCCGCCCGTACCGCGTCGGCGAGCGTGGTCGGCTCGTCGTCACGGCCGGTGCCCTCCGGGCGGTAGAGCCAGGCCCGCAGTTCGCGTTCCTGGGCACGGGCCAGCCGGGCCACCTCGCGGGGGTCCTCGGCGTGCCGCTGGATCAGGGTCAGCGTGTGCAGCACCGAGTCGTGCACATGGGCGGCGACCTCGGCCCGCTCCTGGGCCCGTATCCGCATCAGGCGCTCGGCGGACAGGTCCTGGGTGATCCGTACCAGGTACGGGCCGGCGATCAGCGCCACCCCGACCAGGACGGCGAGCGCGGCCTGCAGGATGCCGCCGAGGTGGCTGCCGGAGCCACGCACCACGATGAAGCCGGTGACGCCGGCGATGACCAGCCCCACCCCGGCCGCCGCCCGGGCCAGCGGCCAGAACCGCTTGCCGTGGCTCATCTCCACCCAGCGGGCCCTGCGCGCGTTGTCGGCCTGCCGCCAGACCAGCGCGACGCCGAGCGCGATCACCAGCAGCGGCCAGACCGCCCGGTTCGCGGCACCGAGGTTGAGGTTGTCCACCAGGATGCCGGTGCCGGCCGCGAGGCCGATCAGCGCGATGATCTGGCCCTTGTCCGGGCGCTTGCCGGCCAGCCAGGAACGGGCGTCGCGGGGCTCCTTGGCCTCCGCGACGCCGCCGACCCCGAGCGGTACGAAGAACCAGAAGACCGCGTAGAGCAGCAGCCCGATGCCGTTGAAGAGCGCCACGACCAGGAAGAAGACCCGCACCCACAGCACCGGCAGGCCCAGGTGCCCGGCGAGCCCGCGGGCCACCCCGCCGACCATCCGGCCCTCGGAGCTGCGGTAGAGCTTGCGCGCACCGGCTTCCCCGGGGTCGGGCGCGGACAGGAAGGACGCCCCCGTGGGCCCCGGGGGCGCACCGGTACGCGCGCCGGTGGGCGGGCTGCTCGCTGACATACCCCGATCGTCACACAGTGGCCGCACCATGGGTATCAGGGTTCTCCCCCCGGATTCCGGCCGCACCGCCCGGAAAGCCCCGGCAGCCCCCAGGGGACGGATCAGGGACGTACCAGGGTCGGGCCGGGTGCCGGTGGCGGCGCGGCTCCGCCACCATAGGTGCCATGACGGACCAGCCCGCACCCCCGGAAGAGCCCGGGGCTGCCCCGGAGTCCGCGGCAGCCCCGGGCTCCGCCGAGACACCGGGCTCCGCGGAGACGCCGGAATCCCCGGGTTCCCCGGAGAAGCGCAGGCTCGCCAGAGGCCGCGACGAGCAGAAGATCTTCGCCGGTGTGTGCGCGGGCGCGGGCCGCTACTTCGGCGTGGACCCGGTCATCTTCCGCATCGTGCTGGTCGTCCTCTCGCTGACCGGCGGCATCGGTCTGATCATCTACGGCATGGGCTGGCTGGTCATCCCGCAGGAGGGCGACTCCGAGAGCGAGGCGCACCGGCTGCTCTCCGGCCGGATCGAGGGGGCCCCGCTGACCGCCGTACTGATGGCGCTGGTCGGCTGCGGCCTGTACGCCTCGATGATCGGCAACGGCGCCAACCAGGCGTTCTCCCTGCTGCTGATCGCCGCGACGGCCGGCGCCGTCTACTGGTCGCAGCAGCGCGGCCGGGTCCCGGAGGCGGTCTCGCCGGAGATGGCGAGCGCGGTGGCCGACGCGCCCCCGGCCGTACAGGCGCCGCCCGGACCGGGCGGTTCGCCCTCCTGGTGGCGGGAGCCGCTGGCGAAGGAGGGCTACCTGTGGGGGCCGGACGACGGGCCATACGGCGCGGAGGACAAGGCGGCCTGGCGGCTGCGGAAGAAGTCGGTCCGCCGGGAGAAGGGCTCGCGCTGGTTCGGCTTCGGCGTGTGGCTGCTGGCGCTGGCCGCGGGGGCCGTCGGTGTCGGGGTCTCCTGGCCGTACCAGCCGTACGGCACCAGCGTGGAGATCGGTCTCGCCTCGGCGCTGGGCGTCTACGCCTTCGGTTTCCTGCTGGCGAGCTTCGCCGGGCGTCCCCGCTTCGGCATGGTCTTCTGGTCGCTGCTGCTCACCGGCGGTCTGATCACCTCGGCGGCGCTGCCCGACCAGGGGCACGGCGTCACCTGGCGCCCGCTGACCGCAGGCACCGTACAGCGGACCTACGACCGGGACGCCGGCGTCGGCACGCTGGACCTGCGCTCGCTGGCGCTGGACGGCGGCACGGTCTCGGTCCGCCTGAACGTGGGCGCCGGGCAGGCCGTGGTCCGGCTGCCCCGGGGCGCCACCGTGCACCTCGACTACACGATGGGCCTGGGCGAGGTCGTCCTGCCCGGAAGGACCAACGACGGAGTGGACGTCAAGACCCACCAGCGCGGACAGGCGGAGTACGCCCCGCCACCCGGCCGGCTCTCCACCGGTACCGTCGACCTCCAGGTCCGGGTGGGCGTCGGCCGGCTGAAGGTGGTCCGGTGAGACGGCACCGCTTCGAACCCGCCGCCCTGGTGATGGGCCTGGTCCTGCTCACCATCACCACGGCGTTCGTGCTGGACGCCTGCGGGGTCTGGGACCTGTCCGACCCGGACGCCTCGGCCCAGCTGGCGGGCAGCGGATTCGTCGCCGTGCTGCTGACCGCGATCGTCACGCAGGGTGTTCGGAGCGTACGGGGTCGATCGGCCCGGAAACGCCCGTAGCCGGGCCGTCCACCGTGGTGCTGCCCACCGGCCGCGCCGCCCCTGCCGCCGTGCGGCGCTGCTTGAGGAGCGCGTCGAGCGACAGGTAGGGCGTGCCGGCCAGCACCAGCGGCAGCCAGCCCATCAGATACATCAGGTCGTTGCCGTAGTAGTACGGCGTGGTGGGCCAGCTGACCGTCAGCCACAGGCTGAGCGAGATCAGCGCCCCGCCGAGCGCCGCCACCCGGCCGAGCAGCCCGAACAGGGTGCCGAGGCCGACCGCCAGCTCACCGATCGCTATGGCGTACCCGAAACCGTGCGGCGCCTTGAGCGCCAGGTCGACCATCCCCGGGATCGCCGCGCCGCCCTTGGCGCCGTGCAGGATCTGCAGCAGCGAGCCGTTGGCCGAGTCGGTGAAGAAGGTGTCGCTGGTGAGCTTGTCGATCCCGGCGTACGTGAAGGTGACCCCGAGGAAAATCCGCAACGGCAGCAGTGCGTAGCGACGAGCGGTTTCCCGCCACACCTCAAGCATCGTCTCCCGCCTCTCCCGCCGTCCGCGCCGCCGGGTGGCAGCGATGGTTCCGGACGGCCGCGTTCATCGGGCTATACGTACACCTGCGGGCTGTGGTTCAACGCAGAAGCGGCGGGTTACTCCCACTCGATGGTGCCCGGCGGCTTGCTGGTGACGTCCAGCACGACCCGGTTGACGTCCTTGACCTCGTTGGTGATCCGGGTGGAGATCTTGGCGAGTACGTCGTAGGGGAGCCGGGACCAGTCGGCGGTCATGGCGTCCTCGGAGGAGACCGGACGCAGCACGACCGGGTGGCCGTAGGTGCGGCCGTCGCCCTGGACACCGACCGAGCGGACGTCGGCGAGCAGCACCACCGGGCACTGCCAGATCTCCCGGTCGAGGCCGGCCGCGGTGAGTTCCTCGCGGGCGATGGCGTCGGCCTCCCGCAGCAGGTCGAGCCGTTCGCGGGTGACCTCGCCGACGATCCGGATGCCGAGGCCGGGGCCGGGGAACGGCTGCCGCTGGACGATCTCGTCGGGCAGGCCGAGTTCCTGTCCGACCATCCGGACCTCGTCCTTGAAGAGCTTGCGCAGCGGTTCGACCAGCTGGAACTGCAGGTCCTCGGGGAGCCCGCCGACGTTGTGGTGCGACTTGATGTTGGCGGTGCCGGTGCCGCCGCCGGACTCCACCACGTCGGGGTAGAGGGTGCCCTGCACCAGGAACTCCACCGGGTGGTCGCCCGGTGCCTCGGCCACGATCTCGGCCTGCGCCTGCTCGAAGACCCGGATGAACTCCCGGCCGATGATCTTCCGCTTCTGCTCCGGGTCGGAGACACCCGCCAGCGCGGCCAGGAACCGCTCGGAGGCGTCGACGACCTTCAGCTGGACGCCGGTGGCGGCCACGAAGTCCTTCTCGACCTGCTCGGTCTCGCCCTTGCGCATCAGCCCGTGGTCGACGTACACGCAGGTCAGCTGCGACCCGATGGCCTTTTGCACCAGGGCGGCGGCGACCGCGGAGTCCACCCCGCCGGACAGCCCGCAGATCGCCCGGCTGCTGCCGACCTGCTCGCGGATGAGCGCGATCTGCTCGTCCACCACATTGCTGGTGGTCCACTCCGGCGAGATGCCGGCGCCGCGGTAGAGGAAGTGCTCCAGGATCTGCTGGCCGTGCGTGGTGTGCAGCACCTCGGGGTGGTACTGGACGCCGTAGAGCCGCAGCGCGTCGTTCTCGAAGGCGGCGACCGGGACCACGTCGGTGGACGCGGTGACGGTGAAGCCCTCGGGCGCCGCCGAGCAGGCGTCGCCGTGCGACATCCACACCGACTGGTCGGCCGGGGTGCCCTCGAAGAGCGTCGAGCCGGGCTTGGAGACGGCGAGTGCGGTACGGCCGTACTCGCGGGCGCCGGTGTTGTCGACGGTGCCGCCGAGGGTGGTGGCCATCAACTGGAAGCCGTAGCACATGCCGAAGACCGGCACCCCGGCCTCGAAGAGCTCGCGGTCGAGGCTCGGCGCGCCCTCGGCGTAGACCGACGAGGGGCCGCCGGAGAGGATGATCGCCTTGGGCTGCTTGGCGAGCATCTGCGCGACCGGCATGGTCGAGGGCACGATCTCGCTGTACACCCGGGCCTCGCGGACGCGGCGGGCGATGAGCTGGGCGTATTGCGCGCCGAAGTCGACCACGAGGACGACGTCCGGGGTGTGGTCGGGAGCGGGCGGGGTCGCTGATGCCACGGGCGGCCTTCCGGCGGTTGCTGCGAGGGGTCCCCGCCGAGTCTACCGGGGGGCCGGGGGGCTCCTTGCCCGCGGACGGGGGCGGTGGTCCATACTGGGTGCCATGCAGACGCACAGCTTCGCGTTTACCTATGGCACCGGCCGGTCCGGCTGCCATGGTCGCGTCGCGTGAACTGCTGACAAGCGACTTACCAGGCGCCCCGGGCCACTCGGCCCGGGGCGCCTGTCGCGTCCGCGGGACCCGGGGGCCCACGACCTTCCAGGAGCAGACGTGACCGAGATCGCACCCGCGACGCAGACCTCACCCACAACCGGTGCGGCCGGTACGCCCGCCGTACCCGCCGACGTGCTCATCGCCGAGAGGCGGCAGCGTATCGACGACCTCGACGCCCGGATCATCGCGCTGGTCGGTGAGCGGATGGCCGTCTCCGCCGAGATCCAGACCGCCCGGATCGGCGCCGGCGGGCGGCGGGTGGCGCTGACCCGCGAGATGGAGGTGCTGCGCACCTACGGCGAGGCGCTCGGCAGCAAGCCCGGCACCGCGCTGGCCATGACGCTGCTGGAACTGTGCCGGGGCCGGGTGTGAAAGTCGGACCGGCGAAACCCGTTCAGGGGGATCACCCGAACGGCACGTGACCGCCGCGCGCCCCCTTCGTTGGAGGGAGTGTCCGTGCCAGCCAGGGGCGGTCATCCAACACCACGCGTGGAACAGGACACCGCCCAGACGCAGCTGGGCGGGGTGCAGCCGGTGCGATGAGGCGGATGCAGTCGTGCACCCGCCGTGGGACCTCGCAGCGGTGATCAGTGGCCGGTCGGCAGGGGACAGCAGCCCGGTCACGACTCAAAGAGGCGGTCGGCTCCCAGGGACGCCCGGGACCGGCCGCTCTGCGGTGCACACCATACCGCTTTTTCAGGACGTTCCGGACTCCGGCGAGGACCCGGCGCCCGCAGGTCCGGGCGACCCCGATCCCGTACCTCCCGGCACCCCTCCCGGCACCACCGGAACCGGCAGCAGGGGCAGCCGCAGCGCCCCGAAAGCGTCCTCAGGCACCACCGGGGAGACCGGCCGGACGGCGGCGATCCTGCGGTAGGGGGCGCCCTGCTCCGGCCGCGGATCCGCCTCCCCCTTGTTCGGCCAGAGCGACATCGCGCGCTCGGCCTGCGCGGTGATCGTCAGCGACGGATTGACCCCGAGATTCGCCGACACCGCGGCGCCGTCCACCACGTGGATCCCCGGGTGCCCCCAGAGCCGGTGGTAGGGGTCGATGACGCCGTGCTCGGCGTCCTCCCCGATCGGGCAGCCGCCCAGGAAGTGCGCGGTCATCGGCCGCTGCGTCGCCTCCCCCACATTGCTGCCCGCGAAGCCGCCGATCTCGGCGGCGATCAGCCGGGCCGCCGCCGCACCCTCCGGGATGTGCACCGGATTCGGCGCACCGTGCCCCTGCCGTGCGGTGAGCAGCCCCTTCCCCGGACCTTTCGGTTTCCGGTACGTGGTCAGGGAGTTGTCGCTGGTCTGCATGACCAGGCCGATAATGGTCCGCTCCGACCACCGGTGGTTGGAGAGCGAACGCAGCGTCAGCAGCGGGTGGCGCAGGCTGTTGCCGGCGAACTCCAGCCAGCGCGGCACCCGGCCGCGGTACGGCGCCGCGAGCATCGACAGGCTGCCCATCGCATTGGAGCCGCGGCCGTAGCGGACCGGTTCGATGTGGGTGTGGTCGTTGGGGTGCACCGAGGAGGTGATGGCCACCCCGCGGGTGAAGTCCAGCGGCCGGTCCGGGTGTTGCCTGCGGTAGCGGCGCGCTGTGGTCTGCGCGCCCACCAGGGCCTCGGAGTTGGTCCGGGTCAGTTCGCCGAGCCGCGCGGAGATTCCCGGCAGCCGGCCGGTGTCGCGCATCGCGTGCAGCAGGGTCTGCGTGCCGTAGGTGCCGGCCGCGACGACCACCTGCCGGGCCCGCAGCACCTGCCTCCTGCCCTTCTTGCGGTGGTCGGTGGGGACGGTGGTGACGCGGTAGCCGCCCTCGGCCTCCTCGCTGAGGCCGATCACCGTGGTCATCGGGTGGACCACGGCGCCGGCCCGCTCCGCCAGGTGCAGGTAGTTCTCGTTGAGGGTGTTCTTCGCGCCGTGCCGGCAGCCGGTCATGCACTCCCCGCACTCGGTGCACGCGGTGCGGGCCGGGCCCGTACCCCCGAAGTACGGGTCGGGGACCTCCTCGCCGGGCCGCACCTTCGGCCCGCCCCCGGCGTCCTCGCCGTCGCCGAAGAAGACTCCGACCGGGGCGAGGTGGAAGGTGTCGCCGACGCCCATCTCCTCGGCGGCGGCCCGCAGATGGACGTCGGAGGGGGTCGTGGTGGGGTTGAGCCGCACGCCGAGCATCCGGGTGGCCTGGTCGTAGTACGGCGCCAACTCCTGCTGCCAGTCGGTGATGTGGCCCCACTGGCGGTCCTGGAAGAAGGCGGCGGGCGGCACATACAGGGTGTTGGCGTAGTTCAGCGACCCGCCGCCGACGCCCGCGCCGGCCAGCACCAGGACATTGCCGAGGACATGGATGCGCTGGATGCCGTAGAACCCCAGGGCGGGCGCCCAGAGGTAGTTGCGGGCGTCCCAGGAGTTCCTGGGCAGTTCGTCGCGGCGGAAGCGGCGGCCGGCCTCCAGGACACCGACGCGGTAGCCCTTCTCGGTCAGCCGCAGCGCGGAGACCGCGCCGCCGAAGCCGGAGCCGACGACGAGGACGTCGTAGTCGTAGTGCGGTGCCTGCCGGGCCTGCCGGGTCTGCTGTCCCTGCCGTGCCACTGGGTCCTCCGGGGGTCGGGCGGGGCGTCAGCGCACCCGCAGCGTCTTCAGGGCCCGCAGCGAGTAATTGAGGAATACCGCGTACTTCTCGTCGTCCATGCCGAGGAAGGGCGCCATCGGCATCACCCGCTGGGTGGCGACGGTCTGCGCCTCGGTGTACTTGAGGATGCCTTCGGAGCCGTGCCGGCGGCCGAGTCCGGAGTCCTTCATGCCGCCCATCGGCGCGCGGACGCTGCCGTAGGCGGACGCGTAGGCCTCGTTGACGTTGACGGTGCCGCAGCGCAGCTCTGCCGCGATCCGCAGGCCGCGCCGTACGTCCTTGGTCCACACGCTCGCGTTGAGGCCGTAGTCGGTGGCGTTGGCCCGCTCGACGGCTTCCGCCTCGTCCCGGAACCGGTAGACCGACACCACCGGGCCGAAGGTCTCCTCGGTGCAGACCGCCATCGGGGGCTCGACGCCTTCGAGGACGGTGGGTTCGTAGACGTAAGGGCCGATCTCCGGGCGCGGCCGGCCGCCGGTGAGCACCCGGGCGCCCTTCTCGCGGGCCTCGTCCACATGGCGGGTGACGGTCGCCAACTGCCGCTCGCCGACGAGTGATCCCATGCCGGCGCCGTAGGCGAGCGCGGTACCGAGGCTGAGCGCCTTGGTGCGGGCCACGAACTTCTCGGTGAAAGCGTCGGCGACCGTCTCGTCCACGAACAACCGCTCGACGGAGATGCACAGTTGGCCGGCCGAGGCGAAGCAGGCGCGGACCGCGCCGTCGGCGGCCTTGTCGAGGTCGGCGTCGCGGAGCACCAACAGCGGGTTCTTGCCGCCGAGTTCGAGGGAGGCGCCGATCAGCCGGGCGGCGGCGCGCTGGGCGACGTCGCGGCCGGTGCGGGTGGAGCCGGTGAAGGAGACGTAGTCGGCGTGCTCGACCAGCGCCGGGCCGACCACCGGTCCTTCGCCGATCACGATCTGCCAGAGGTCTTCCGGCAGTCCGGCCTCGATCAGCTGCCTGCGGGCCCACAGGGCGGTGAGCGCGGTCTCGGTGTCGGGCTTCATCACCACCGCGTTGCCGGCCGCGAAGGCGGGCAGCGCGTCACCGACGGAGAGCTCCAGCGGGTAGTTCCAGGGCGCGATCTGCCCGACCACCCCGCGCGGCCGGCGCAGTTCCACGGTCCTGGTGAAGACCGGGATCGCGCCGACGCGGTGCTTCGGCCTGAGGTAGGAGGCCGCCTTGAGGCCGTAGTGCCGGGCCGTCGCCGCGACGACCTGCACCTCTTCGTGGGCGTGCAGCCGGGTCTTGCCGGTCTCCACCTGGTTGAGGTCGAGCACCTCGGCCTGGCGGGCGAGCAGCAGGTCGTGGAAGCGCAGCAGGACGGCGCCGCGCCGGCGCGGGGCGGTGGCGGCCCACTCCCGCTGGGCGGCCCGGGCCCGGTCGAACGCCTCGGCGACCTCCGCCGGGCTCGTCTCGGGCAGGTCGGCCAGCTTCTCGCCGGTCAGCGGGGTGTGACTGGCGGTGGTGCCGCTCCCGATGACGCCCCGGGTCAGCCGGGCCACCAGATCGGGGGTGACGACGTCCTGCGGGCCGCGGGCGGTGCCGGGCGCGGCCGGGTTTCCGTCGGCGGGGGGCTTCGGCGAATCCGTCATGCCGGTGAGGTTACGACTGCCGGGCGCGCGTGGATACCCGTGAGTAGCTCTTTTTTCGGTGATCGGCGCAACCACGCCAGCGTTCGGTGGCGCTGTTCGCATTGCGCAGGTCGGCCTGGCGTAACCGGCGGTACGGCGGGCGGGTCAGGGTGTCCGGAAGGTGGCCCGGGCGGTGTCGAAGGTGTGCCGCTCCTCCTCCACCCGGGAGAGCGGGGCGGACAGCCAGATGTCGTACATCCGGCCGCCCTCGGTCCAGCACAGGTCGAAGGTCCGCCGGGCGCCGCGGCCGTCGCCGAAGCCGTCGTAGGTGAACTGCCAGAGCACGGCGGGCTGTCCGTGCTGGACGGTGCGGGTGATCACGCCGTCCCGGTAGCCCTGGTAGACCTTCGGGCCTGCCGCGTCCTGCGCGCGCATCACCTCGTAGGCATTGCCGGGGGGCTGCTCGCGTTCGCCGAAGCGGAAGCTGTGGTCGGCCGACCAGTAGTACGTCCGCGGCGGCTGCGGGTCGCGCGCGTAGCCCTCCGGGAGGACGACGGAGAAGCCGAGCGGATCGGTGATCCGCTGGAAGCCGGCGGGATACGGGGCGGGGGTGGTGGGGGTCGTGGGCGGGGTGGTGGGCGTCCGGGCGGCCGGGACCGGCGCCGTGGTGACCGTCCGCGGGGTCGTGACCGCGGCGGTGGCGCCTGCGTCGTGCTCCCCCCGGGTGACGACGACGGCCGCGGTGGCGCCGGACACCACCGCGAGCACGGCCACCGCGAGGGCGGCGACGGCGACGCGGCCCCGCTTGCGGGCAGGGGGCACGGCGGGCACCGGCGGTTCGGGGGCGGGGGAAAAAGGCGGGGCCGGAGCCTGGGCCCCGGCCTGGGCCGGCAACAGGGGCCCGGTCGGCAGGGGTGGGGTCGGCGGCTCGGTCCCGCGCTCCGCATAGGCCGTCAGGACCGTCCGCACCTCGGCGGCGGCCATCCGGCGGGCCGGGTCGCGCTCCAGCAGGCCCCTGACCACCGGCATCAGCGGGCCGACGGAGGCCGGCGGGGTGATGTCGCCGAGGGCGACCGCGTGCACGATCTCGCCGATCGACTCCCGGTGGAACGGGGAGTGCCCGTCCACGGCTGCGCAGAGCAGCGCGCCCAGCGACCACAGGTCGGACTCCGGGCCGGCCGCCCGGCCCGACATCCGCTCCGGCGCGGTGTATTCGGGCGAGCCGACGAAGGAGCCGGTCTCGGAGATGGTGTTGCTGCCCGGCACCCGGGCGATACCGAAGTCGGTGAGTACGACGCGGCCGCCGGCCTGTTCGATGAGGACGTTGGCGGGTTTCACGTCGCGGTGCTGGATCCCGTGGTGGTGCGCGGCCTCCAGCGCGCCCGCGACGGCGGCGCCGATCCTGGCGGCCTCGCGGGGCGCCAGCGGGCCGTCCTCGGCGAGGAGGTCGGCCAGCGACCGGCCGTCGACCAGTTCCATCACGATCCACGGGCGGCCGTCCTGCTCCACGACGTCGTGCACGACCACGACGTGCGGGTGCCGGACGCGGGCGACGCTCCGCGCCTCGCGCAGGGCCCGGTCGCGCTGCTTGTCGGCGTCGGCCTCGGTGAGGCCGGCGTCCGGCAAGTGCATCTCCTTGACGGCTACCTGACGGTGCAACAGCTCATCGGCGGCCCGCCACACGGTGCCCATCCCGCCCCGCCCGAGCCGCCCGCCGATCCGGTACCGCCCGGCGATCACATCCCCCGGCGCCCGAGCGGCCGTGGTCTCTCCCCCGTAACCTGCCATCCCCCCATCATGACCCTTGCGAAGGGCCCCCAACGCGGAACGACAACCAACAAGGGGCGCTGGGGGCACCCCCGGACGGAGTCTGGGGGCGGAACTGCGCGACCAGTCACGACGAAACCCGCACCCGACCGCCGGGCGGCGGAAACCGGTTGCCGCCAACGTCAGTTGGCCTCGTACGTTTCGACCGCCTTGTCGAACGCCCGCTGGACCGCAGCGCGTTGCCCGTCAGGCCCGGCGATCAGGATGACGTGGTAGTGCCCGTCGATCTGAATCGCCAGGTTCCGGGCGTACACGCTCTGCTGGTTGGCGTCGCGCCACGTGTACTCCCCCTCGGCGGCAGGATGCCCCCGCACGGTGAGCGCCTGGAGCCCGGCCGCCGAGGACCACGACGACGCCCGGAAATCGGCGAGTTCCCGCTCGACCAGCTGGTACGCGAGCGGATCGCTGCTGTCCCCGGTCGCCTTGTCCCGCCCCGGCACCACCGTGAGCGTGATGTCGCTGCCGGTGTACCGCACCTCGCCCTGGGCATTCCTCCCGGTCCGCAGCCACCCCGTGTGCACCGCGACCGTGAAGCCCGCCGCGTCCGTACGCAGCGCGAAGTCGGAGCCGAGGTCCGGCGGCGCGGCCGGCGGCGCAACCGGCGGCGTCGTCGGCGCGGCCGGCGCCTTCGTGCTCGGCTTGCCCGACGGCTTCGCACCGGTGGCCTTCGGCGTGGGCGGCTTCGTCGTGCGGTCGTCGTTCTTGCCGCCGCCGGCGCCCGGCATCTGCGCGGGCACCGGGCGGTCCCCGTTGGTGTCCGCGGACTCCTTGCGGTTCGGCATGACGAGCACCGCGTAGAGCACCACGGCCGCCAGCACCACCAGCACCGCCACCAGCAGGCGCGCCCCGAGCCGGCGGGGCTGCGCGGCGGCGCCGCCTGGCTTGCGGGAGACCACCTGCTCCTGGTGGTACTGCTCCTGCCGCATCTCGCTGCGCCGGGCACTCTCCCGCTTGGCCTTGACCGCCTTGGCCTGCTTGCCCCGGGCGTGCCTGCGGTGCTGCAGCGCCGAGGGATCGGCCGCCGCGCGGTTCCGCCGCCGCCGTACCAGCTCGCCCTTGCGCCGCTTTATCGGCAGCTTCGTCGGATCGGTGGGCACCTGGACCGTGTCGACGCCCAGCTCGGGTTCGGGCGCGGAGCGGATCAGCGACCGCAGCCAGCCCCCCAACTCCTCCGCCTCGGGCCGCTCTTCGGGGTCCGGCCGGAGCAGCGACTCCACGATCGGCCGCAGCGGACCGCACTCCTCGGCGAAGGCGGGCGGCTCGGCGCAGACCAGCTGGACGAGTTCGGCGGCGCTGTCCTCGGGATACGGCGGGTGGCCCTGGACGCTGCGGAAGAGCAGCGAGCCGAGCGCCCACAGGTCGGCGGCCGGGCCGACCGGCGGGGAGAGCCGCCAGTTCTCGTGTACCTCGTGCGCCTGTTCCGGCGCCCAGCGCTCGGTGACCGCGCCGACGACGGTGATCCGGTTCTGCCGGGCCCGCTCCTGCTCCAGCGAGGACTCGGGGCCGTGCCGGCCGGTTTCCGCGCCGCCGGCCAGCACCTGCTCGGGCAGCGGGTCGTAACCGCACAGCGCCTCCTGGGCGGCGCCGGCCGCCAGGCCGCCGAGCATCGCCCGGCCGTCGTCGCAGAGCAGCACCGTGCTGACGGTGACATTGCGGTGGGTCCAGCCGTTGGCGTGCAGGGCGCGCAGCGCGGTGAGGACGTCGGAGGCGACCTCGGCGGCACGGTAGGCGTCCAGCGGGCGTTCGGCGAGATACGCGGCCAGCGGCCGGGCGGACACCAGTTCGCTCGCGATCCACAGGCTGCCGTCCTCGACGAAGATGTCGAAGACCTGCACCAGCCGCGGGTGGTCGGGTATGGCGGCGGCGGCCCTGGCCGCGTCGAGCGCGCGGCGGGCGCTGTCGCCGAGACCTTCGCCGTCCCCCGAGTAGCCTTCCTCGCCCGGGAGTTCGGCGATGACCACGTCCGGCAGCAAGACCTGCTGGACGAGCACTTCCTGCCCGCTGTACGTGTCGAACGCGCGGGTGTCGGTGAGTTCGAACTCGTCGGCCGGCGGCCTGGGCAGCCGGTAGCGCTCGGCGAGCACCCGCCCTGCGTATTCGTCCACGGTGCCCCCCTCTCGGCCCCGGTCCAACTCCTGCGCCACCTTGCACCATACGGTCCGATCCGATCCATCCCGGTCCCAAGCGACCCGGATGCGGATGCGGACAGTCCTCAACTACTCACCATACGTGCCGTACGGCATTCCTTCGGCCGCTTTCCGGGTTGCGCGTCCTGTCCCGGTTTCGGGGCGCCCGGAGCGAACCGAGTACCTGCTTACCCTTCCGCCGCCCGTTGTACTCGCGTTGTGCTTCCGTGCGCCGGGCCGTTCGGACAACCGCCGTGCGCACAGGGGGATTCCGGTCCGGCCGGCTTCAGTCCGCCTGCTGGAACGAACTGAAGAAGGCGTTGCGCATCTGCACCGAGGCCGCGCTGTTCCAGTCGTCCGCCGGGATCGAGATCAAGATCGCGTAGGCGTGGCTGCCGTCGGTGACGAACCCGCGGTTGAGGACGTGCATCTTCTGTCCGCCCTCGGTGCGGTAGAACTCCCAGTCGGCCGCGGTCCGGTAGTTCCGGTAGTCGATCGACTTGATGACGATCCGCTGGTAGTCGTCGCTGTTGGCCTTCACCCCGGCTTCGTTGCCGCGCCAGGTGGCCGCCGCGTCCTTGCCCGGGTGGGAGGAGAAGTCCACCTGGACCCGCGGGTATCCGCCGTGGGCGCTGTATATGGCGCCGGCGCCGCCCAGCGAGGTGCCGGTCTGGTGCCAGCCGGGCGGCATCGCCATCGTGAAGTGGAACCTGGCGTTGGTGGCGGTGGTGTAGCCGCTGGGCAGCCCGGACCCGCCGCCCGTGCCGCTGTCCCCGTCGTCGTCGCCCTTGCTCGCGTCGTCACCGGACGGCGTCGCCGAAGTGGCGGGTGCGGACGGCGGGTTCGCACCGGAGGCGGAACTGGCCGGCGCGGACGGGGTGTACGAGGGAGCGCCGGTGGTGTGCGTAACCGACGGCGCGGCACCGTTCTTGCCGGCGTTCTTGCTGTCGCCGCCACCGCCACCGGAGTTGGCGACGACGATGCCTATCACCGTGCCCAGCAGCGCGATCACCAGCGCGCCGGCCACGATCATCAAGGTGCGCTTCGGCACCACGTCGGTGATCGGCGCCCGGGCCGGCGGCGCGGGCGTGTTCGCGGGCGTGCCGGGTTCGGGCGCTGGCCGGGGCTTGGCGGCGGCCTTGCGGACCGAGCGCAGCGCGTCGCGCATCCGGGCCTGGTCGGCGGCGGCCTCCAGGGTGGACGCGGGCGCGTCGGTCGGGGTGGGCTGCGGGTCGACCGGCAGGACGACGGTACGGGCGTCACCGGTGGGCGCGGGCGGCGCGACCGGGCGGTCGGGGGCGGTGGCGACGGCGGTCAGCATGGCCCGGGCGGCGGGCTCGGTCAGCCGCCGCTCGGGGTCCTTGACCAGCAGGCCCCTGATCACCTCGGCGAGCGGTCCGGCGTTGTGCATCTCCCCGATCGGCTCGGTCATCACCGCGGTGAGGGTGGCGATGGCCGACCCCTTGTCGTAGGGCGGGTGCCCCTCGACCGAGGCGTAGAGCAGCGCGCCGAGCGACCACAGGTCGGCCGGCGGTCCCGGCTTCTGGCCGCGGGCGCGCTCCGGCGAGATGTACGAGGGGGCGCCGACGAGCATGCCGGTGGAGGTCACCGAGGGGTCGCCGTCGATCTGCGCGATACCGAAGTCGCCGAGCACCACCCGGCCGCCGGAACCGTCGGGGCCGGCGCCGCCGTCGGCGATCATGACGTTCGACGGCTTCACGTCGCGGTGCAGGATGCCTTCGGCGTGCGCGGCCTTGAGGACGTCGAGCAGGACCAGGCCGATTTCCGCCGCGCGCTTGGGGGTGAGCGGTCCGTCCTCGCGGATGGCGTCGGAGAGCGATCTGCCCTCGACGAGTTCCATCACGATCCAGGGCCGGTCGTCCTCCTTCACCACGTCGAAGACGGTGATGGCCCCGCTGTTGCGGATCCGGGCGGTGGCCTTGGCCTCGCGCAGCGTCCGGGTGACCAGCCGGCGCTTCTCCTCGTCGTCCACGTCGCCGGGGAAGCGCAGTTCCTTCACCGCGACGCTGCGGCCGAGCGTCTCGTCGACGGCGCGCCAGACCGTGCCCATGCCGCCCTTGCCGAGCACGGCGCCGAGACGGTACCGGTCCGCGAGCAGACGTCCGTCGGTACCTTCGACCTCGCTCATGGGTTCCCTCTGCTGTGCCGGCGTTGTCAGGCGGTTGGTCAGGCGGTTGGTCAGGCTTGTCGCATGGCGTATACCCCGGTGTACCGGGCGACATGGCGGTGCGGTGCGGTGCGGGTGCGAGAGGCCATCATCCCCGACCGGGGGACGTGGAAGCCAACCCGACCTATCAGCCGGATTGCCGGAAACCGGCCGTCGCGGTGTCGAACACCTCGCGGCGCTCGTCCCATTGTGCATCCGGAGCGGAGAGATAGACGGCGTACTCGGTGCCACCGGGCTTGCCGAACCCCAGATCGATGGCCCGGAAGGTGCGTGCCGTGCCCTGGAAGGTGAACTCCCAGATGGCCGCCGGCTCGCCGAACTGCGTTGTCTCGTCGAGCCGTTCGCGGTGGTAGCCGTCGACGTTCGCCGCTGTCTCGGGCTCCAGGTCCCTGAAGTGGCGGATCGGGCTGTTGCTGCCGTGGTCGAGCGCGCTGATCTTGAGGTCGACCTTCTTCGTCGGGTCGATGAAGTCCACCTGTTCGCCGTCGTTGCTCGACTGCTGGGTCCAGCCGTCCGGCACGGGGACGGAGTAGCCGCGGCTCTCGTCGCTGAACAGGTGGTAGCCGTCAGGCACCGGCGGGGGCGCCGGGGTGGTGCTGGGGACCGATGTGGGCGGGGCGGTGGTGGGCGGGGCGGTGGTGGTGACGACCGGGTCAGGTCCGTTCACCGCGTCGTCGCCGGTGTGCCCGCTCCGGAAGCGGTGCACCGCGACGAGCGCGCCGGCCGCGACCACGGCGACCGCCACCACCGCGGCGATCCAGGGCCCGGCGCCACGGTGCCGGCGCCGGGTGGGCGCGGAGTACGGCGGCTGCTGCCCGGGCTGGGGGGTGCTGGGGTCGCCCTGCTGGTACGGGAGCGGGGCGTACGACCCCGGCGGATACGAGCCATAAGAGCCCGATCCGTACCCGCCGCCCTGCGCGTACGGGCTCTGCGTAGGGGGCGGCAGCGGTCCTGGGGGCGGCGCTCCCGGGGGCGTCCCGGCCGGCGGTATCGCGCCCGGCGGGCGGACCGCGGTGGCGGTCGGGAGGTCCGGGGCCCGCTGCTCGAACCGGCCGACCAGTGCGGTGTCCTGCTCTGCCGCCGGTATCCGCAGCAGCCGTTCCGCGTCCTCCAGCGACAGCCGCTCGGCCGGCTCCTTGGCCAGCAGCCCGGCGATCACCTCGGTGAGCGCGCCCGCGTCGGCGGTCGGCACCGGTTCCTCGGCGATGGCGTACGCGGTCTCGATCGCGGTCGGCCGGCGGAACGGCGACCTGCCCTCGACGGCCTGGAAGAGGGTGGCGCCGAGCGCCCACAGGTCGGCCTCCGGGCCGGGCATCGCGCCGCGTATCCGCTCCGGGGACAGGAAGTCGATGGAGCCGATGAGTTCACCGGTGCGGGTCAGCGTGGAGGTGCCGGACGCCTGGGCGATGCCGAAGTCAGTGAGCACCACCCGTCCCCCGTGGCCTTCGGCGGGAGAGGTGCCTCCGGCCCCGCCTGCCCCGCCCAACAGGACGTTGCCCGGCTTCACATCGCGGTGCAGCACCCCGGCCCGGTGCGCGGCCCGCAGCGCGGCGACCATGCCGCGGCCGATCCGCGCCGCCTCCTCGACCGGCAACGGGCCCCGCTGCTGCAGGAGTTCACCGAGCGTCACGGACGGCACGTACTCCATGACGATGGAGGGCAGTCCGGCGTCGTCCACCACGTCGTGCACGACGATCACATTGGGGTGGCTGATCCGCGCGGCGGCGCGGGCCTCGCGGCGGGTGCGTTCGAAGAGGGTGGCGAGTTCGTCGTCGTCCATGTGCGGCTGCGGCGGGTGAAGCTTCTTCACCGCGACCTGACGGCCGAGGAGTTCGTCCTCGGCGCGCCAGACCGTCCCCATGCCACCGCGGCCGATCCGCTCCAGCAGCCGGTAACGGCCCGCCACCAATCGGCCCTCGTCGACCTGTCCGACCATCTCGCGCCCTTCCGCCCGTGACCCCCGTCCGCGCGTCGCGCTCGCGCCCAGACTCCTCCCGTCTACAGGGGAACGATATCCGGCGCGCCGAGCCGTGCGGCATCCGCGGTCTGATCGTCGGGCTGGAGTTGCGACTCGCGCTCGGCTTCGACCCGCTTCTCGTAGTACTCCACTTCCTTGTCGATCTGCGCCTGGTCCCAGCCCAGCACCGGTGCCATCAGCTCAGCGGCGTCGCGGGCGCTGCGGGTGCCGCGGTCGAAGGTCTCGATGGAGATGCGGGTCCTGCGGGTGAGCACGTCCTCCAGGTGCCGGGCGCCTTCGGCCCGGGCGGCGTAGACCACCTCGGCCCGCAGATAGTCGTCCGCGGCGGCCAGCGGGGCACCGAGCGACGCGTCCTGCTCGATGAGCGCCAGCACCTCGTCGGCGAGCGAGCCGTACCGGTTGAGCAGGTGCTCCACCCGTGCGACGTGCACCCCGGTGCGGGCGGCGATCCTGGCCCGGGCGTTCCACAGCGCCTGGTAGCCCTCGGCGCCGGCCAGCGGTACGTCCTCGGTGCAGCAGTCGGCGACCCGGCGGTCCAGGCCGTGCACCGCCTCGTCCACCGCGTCCTTGGCCATCACCCGGTAGGTCGTGTACTTGCCGCCGGCCACCACCACCAGGCCGGGCGCCGGGTGGGCGACGGTGTGCTCGCGGGAGAGCTTGCTGGTGGCGTCGGACTCACCGGCCAGCAGCGGGCGCAGACCGGCGTAGACACCCTGGACGTCGTCCCGGGTGAGCGGGGTGTTGAGCACCGAGTTGACGTGTTCCAGCAGGTAGTCGATGTCGGCGGTGGACGCGGCCGGGTGCGACTTGTCCAGCATCCAGTCGGTGTCGGTGGTGCCGATGATCCAGTGCCGGCCCCACGGGATGACGAAGAGCACGCTCTTCTCGGTACGCAGGATGAGCCCGGAGTTCGAGTGGATCCGGTCCTTCGGCACGACCAGGTGGATGCCCTTGGAGGCGCGGACGTGGAACTGGCCGCGCTCGCCGATGAGGGCCTGGGTGTCGTCGGTCCACACCCCGGTGGCGTTGACCACCTGCCGGGCCCTGACCTCGTACTCCCCGCCCGCCTCGCCGTCGCGCACCCGGGCGCCGACGACCCGCTCGCCCTCCCGGAGGAAGCCGACGACCTTGGCGTGGTTGGCGGCCAGCGCCCCGTAGGAGGCGGCGGTGCGCACCAGCGTCACCACCAGGCGCGCGTCGTCCACCTGGGCGTCGTAGTACTGCAGCGCGCCGACCAGCGCGTCCTTGCGCAGCGCGGGGGCGACCCGCAGGGCGTGCTTACGGGTCAGGTGACGGTGTACGGGCAGGCCGCGCCCGTGACCGGAGGAGATGGACATGGCGTCGTACAGCGCCACACCGGAACCTGCGTAGATCCGCTCCCACCCCTTGTGCTGCAGCGGATACAGGAACGGCACCGGCTTGACCAGATGCGGGGCCAGCTTCTCCAGCAGCAGCCCGCGTTCCTTCAGCGCCTCGCGGACCAGCGCGAAGTCCAGCATCTCCAGATACCGCAGGCCGCCGTGGATCAGTTTGCTGGAGCGGCTCGATGTGCCCGAGGCCCAGTCATGGGCCTCGACTATGCCGACGGACAGGCCGCGGGTCGCCGCGTCGAGAGCGGAGCCGGCGCCCACCACGCCGCCGCCGACCACCAGAATGTCCAACTCCTGCTCGGCCATCTTCGCCAGCGCCTCGGCTCGCGCCTCGGGGCCGAGAGTCGTGTCACGCATCCGTGCCTCCGTACCTGCCGCCCGCCGCCGGATTCACCGGCGGCGGGCTGGTTGCTTGTCGAGTCCGGCCTGTGGATCTCTTCCGATAGTGACGGGCCTGCCCGGGAGCGGCCACCTTGAAGCGTCCGGGTCGGTGCGGCGCGCCGCGTGGTCATATCAGTGATTTGTCTGGTTAGCCTGTTTTACAGCTGTTCGAGAGACCGCCCTCGTGCGGCCACTCATCCATTCGTGGAGGACCGGAGCCCATGGCAGCAGACCTCGCAGTCCTCGGCCTCGGCCACACCGGACTACCGCTCGCCCAGGCGGCCACCGCCGCCGGAGTGAACACCATCGGTTACGACCCGGATCCGGCCCTGGTGGCCGAGATCAACGCCGGCCGGGTGCCGCCCGGCACCCTCGCCGCCGCCGAGTTGCGGCGGCTGCTGGCCGTGGGTTTCCGGGCCACCGCCGACCCCGCCGCGCTCGGCAGGGTCAGGACCGCTGTCATCTGCGCCCCCACGCCGCTCGGCGCGGACCACGCCCTCGATCTGACCGAGGTGGCCGCCGCCGCCCGGGCGCTGGCCGCGCACCTGCGACCGCACACCACCGTGGTCCTGGAATCAGCCGTCTACCCGGGAACCACCGAGGGATTCCTCCGCCCGCTGCTGGAGGCCCACGGCCTGCGGGCCGGCCGCGACTTCCACCTGGCGTACTCCCCCAGCCGGCTCGACCCCGGCAGCCGCGACTTCCACCACGCCAACACTCCCAAGGTGGTCGGCGGCTGCACCCCCGCCTGCACCGAGGCCGCCGCCGCCTTCTACGGCCGCTTCTCCGAGCGGGTGGTGCGCGCCCGGGGCCTGCGCGAGGCCGAGGCGGTCAAGCTGCTGGAGACCAACTACCGGCACGTCAACATCGCCTTCGTCAACGAGATGGCGGTCTACTGCCACGACCTCGGCGTCGACCTCTGGGACGTCATCCGGTGCGCCGAGACCAAGCCGTACGGCTTCCAGGCCTTCCGCCCGGGACCCGGCGTCGGCGGCCCGTCGCCGGCCCTCGACCCCAACGCCGCCCCCGCCTTCACCGCCGGCCTCGCCACCCACCCGCGGCTGCCCGGCCACCCGCTGCGGATGGTCGAACTCGCCCAGGAGGTCAACGGCCGGATGCCGCGCTACGTCGTCCAGCGCGCCGCCAGCCTGCTCAACGAGCAGGGCAAGTCGCTGCGCGGCGCCCGCGTGCTGCTGCTCGGCGTCACCTACAAGGCCGACCTCGCGGACCAGGAGGGCGCCCCCGCCAAGGAGATCGGCTCCCGGCTGATCGAACTCGGCGCGCAACTCGCCTACCACGACCCGTACGTCCCGCAGTGGCGTGTCCTGGACCGGCCGGTCCCCCGCGCCGACTCGCTCTGGGAGGCCGCCGCCGAGGCCGATCTGACGCTCCTTCTGCAGCACCACCGCACCTACGACTTGCAGGGCCTGGCGGTCAAGGCCCAGCTCATGCTGGACACCCGGGGGGCGACGCCGGCCGGGGCGGCGGCCCGGCTGTAGTCCGCGCCGGCGGCGGAACGCGGTCCTGGTCCCGTAACGACCGCAAGAACCCTCTTGTCCGATTGTCGTATCCCCCTGCTAGATTTCGGCGTCACTTTCGCCGCACACCGCGTAGACCGCGCACACCGCGCACACCGCGTACGCCGTGCACACAGCATTCGGGGGACCCTTCATGAGCGCTGACTTCCCGCCACCGCAGGCGCCGCTGCCGGGCGGCGGCAATCCGTACGCCCAGCAGCCGCAGAGCCCGTACGGCCCGCCGCCGCAGGGCGCGCCGGCCCAGGGCGGCCCGGCCCCTTACGGCGCCCCGCCGCAGGGCGTGCCCTTCGGCTACCCGCGGCAGCCCGGGGCCGCCCCGGGGAATCCGTTCGACCCGGCCGCGTACCCGCCGCCGAACGCGTACGCGCAGCCGTCCGCGCCCGCCGCGGCCAACCCCTCGCTGGGCATCCTGGCGGGCATCGTCACCGCGGTCGTCGTCGCCATCGCCTACGGCTGGATCATCGGCCTCACCAAGCACGAGATCGGATACGCGGCGGTCGGCGTCGGCTTCGCCGTCGGCGCGGTGGTCGGGAAGGTCGGCGGACGCAGCCGCACCCTGCCGTTCGCCGGCCTCGTGCTGGCCCTGGCCGGCGTCTTCCTCGGCCAGTTCCTCGGCGAGGCGATCATCGGTGCCCACGCCAACGACCTGTCGGTGACCACCGCGCTGACCGACTACACCCACGAGGTCTTCCTGGGCTGGAAGGAAGACTTCGACGTCATGTCGTTCGTCTTCATGGCGATCGCCGGACTGGTGGGCTTCCAGACCCCCCGCCGGATGAACGGCTGACCGCCCGGTCCTCACCCTGGGGATCATGGGGCAGGCCCCGTACCGCGATCGCGGTACGGGGCCTGCCGGCGTTCTGGCGGCGAAGGGCCGGGCTCAGCGGTGGTGGGTGGGCGAGACCGTGACCTCGACCCGCTGGAACTCCTTGAGGTCGGAGTAGCCGGTGGTGGCCATCGAACGCCGCAGCGCCCCGAAGAAGTTCATCGATCCGTCGGGCGCGTGCGACGGGCCGAGCAGGATCTCCTCGGTGGTCCCCGCGGTGCCCAGATTCATCCGCTTGCCGCGCGGCAGCTCGGTGTTGACCGCCTCCATGCCCCAGTGGAAGCCGCGGCCGGGCGCGTCGGTCGCGCGGGCCAGCGGGGAGCCCATCATCACCGCGTCCGCGCCGCAGGCCACCGCCTTGGGCAGGTCACCGCTGGCGCCGAAGCCGCCGTCGGCGATGACGTGGACATAGCGGCCACCGGACTCGTCCATGTAGTCGCGGCGGGCCGCGGCCACGTCGGCGACCGCGGTCGCCATCGGGACCTGGATGCCCAGCACGTTACGGGTGGTGTGCGCGGCGCCGCCGCCGAAGCCGACCAGGACGCCCGCGGCGCCGGTCCGCATCAGGTGCAGGGCCGCGGTGTACGTGGCGCAGCCGCCGACGATCACCGGCACGTCCAGCTCGTAGATGAACTGCTTGAGGTTCAGCGGTTCGTGCGAGCCGGAGACGTGCTCGGCGGAGACCGTGGTGCCGCGGATCACGAAGAGGTCCACGCCCGCGTCCACCACGGCCTTGGAGAACTGGGCGGTGCGCTGCGGCGACAGGGCCGCCGCGGTGACCACGCCCGCGTCCCGCACCTCCTTGATCCGCTGCCCGATCAGCTCCTCGCGGATCGGGGCGGCGTAGATCTCCTGCAGCCGGGAGGTGGCACGGTGGTCGTCCAGCTCGGCGATCTCGGCGAGCAGCGGCTCGGGGTCGTCGTACCGCGTCCACAGCCCTTCGAGGTTCAGCACCCCGAGGCCGCCGAGGTTCCCGATCCGGATCGCCGTCTCGGGCGACACCACGGAGTCCATCGGCGCGGCGAGGAACGGCAGTTCGAAGCGGTAGGCGTCGATCTGCCAGGCGATCGAGACCTCCTTGGGGTCCCGGGTGCGCCGGCTCGGCACCACGGCGATGTCGTCGAACGAGTACGCCCTGCGGCCTCGCTTGCCCCGCCCGATCTCGATCTCTGTCACAACCCGTGCCTCTCGTCTTCTGACCTTGCGGGCATCAGTATCCCGCAGGACCGCCCGGGTAGCCCCCCCGGCCGGTTCCCGGACCGTCCCGCCCGTCGTGGCTCGTCGCGCAGTTCCTCCCCCAGACTTCGTCCGGGGGTGCCCCCAGCGCCCCTGTCGGGGCGCCTTCCCCCGCTCCGAGGGAGACCATTGCCCCAAAGGGGCGCGAGGAACTGCGCGACAAGCTGTATACGGCGGAAGGTCCGGCGACGGCCTCAGGGGGGCAGGGCCTGCGGCCCCCCCGGTCACTCACCCGTGATAGTTCGGCGCTTCCACCGTCATCTGCACATCGTGCGGGTGGGACTCCTTGAGTCCCGCCGCGGTGATCCGGACGAACCGCCCCTTCGTCTCCATCTCCGAGATGGTCGCCGCGCCCACATATCCCATGGTCTGGCGGAGGCCGCCCACGAGCTGGTGGAGGACCGCGGAGAGCGGGCCACGGTAGGGGACCTGCCCCTCGATGCCCTCGGGGACGAGCTTGTCGTCGGAGGAGACCTCACCCTGGAAGTAGCGGTCCTTGGAGTACGAGCGCCCCTGCCCGCGGGACTGCATCGCGCCGAGCGAGCCCATGCCGCGGTAGGACTTGAACTGCTTGCCGTTGATGAAGAGCAGCTCGCCCGGGGACTCCTCGCAGCCGGCCAGCAGGCTGCCGAGCATCACACTGCTCGCGCCGGCCGCCAGCGCCTTGCCGATGTCGCCGCTGTACTGCAGGCCGCCGTCGCCGATCACCGGCACCCCCGCGTCGATGCAGACCTGCGCCGCGTCGTAGATCGCGGTGACCTGCGGGACGCCGATGCCGGCCACCACCCGGGTGGTACAGATCGAGCCGGGGCCGACGCCGACCTTCACGCCGTCCACGCCCGCATCGAGCAGCGCCATGGCGCCGTCCCGGGTGGCGATGTTGCCGCCGACGACGTCCACCGGGACCGCCGACTTGATCTTCGCCATCCAGTCCAGTGCGTTGCGGTTGTGGCCGTGCGAGGTGTCCACGACCAGGAAGTCCACCCCGGCGGAGACCAGCGCCTGGGCGCGGTCCAGCGCTTCGGGGCTGGCGCCGACCGCGGCGCCGACCAGCAGCCGGCCCTCGGCGTCCTTGGCCGCCTGCGGATACTGCTCGGCCTTGACGAAGTCCTTGACGGTGATCAGACCGCGCAGCCGGCCGTCGGCGTCCACCAGCGGCAGCTTCTCGATCTTGTGCCGGCGCAGCAGCGCCATGGCGTCCACCCCGGAGATGCCCACCTTGCCGGTGACCAGCGGCATCGGGGTCATGACCTCGCGCACCTGGCGGTTGCGGTCGTTCTCGAAGGCCATGTCGCGGTTGGTGACGATGCCGAGCAGCTTGCCGGCCTCGTCGGTGACCGGTACGCCGCTGATCCGGAACCGGGCGCAGAGCGCGTCGGCCTCGCCGAGGGTGGCGTCCGGGCGGACCGTGATCGGGTCGGTGACCATGCCGGACTCGGACCGCTTCACCAGGTCGACCTGGCTCACCTGGTCCTCGACCGACAGATTGCGGTGCAGGACGCCGACGCCGCCCTGCCGGGCCATCGCGATGGCCATCCGGGCCTCGGTGACCTTGTCCATCGCCGCGGAGAGCAGCGGGATGTTCACCTTGACGTTGCGCGAGATGAGGGACGAGGTGTCCACCTGGTTCGGCAGCACCTCGGAGGCACCCGGGAGGAGCAGCACATCGTCGTAAGTGAGCCCGAGCCTGGCGAACTTCTCGGCTACTCCGTCGGCGTTCAGCGACATGACACCTTCCCGAATGGTCTTGCCCGGCGAGTTGTTCAATGGTAGTGGCTGGGCCGGTATTCCCCTGCCGCGAAGGGTGCCTCTCGCGGGTGACATGGGACAACTTGCCGTACGGAAGTCTCTACGGAAGGCCGTAGGACCTGCCGGGGTCCCCGTGCGTCAGGCGCTGCGCGGGGTCCCGGTCGCCGTGGTCGCCGTGCTCTCCTCGGCGATGGCCCGCAGCCGGCTGAGCGCGCGGTGCTGCGCGACCCGTACCGCGCCCGGCGACATCCCCAGCACCTGCCCGGTCTCCTCGGCGCTCAGCCCGACCGCGACCCGCAGCAGCACCAGCTCCCGCAGATGGTCCGGCAGCCGGTCGAGCAGCTTCTTCGCCCAGGCGGCGTCGCTGTTCAGCAGCGCGCGCTCCTCCGGGCCGAGCGAGTCGTCGGGCTTCTCCGGCATCTGGTCGGAAGGTACGGCCGTGCTGCCCGGTCCGCGCATGGCGGACCGCTGCAGATCGGCGACTTTGTGGGCGGCGATGGAGACCACGAACGCCTCGAACGGCCGGCCCAGATCCCGGTAGCGCGGCAGTGCGCAGAGCACCGCCAGGCAGACCTCCTGGGCCAGGTCGTCCACGAAATGCCGGGCGTCGCCCGGCAGCCGGGACAGCCGGGTGCGGCAGTACCGCTCGGCCAGCGGGTGGACGTGCGCCAGGAGTTCATGGGTGGCGCGCTCGTCGCCGTCGACGGCGCGACGGACGAGGGCACCGATGGCAGGTGTGTCGTCGTCGCGCATCCCCCCATGGTGCCTCGCCGCCGGACGATCCGTGGCATCGCGGTCGTACTTCTGCACCGAAGCGTTATCCGGCATGCCGTGCGGAACCGCGTCAGGCGCTGTCATCTCCGCCATCCGTGGCCCCCGCCGATCCCCGAGGAAGTCCATACGTCAAGCATGCGTCCTCCCCCGGGAAACCGAAGACTCGCGGGCCACTTCACCGTCGCACGGCCGCGGGCGCACGGCCTTAACGCACCAGGCCCCAGCGGAAGCCGAGCGCCACCGCGTGGGCCCGGTCGGACGCGCCGAGCTTCTTGAAGAGCCGCCGCGCGTGCGTCTTGACGGTGTCCTCGGAGAGGAACAGCTCGCGGCCGATCTCGGCGTTGGACCGCCCGTGGCTCATCCCCTCAAGCACCTGGATCTCCCGGGCGGTGAGGGTGGGCGCGGCGCCCATTTCGGCGGACCGCAGCCGGCGCGGGGCGAGCCGCCAGGTCGGGTCGGCGAGCGCCTGCGTGACGGTGGCCCGCAGTTCGGCGCGCGAGGCGTCCTTGTGCAGATAGCCGCGGGCCCCGGCGGCGACGGCCAAGGCCACCCCGTCCAGGTCCTCGGCGACGGTGAGCATGATGATCCGGGCGCCGGGGTCGGCGGACAGCAGCCGCCGCACCGTCTCCACCCCGCCGAGGCCGGGCATCCGGACGTCCATCAGGATGAGATCCGAGCGGTCGGCACCCCAGCGGCGGAGGACTTCCTCGCCATTGGCAGCGGTGGTTACACGCTCGACGCCGGGCACGGTGGCCACCGCGCGGCGCAGGGCCTCTCGGGCGAGCGGGGAGTCGTCACAGACGAGGACAGAAGTCATGACCGCCCTCCGCAGCTGAACCGCGTCACGTTGTGCCTCCAGGCTGTACGAAGTACGAATCTTCACCGTTGGGGCTGACGGATCGGGCATCTGCCCGAATCGCTTGATCCGCCAACCGCTTCCGCCACACTCAACGACCCTCACCCGAAAGAGTTACGGAGTTTGGTCGCAGCCATCGGCACTCTACGTGATCATCCGGACACGAAATGCCCGCGCCGCAGGTCAGACGGGTGAGTCGGGAGCGAATGGGGGCCTGGGGTCGTAGCGGGGCGCCGCCCGAAGTGCGTTGGATGCTGCCGAACGGGTGTTATGCCGCAATTTGCACTGTTTGGCGGCTCTTTTCTGGTGTGCGGGCTAATCGTCACTAGATTGGCGAAGAGTCATATTTACATCTACTACGACAGTAGATGTACGGTCGAGAGACGGGTCACAGTGATCCGACAGCTTCCGCGGCGGGCGCCCTGCGACGGCACCCACTTCAGAACTCACAGCGCCCTCTCCACCGTCTTCCACGCCTTCACGCACCCGTCGAGGGGAATGAGCAATGGCAGACTTCTCCCGCCTTCCCGGGCCCAACGCCGATCTGTGGGACTGGCAACTGGTCGCCGCCTGCCGAGGCGTCGACAGCTCGCTCTTCTTCCACCCGGAGGGGGAGCGCGGCGCCGCTCGCAGTGCGCGCGAGGCCTCCGCCAAGGAGGTGTGCATGCGCTGCCCGGTCCGGGCGGAGTGCGCCACGCACGCCTTGGCCGTACGGGAGCCGTACGGCGTCTGGGGCGGTCTCACCGAGGATGAGCGCGAGGCCATGATGGGACGGTCGCGCAGCCGGAACACCGATTCCGACGCCGATGCCGACGCTGACGCCGAGGCGGTTTCCGGCGGTCGTTCGGCGGACGCCGACGAGGACTCCGGCACCGGAAGCGAGCGGGGTTCCGAGCGGGATGCCGAGCCGGAGTACCCCGCGGAATACGACGCCGGGTACGACGCGGACTACGACCCCGACTCGGCCTCGGCCGGCCTGCGCTGGTAGCCCGCCCCCTTCCTGCAGAATCGTTCCTGCCATTGCTGAGCGCCCGCCCGCGGACGGCCGGCCCGGTCGTTGCCCCGCCGACCGGCCGGATCAGACGGGCAGGGCGGCCCCCCGCTCCGTACGCCGCTCCCCGTGCCGCAGCCCGGCGCGCGTGAGGCGGCCCAGCATCATGTCCACCGCCGGGACGTGCGCGAGGTCAGGCAGCGTCAGCGCGACCACCTCACGTTCCACCGCGGGCCGCATCTCCACCACGGCCACGCCCTTCTGCCGTACCGACTCCAGTGCGAGGTCCGGCAGCACGGCCACCCCCAGACCCGCCGCCACCAGGCCGACCACCGCCGGGTAGTCGTCCGTCGCGAAGTCGATCCGCGGGGTGAAGCCGGCCCGCTCGCAGACCTCGACCAGGTGCCGCCGGCAGCGCGGACAGCCGGCGATCCACTGCTCGCCGGCCAGTTCCTCGATCCCGGCAGGTCCCGTCCGCCCGGCCAGCGGATGCCCCTTCGGTACGACGCCCACCAGGCGGTCGGTCAGCAGCGGGCGCACCACCAGATCCGCCCACGACTCCTCGGCGGCCACCGGCAGGTCCACGTACCGGAACGCGAGCGTGATGTCGCAGTCCCCGGCCCGCAGCAGCTCGACCGACTTCGGCGGCTCCGCCTCCACCAGCGAGATCTTCGTCCCCGGGTGGCGTGCGCGCATGTCCGCCACCGCGCTGGGCACCAGCGTGGAGCTCCCGGACGGGAAGGAGGCCAGCCGCACGCGGCCGGCCCGCAGCCCGGCGATGGCGGCGATCTCCTCCTCGGCGGCGGTCAGCCCGGCCAGGATCCCGGCGGCGTGCCGCACCAGCGCGTCCCCCGCCTCGGTCAGCCGCATCTCGCGTGCCCCGCGCACCAGCAGCGGGGTCCCGGCGGACGCCTCCAGCGCCTTCATCTGCTGGCTGACGGCGGGCTGCGTGCAGCCCAGCTCCCGGGCGGCGGCGGAGAAGGAACCGGTGCGGGCGACGGCGCGCAGCACGCGCAGGTGGCGGGCTTCGATCATGCGCACACCATAAGGGCCGCTTGGGGATGATCGGTAGTTCCTGCTGGTGGACTTTGAGCTGGGCCGAGGCCAGTCTATGAGCCATGACAGCGACGGACGGCACGAACAGTTCCACCGAAGCGGGGCCTGCGGCGCCCCTGACCAGCACGGATGCAGCCGCGGGCGGCGGGACCGGTGTGGGCGGCGGGATCGGGGCGGGCGCCGACGCGGGTGACGTGAGCACGACGGTTACCCGTCCGGGCAGGGTGATCGGTGCGGTTGCCCGACCGCCGGGCCCGGGCGGGGTGACCGACGCCGCCCCCGGCCGGGTGGGGGAATTCGAGGCGGTGGTCAGGGGGGAGTACGGCGGGATCGCGGCCGGGTATCTGGACACCGCCGCGTTCGGGCTGGCCCCGGCCCGTACCGTCGCCGCGATGCGGGGCGCGCTCGACGCGTGGGCGAGCGGGCGGCCGGACGTGGACGGGTACGAGGCGGCGGTCGCGGCGAGCCGGACGGCGTACGCGCGGATCACCGGGGTCGCACCGGACCGGGTCGCACTGGCCGGCACGGTGGCGCAGGCCGTCGGGCTGATCGCCGCGGGGCTCCCCGAGGCCGCACAGGTGGTGGTCGCCGCGGACGACTTCAGCTCGCTGGTCCATCCGTTCGCCGGCCGCCCCGGCCTCGACCTGCGGATCGTCCCGCTGGACGAGGTCGCCGCCGCGGTCGGCCCCGGGACCGCGCTCGTCGCGGTGAGCGCCGCGCAGTCCCTGGACGGCCGGGTCGCCGACCTGCCCGCGATCCGGGCGGCCACCACCGCGCACGGCGCCCGGCTGCTGATCGACGGCACCCAGTCCGTGGGGTGGCTGCCACTCGCCCCCGAGGGGTACGACTACCTGGTCTGCCACGCCTACAAGTGGCTGGTCAGCCCGCACGGCGCGTGCTTCCTCACCGTCCGCGAGGGCCTGGAGCCCACCCTCTCCCCCGCCTCCGCCGGCTGGTACGCCGCCGCCGACCCCTGGAACTCCTGCTACGGCCCGATCGAAGAACTCGCCCCGGGCGCCCGCCGGTTCGACGCCCGGCCGCCGTACCTGTCGTACGTCGGCGCGGCCGCGTCCCTCGCGCTGGTGGAGGAGCTGGGCGTGGCCGCCGTACGCGCCCACGACCTGGCCCTCGCGGACCGCCTGCGGTCCGGCCTCACCGCGCTGGGCCACGCCCCCGTGCCGGGCGACTCGGCGATCGTCGCGGTCCCGGGCATGCCCGGTTCGGCCGCGGCCCGGCTGAACCGGGCATGCCCGGTTCGGCCGCGGCCCGGCTGAAGGAGGCCGGCGTCGCCTTCTCCGCCCGGGGCGGCAACCTGCGCTTCGCCGTCCACCTCTACACCACCGCGGCGGACATCGACCTGGCGCTGGACGCGCTGGCGTGACGGCCGCGGCCCGGTAATTCCGTTGGGGCCGGACGGGCGCCCGTGCTGGAATGCCCGGATGGACACCGAAGCCGTACGCGCCCTGTTCGACGCCCAGCTGCGGCGGGACGCCCCGCCGGATCCCGGCTCCCGGGTGGAGCGGTTCGGCGGGGTGCTGCGGCAGACCGGTGACGGGGTGAACGACTGGACCGGTGTGCTCTGGTCCGCGCTGGACGAGAGCACCGCCGACGCGGCCATCGCGGAGCAGGTCCGCTGGCTGGCCGGGCCGCAGGGCGCGGGCCGGGAGTTCGAGTGGAAGCTGTACGCGCACGACCGCCCGGCGGACCTGGGGCGGCGGCTGCTCGCCGCCGGTTTCACCCCGGAGCCGGCGGAGACGCTGATGGTCGCGGAGGTCGCCGCGCTGCCCCTGGACGTATCCCAGCCGGAAGGCGTACGGCTGGAGCCGGTGACCGACGCGGCGGGCCTCGCCCTCATGGCCCGCACCCACGGGACGGCCTTCGACGACGACCCGGCCCGCCTGCACGCCCGGCTGCTCGACCAGCTCACCCGCAGCCCGGCCACCTTCTGCGGGGTGGTCGCGATGGCCGGTGACACCCCGGTCTGCTCGGCCCGGATGGAGTTCCACCCGGGCACCGACTTCGCGAGCCTGTGGGGCGGCGGCACCGTACCGGAGTGGCGGGGCCGCGGGATCTACCGGGCGCTGGTCGCCCACCGTGCCCGGATCGCCGCCGCGAAGGGCATCCGCTACCTCCAGGTGGACGCCTCCGACGACAGCCGCCCGATCCTCCGGCGGCTGGGCTTCGTACCGCTCAGCGTCACCACGCCGTACCTGCGACAGGGGTGAGACATGCATGTCCTCAGCGTCAACGTCGGGCGGCCGCGGCCCAACCCGTGGAAGCGGGTGGCGCTCACCGGCATCGACAAGCGGCCGGTGGGCGGGCCGGTCGAGGTGACCGTGCCGGGGCCGAAGGGGGACGGCTCGGTCGGGCTCGCCGGTGACCACGCGTACGACGTCAAGCACCACGGCGGCGCCGACCAGGCGGTCTACGCCTACGCCCGGGAGGATCTCGACGCTTGGGAGAGCGAGTTGGGCCGCACGCTGGCCGGCGGCAGTTTCGGGGAGAACCTCACCACCACCGGGATCGACGTCAACTCCGCGCTGATCGGGGAGCGTTGGCGGGTCGGCAGCACGCTGCTCGAAGTGTCCTGCCCACGGGTGCCGTGTGCGACCTTCGCCGGCTGGCTGGACGAGGGCGGGTGGCTCGGGCGGTTCACCCGGGCGGCGGTCCCCGGCGCGTATCTGCGGGTCCTCGAACCGGGCCGGATCACCGCGGGTGACCCGATCGAGGTGGTCTCCCGGCCCGGGCACGAGGTGACCGTCGCCGTCTCCTTCCGGGCGATCACCACCGAACCCGGCCTGCTCCCGCTGCTGGTGGACCTCGCCGCCTTCCCGGCGGCCGAACGCGCCGCGATCCGCGACCGCCTCACCCGCTGACACCTCATCTACGCTGCCCGCATGACGACTTCACTGATCACCGGTGCGACGTCCGGCATCGGCGCGGCCTTCGCGCGCCGTCTCGCCGCCGACAGCCACCGCCTGGTGCTGGTCGCCCGCGACGAGGACCGGCTGGCCCGTACCGCCGCGGAACTCCGCGCCCGCTACAACGCATCGGTCGAGGTACTGCCCGCCGACCTCGCCGAGGACCACGGCATCGCCGCCGTCGAGGCCCGGCTGTCGGATCCGGCCCGGCCGGTGCAGGTCCTGGTCAACAGCGCCGGCTTCGGCAACCGCGGGGTCTTCCTCGATGTGCCGGTGGCCGAGGAGGTCCGCATGCTCAAGGTCCACTGTGAGGCGGTGCTCCGGCTCACCGCCGCGGCGGTACCGGCGATGCGCGACCGGCGCCACGGCTTCGTCATCAACGTGGCCTCGATCGCGGCCTTCATGCCGCGCGGCACCTACGGCGCGAGCAAGGCGTGGGTGGTCCGCTTCACCGAGGGCATCGCCCACGAACTCCAGGGCTCCGGCATCCGCTTCCTCGTCCTGTGCCCCGGCCTCACCCGTACCGAGTTCCACGACCGTGCGGGCATGGACGCCTCCCGGCTGCCCTCCTGGGCCTGGCTCAATCCCAACAAGGTCGTCGCCATCGCCCTGCGCGACCTGGCCCGCGGCCGCACCCTCAGCGTCCCCGACCCCCGCTACAAACTCGCCGCGGCCCTCGCCCGCCACACCCCCACCCCCCTCTTCTCCGCCGTCTCCACCCGCACCACCCGCACCTACGACCCCAAACCCTGACCCGGGGGGCTCCTCAGACGGTGCAACGGGTGCGGCCCGGCTTCCCTTGGGGGAGGGGGCCGGGCCGCGGGTGGGGCGGGGTGGGTCAGTGGGAGTGGCCGTGGCCGCCGTGGGCGGCTTCCGCGGGCTCCTCTTCCTTCTTCTCGACCACGAGGGTCTCGGTGGTGAGCAGGAGGGACGCGATGGAGGCCGCGTTCTCCAGGGCGGAGCGGGTGACCTTGACCGGGTCGATCACGCCGGCCTTGACCAGGTCGCCGTACTCGCCGGTGGCGGCGTTGAAGCCGTGGCCCTTGTCGAGGTCGGCGACCTTGGAGGTGATGACGTAACCCTCAAGGCCGGCGTTCTCGGCGATCCAGCGCAGCGGCTCGACGGCGGCGCGGCGGACCACCGCGACACCGGTGGCCTCGTCACCGGTCTTGCCGAGGTTGTCGGCGAGCACCTTGACCGCGTGCACCAGGGCGGAGCCACCGCCGGAGACGATGCCCTCCTCGACGGCCGCGCGGGTCGCGGAGATCGCGTCCTCCAGGCGGTGCTTCTTCTCCTTGAGCTCGACCTCGGTGGCCGCGCCGACCCGGATCACGCACACGCCGCCGGCCAGCTTGGCGAGGCGCTCCTGGAGCTTCTCGCGGTCCCAGTCGGAGTCGGTGGAGGAGATCTCCGCCTTGATCTGGCCGATCCGGCCCTCGATCTCGGCCTTGTCGCCGGCACCGTCGACGATCGTGGTGTCGTCCTTGGTGACGGTGACCCGGCGGGCGGTGCCCAGCAGGTCGAGCCCGGCCTGGTCGAGCTTGAGGCCGACCTCCTCGGCGATGACGGTCGCGCCGGTGAGGGTGGCGATGTCGCCGAGCATGGCCTTGCGGCGGTCACCGAAGCCGGGCGCCTTGACCGCGACCGCGTTGAACGTGCCGCGGATCTTGTTGACGACCAGGGTGGAGAGCGCCTCGCCCTCGACGTCCTCGGCGATGATCAGCAGCGGCTTGGAACCACCGGCCTGGATGATCTTCTCCAGCAGCGGCAGCAGGTCCTGGATCGAGGAGATCTTGCCCTGGTGGACCAGGATGTACGGGTCGTCGAGGACGGCCTCCATCCGCTCCTGGTCGGTGACGAAGTACGGCGACAGGTAGCCCTTGTCGAACGCCATACCTTCGGTGAAGTCCAGGTCGAGGCCCATGGTGTTGGACTCTTCGACGGTGATGACACCGTCCTTGCCGACCTTGTCCATCGCCTCGGCGATCAGCTCGCCGACCTGCTTGTCCTGGGCGGACAGCGCGGCGACCGCGGCGATGTCCTCCTTGCCCTCGATCGCGCGGGCGGAGGAGAGCAGCTCTTCGGAGACGGCCTTGACGGCCGCGTCGATGCCCTTCTTCAGGGCGGCGGGGGAGGCGCCGGCGGCGACGTTGCGCAGGCCCTCGCGGACCAGCGCCTGCGCCAGGACGGTCGCGGTGGTGGTGCCGTCACCCGCGATGTCGTTGGTCTTGGTCGCCACCTCCTTGACGAGCTGGGCACCCAGGTTCTCGTACGGGTCGTCCAGCTCGACCTCACGGGCGATGGTGACACCGTCGTTGGTGATGGTCGGGGCGCCGAACTTCTTGTCGATGACGACATTGCGGCCCTTGGGGCCGATGGTCACCTTCACGGTGTCGGCGAGTTTGTTGACGCCACGCTCCAGGGCGCGACGGGCGTCCTCATCGAACTTCAGAATCTTGGCCATGCCTGCGAACTACCTCGTCTACTCGTCAGTCGGTTGTCGTCGTCAAGGACGGTCGTCGTCAAGGGCCTTCACGGTCGCCCAACGAAACCGCCCCGGGGCCCCCGGCCTGATGGACACGGAGAACCCGGGGCGGGATCGCGGCTGTGCGGTGGAGCCGGAAGACTTACTTCTCGATGATCGCGAGGACGTCGCGCGCCGAGAGGACGAGGTACTCCTCGCCGTTGTACTTCACCTCGGTGCCGCCGTACTTGCTGTAGAGCACGACGTCCCCGACGGAGACGTCGAGCGGCAGGCGGTTGCCGTCCTCGAAACGGCCCGGACCCACGGCCAGGACGACGCCCTCCTGGGGCTTCTCCTTGGCGGTGTCCGGAATGACCAGGCCGGAGGCCGTGGTCTGCTCGGCATCCAGCGGCTGGACCACAATGCGGTCCTCAAGCGGCTTGATGGCAACCTTGGTGCTGGCGGTCGTCACGATCCGACCTCCCCCTTCAAAGGGCTCACGGGAGTGTCTGTCTGGGTCGGCGACCTGGTAGGCCCGTCGTCGCGGGTGCCGGACCTGCCCGTCGCTGATGTGCTGGCACTCAGCGGTGCCGAGTGCCAGGTCTGAGACTAGGACGCTCTTAGCACTCGGTCAAGCGGAGTGCCAGACTCAGCGCGTCTCCCGCGCAGGGGCGCACCGGGTCTCACGGCCCGTGCCGGGCCTTCCCCGCCCCCCAGGGGCCCGGGGCGCCGGGCCGGATACGACAGCAACAGCCCTTCCGGCCGGTGACGGAGCGCGGCGCCATCGTGGCCGGTCGCGCAGTTCCCCGCGCCCCTTCGGGGCGCCCCGAAGGGGCGCGGGGAACTGCGCGAGCAACCCACCACCGGCCAGTGGGCCGGACACGACAGCAACCGCCCCACCCGGCCGGTGACGAAGCGCGGCACCGCGCCCCTGCGGGGCGCTTCCGCGGGGGCGGGGAGAATGGGGGCGTGGATGTTGAGGAGTTCGCCGGGTTGCTCGGGCCCGAAGGGCAGACCGTGCTGGAGGCAGTCCGGGGGCACACCCCCTCCGGTGAGCTCGCGGCAGCGACCCGGCTGCGGCGCACGCACGCCCCCCGCCTGGTGGCCGCCGCCATGACACAGGCACGGCTGCGGCAGCGCGCCGCCGCCAAGTTCGGGGCCGAGGACGCCGCCCGGATGTACTTCACCGCGAACGGCGTCGAACAGGCCACCCGCACCAGCGTGGCCGCCCACCGGGCCGCCCGCTTCCGCCGGCTCGGCGTGCGCCGGCTCGCCGACCTGTGCGGCGGCATCGGCGGCGACGCCATCGCACTGGCCCGGGCCGGCATCGACGTGCTGGCCGTCGACCGCGACCCGCTGACCTGCGCGGTGGCCCGCGCCAACGCCGAGGCACTGGGCCTGGCCGACCGGATCGAGGTGCGGTGCGCGGACGTCACCGAGGTGGACACCACCGGCTACGACGCGGTGTTCGCCGACCCGGCGCGCCGCACCGGGCGGGGCCGGACCTTCGACCCCGAGGCGTACTCCCCGCCGCTCTCCTGGGCGCTCGCCGCGGCCCGTACGGCACCCTTCGCCGCGGTGAAGGTGGCCCCCGGCATCCCGCACGAGGCCGTACCGGCGGACGCCGAGGCGGAGTGGGTGTCGGACCACGGCGACGTGAAGGAGGCCGCGCTGTGGTTCGGCACCGCGCCCGGCGCCGTACGGGCCACCCTGCTGCCCTCAGGAGACGCGCTGCGGGCCGCCGAGCCGCCGCAGGCCCCACCGGTCCGGGCGGTCGGCCGCTTCCTCTACGAGCCCGACGGCGCGGTCATCAGGGCCCATCTGGTGGCCACCGTGGCACGGCAGCTGGACGGCGGACTGATCGACCCCACCATCGCGTACGTGACCGCCGACGCGCTCGCCCCCACGCCCTGGGCGACGGCGTACGAGATCGGTGACGTCCTGCCGTTCGGCATGAAACGGCTCAAGGCGCTGCTGCGGGAGCGCGAAGTGGGCAATCTGACGGTGAAGAAGCGCGGCTCCGCGGTGGAGCCGGAGGAGGTACGGCGCCAGGTCAAACCGCGGGGCCCGAACGCTGCGACCGTCTTCCTGACCCGGGTGGCAGGCGCGCCCACGATGCTCATCGGGCGCCCCGCGCAAGGGAGTTGACTCCCGCACGAAAGTTGACCCCCGCACGGGAGTTGACCTCAGCTCTCCACCGACACCGACACGAAGCGCCACCGGTGCACCTGACGGCGTACCAACTCCGGCGGCGGATCGGGCAGTTCGGGGATCTCCGCGTCATAGGGCGCTTCCCACCAGCTGATCACCAGCACCCGGTCGCCGGGCGCGACCAGGAACTCCAGCCGCCGGGGCACCGCGGGGAGTTCCTGCTCCCGTGCCCAGTCGAGGAGTTGAGGACCGCATCCGTCGGCGGCCGCGGCTTCCCACATCAGTGTGACGGTCATCCGTAGAGGTTGTCCTTGCTCAACTCGTGCACATGATCGTGCGATCGGACGGACCCGTGAACCTCGTGCGTGTGCCCCGGCACCGACACCTCGGTCACCGGCAGCGAGGAGTCGGCCGGCAGGTCGAGCGTGGAGGCGGCCCGCCCGCGGGCCACCATCTCGGCGCCCAGGGCCGCGACCATCGCGCCGTTGTCGGTGCACAGCCCCGGCCGCGGCACCCGCAGCCGGATGCCCGCGTCCTCGCACCGCTCCAGCGCCAGCGACCGCAGCCGGGAGTTGGCCGCCACCCCGCCGCCGATCATCAGGTGGTCGACGCCGTTGTCCTTGCACGCCCTGATCGCCTTGCGGGTCAGCACGTCCACCACCGCCTCCTGGAAGGACGCGGCCACATCGGCGACCGGCACCTCCTGCCCGTCGCGGCGGCGCGCCTCGACCCAGCGGGCGACGGCGGTCTTCAGGCCGGAGAAGGAGAAGTCGTAGAGCGGGTCACGGCCGCCGGTCAGGCCGCGCGGGAAGGCGATGGCCTTCGGGTCGCCCTCGCGGGCGTACCGGTCGATCACCGGGCCGCCGGGGAAGCCGAGCCCGAGCACGCGGGCCACCTTGTCGAACGCCTCGCCGGCCGCGTCGTCGATGGTCGCGCCGAGCGGCCGTACGTCGCCGGTGATGTCGGGCGCCAGCAGCAGCGACGAGTGGCCGCCGGAGACCAGCAGCGCCATCGTCGGCTCGGGCAGCGCGCCGTGCTCCAGCTGGTCCACGCAGATGTGCGAGGCGAGGTGGTTCACCCCGTAGAGCGGCTTGCCGAGGGCGTACGCGTACGCCTTGGCCGCCGACACCCCGACCAGCAGCGCGCCCGCAAGGCCCGGGCCCGCGGTCACCGCGATGCCGTCGAGGTCGCGGGCGCTCACCCCGGCCTGCTTCAGGGCGCGCTGGATGGTGGGGACCATCGCCTCCAGGTGGGCGCGGCTGGCCACCTCGGGCACGACACCGCCGTAACGGGCGTGCTCGTCGACGCTGGAGGCGACCGCGTCGGCGAGCAGGGTGTGCCCGCGCACGACGCCGACACCGGTCTCGTCGCACGAGGTCTCGATGCCCAGGACAAGGGGTTCGTCAGCCATGGATCTCTTCTACGTCTCCGGGGTCGGCCGGTTCGCCGGCGGTCATGGTGGAAGCGGGGTCGGCCAGCCGCATCACCAGGGCGTCCACATTGCCCGGCTGGTAGTAGCCCTTGCGGAAGCCGATGGGTTCGAAGCCGAAGCGCCGGTAGAGCCGCTGGGCCCGCGGGTTGTCGACCCGGACCTCCAGCAGCACCTCGTGGCACTCGGCGGCGGTCGCGGTCCGCAGCAGCTCGGTGAGCAGCCGGGCGCCGAGGCCGGTGCCCCAGTGGTCGCGGGCGGCGGCGATGGTCTGCACGTCGCCGGTGCCGGCCACCGCGGCGAGCCCGGCGTAGCCGACGATCCGGCCGTCCGCGGCCCGCTCGGCCACGACGTAGCGCCGGCTCGCCGCCGGGTGCCCGGCGTCCGCGAGCTCGGACCAGAACATGCCGCGGGACCACGCGTCCTCGGGGAAGAGGTCGTGTTCCAGCGCGGTGACGGCGTCCAGGTCCCACCAGCGCATGTCCCGCAGGACGATGTCCTGGCCGGCCCCCGGTGCGGCGCCCTGTACGGCCGGGGTCACCGCGGCAGTACCGCCTTGTACCCCGCGGGCACCTGGGCGTCGGGGCGGCGCAGGTAGAGCGGCAGGGCGGGGGCGAACGGCTCGCCGGTGGCCAGCCGGTGGACGGCGAGCGCGGCCAGCGCGCCGGCCGACTGGTGGGCCGGGTCCGGGCGGTGGTCGGTGAAGACCTCGGGGTACAGGTGCGCGCCGGCGCCGACCGCGGGGAGGCCCGCGACGTCGTCGGCGATGTCGGCCGGGCGGTTCACCGCGGGTTCGGTGACCCGGTGGCGGGGGCCGTCGTACCGCGCCCAGTACACCTCTTTGCGCCGGGCGTCGGTGGCGACGGTGAAGGGGCCGTCGAGTCCGGCCTCGCCGGCCGCCCAGGCCAGGCCGTCCAGGGTGCAGACGCCGTGCACGGGGACGCCGAGCGCGTCACCGAAGGCGGCGGCGGTCACCAGACCGACCCGCAGCCCGGTGTACGGGCCCGGGCCGACGCCCACCACCACGCCGGTGACCTGCGAGATCACCGCGCCGGCGGCGGTCAGCACGCGGTCGACGGCGGGCACCAGGAGTTCGCCGTGCCGGCGCGCGTCGACGACGGTCGACTCGGCGAGCACCCGCTCCCCGTCGTGCAGGGCGGCGGTGACGGCGGGCGTGGCGGTGTCGAAGGCAAGCAGCAGCACACGCCAAGCGTACGGCGCGCGCCCGCGGCGCCGGGGCCGCGGGCGGGACGGCTGCTACCGTCAAACGGGATCAAATACGCAATTCGTATCTCATGCCGGCACCGGGCGCGCAGCGAACGTATGAGCGGCAGGGACGACGGGCGCCCGTGCGGAGCCCATGACGGGCGAGACGCAGGACGTGACGCACGACGAGACCGCGGGAGACGAGACCGCAGGAGAGGACGCACACCGTGGCGAGGACGGCAAGGACGGCGCAACTCTCATCCCGCACCCTGGTCACCGCGCTGGTCGCGGCGGCGCTGATCGCGGTGGGGGTGCTGGCGGAGGAGGCGTCGGGCACGGCCCCGTCGCCGGCCGCGGTCGCGGCCAGGACGAACCAGAAGTCCCGCCCGGCCGGCGGCGCCGCCCGCGGGCCGGCCCAGCAGGGGCTCCCGCTGCATTCCGGCTCCGGCGAGCGCGTGGTCTACAGCCTCCGGCGCCACCGGGTGTGGCTGGTGGACGACGAGGAGCAGGTGGTGCGGACCTTCACGGTGGTGGGCGGCACGGTGGAGCCGGCGCTCGGCAGCCACCGGGTCTTCGCGCGCCGCTCAAAGGGACGGGGCGGCGACGGGGCGGCGGTCGAGCACGTGGTGCTCTTCGCCGAGACCGACGGCAAGAACATCGGCTTCAGCGCGGCGGCCGACGGCTCCCTCGACCGCCCCGACCCGGCCAAACGGACGACCGCCGTCCGGACAACCCGCGCGGACGCGGACGCGGTATGGGTCCAGGCGACCATCGGCACGACAGTGGAGGTCGTGAAGTAGCCGCACCCCCCTGCGTCTGGCGGCCACCCTGGCGGGGCCCGTGAAGCAACCTCGCCGCGGGCGTGCGCCGCTCCGGGGGGCGGGGGTCAGGGAGGGCGGCAGGCTTCCGCTCGGGGATCAGCCGTTCGCGTGGGGGTCAGGCCGCGTCGCGGTTGGGGCGGCGGTCGGCGGGCTCGTCCGGGGCGGCCGCGGCCGGGGGGTTCTCCGGCGGTGTGGAGACCGTACGGGCGGCTGCGCAGGCCGCGAGCAGGTCCCGTACCGACGGGCCGGCCACCGGCCGGACAGCGGCGTCAGGGTGCTGGTCGTGCGACTGCTCGGCCGACATGCGCGCCTCCTCGTAGAGAGAAGTTAGGCAGCCCTAACCAGGTGCCCGCACCCAGCAGACCACGGTCGCCCGCCCCTGCGCAACATCTTCCCGACAGCCTGTCGGCTCACACCTGGTCCACAGGTGATCCACAACCGGCTCACACCTCCAGCGCGGTCAGATCCTCCTTGGCCCAGCGGGGCCCGACGCCGGTCACCGTCACCTCACGCACGTCGTCAGCGTCGTCAGCGTCGTCAGCACCCTCCGCACCCTCCGCACCCGCACCCCGCGCCGGCTCGTCCCCACCCGCCGTACGGGCGATGACGACATGCAGCCGCGCGTCCGACAGGTCCTCGACCTTGCCGTCACCCCACTCCACGACCACCACCGACTCCGGCAGCGACACATCGAGGTCCAGGTCCTCCATCTCGTCCAGGCCGCCGCTGAGCCGGTACGCGTCCACATGGACCAGCGCCGGCCCGGCGCCGAGCGAGGGATGGACCCGGGCGATGACGAAGGTCGGCGAGGTGACGGCGCCGCGCACCCCCAGCCCCTCGCCCAGACCGCGGGTCAGCGTGGTCTTGCCCGCGCCCAGCTCACCACTGAGCAGGACCAGGTCGCCGGGGGTCAGCAGGGTGGCGAGCCGCCGCCCCAGCTCGTGCATGCGCCCCGGATCCCGGACGGTGATCCGGACGACGGGGGCGTCCGGCGCGGAGCCGGCTTCGTACGGGTCGTGCGGTGTGCCCATGATGGCGAATGCTACGCGTCAGGCGCGGTCGTCAGCTCGCGAAGCCGCTGCGCAACGGGCGCGCGTACGCTCTCCGCCGCCTCCGCGATCAGCCGCGCGAGCGCCGCGTTGACGAGGGCGGGCCGCTCCATGAGCACCAGATGCCCGGCACCCTCCACGATGATCAGCTCGGCCTCCGGCAGCTTCTCGGCGATGTCCGCGCTGTGCGCGCTCGGCGTCAGCAGGTCCTTGGTACCGGCGAGTACGAGACCGGGCACGCCGTCGAGCACCGCCAGCGCGGCGCCTTTCTCGTGCTCGGTGAACGCCGGATAGAACTCGGCCACCACATCGATCGGCGTACTCTCGATCAGCCGTTCGGCGAACCGCTCGACCGCCGGATCGACGTCGTCGGAGCCGAACGAGTACCGCTTGATGAAGCCCGCGAAGAGGTCGGCGGTGGCCCGCCGGGTGCGCTCCACGAAGTCCACCTGGCTGCCGAGTATCCGCAGCACCCCCGGCGCCAGCAGGCGGAAGGCCCGCGCGCCGGCGGCCGGCAGCCCCAGCGTGACGGCGGCCAGCTTGCCCGCGGAGGTCGAGATGAAGGCGACGCCGGCCACCCGCTCCCTGACGTACTCGGGGAACTGGTCGGCGAAGGCCATCACCGTCATGCCGCCCATGGAGTGCCCGACCAGGACCACCGGGCCCTCGGGCACGGCAGCGTCGAGCACCGCCTTGAGGTCCCGGCCGAGCTGGTCGATGGTGGCGGTCTTGCCGGAGGTCTGGTCGCGGCCGCGTTCGCTGCGGCCGTGGCTGCGCTGGTCCCAGTAGACGGCCCGCACCGCGCCGCGCAGGGCCGCGCGCTGGAAGTGCCAGGAGTCCTGGGTGAGGCAGTAGCCGTGCGAGAAGACCACCGTGACCGGCGGCCCCGGCGGCTTCGGCCTGTCCTTGCCCGCCGGCTGCCGCCGCAGCCAGCCACGGCCGCGCCGGGCGGGCGGCTCGGGGGCCGGCGGCGGGGGGTCGGCCTCCTCGGTCTCGTAGTACAGCTCGGTGCCGTCCTCGGCGATCACCGTGCCGGGGGTGCCGCGCAGGGTGCCGTACGGGCCGGCCGCGTCGAGGGCGAGCCGGGCCCGGCGGCGGGTGCCGCGGCCCACGGTGGCCCGTTCGATCGCGACTCCTGCGGCGGCGCCCGCGGCGACCACACCGATGGCGGCGCCGACCAGGCCGGCCTTCTCCCACGTCTTCTCAGGCATCGCGGCGTCACCGCCCGCCGGCGGTGCGAGCGGGGCCCGCGGGGTCAGCGGCAGGGCCGTCGGAGCCGGCCGTGTCGGCAGCGGCAGCGGCGTCGGCGTACGAACGCGGGACCCGGGGGCCGATCCTGGTGACGATCTCGTAGGCGATGGTGCCGCAGGCGCGGGCCCAGTCCTCGGCGGTGGGCTCGCCGTGGTCACCGGGGCCGAAGAGTACGGCCTCGTCGCCCGGGGCCGCCGTATCGCCGCCGAGGTCGACGACGAACTGGTCCATCGCGACACGCCCTGCCACCACCCGCCACTTCCCGGCCACCAGCACCGGCCCCGCGCCGGACGCGTGCCGCGGTACACCGTCCGCGTACCCCAGGGGCACCAGGGCAAGCGTGGTGTCGCCCGGAGTGACGTAGTGGTGCCCGTAACTGACGCCGTGTCCGCCGGGCACCCGTTTGACCGAGGCGAGGTTGGCGCTGAGCGTCATCACCGGGCGCAGCCCGAAGTCCGCCGGGCCGCCGAGCTGCGGCACCGGGGAGATGCCGTACATCGCCACGCCGGGCCGCACCAGGTCGAAGTGGGACTCGGGAAGGGTGAGGGTGCCGGGCGAGTTGGCGATGTGCCGCACTTCGGGGGTGAGCCCGGCGTCCTCGGCCTGCGCCACGGCCTGCCGGAAGACGGCGAGTTCGCGGTCGATGGCGGGGTGGCCTGGCTCGTCGGCGCAGGAGAAGTGGGCCCAGACCCCGGTGACGCGGATCAGGCCGTCGCGTTCGGCGGCGCGGGCGGCGGCGGTGAGGTCCGGCCAGTCGGCGGGCTGGGCGCCATTGCGGCCGAGCCCCGCGTCGATCTTCAGCTGCACCCGCGCGGGGCGGCCGGCCGCCCGGGCGGCGCGCGTGACCGCGTCCAGTGCCCAGCGGGCGCTGACGGTGACGTCGATGTCCGCCTCGACGCATTCCTGCCAGGGGCCGCCGGGCGTCCACAGCCAGCACAGCACGCGAGCCTCGATGCCGGCCGCGCGCAGGGCGAGCGCCTCCTCGGGGGTGGCCACCCCGGCCCAGGTCGCGCCGGCCGCGACGGCGGCCCGCGCGCAGCGCACCATGCCGTGCCCGTAGCCGTCCGCCTTGACCACGGCCATGAACGCGGCGCCCGGTGCCTTCGCCCGCAGTGCCGCCACATTCGCCCGCAGCGCGCCCAGATCGATCCGCGCCCGGGCGCGCGTGTCCATGTCGTTCATCGCGGCCAGTCTCTCAGGCCCACTCCGTTTCCCGCTCAACCACCTCGGGTGCCGCGTCAGTCCTGGACGTTCCGCCATGCCGCGGGGACGGTGTCGGCCACGTCCAGGGCGGAGAGCGGGCCCTCGGCGAGGCGTCCTGCGAGGCCGTGCAGATAGGCGCCGGCGGAGGCGGCGTCGCGGGGCGCGAGGCCGGCCGCGAGCAGCGAGCCGGTGAGGCCGGACAGGACGTCGCCGCTGCCTGCGGTGGCGAGCCAGGCGGTGCCGGTGGGGTTGACCCGGACCGGGACGGCGGGGTCCGGATCGGCCACCAGGGTGGTGGCGCCCTTGAGCAGCACGGTCGCGCCGAAGCGGCCGGCCAGCGCCCGTACCGCCTCCAGCCGGCGCGCCTCCACGTCCTCCCGTGGCCATCCCAGCAGGGCGGCGGCCTCGCCGGCGTGCGGGGTCAGTACGGTCGGCGCGGTGCGCGCGCGTACGGTCTCCGGGTCGATCAGGCGCAGCCCGTCGGCGTCCACCAGCACCGGTACGCCGGCGGCCAGCACCTCGTGCACCGCGGTGTGCGCGTCCGGGGTGTCGCCGAGGCCGGGCCCGACCACCCAGGCCTGGACCCGGCCGGCGTCGTGCGGGGAGCCGGCCGAGACCAGCACCTCGGGGTGCCGGGCCAGTACGGCGTCGCCGCCGGGGCCGACGTAGCGGACCGCCCCGGCACCGGCCCGCAGCGCGCCGGACACCGCCAGCACGGCGGCCCCCGGGTAGCGCTGCGAACCGGCCGCGACGCCGACCACTCCGCGCCGGTACTTGTCGCTCTCGCCGCCGGGGCGGGGCAGCAGCGCCGCCAGGTCCGCGTGCTGCAGGGCCTCCACCTCGGGGGCCCCGAGGTGCGCGTCGAGGCCGATGTCGACCAGCCGCAGGACGCCGGCCAGTTCTGCCGCAGGGTCGATGAGCAGGCCGGTCTTGTACGTGCCGAAGGTGACGGTCACGTCGGCGTGCACGGCCGGGCCGTCCAGTTCGCCGGTGTCGGCGTCCACCCCGCTGGGCAGGTCCACCGCGACCACGGCGGCCCGGCTCTGCCGGGCGGCTTCGGCCTGCGGTACGGCCGCCGGGCGCAGTCCGCCCTTGCCGCCGATCCCGGTGATGCCGTCCAGCACGAGGTCCGCGCCGGCGATCACCCGGGGGCCGTCCTCCTCCGTCACCGTCCGGCCGCCGGCCGCCAGCAGCGCGGCGAGCCCTTCGGCGTGCGTACGGTCGGGCGCGAGCAGGACGGCGGTCACGCCGGCGCCGCGGCGGGCGAGCCGGGCCCCGGCGTACAGCGCGTCACCGCCGTTCGAGCCGCTGCCGGTGAGCACCACGACGCGGGACCCGTAGACCCGGCCGAGCAGGTCCGCGCACACCGCGGCCAGCCCGGCGGCGGCCCGCTGCATCAGCGCCCCCTCGGGCACCAGCGCCATCAGCGCGCCCTCCGCCGCCCGTACCGCCGCCACGCTGTGCCCGTACCGCATCCCATACCTCCACGTCGCTCTTCCCCTACCCCCGAGCTTCCCCCTTCCGCCCGCACGGCACCTCCCGCCACGTGGACGGCCGCCCGGAAACCGTAGGGCGATACTCCGGGCGGGACACGAGCCCGTCGTCATCGTCCCGCTCGCCGAGTACGAGTCGCTGCGCGAGACCGCGTACCTGTTGCGCAGCCCGGCGAACGCCCGGCGGCCGGCGGACGACGAGTGAAGATCGTCTTCGACGAGGCGCCGTGGGACGACTGCCTCTGGTGGCAGGTCCAGGACCGTAGGGTGCTCAAACGGATCAACACGCTGATCAGGGACATCGCCCGCAACGGCAACGAAGGCATCGGCAAGCCCGAACCGCTCAGGCACGGCTTCCCGGGCTACTGGTCGCGCCGGATCACCGACGAACACCGTCTCGTCTACAAGATCACCGAGGACGAGATCCGGATCGCCGCGTGCCGGTACCGCTACGAGGGGGGAGCCGGCCCTGATCAGCCCTCGGCGATGACGACCGCGGAGGCGATGCCGGCGTCGTGGCTCAGCGAGACGTGCCAGGTGCGGACGCCGAGGGTGGCGGCGCGGGCGGCGACGGTGCCGGTGACGGTGAGGAGGGGTTGCCCCGCCGGGGTGGTGGTGATCTCGGCGTCGAGCCAGTGCAGGCCGGAGGGGGCGCCGAGGGACTTGGCGAGGGCCTCTTTGGCGGCGAACCGGGCGGCGAGGGAGGCGGTGCCGCGGGGGTCGCCGGAGGGCAGGAGCAGCTCGGTCGGGGTGAAGAGGCGTTCGGCCATGCCCGGGGTGCGGGCGAGGGCCGCTTCGAAGCGGTTGATTTCGGCCACGTCGATGCCGATCCCGACGATCATCCTGCGGTTCCCGACCGCGGTTCACGGCATGCGCCCATGCGGGTCAGCTTAGGCGGGGGTGCGGTGTGTCCGCATGGCGGGGCGAGCGAGCGCGCTACGCTGCGCCCTCCCTCCGGGGGCCTCCCCGCTACCCCCCACCGGCCGGCAGCCCGGCCCCGACCCCAACAGCCCCTTTGCACCGGTGACGAAGCGCGGCACCATCGTGGCTGCTCGCGCAGGGGTGCCCCGAAGGGGCGCGAGGAACTGCGCGAGCAACCCACCACCGGGCCGGTGGTCCGGACACGACAGCAACAGCCCCCTTCGGACGGTGACGGAGTGCGGCGCCGTCGTGGCTCGTCGCGCAGTTCCTCGCGCCCCTGGTAGGGCACCGTCACACCGGATCGGGGAGCCGGTCGCACAGCCCCCGCCCCGCAGGGGCGCGGAGAACTGCGCGAGCAACCACCCACCGGCCGGTGGTCCGGACACGACAGCAACAGCCCCACCCGGACGGTGACGGGGCGCGGCACCATCGTGGCTCGTCGCGCAGTTCCTCGCGCCCCTGGTAAGGCACCGTCACACCGGACCGCCCCGCGAGGGAAATGGTGGGGGAAGGAGAATGGCCCCGTGCCGATCAATGCCGTGCCTGCGACGCCGTATGTGGACCTCAGCCGCGACCAGTGGCGGACGCTGCGCGACCGCACCCCGCTTCCGCTCACCGCCGCCGAGGTAGAGCGGCTGCGCGGGCTGGGGGACGTGATCGACCTGGAGGAGGTGGTCGACGTCTACCTGCCGCTCTCGCGGCTGCTCAACCTCTACATCGCCGCCCACAGCGGCCTGCGCGGCGCGCTCAACACCTTCCTCGGGGACCTGGCCGGCGCCCAGCCCGGCACGCCCTTCGTGATCGGGGTCGCCGGCAGCGTCGCGGTCGGCAAGTCCACCACCGCCCGGCTGCTGCAGGCCCTGCTCGCCCGCTGGCCCGAGCACCCGCGAGTCGAACTCGTCACCACCGACGGCTTCCTGCTCCCCAACGCCGAACTCACCCGCCGCGGCCTGATGGCCCGCAAAGGCTTCCCCGAGTCCTACGACCGCCGCGCCCTCACCCGCTTCGTCGCCGACGTGAAATCCGGCAAGCCCGAGGTCACCGCGCCCGTCTACTCCCACCTGAGCTACGACATCGTGCCCGGCGAGCAGCTCACCGTGCACCGCCCCGACATCCTGATCGTCGAGGGGCTCAACGTGCTGCAGCCCGCCCTCCCCGGCAGCGACGGCCGCACCCGGATCGGCCTCGCCGACCACTTCGACTTCAGCGTCTACGTGGACGCCCGTACCGAGGACATCGAGCAGTGGTACCTCGGGCGGTTCCGCAAACTCCGCGACACCGCCTTCCAGGACCCCAGCTCGTACTTCCGCACGTACACCCAGGTGCCGGAGGCCGAGGCGATGGAGTACGCCCAGCTGATGTGGCGCACCGTCAACCAGCCCAACCTGGAGCAGAACGTGCTGCCGACCCGCAGCCGGGCCACGCTGGTGATCCGCAAGGGCCCGGAGCACAGGGTGCAGCGGCTGAGCCTGCGCAAGCTCTGACGCCCGCGCCCGGCACGCAAAAGGCCCGGGCCGCCCGGCCCGGGCCTTGCGCACCGCAGGACCTAGCCCAGCGTCGACTTCACCACGTCCGCCAGCCGCCCGGCCACCGCACGGGCGTGCTCGATGTCCGCCGCCTCCACCATCACCCGGACCAGCGGCTCCGTCCCCGAGGGGCGCAGCAGCACCCGCCCGGTCGCGCCCAGCTCGGTCTCCGCCTCGGCGACCGCGACGGCCAGCTCGACGGCGGACTCCACCCGGCTCCTGTCCACGTCCGGCACATTGACCAGCACCTGCGGCAGCCGCCGCATCACGGTGGCGAGGTCGGCCAGCGTCCGTCCCGTCTCGGCGACCCTGGCCGCCAGCAGCAGACCGGTGAGCGTGCCGTCGCCGGTGGTGGCGTGGTCCAGCACGATGACGTGCCCGGACTGCTCCCCGCCGAGCGCGTAGCCGTGCTCCTTCATCGACTCCAGCACGTAACGGTCGCCGACCGCGGTCTGCACCAGGTTGATGCCCTCGCGCTCCATCGCCAGCTTGAAGCCGAGGTTGGACATCACGGTGCCGACGACGGTGTCCTGCCGCAGCCCGCCGCGCTCGCGCAGCGCGACCGCCAGGATCGCCATGATCTGGTCGCCGTCGACCTCGGCGCCGTTCGCGTCCACCGCCAGGCAGCGGTCCGCGTCGCCGTCGTGCGCGATGCCGAAGTCGGCGCCGTGCGCGACCACGGCCTCCTGCAGCAGGCCGAGGTGGGTGGAGCCGCAGCCGTCGTTGATGTTGAGGCCGTCGGGGTCGGCGCCGATGGTGATCACCTCGGCGCCGGCCCGGGAGAACGCCTCGGGCGACACCCGGGAGGCCGCGCCGTTCGCCTCGTCCAGAACGACCTTCAGGCCGTCGAGCCGGTTCGGCAGGACCCCGATGAGGTGGGCCACGTACTGGTCGAAGCCCTCGTCGTAGTCGCGGACCCGGCCGACGCCGGCGCCGGTGGGGCGGTTCCAGGGCGCACCGGTGCTGTGCTCCTCGTAGACCGCCTCGATCCGCTCCTCCAGCTCGTCGTCGAGCTTGTGGCCACCGCGGGCCAGGAACTTGACACCGTTGTCCGGCATGGCGTTGTGGCTGGCGGAGAGCATCACGCCGAGGTCGGCACCCAGCGCGCCGGTGAGATACGCCACCGCAGGAGTGGGCAGCACACCGACCCGCAGGACGTCCACGCCCGCGCTGGCGAGGCCCGCCACCACGGCGGCCTCCAGGAACTCGCCGGACGCCCGTGGATCGCGGCCGACCACGGCCACCGGCCGGTGGCCCTCGAAGCTGCCCAGCTCGCCGAGCACATGCGCCGCGGCGACGGACAGGCCGAGCGCCAGCTCGGCGGTGAGATCGGCGTTGGCGATGCCCCGCACCCCGTCGGTGCCGAAGAGTCGTCCCACTGTTTTCCTCCGATAGCCGGTCAATCGGTCGTACCACCACAGATGTACGCCCGGGCGTAAACGAAACGCCCCGGAGGCACCAGTGTGTCTCCGGGGCGTTCGACACGCCGGGCGGGAAGCGGGAAACCCCCGCCGGAGGCGTCAGCGCTTGCTGAACTGCGGCGCCTTGCGGGCCTTCTTCAGACCGGCCTTCTTCCGCTCGACCGCGCGGTCGTCACGGGTCAGGAAGCCGGCCTTCTTCAGCGGGCCGCGGTTGTTGTCCACGTCCGCCTCGTTGAGCGCACGGGCGACGCCCAGGCGCAGCGCACCGGCCTGGCCGGAGATGCCGCCACCGTTGATACGGGCGACGACGTCGTAACGACCGTCGAGCTCCAGCACCTTGAACGGCTCGTTGACTTCCTGCTGGTGCACCTTGTTCGGGAAGTAGCCCTCAAGGGTGCGACCGTTGATCTTCCACTTTCCGCTGCCCGGGATGATCCGGACGCGGGCGATGGACTGCTTGCGGCGGCCGGTGCCGGCGGCCGGCTGCGGGTCGCCGAAGCGGGACGCGAGCGACTCGGAGGTGTACTCCGACTCGACGGCCTCCGACTCGAAGGTGGTGATCTCGTCGTAGGTCTCGTCGCCCTCGACGGGGGTCTCGGCAGTGGTCTCAGCCACGATTCTCCTCAGATTCTTTCTGGTAGCTGGTGGCCGGGACTACTGCGCGACCTGGGTGATCTCGAACGGCACCGGCTGCTGGGCAGCGTGCGGGTGCTGGTCGCCCGAGTAGACCTTCAGCTTCGAGAGCATCTGACGGCCCAGGGTGTTCTTGGGAAGCATGCCCTTGACGGCCTTCTCGATGGCCTTCTCGGGGTGCTTGTCCAGCAGCTCGTCGTACCGCACGGAACGCAGGCCGCCCGGGTACCCGGAGTGGCGGTAGGCCATCTTCTGGGTCCGCTTGTTGCCGGTCAGGTGCACCTTGTCGGCGTTGATGATGATGACGAAGTCACCGGTGTCGACGTGCGGGGCGTAGATGGGCTTGTGCTTGCCCCGCAGAAGGGACGCGGTCTGGGTCGCGAGACGGCCCAGGACGACGTCCTGCGCGTCGATGACGTGCCACTGGCGAGTGACATCGCCGGGCTTGGGGCTGAACGTACGCACGGTCGTAGCCTTCGCTTCTTCTCAGTGAGTGTGTCCTGACAAGGCCACCCGGACGATCACGACAGCCCTGGCCGCCTTCGGGGACGCAACCCGTCGGCTTGCCGCTGTCCATCGGCCCGGTGGACCGGCGTAAGGGCCCCTCACGTGAGATAGAGCAAGCCAATACGCATAACGAACTAGGAGGATACCCGTGCGGGCCCGCACGGGTCAAAACGCCGGTCGGCGGCGTTCCCCCCGCAGGATCGCGCCGCCCGACGGACCATAGCCGGGTCCGTACTCCCGGAGGTAGTTTGTGACCGGGGCCACAAGACCCTTGTGCGGCACCGCGGATGGCGGGTCGAGGTGGTGGTTCCGCTGGTTCCGGTGGTGATTCGGGTGGTGGCTCGGGTGATGTCGGTCGGACGGTTGGGAGGCATCGGTTGACCCCGACGCAGTTGCGGGCGTTCGCGGCGACGGTACGGCTCGGCTCGGTGAAGGCGGCCGCAGCCGATCTGGACGTGTCGGAGGCCGCGGTCTCGATGCACGTCGCGCATCTGCGCAAGGAGCTGGGCGACAAGCTCTTCACCCGGGCGGCGAGCGGGCTCGCCTTCACCCCGGGCGGCCTGCGGCTGGCCAGCCGGGCGATCGAGATGCTCGGGCTCCAGGACCGGACCGTGCTGGAGGTCAGCCAGGCCGGAGCGGGACGGCGGCTGCTGCGGCTGGCCACGTCGAGCCTCTTCGCGGAGCACGCGGCGCCCGGCCTGATCGAGCTCTTCGCCGGGCGGGCCGCCGATCTGAACGTCGAGCTGAGCGTCCACAACCCGCAGAGGTTCGGCACGCTGCTGGTGACCCGGGCGGTCGACGCGGCGATCGGGCCGCGGCCGGCCACCCTTGAGGAGCCGATGTCCTGTACGACGTTCCTCAACTACCAGGTGCTGGCGGTGGTGGGCACCGGCCACCCGCTGGTGTCCGGCCGGGTGGGCCTGCCGGAGCTGCGCGCGCAGACCTGGCTGCTGGGGCCCTCGGCGGTCGGCCGGATAGGGATGGTGCCGACGGTGCTGCGCCGGATCAACGTGCCCGAGGAGAACCAGCGGATCTTCCAGAGCCACGCGGCCGCGATCGAGGAGGCCAAGCACGGCAAGGGGGTGGCGCTCGCGGTCGCCTTCGCGGTGGCGAAGGACCTCGCGGCGGGCGACCTGCACCAGGTGGTCACTCCGGTGCTGCCGGCCCGTGGCTCCTGGAACATCCTCACCCTGCCGGACCGCGACGCCCCGCCGGTGGCGGCGGAGCTGCGGCGCTTCGTCACGACCCCGCGGGCCACCCAGGCGATGCTCAAGGGTTCCGGCGTCACCGCGGGCCGCTTCCGCCCCGCGGTGCACGTAACCCTCTGGAGCTGAGCCGCGTCCCGCTGACGGTAAGGAGGCGCTGGGGGTGCCCCCGGACGAAGTCTGGGGGAGGAACTGCGCGCGCAACCCACCACCGGCCGGTGGTCCGGGAACGGCAGCAACAGCCCCTTTCGGCCGGTGACGGAGTGCGGCCCCGTCGTGGCCGTTCGCGCAGTTCCTCCCCCAGACTTCGTCCGGGGTACCCCCAGCGCCCCTGCGGGGCACATGGCCGGGGGTCAGCCGCGGGCGCGGGGGCCGCGGGCGGCGCGGGCGGCGATCTCCGCGGGCAGCCGGAGCAGCGAGCCGAAGGTGTCACCGGGCAGCAGCGCATCGCAGTACGGCAGCGCCGCGGCCATCGTGCCGGTGCGCGGTAGGAAGCCGGGCGCCCCCGCCCGGGGGTTGAGCCAGACCACCGTGTGGGCGCGGCGCCGCAACCGCGCCATCGCCGCGGCCAGCTGCTCCGGCGGGTCGCCGTCCCAGCCGTCCGAGCCGATGATCACCACCGCGCCCCGCAGCAGGCCACCGTGGTGCGAGCCGAGCAGCGTCCGCAGGCTGCCCGCGATCCGGGTGCCGCCGAAGCGGTCCACCACCCGGGCCGAGGCCGCCGCCACCGCGGCCTCCGCCGAGCGGTGCGCCAGCACGGTGGTGAGCCGGGTGACCGTGGTGGCGAAGGCGAAGACCTCCGCGTCGGTGGTGAGGGCCAGCGCGCGCATCAGATGCAGGTACGCGACCGCCTGCGGCTGCATGGACTGGCTGACGTCACAGAGCACGACGACCCGGCGCGGTCTGGTCACCGGCCCGGTCCTGACCAGCTTCACCGGCTCCCAGCCGGTACGGCGGGCGCGCGCCACGGTCGCCCGCAGTTCGACCAGCGGGCCGCCGGGCCGGACGCGGTGGCGCCGGGAGCGGCGGACCGGCCAGACCGGCAGCGCCCGCTCCAGCCACTGGCCGAGCAGCGCGGTGTCGCGCGGGCTCAGCTCGCCGAAAGGGGTGTCCGCGAGACCGGCCAGGTCGCTGGGCAGCCGCTCGGGCACGGCGAGCTTCTCCGCGCCGTCGGACGTCCCGGCTCCCGCGACGGCCGGCGGCAGCGTCACCCAGGGCAGGCCGCCGCCCTCCTGCGACTCCTGGGACGGGCCGGGTACGGAGGCGTAGCCGTCGTCCGCGGTGGGGGCGGCGCCCAGGCCGGTCCGCCGGGCGTTGGGGTCCAGCGGGAGGACGGCGTCCCCGAAGACCGCGTCGAACACGGCGTCGAAGACCGCCAGGTCCCCGTGCTCCCGGGCCAGGCAGATCCTGGCGGTCCAGTACAGCGCCTCCCGTGACGAGGGCGGCACCGCCTCCAGCGCCCGGGTGAAGTCCTCGACGGAGGTCAGGCCGACCGCCACCCCCCGCTCCCGCAGCCGTCCGGCGAGCGCGACGGCAAAGGCCGCGCGGTCGACGGCCGGGAGCAGCGGAAGGCCACCGGCGGGAACCGTCACCGGACGATCAGCCAGATCACCACGCCGATCACGACGAGGACGAGCACCGCCACCGGGATCAGCCTCTTGTAGACCGACGAGCCGGCCAGCTCCATCAGATCCAGCGGTTCGGCCTCCGGCGTGGCCTGAAAGGACCCCGCCCCGGCGGCCGAGGCGTCAGCGGGCGCCACAGCAGCGGGCGGCTCCGCCAGACCCGCGACGGGAGCGGCCGCCTCCAAGGACCCGAGGCCGGCCCGCGCGCCCTCGGCGGGCAACGCTGCCCCGATCCCCACCTCCCCCGCACCACCGGAGGCCGGCGCGGACGTCGCCTGCCCCGAACTCGTACCGGCGGAAGCCGCGTCCGTACGACCAGCCACGGACCCCGCCGACCCGCCGGCGACCGGCGCGGTCGCCGCCTCCCCCGAACCCGCACCTGCGGGGCCCGCGCTCGTGCGGCCCCACGCGGGGGTCGACGGGGTGGAGGCCGTGGGCGTGGGGGCCGTTCCCGCCGGGCCGGGGGCCGGGGTTGCGGGCGCCGTGGCCGGGCCCTCCGTACGGGTCGGCGGCGCGGCAGGCGACTCCGCGACCGGCGGGGCCGCGGTCACGGGGCCCGCGCCCGCCGCCCCGCCGGCGCCGGCGGGGGCCTCCGCCGGTCCGGTGCCGCCCGCCGCAGGCGCCTCGTGCAGCTGCGCCTCCAGGTTGTGCACGAACTGCGTCAGCAGCTTCTCCGAGATCTCCTTGATCATCCCGCTGCCGAACTGCGCCAGCTTCCCGCTGATGTTGAGGTCGGTGGAGACGCTGACGTGCGTGCCCGAGCCGTCCTGCCGCAGCTGGGCGTGGATCATCGCCGAGGCGTTGCCGCCGCCCCGCGCGTCCTTGCCGGAGGCACTGATCACCGCGTGGTGGGCGGCGTCGTCCTTCTCCACGAAGCGGGCCGTCCCGGCGAACTGGCTGATCACCGGCCCGACCTTGACCTTCACCTTGCCCTTGTAGACATCGCCCTCGACACCGGTGAGCTGCGCACCGGGCATGCAGGGGGCCAGGCCCTCCAGGTCCGTGAGCGCGGCCCAGGCGCGCTCGAGCGGGGCATCGACACCGAATTCGTTCTCGATCTTCATGGCTTCCTCTGCTTCTTCCGGTGCTTCTTCCGGGCTCGCTCGGACTCACGCTGACTCACGCGGACTCACGCGGACTCGCTCAAAGAATCTGCCGCTCGGACGGGTTCACGGCGCCACCGCCTTGGGATAGCCGAGGTCGTCGAGCGCTTCGGTCACCGCGACCAGATCGTCCGCGCTCTTGGCGACCGTGCTGAGCGTGCGCACGATGTCGCCCCGCGCCAGCCGGCTGACGTCCAGCGCCGACAGCGCGGAGAGCCAGTCGATCGCCTCGGCCATCCCCGGCGCCTTGTCCAGCTCCAGCCGGCGGGCCCGCCCGATGAACTCGGCCGCCGACGCGATCAGCGGGTCGCCCGCACCCGGCACCGTACGGCGCAGGATCTCCACCACGCGTTCCGGCGCCGGGAAGTCGATCCAGTGGTAGAGGCAGCGCCGCCGCAGCGCGTCATGGAGTTCGCGGCTGCGGTTGGAGGTGAGGATCACCAGCGGCGGCCGGGCCGCGGCGAAGGTGCCGAGCTCGGGGACGGTGATCGCGGCCTCGCCGAGGAACTCGAAGAGCAGCGCCTCGAACTCGTCGTCCGCGCGGTCGATCTCGTCGATCAGCAGCACCGGCGGCAGCGGACCGTCGTAGCGGACCGCCCGCAGCAGCGGCCGGTCCTGCAGGAACTCCTCGGTGAACAGGTCCGCGTCGGTGAGCCGCTCGGCGCGGGCCTCGGTGAGCCGGATCGCCAGCAGCTGCCGCTGGTAGTTCCACTCGTAGAGCGCCTCGCTCGCGGACAGCCCCTCGTAGCACTGCAGACGGATCAGCGGGGTGCCCAGCGTCTCGGCGAGTGCCTTGGCGGTGCTGGTCTTGCCGACGCCCGGCTCGCCCTCGATGAGGAGCGGCCGGTGGAGGACGGTGGCCAGGTAGAGGGCGGTCGCCGTGCCGTCGTCCACCAGGTGGCCGACCGCGTCCAGCCGCCGCCTGACCTCCGCGGCGTCCGTGAAGAGGCCGCCCACTAACCCACCGGCTCTTTCGTGTAGCGGTTCAGGCAGCCGGAGCCGCAGAACCAGTGGTCGACACCGTCCACCACCGCGTGCGGGGTGTCCGGTCCGACCGTGACCGTCATGCCGCAGACCGGGTCGATCGCCTCGGCGGGTGCCCGGTCCGGCGCAGGTGCGGGTACCCGCACCTGCCCGGAGCGGACCGCCTCCACCAGCTCGGCGAGGATGGAGAGCGCGACCTCCGGCGGCGTACGGGCCCCGATGTCCAGACCGGCCGGGGTGCTGATCCTGGCGCGTTCGGCCGCGGTCAGCTCCAGCTCGTCGAGCAGGGCGGAGCCGCGGCGCCGGCTGGCGACCAGGGCGATCCGGTCCACGCCCGCGTCGAGCGCGGCCCGGATGGACTCGATCTCGTCGCGGCCGTGTCCGGCGACGACCACCGCCACCGTCTGGGGGTCGACCGGTCCGGCGGGCAGCGAGCGGGCGGTGGCCCAGCCGAGCACGTCGGCCACCGCGAGCACCGCTTCGGCGACCGGGGTGTGCCCGACCACCTCGATCAGCGGCGGGGGCAGTACGGGTTCGAGGAAGATCTCCAGCGCGCCGCCGGACAGGCAGGTGTTCACCACCACCTCGGCGCCGGGCGCCTCGGGGAAGTCCTGCTCGCCCTCCGGCAGGACCCGCAGCAGCAGCGGGCGGGCGGCACGCAGCGCGCCCAGGGCGGCGGTGCGCACCGAACCCTCGGCGCACACCCCGCCGACGAAGCCGTCGATCGTGCCGTCGTCGTACACGATCGCCTCGTCCCCGGCGTGCGCCGAGGCCGGCGCCTGTGCGCGCACCACGGTGGCGTGCACGAACGGCACACGCCGCTCGGTCAGTTCGAGCGCTCGCGCGCTCACCGCCTTGGACACCTTGCCCATCTCCTCTTCGAACCCACCGGACCGACGGAACCCGCCGGACCGACCGGACCGACCCGACCCACCGGACCGACCCACCGGACCACGCAAGCGGCACACCACCCGGGCCGCGGCCTAGATCGGCGGTGTGGCCCGTCCCTGCATGGCCTCCCATACCCGCGACGGGGTGAGCGGCATGTCCGCGTGCCGGATCCCGTACGGCTTGAGCGCGTCCACCACCGCGTTGACGATGGCCGGCGGGGAGCCGACGGTCGCCGACTCGCCGACGCCCTTGGCGCCGATGGGGTGGTGCGGCGACGGGGTGACGGTGAAGCCGGTCTCCCAGTCGGGGACTTCCATGGCGGTCGGGATGAGGTAGTCCATCAGCGAGCCGCCGAGGCAGTTGCCGTCCTCGTCGAAGGAGATCATCTCCATCAGCGCCATGCCGACGCCGTCGGTGAGGCCGCCGTGCACCTGGCCCTCAATGATCATCGGGTTGATCCGGGTGCCGCAGTCGTCCACCGCGATGAACCGCCGTACCGTCACCTTCGCCGTGCCGGGGTCGATGTCGACCACGCAGATGTAGGCGCCGTGCGGGTAGGTCAGGTTCTCCGGGTTGTAGCAGATCTGCGCCTCCAGGCCGCCCTCGACGCCCTCGGGCAGGTCGCCCGCGCCGTGGGCGCGCATCGCGATGTCCTGGATGGTGACCGAGGCCGACGGGTCGCCCTTGACGTTGAAGGCGCCCTTCGTCCACTCCAGGTCGGCGACCGACACCTCCAGCATCGCCGAGGCGATCAGCTTGGCCTTGTCGCGGACCTTGCGGGCCACCAGCGCCGCCGCCGCACCCGACACCGGGGTGGAGCGGCTGCCGTAGGTGCCCAGGCCGAACGGGGTCTGGTCGGTGTCGCCGTGCACCACGTCGATGTCCTGTGGCGGGATGCCGATCTCCTCGGCGACGATCTGCGCGAACGTCGTCTCGTGGCCCTGCCCCTGGGTCTGCACCGACAGCCGGACGACCGCCTTGCCGGTGGGGTGCACCCGCAGTTCGCAGCCGTCGGCCATGCCCAGGCCGAGGATGTCCATGTCCTTGCGCGGCCCGGCGCCGACCGCCTCGGTGAAGAACGACACCCCGATGCCCATCAGTTCACCGCGGGCCCGCTTCTCCGCCTGCTCGGCGCGCAGCGCGTCGTAACCGGCGATCTCCTTGGCCAGCTCCATGGTGGGCGCGTAGTTGCCGGAGTCGTACGTCCAGCCGGTCTTGGTGGCGTACGGGAACTGCTCGGGCCTGATGAAGTTCTTCATCCGCAGCTCGACCGGGTCCATGTCCAGCCGGTACGCCAGGCAGTCCACGATCCGTTCGACCAGGTAGACGGCCTCGGTGATACGGAAGGAGCAGGCGTACGCGACGCCGCCGGGCGCCTTGTTGGTGTAGACGGCCGTCATCTTGCAGTACGCGGCTTCGATGTCGTAACTGCCGGTGAAGACACCGAAGAAGCCGGCCGGGTACTTCACCGGGGCGGCCACCCCGTTGAACGCGCCGTGGTCGGCGAGCACATGGGTGCGGATGGCCAGGATCCTGCCGTCGGCGGTGGCCGCGATCTCGCCGCGCATGATGTAGTCGCGGGCGAAGCCGGTGCTGGTCAGGTTCTCCGAGCGGTCCTCCATCCACTTCACCGGCTTGCCGGTGAGCAGCGAGCCCACGATGGAGCAGACATAACCGGGGTAGATCGGCACCTTGTTGCCGAAGCCGCCGCCGATGTCGGGGGCGATCACCCGGATCTTGTGCTCGGGCAGTCCGGCCACGATCGCGTACAGCGTGCGGTGGGCGTGCGGGGCCTGGGTGGTGGACCACAAGGTGAGCTTGCCGTCCACCGCGTCGTAGTCGGCGACCGAGCCGCAGGTCTCCATCGGGGCCGGGTGCACCCGGGGGTAGACGATGTCCTCCCTGACCACGACGTCGGCGCGGGCGAAGACCGCCTCGGTGGCGTCGGCGTCGCCGGTCTCCCAGTCGAAGCAGTGGTTGTCGGTCTTGCCGTCGAGGTCGTCCCTGATCACCGGGGCGTCGGGGGCGAGCGCGGTGCGGACGTCGACCACCGGGTCGAGCTGTTCGTACTCGACGTCGATGAGTTCCAGCGCGTCGCGGGCCGCGTACCGGTCCTCGGCGACGACGAAGGCGACCTCCTGGCCCTGGAAGCGGACCTTGTCGGTGGCGAGCACCGCCTGCACGTCGTTGGAGAGGGTCGGCATCCAGGCCAGGCCCTTCTCGGCGAGCATGGCGCCGGTGACCACCAGACGCACCTTCGGGTGCGCCTCGGCCAGGCTGGTGTCCACCGAGAGGATCTTCGCGTGCGCCATCGGCGAGCGGAGGATCGCCAGGTGCAGCATGCCGGGCAGCTGGACGTCGTCCACGTAGCGGCCCCGGCCGCGGATGAAGCGCGGGTCCTCCTTGCGGAGCATCCGGCCGTGGCCGTTGGGCTTGTGGTCGTTGTCCTCGAAGGCGGTGGTGTTGGGCGGGCGGACCGGAGCGGTGGTCATGACGCACTCCCTGACGTGGTGGCGGTTTCCGGGAGCGGGGCGGTGAGGGAGGTGCGGGTGCCGGCCTCCTCGGCCGCCGCCCAGCGGATGGAGCGCACGATCGTGGCGTAGCCGGTGCAGCGGCAGATCTGCCCGGAGATCGCCTCGCGGATCTCCTCCTCGTCCGGGTCGGGGTTCCGGTCGAGCAGGGCGCGGGCGGTCATCATCATGCCGGGGGTGCAGAAGCCGCACTGCAGGCCGTGGCACTCCATGAACCCGCGCTGTACGGGGTCGAGTTCGCCGTTCTGCTCCAGCCCTTCGACGGTCCGCACATCGTGCCCGCCGGCCATCGCGGCCAGCACCGTACAGGACTTGACGGGCTCGCCGTCCATCCACACCACGCAGGTGCCGCAGTTGCTGGTGTCACAGCCCCAGTGGGTGCCGGTGAGCGCCAGGTGGTCGCGCAGGAAGTGGACCAGCAGCAGCCGGCCCTCGATCTCCCGGGTGACCTCGTCGCCGTTGACGGTCATGGTGACCTGCATGTCACGCCTCCTGGCTGTGGTTGATCCTGGCGACCGCCGACCGCAGCACCCGCGCGGTCAGCTCGCCGGCCAGGTGCCGCTTGTACTCCGCGCTGCCCCGGCGGTCGGTGACCGGGTCGCACGCTTCGGCGGCGACGGCGCCGGCCTGCGCGTACAGCTCCTCGGACGGTGGCCGGCCGCGCAGCGTTTCGGCGATACCGGGGATGCCGGCGGTGTTGGGGCCGACGGCGGCCAGGCCGACCCGGGCGTCCGCGATCAGTCCCGCGCCGTCCAGCCAGACCGCGGCGCCGGCCGAGACCACTGCCCAGTCGCCGGCCCGCCGCTCGACCTTCTCGTAGGCGCTCGACCCGTTCGGCCGGATCGGGAAGCGGACCTCGGTGAGCATCTCGGCGTCGCCGACGGCCGTCTCGTACGGGCCCTGGTGGAAGTCCTCCATGGAGACCTCGCGCTCGCCGTCCAGGCCGCGGATGACGCAGGTGGCGTCGAGCGTGGTGCACACCGCGGAGAGGTCCTCGGAGGGGTCGGCCTGGCAGAGCGAGCCGCCGAGGGTGCCGCGGTTGCGGACCACGGGGTCGGCGATCACCCGTTCGGCGTCACGGAAGATCGGGAAGGCGGCGGCGAGTTCGGCGGACTCCAGCAGCTCGCGGTGCCGGGTCATGGCACCGATCCGGATCCGGCCGGGTTCGACCGCGATGTAACCCAGCTGCTCGTGGAGGTCGTTGATGTCGATCAGGTATTCGAAGTTGGCCAGCCGCAGCTTCATCATCGGAAGGAGGCTGTGGCCGCCGGCCACCAGCCGGGCGGTGTCACCGAGCCGGTCGAGCAGCCCGATCGCCTGGTCGACACTGCTCACCCGCTGGTATTCGAACGGCGCGGGAACCTGCATGCGGAACGCCCCTTTCGCCGGACCGTACGTCCCCGGTCCGGTCTCGCCTCGGCGGCTTGGCCACGCGCCGCGGCGGTGATCCGCCACGTGCGCTCGGGGCACATTGGGCGCCTCGCCGGCACAGAAGTCAACGGCGAGTTAAGCGACTGCTTAACTTTACGGCCGAACGGGGGACCCCGACCTAAGCGAACCGTTAACCGCCGGTTGACACCCAGGTCAGAGGCTTCGCATGCTCAGCGCGGAGCCGGGGGAACGGCCGCTTGGCGCGCCTGGACGAGGCGCGGGCAACCGCGGCACGCGACCATGGAACAAGGGGCGGCTCCGGGTGCTCGGAGAGGAGCCCGAATGCGCGACATCGCGGATGGCCTCGCCTCGTGGCAGGCGGCCGGGAAGCGGTTCGCCGTGGCCACCGTCGTACGAACCTGGAAGTCGGCGCCGCGTCAGCCGGGCGCCTCGATGGCGGTGGCCGAGGACGGCGACGTCATCGGCAGCATCTCCGGCGGGTGCGTGGAGGGCGCGGTCTACGACCTGGCCCAGGAGGTCACCGCGACCGGCCGCCCGGTGCTGACGGCGTACGGGGTCAGCGACGACGACGCCTTCGAGGTGGGGCTCACCTGCGGCGGCACGGTGGAGGTCTTCGTCCGGCCGGCCGGCGGCGGGCACTTCCCGCACCTGCCCGGGGTGCTCGACGCGATCGCCGCGGGACGGCCGGTGGCGGTCGCCTCGCTGATCGCCGAGCACGCGGCCCAGGGCACAGGCCCGGCGGGCACGGACGGCAACCCGCCGGAACGCGATCTGGTGGTCGCCCCGGAGCAGGCCGCGGGCACGCTCGGCGATCCCCGGCTGGACGCGGCCGTCACCGAGCAGGCCCGCGGGCTGCTCGCGCAGGGCACGACCGCGGTGGTACGGGTCGGGCGGGAGGGCGAGCAGCGCCGGGCCGATCTGGCGGTCTTCGTCCAGTCGTTCGCGCCGCCGCCGCGGCTGCTGGTCTTCGGGGCGATCGACTTCGCCGGGGCGGTCGCCCGGATGGGGAAGTTCCTCGGCTACCACGTCACGGTCTGCGACGCCCGGCCGGTGTTCGCCACGCGCAAACGGTTCCCGGACGCGGACGAGTTGGTGGTGGACTGGCCGCACCGGTATCTGGACCGGGTGCCGGTGGACGCGAACACGGTGATCTGTGTGCTGACCCACGACCCGAAGTTCGACATCCCGCTGCTGGAGCGGGCGTTGCGGACCCCGGCGCGCTACATCGGGGCGATGGGGAGCCGCCGCACCCACGAGGACCGCCTGCGGCGGCTGCGCGAGGCCGGCGTCTCCGAGGCGGCCCTGAGCCGCCTCGCCTCCCCCATCGGCCTCGACCTCGGCGCGCGCACCCCCGAGGAGACGGCGGTCGCCATCCTGGCGGAGGTCATCGCGCTCCAATGGGGCGGGTCCGGCCGGCGTCTCATCTCCACGACGCCGACGCCGATCCACCACTAACCCCTGCGGGGCGCCCTACCCCTCCCACGACCCCCGCCCCCGAGTGCCCTGGCGGCCGGCGGTTGCTTGCAGCGGCCAAGGGTGCCCTTGCGGGCGGCGTTGCTTTTTAGCGGCGCCGGGTGCCCTGGCGGGCGGCGGTTGTTTTTAGGGGCGCGGGGAACTGCGCGAGCAACCGGCCACCGACCGGTGGCCCGGATACGACAGAAACAGCCCCTTTGGGCCGGTGACGGGGTGCGGCCCCGTCGTGGCCGGTCGCGCAGTTCCCCGCGCCCCTGGGGGGCGCCGCCGGGCGCGGGGGTGGGGCCGGGCACCGCGGGCCCGGGGGGGCGCCGTTGGGCGCGGGGGTGGGGCCGGGCACCGCGGCCTCGGGGGGTACCACCGACCGCTCAGGCACCCCGCAGGGGCCGGCGCTCGTCCCAGACCGGCTCCGGCGTCTCCCGGACCACCCCATCCGCCCCGAAGACCAGAAAACGGTCGAAGGACCGCGCGAACCACCGGTCATGGGTCACCGAAAGCACCGTGCCGTCATACGCCTCCAACCCCTCCTGAAGCGCCTCCGCACTCTCCAGGTCCAGGTTGTCCGTCGGCTCGTCCAGCAGCAGCGCCGTCGTCCCCTGCAACTCCATCAGCAGGATCTGGAAGCGCGCCTGCTGCCCCCCGCTGAGTTTGTCGAACGGCTGGTCCCCCTGCCGCTCCAGCTCGTAGCGCCGCAGCACCGACATGGCCCGCCCGCGGTCGTGCGCGTGCTCACTCCACAAGATGTCCACCAGCGTCCGCCCGACCAGCTCCGGATGCGCGTGCGTCTGGGCGAAGTGCCCCGGCACCACCCGCGCGCCCAGCTTGTACGTCCCGGTGTGCGCCACCGACGCGTCCCCCGCCAGCAGCCGCAGGAAGTGGGACTTGCCCGAGCCGTTGGAGCCGAGCACCGCGACTCGTTCCCCGTAGAAGACCTCCAGATCGAACGGTCGCATCAGCCCGGTCAGCTCCAACTGCGCGCAGGTGACCGCCCGTACCCCCGTACGCCCGCCCTTGAGCCGCATCCTGATGTCCTGCTCGCGCGGCGGCTCCGGCGGCGGCCCGGCGTCCTCGAACCTCTTGAACCTGGTCTGCGCCGCGTGGTAGCGGGACGCCATGTCGGGGCTGATGGACGCCTGCTGGCGCAGCCGCAGCACCATCGCCCGGAGCTTCGCGTGCTCCTCGTCCCAGCGCCGCCGCAGTTCCTCGAAGCGGGCGAAGCGCTCCTTGCGGGCCTCGTGGTAGGTGGCGAAGCCACCGCCGTGCACCCACACGTCGCTGCCGGCCGGCTTCGGCTCCACGCTGACGATCCGCTCGGCGCTGCGCGCCAGCAGCTCGCGGTCGTGGCTGACGAAGAGCACCGTCTTCTTGGTCTGCGCCAGCTGCTCCTCCAGCCAGCGCTTGCCGGGGACGTCCAGATAGTTGTCCGGCTCGTCCAGCAGCAGCACCTCGTCGGGCCCGCGCAGCAGCGCCTCCAGCACCAGCCGCTTCTGCTCACCGCCCGACAGCGTCTTGACCTCACGCCACTGCGCCCGCTCGTAAGGCACGCCGAGCGCCGCGGTGGTGCACATGTCCCAGAGCGTCTCCGCCTCGTAACCGCGGGCCTCCGCCCACTCGTTGAGCGCGGTCGCGTACGCCATCTGCGCGGGCTCGTCGTCCTGCGCCATCATCGCCAGTTCGGCGACGTCCACCGCCTTGGCCGCGGCCTGGAGCCGGGGGTGCGCCACCGAGACCAGCAGGTCGCGGACCGTACGGTCGTCACGGACGCCGCCGACGAACTGCCGCATCACACCGAGGCCGCCACTGACCGTGACGGTGCCGCCATGCGGTTTCAGCTCACCGGCGATCAGCCGCAGCAACGTGGTCTTGCCGGCGCCGTTCGGGCCCACCAGGGCCGCCTTGGCGCCTTCGCCGACCCGGAACGAGACGTCGCCGAGCAGCGCCCGCCCGTCCGGCAGGTAGTACTCGATGTGCGCTGCTTCCACATGTCCCATGGTCTGGATTCTCCCCGGGGGCCCGCTTCCGCCCCAACTCGTTTTCCCGGCCGGCGGCCGGCCCTCCCCGGCCGGAAAGGACCGGATATACCCCTCATGCGTACCGGATTCCGCACCGGAATACGGACCTGGCCGGTACGGCAATATGATGCGCGACATGACTGAAGGGCCCGGGCAGCAGCCACCGCAGGATCCGCGCTCCCCCGAGGGGCAGCGCGAGGTTCTGGAGGGACGTGTCATCCCCTCCCGGTCGCAGACTCAGCGACAGTACGACGTGCGTCCCCCGCACCAGACGGCGCAGGACGATCCGCGGCAGCAGTACGCCGCGCCACGCCAGGCCGGACCGGAGTCCGGCACGGCACCACAGGCCCCGGGGGCCGGACCGGCCTGGAGCGGGCAGCAGGGGGGCGTACCACCACAGCAGGGGCACGCCGCCGGGCCGCAGGGTTCCGGGCCGCAGGGTTCCGGGCCGCAGGGTTCCGGGCCGCAGCAGGGCGTACAGGCGCCCGCAGGACCCCAGCAGGGGCCGCGGTCCCAGAGCCCGAAGAGCCCGTCCGGCGGCTTCGGCGGCCAGGCCGCGGCCTTCCAGCAGCGGATCCAGCAGATGCGGGCCGCCGCGGCCGCAGAAGGGGCGGGCACTCCCCCGCCGGGACCGGCCGGCCCCGGCCGCCCCGACCCCTCCCCCGGCACCCCCGACTGGACCGCGCTGGCCGACCGGCAGTCCCAGGCCGCGGCCCGCCGGCGCAGGATCATGATGCTCACCGGCGGCATCGTGGCCGTCGCGGTCGTGGCCGGCGGTGTGGCCACCGCGGTGGTGGTCTCCGGCAAGAGCTCGGACGACAACTCCATCGCCGGGCCCGCCAGTTCGTCGGCCTCCGGCACCAGCCAGCAGCCGCTGCCGCCGGCGCCGTCCTTCTCCTCGGTCGCCCCGCCGCCGCCCGCGAACCCGCTGGACTACATCGGCACCGCCGCCAAGGACAAGGCGCCGCTCAGCCCGGACACCCTCTTCCCCGGCAAGCAGTTCCTGATCAACGGCCGCACCTACGTCAAGACCGCGTCGGCCAGTACCACCAACTGCGCGAGCGCCGGCCGCGACGAGGTGGCGAGCGCGCTCGCCGCGAACGGCTGCCACCGGCTGATCCGGGCCACGTACACCAACGGGGCGATGGCCGTCACCGTGGGTGTCGCCGTCTTCGACGACACCCAGCACGCGGCGAAGCTGCAGAAGACCGCGCACTACCTGGCGCCGCTCAACGGCGGCGGGGTCAAGGACTTCTGCCACGCGGTGGCCTGCCAGATGACCTCGAACGCGGTCGGCCGCTACGCCTACTTCGCGATCTCCGGCAACAAGAACGGCAAGACCCTCCCCGGCAACGACACCGTCGGCAAGCGGGCCGCCAACGAGGCGTCCAACTTCGCCTTCCAGCGGATCATCCAGCGCGGCAAGGACGCGGCCGCGGCCGACCCGAACCGCTGAGCCGTCACCGGCAGCCGGGCAGCGTCCGCATGTTGCGGGCCTCCCGGCTGCGGGCGGCGAGCTGGTCGTCCGGCGGGTAGCCGACCTCCTCCAGGGTCAGCCCGTGCGGGCGGAGCACCCTGACCGCCGAGTCGCGCACCCGGCCCGCCAGCACCGCGGCGGGGAAGGTCACCGGCCGGTGGCCGTCGCCGACCAGGACCATCGCGCCGATCAGCGCGCGCACCATGTTGTGGCAGAAGGCGTCGGCCCGTACCGTCGCCTCCGCCAGGCCCTCCGCGGTCCGCTCCCAGCGCAGGTCGAGCAGCGTACGGATGGTGGTCGCGCCCTCCCGCTTCTTGCAGTACGCGGCGAAGTCGTGCTCGCCCAGCAGCAGCGCGGCGGCCTCGTTCATCGCCGCGACGTCCACCGGCCGGTCGTGCCAGAGCACGTGGCCGCGCAGCAGCGGGTCGACCCCGCCGGGGTGGTCACCGATCCGGAAGGCGTACCGGCGCCAGATCGCCGAGAACCGCGCGTTGAAGCCGGCCGGCGCCTTCGTCGCCGTCCACACCCGTACGTCCGCCGGCAGCCGCCCGGCCAGCCGCCGGCGCAGCTGGTCGCCGTGCGCGGCCCACACGTCCGCCGGCAGGTCCACGTGCGCCACCTGACCGCGCGCGTGCACCCCGGCGTCGGTCCGCCCGGCGACCGTCAGCTCGACCGGCTCCGGCAACCGCAGCACGGTCCTGATCGCCGCCTCCAGCTCCCCCTGTACGGTCCGCCGCTCCCGCTGCTTGGCCCACCCGGAGAACCCGGCCCCGTCGTACGCCAGATCCAGCCGCACCCGCACCGAACCGGCCGCCGGCTCGTCGCTCATGCGTCACTCCTCGCTCATGCCGAACGGGCCCGCACCCCAAGGGGTACGGGCCCGCCCGTCGGTGTGTCAGGACGCTCAGGCGTCCTTGGACTCCTCGTCCGCGTCGGCCGCCGGAGCGGCGTCCTCGACGGTCTCGGGCTTGGCGTCCTCGACCGGGGCGTCGTCCTGCTTGAGCTCGGACAGCGCCTCGTCGCCCGCACGGTCCTTGGCGGACCGCTTGGTGGCCGCTTCGGCCTCGCCGGTGGCCTGCTGGGCCACGGTGAGGGCCTCCACCAGCTCGATGACCGCCATCGGCGCGTTGTCGCCGCGGCGGTTGCCGATCTTGGTGATCCGGGTGTAGCCACCCGGGCGGTTCTCGTACCGCGGGGCGATCTCGGTGAAGAGCGTGTGGACGACGCCCTTGTCCGTGATCGACTGCAGCACCTGGCGACGGTTGTGGATGTCGCCCTTCTTCGCCTTGGTGATCAGCCGCTCCGCGACCGGGCGCAGCCGGCGCGCCTTGGCCTCGGTGGTGGTGATCCGGCCGTGCTCGAAGAGCGACTTCGCGAGGTTCGCGAGGAGCAGCTTCTCGTGCGCGGCGCCGCCGCCCAGACGGGCACCCTTTGCGGGCTGAGGCATGGTCTTTCTCCTTCTTCGCTGCACCGGCCGTGTCAGGTACCGATGTCAGTGCCGGGCCTGCGGCTGCAGACCCGGAATACCCGGAGCTACCGCTCCGGAGCTCGTTACGCCCCCCTGAGAGGGGCATGTCCGGTGGGGGCGGGGGTGGACCCCCGCCTTACCGGTCGGTGGGACTAGTACTGCTCGGTCTCCACGAAGCCCGCGTCCACGTCGTCGTCGGCGCCGAAGGCGTCCGCCGCGGCGGTGGGGTCGAATCCGGGCGGGCTGTCCTTGAGGGCCAGACCCATACCGGCGAGCTTCGCCTTGACCTCGTCGATCGACTTCGCACCGAAGTTGCGGATGTCGAGCAGGTCCGCCTCGGAGCGGGCCACGAGCTCACCCACCGAGTGGATGCCCTCGCGCTTGAGGCAGTTGTAGGAGCGGACCGTGAGCTCCAGCTCCTCGATCGGCAGCGCCAGGTCCGCGGCCAGCGCCGCGTCCGTCGGCGACGGGCCCATGTCGATGCCCTCGGCGTCGACGTTCAGCTCGCGGGCCAGACCGAAGAGCTCGACCAGGGTCTTGCCGGCCGACGCCATGGCGTCACGCGGCCGCATCGCCTGCTTCGTCTCGACGTCGACGATCAGCTTGTCGAAGTCGGTGCGCTGCTCGACACGGGTCGCCTCGACCTTGTACGTGACCTTGAGCACCGGGCTGTAGATCGAGTCGACCGGGATCCGGCCGATCTCCTGGCCCTGCTGCTTGTTCTGCACCGCGGAGACGTAGCCGCGACCGCGCTCGACGGTCAGCTCCATCTCCAGCTTGCCCTTGGCGTTCAGCGTGGCGAGCACCAGGTCGGGGTTGTGCACCTCGACACCGGCCGGCGGCGCGATGTCCGCGGCGGTGACGACGCCCGGGCCCTGCTTGCGCAGGTACATCACGACCGGCTCGTCGTGCTCCGAGGAGACGACGAGCTGCTTGATGTTGAGGATGACGTCGGTGACGTCCTCCTTGACGCCCGGCACGGTGGTGAACTCGTGCAGGACCCCGTCGACCCGGATCGAGGTGACCGCCGCACCCGGGATCGAGGAGAGGAGCGTACGACGCAGGGAGTTGCCGAGGGTGTAGCCGAATCCCGGCTCCAGCGGCTCGATCACGAACCGGGAGCGGAACTCGTCGACGACCTCTTCGGTCAACGAGGGACGCTGAGCGATCAGCATGTGGTGAATCCTTCTGTCGTGGGCGCCCGCTATTTGACGCCCCCTGTACTACGAGGGTACGGGCGGTACCGACCGAACCCGTAACAGAACCGGAAAACGATCCGTACCGCCCGTGACCGTGAGCAGCCCCGAATTACTTCGAGTAGAGCTCGACGATCAGCTGCTCCTGCACCTGGGTGTCGATCACCTGGCGCTCGGGCATGCTGTGCACGAGGATCCGCAGCTTGCCGGCGTTGGCCTCAAGCCAGGCCGGCACCGTCTTGTCGCCCGCTTCACCCTGCGCCACCGCGAACGGGGTCAGGTTCCGGGACGACTCGCGGACCTCGACGATGTCGTTCACAGCCACGCGGGCCGACGGGATGTCGGTCTTGCGGCCGTTGACGGTGATGTGTCCGTGACGGACCAGCTGACGGGCGTGGTCGCGGGACTTGGCGAAGCCGGCCCGGTACACCACGTTGTCGAGGCGGGTCTCAAGGATGCGCAGAAGGTTCTCACCGGTCTTGCCGGTCTTCTGGTTCGCTTCCTTGTAGTAGTTCACGAACTGCTTCTCGAGGACACCGTAGATCCGCGCGCACTTCTGCTTCTCACGCAGCTGAAGCAGGTACTCGCTGTCCTTGGTGCGCCCGCGTCCGTGCTCACCCGGGGGGTAAGGACGGATCTCGATCGGGCACTTCGCGCTCTCGCACTTCGCTCCCTTGAGGAAGAGCTTCTGCTTCTCCCGACGGCAACGCTTGCAGTCGGCCCCGGTGTAACGCGCCATTGTCTAGTTCTCCTGTACTTCGCTGGTCAGACGCGGCGGCGCTTCGGCGGGCGGCAGCCGTTGTGCGGGGTCGGGGTGACGTCCTGGATCGAACCCACCTCAAGGCCGGTGGCCTGGAGGGAGCGGATCGCGGTCTCACGGCCGGAGCCGGGACCCTTGACGAAGACGTCCACCTTGCGCATGCCGTGCTCCTGCGCCCGGCGGGCGGCCGACTCGGCGGCCATCTGCGCGGCGAAGGGGGTGGACTTGCGCGAGCCCTTGAAGCCGACGTGACCGGCGGAGGCCCAGGAGATCACGTTCCCGGCAGGGTCGGTGATCGAGACGATGGTGTTGTTGAACGTGCTCTTGATGTGGGCGTGCCCGTGAGCGACGTTCTTCTTTTCCTTGCGGCGCACCTTCTTGGCTGCGCCCTGACGGCCCTTAGGAGGCATGTGTCAAGTTCTCCCGGTGGAGGTGGTCGGTCCTACAGCGAAGACCGCTGATGGGCGTCCGGCTGAGGACTACTTCTTGCCCGGCTTCTTCTTGCCGGCGATGGCGCGACGCGGGCCCTTGCGGGTGCGGGCGTTGGTGTGCGTGCGCTGGCCGTGGACCGGCAGGCCCCGGCGGTGACGCAGACCCTGGTAGGAGCCGATCTCCACCTTGCGGCGGATGTCGGACTGGATCTCACGGCGGAGGTCACCCTCGGTCGTGTAGTTCTCGTCCACCCACTTGCCGATCTTGACGAGGTCGTCCTCGGCAAGGTCTCGCACCCGGGTGTCGGGGTTCACACCCGTGTTCTTCAGGATCTCCTGGGAGCGGGAGCGCCCGATGCCGAAGACGTAGGTGAGGGCGATCTCCACGCGCTTCTCGCGCGGGAGGTCAACGCCTGAAAGGCGTGCCATTTTCTTGGCTCCTGATGGTTTCGGAGGTCTTCCGCAGCGCCGGTTCCCCGTCCGCCGTACCAGGTACGGACCGGGTCCCCGGCCTCCACCGGGGGTGTCATCCCCTTGGAGCAGAGGATGGGCACTGCGTATGTGCGTGTGTGCGTCGCGCGAAGTGCTGCGAAGTCAGGTGGTCGGCTCGGTCGGCTTGCGTCAGCCCTGGCGCTGCTTGTGGCGCAGGTTGTCGCAGATGACCATGACCCGGCCGTGGCGGCGGATCACCTTGCACTTGTCGCAGATCTTCTTGACGCTCGGCTTGACCTTCATGGGACTGAGGTTCTCCGGGGTCGTGTTCAGATCTACAAGCGGTTACTTGTATCGGTAGACGATCCGTCCGCGCGTCAGGTCGTACGGCGAGAGCTCCACCACGACCCGGTCATCCGGGAGGATCCGGATGTAGTGCATCCGCATCTTGCCGCTGATGTGCGCGAGGACCTTGTGACCGTTCTGCAGCTCCACCTTGAACATCGCGTTCGGCAGAGACTCGATCACGGTGCCTTCAATTTCGATGGCGCCTTGCTTTTTGGCCATGTCCTGCTTTCGGGATCGGCTACCGGGGCCGGCTCCGGACATGCCGGATGGCACACGAGAGCCGACGTATGAGTCTACGCCACGCCCTCCGGAAAGACGAATCAGGGATGTATGCCCACCCCGCAAGATCACTAAGCCGCCGGATCGCCACCCGTACGGGCGACCCCTGCGGCCCGCAGGCCCCTGACCGCGCCGTCCGGACGGCCCCCGGCTCAGGCCAGCGGGTCGGGAGCGACCGTGATGCCGAACTCGGCGAGCTTGGCACGGCCGCCGTCGGGGGCGGTCAGCACGAGGACGCCCTCCTCGGTCAGGGCGATCGAGTGCTCCCAGTGGGCGGCCCAGGAGCCGTCATCGGTGCGGACGGTCCACTCGTCCTCCATCACGTGGGTGGCCGGGGAGCCGAGGGTCACCATCGGCTCGATGGCCAGGCACACGCCGGGGACCAGCTTGATCCCGCGCCCGCGCTTCTTGGTGACGTAATTGAGCAGGTGCGGGTCCATGTGCATCTCGCTGCCGATGCCGTGCCCGCCGTAGTCCTCGACGATGCCGTACTTGCCGGCGGCCGGCCGCGGCTGGCGGCGGATGTACGACTCCACGCCCCGGGAGATGTCCTCCAGCCGGTTGCCCTTGCGGAACGCGGCGATGCCGGCCCACATGGACTCCTCGGTGACCCGGCTGAGCTCGACCACCTCGGGCCGGTGGCCCTCCCCCACGAAGCAGGTGATGGCCGCGTCGCCGTGCCAGCCGTCCACGATGGCGCCGGCGTCGATGGAGATGATGTCGCCGCTCTTGAGCACCGTCGTACGGTCCGGGATGCCGTGCACCACCACGTCGTTCACCGAGGTGCAGATGGTGCCGGGGAAGCCGCCGTACCCCAGGAAGTTGGGCTTGGCGCCGTGGTCGGCGATCACCTTCGCGGCGATCTCGTCCAGGTCCTTGGTGCTCGCGCCGGGCACCGCCGCCGCCCGGGTCGCCTCGTGGATCGCCGCGACGACCAGCCCCGCGGCACGCATCCTGGCGATCTGCTCCGGGGTCTTGATCTCCACCATCGCCGCCGACGTCCTCCTCGTATCGCTGCGCCCGCGAGTGAGTGGGCGCCCGTTCAACCATAAGGCCGTGGCGCCCGTCGGGGCACCACGGCCTTATGGCATGCACATTCCGTGCGGTGGAACGGTCAGCCGGTCCTGCGCAGCGCTTCCATCGCCCGCTGGGTCACCTCGGGCACCGGCCCGAGCGCGGAGATCGTCACCACCAGGTCCTGCTGCTTGTAGTAGTCGATGATCGGCTCGGTCTCACGGTGGTAGACGTCCAGCCGGGTGCGGACCTTGTCCTCGGCGTCGTCGGCCCGCTGGTACAGCTCGCCGCCGCACTCGTCGCAGACGCCGTCCACCTTGGGGCGCTTGTATTCCAGGTGGAAGACGTGCGCGCCGTCGTTGCGGCAGATCCGGCGGCCGGCGATCCGCTTGACCACCTCGTCCTCGGGCACTTCGAGGTCCAGCACGCCGTCCAGCCGGAGGCCCTTGCGCTCCAGGTAGGCGTCCAGCGCCCGGGCCTGCGGTTCGTTGCGCGGGAAGCCGTCGAGCAGGAAGCCCTTGGCCGCGTCCGGCTGCTCCAGCCGGTCCTCGGCCATGCCGATGGTGACCTCGTCGGGCACCAGCTCGCCGGCGTCCATGTACGCCTTCGCCTGCTTGCCCAGGTCGGTGCCCTGATTGATGTTGGCGCGGAACAGGTCGCCCGTGGAGATGTGCGGGATCGACAGGTTCTTGGCGAGGTACGCGGCCTGCGTCCCCTTGCCGGCGCCGGGCGGCCCGACCAGGACGATTCGCATCAGCGGAGGAACCCTTCGTAGTTACGCTGCTGGAGCTGGCTCTCGATCTGCTTCACGGTCTCCAGGCCGACACCCACGATGATCAGGATGCTGGTGCCGCCGAGCGGGAAGTTGCCGTTGCTCCCGTTGAAGATCGCGATGGCGATCGTGGGAACGAGGGCGATGAGACCCAGGTACAGCGCGCCCGGCCACGTGATGCGGTTGAGCACGTAACTCAGGTACTCGGCGGTGGGGCGTCCTGCGCGGATACCGGGGATGAAGCCACCATACTTCTTCATATTATCGGCGACTTCTTCGGGGTTGAAGGAGATCGCGACGTAGAAGAAGGCGAAGAAGACGATCAGCAGGAAGTACAGGGCCATGTAGATCGGGTGATCGCCCTTGGTCATGTTCTGGCTGATCCACTGCGCCCAGCCGGCCGTCGACCCGGAGAACTGGACGATCAGCGCCGGGATGTACAGCAGCGACGAGGCGAAGATGACCGGGATGACACCGGCCTGGTTGACCTTGAGCGGGATGTACGTGGATGTGCCGCCGTACGACCGCCGGCCGATCATGCGCTTGGCGTACTGCACCGGGATCCGGCGCTGGGCCTGTTCGACGAAGACCACCAGGCCCACCATCGCCAGACCGACCGCGATCACCGCGAGGAACTCGACCCAGCCGCCGGCGATCTTGCCGGAGACCTTGATCGCCCACAGCGAGCCGGGGAAGCCGGCCGCGATGGCGACGAACATCAGGATGGACATGCCGTTGCCGATACCGCGGTCGGTGATCAGCTCACCGAGCCACATGATCATCACGGTGCCGGCCGTCATGCAGGCCACCATGGTCACCGTGGTGAAGATCGACTGGTTCGGCACGATGTTGTTGGCGTTCGTGCAGTTCGAGAAGAGGCTGCCGGAACGCGCGGTGGCCACCAGGCCGGTGCCCTGCAGCACGGCCAGCGCCACCGTCAGGTAACGGGTGTACTGGGTGATCTTCGTGGTACCGGCCTGGCCCTCCTTCTTCAGGGCTTCCAGGCGCGGAATGACCACGGTGAGCAGCTGGAGGATGATGCTCGCCGTGATGTACGGCATGATTCCCAGCGCGAAGATCGTCAGCTGGAGCAGTGCGCCTCCGCTGAACATGTTCACCAGTCCGAAGAGACTGTTGTTGCCCTTCGTGTCCTTGATGCACTCGTTCACGACCGTGTAGTCGATTCCGGGCACCGGGACATGCGCGCCCAGGCGGTAGACCACCACGATGGCGAGTGTGAACAAGAGCTTCTTGCGCAGGTCGGGCGTCCTGAACGCCCGGGCGAACGCGGTGAGCACGGTGCCTCCTGCAACCCCCCGCGCTCGGCGGAAGGACGGTCTGGTGGGTTCTGACGGGCCTGACAGGTGGGGGACGGTATCTACTGTCGCACCCGCGGAAAGCACACAGGCCTCCGGAGACTAACAGCGCTCGCCACCCTACCTGCGAGGCGGGCTCCCAAGGAATGACCAATCGGCCAGCAATCAGCCGGTGTTCGGTCAAGGAAGCCCACACAAAGAACGACCGGGGACGCCCCTAGGTGCTGGACATCCCCGGTCAAGGTGTGACGAATACCTCAGCTGAACTCAGCCGGACTCAGCTGGACTCAGACGAGTTCGTTCACCGTGCCGCCGGCGGCGGCGATCTTCTCCTTGGCAGAGCCGGAGGCCGCGTCAACGGTCACCTGCAGTGCCACGGAGATCTCGCCGGTGCCGAGCACCTTGACGAGCTGGTTCTTCCGCACCGCGCCCTTGGCGACCAGATCGGCCACCGTGACCTCGCCACCCTCGGGGTAGAGAGCCGCGAGCTTGTCCAGGTTGACCACCTGGTACTCGGTACGGAACGGGTTCTTGAAGCCCTTGAGCTTCGGGAGCCGCATGTGGAGGGGCATCTGCCCGCCCTCGAAGCGCTCCGGAACCTGGTAGCGGGCCTTGGTGCCCTTGGTGCCACGACCGGCCGTCTTGCCCTTGGAGCCCTCGCCTCGACCCACACGGGTCTTGGCGGTCTTGGCGCCCGGGGCCGGACGGAGGTTGTGGATCTTGATCGGGCTGTTCTCACCCATGATCAGTCGACCTCCTCGACCGTGACGAGGTGGCGGACGGTCTGGACCATGCCGCGGATCTCCGGGCGGTCCTCCTTGACCACCACGTCGTTCAGCCGCTTCAGGCCGAGCGAACGCAGGGTGTCACGGTGGTTCTGCTTGCTGCCGATGTAGGACTTGGTCTGCGTGACCTTGAGACGCGCCATCACACACCAACCCCGGCACGCGCGCGCAGCAGGGCGGCCGGCGCGACGTCCTCGATCGGCAGCCCGCGGCGGGCGGCGATCTCCTCGGGCCGCTGCAGGCCCTGCAGAGCCGCCACCGTGGCGTGCACGATGTTGATCGCGTTGTCCGAGCCGAGGCTCTTGGACAGCACGTCGTGGATGCCCGCGCACTCCAGCACGGCACGCACCGGGCCACCGGCGATGACGCCGGTACCGGGGGAAGCCGGCTTGAGCAGGACGACGCCCGCGGCCTTCTCGCCCTGGATCGGGTGCGGGATGGTGCCCTGGATACGGGGGACCTTGAAGAAGTGCTTCTTGGCCTCCTCAACACCCTTGGCGATGGCGGCCGGCACCTCCTTGGCCTTGCCGTAACCGACACCCACGGTGCCGTCACCATCGCCCACCACGACCAGCGCGGTGAAGCTGAAGCGACGACCACCCTTCACTACCTTGGCGACGCGGTTGATCGCGACGACCCGTTCGACGTAGGCGGTCTTCTCGGCCTGCTGGCCGCCGTCCCGCCGGTCCTTGCGGTCCCGTCGCTCGCCGCCACCGGCACCGCTTCCGCGGCGCTGGGGTCCAGCCATTGGATTACCTCTCTTCGTTTTCCGTCAGCTACGGAACCTGGTCAGAACTTCAGACCGGCTTCGCGGGCGGCGTCCGCCAGGGCGGCGATGCGCCCCGCGTACTGGTTGCCGCCACGGTCGAACACGACAGCCTCGACGCCCTTGGCCTTGGCACGCTCGGCCACGAGCTGGCCGACCTGCTTGGCCTTGGCGCTCTTGTCGCCTTCGCCGCCACGGATGGACGCGTCGAGGGTCGACGCGGACGCGAGCGTGTGGCCCGCGAGGTCGTCGACGACCTGCGCCACGATGCCGCGGTTGGACCGCGTCACCACCAGGCGCGGACGCTCGGCCGTACCGGAGACGCGCTTGCGCACCCGGATGTGGCGCCGCTTGAGAGCGGCACCCTTGTACGCCTTGCCCTTGGCGATCTTCACACCGTATGCCATGGCTACTTACCCGCCTTTCCGACCTTGCGGCGGATGACTTCGCCGGCGTACTTGACGCCCTTCGCCTTGTACGGGTCAGGCTTCCGCAGCTTGCGGATGTTGGCCGCCACTTCGCCGACCTTCTGCTTGTCGATGCCCTCGACCGAGAACTTGACCGGGGACTCGACCTTGAAGGAGATGCCCTCGGGGGCCTCGACGAGAATCGGGTGGCTGTAGCCCAGCGCGAACTCCAGGTTGGAGCCCTTCGCCTGGACGCGGTAGCCGACGCCGCTGATCTCGAGGGACTTGCTGTAGCCCGCGGTCACGCCGGTGATCATGTTCGCCACCAGCGTGCGGGACAGGCCGTGCAGGGCCTTCGAGACACGCTCGTCGTTGGGGCGGGTGACGTGCAGAACGCCGTCCTCGCCCTTTGCGATCTCGATCGGCGCGGCGACGGTGTGGGTGAGGGAGCCCTTCGGGCCCTTCACCGCGACCGTGCGGCCGTCGATGGTGACGTCCACTCCGGCGGGAACCGAGATGGGCAGCTTGCCGATGCGCGACATTGCTTTACCTCTCTTTTCCCGGTTACCAGACGTAGGCGAGGACTTCCCCACCCACGCCCTTCTTCTGCGCCTGCTGGCCGGTGAGCAGCCCGTGCGACGTGGAGATGATCGCCACGCCCAGGCCACCGAGCACCCTCGGCAGGTTGGTGGACTTTGCGTAGACCCGCAGACCCGGCTTGCTGATCCGCTTGATGCCGGCGATCGAGCGCTCGCGGTTCGGGCCGAACTTCAGCTCGAGGACGAGGTTCTTGCCGACCTCGGCGTCCTCGACCTTCCAGCCGGTGATGTAGCCCTCCTGCTGGAGGATCTCCGCGATGTGCGACTTGATCTTGCTGAACGGCATCTCGACATCGTCGTGGTACGCCGAGTTCGCGTTCCGCAGACGGGTCAGCATGTCTGCGATGGGGTCGGTCATGGTCATGAGTTGGCCCTGGGCCTCTCTCGCCGGGGTTTCCTGTCTGCTCCGTCCCTCTCCCCCGGCCGGAGCCGGGGACGGGTGTGGTGCGGGGACCTACGGCGTAGTGGATCGGTCCTGGTTCCCTGAGAACTGAGAAGGGATTACCAGGAGCTCTTGGTCACGCCCGGCAGTTCACCACGGTGCGCCATCTCACGAAGGCACACGCGGCACAGGCCGAACTTGCGGTAGACGGAGTGCGGCCGGCCACAACGCTGGCAGCGGTTGTACGCGCGCACAGCGAACTTGGGCTTGCGGGCGGCCTTGGCAATGAGAGCCTTCTTCGCCACGGCTCACGCCTCCTTGAACGGGAAGCCGAGGTGACGGAGGAGGGCGCGGCCCTCATCGTCGTTGGTCGCCGTGGTGACCACGGTGATGTCCATACCCCGGACGCGGTCGATCTTGTCCTGGTCGATCTCGTGGAACATGACCTGCTCGGTGAGACCGAAGGTGTAGTTGCCCCGGCCGTCGAACTGCTTCGGCGACAGGCCGCGGAAGTCGCGGATACGCGGCAGCGCCAGCGACAGCAGGCGGTCCAGGAACTCCCACATCCGGTCGCCGCGCAGCGTGACGTGCGCGCCGATCGGCTGACCCTCACGCAGCTTGAACTGCGCGATGGACTTGCGGGCCTTGGTGACCTGCGGCTTCTGGCCGGTGATCGTGCCGAGGTCGCGGATCGCGCCCTCGATCAGCTTGGAGTCGCGGGCGGCGTCGCCCACACCCATGTTGACCACGATCTTGGTGAGACCCGGGATCTGCATGACGTTGGCGTACTTGAACTCGTCACGCAGCTTGCCGGCGATCTCGTCACGGTAGCGCGCCTTGAGGCGCGGCGAGACGTGCGTCGTCGTGTCGGTGGCGCTCATCAGATGTCCTCACCGGTCCGCTTGGCAACGCGGATCTTGTTGCCCTCGTCGTCGAAGCGGAAACCGACGCGAGTCACGACCTTCTTGCCGTCCTTCTCAACAACCAGCTGCACGTTGCTGACGTGGACGGGCGCCTCGGTGGTGATGATGCCGCCGGTCTTCGAACCGCGGTCGGTCTGGCCGGCCTTGGTGTGCTTCTTGACCCGGTTGACACCCTCGACCAGAACCCGGTCCTCGCGGGGGTAGGCCACGATGACCTTGCCCTGCTTGCCCTTGTCCTTACCGGTGATGACCTGGACCAGGTCGCCCTTCTTGATCTTCATCGGTTACAGCACCTCCGGCGCGAGGGAGACGATCTTCATGAACTTCTTCTCGCGCAGCTCACGGCCCACCGGGCCGAAGATTCGGGTGCCACGCGGGTCGCCATCGTTCTTGAGGATGACGGCCGCGTTCTCGTCGAAGCGGATGTACGAGCCGTCGGCACGGCGGCGCTCCTTGACGGTGCGCACGATGACCGCCTTGACGACCTCGCCCTTCTTCACGTTGCCACCGGGGATCGCGTCCTTGACGGTGGCGACGATGACGTCACCGATGCCCGCGTAGCGGCGGCCCGAGCCACCGAGAACACGGATGCAGAGGATTTCCTTCGCACCTGTGTTGTCGGCGATCCGAAGCCGCGACTCCTGCTGGATCACGTCTTTCTCCTGTGTGTCGCGTCGGTTCCCGGCGGGGGGCCCGCAGTGCTGCACGGGCCCCGCCGCCGAGCCTGACGGAACGGTCCTGAGCGGATACCCGCTCAGGGATTACATGGCGAGAGTTACTTCGCCTTTTCGAGGATCTCCACGACGCGCCAGCGCTTGGTCGCGGACAGCGGCCGGGTCTCCATCAGGAGGACACGGTCGCCGATACCCGCGGCGTTCTGCTCGTCGTGCGCCTTGAGCTTGTTGGTGCGACGGATGACCTTGCCGTACAGGGCGTGCTTCACACGGTCCTCGACGGCGACCACAACGGTCTTGTCCATCTTGTCGCTGACCACCAGACCCTCACGGGTCTTCCGGAAGCCGCGCTCGTTCGTCTCTGCTGTCACGTTGCTCTCGCTCATCAGGCGCTCTCCACCGGCTCCACCGTTTCCACGGTCTCGATGCCCAGCTCGCGCTCGCGCATCAGCGTGTAGATCCGGGCGATGTCCTTACGGACGGTCCTCAGCCGAGTGTTGTTCTCGAGCTGTCCGGTGGCCGCCTGGAAGCGGAGGTTGAACAGCTCCTCCTTGGCCTCACGCAGCTTGCCGACGAGTTCCTCGTCGCCGAGCTGGCGCAGCTCGGTCGCCTTGGTACCGGCCGCCATCACGACTCACCTGCCTCGCGCCGCACGATGCGGCACTTCATCGGAAGCTTGTGCGCGGCGCGGGTCAGCGCCTCACGAGCAACCTTCTCGTTCGGGAAAGACAGCTCGAACATCACCCGTCCGGGCTTGACGTTCGCGATCCACCACTCCGGCGAACCCTTACCGGAACCCATCCGGGTCTCGGCGGGCTTCTTGGTGATCGGACGGTCCGGGTAGATGTTGATCCAGACCTTGCCGCCACGCTTGATGTGCCGGGTGATGGAGATACGAGCGGACTCGATCTGCCGGTTGGTCACGTAGGCGGGGGTGACGGCCTGGAGGCCGAACTCACCGAACGCCAGCTCCGTGCCGCCCTTGGCCATGCCATCACGACCGGGGTGGTGCTGCTTGCGGTGCTTGACCCTGCGGGGGATCAGCATGGTACTCAGCCTTCCGTTCCGGGGGTCTCCGCGGCCGGGGCCTCAGCGGCGGCGGGAGCGGTCTCGGCCTTGACGGCCGGGGCTCCTCCGTCCGTCTGGGGACGACGACCACGGCCACCGCGCTCGCCACCGCGGCGCTGCGGACGCTCGTTGCCGCCACCGGCACCGCCACGGGCGGGACGGTTGCCGGCCCGGGCGGCCGCGTTGTCGGCGCGGACCTCGGCGATGTTCTTGACGTCGCCCTTGTAGATCCAGACCTTCACACCGATCCGGCCGAAGGTGGTCTTGGCCTCGAAGAAGCCGTAGTCCACGTTGGCACGCAGGGTGTGCAGCGGGACCCGGCCCTCGCGGTAGAACTCGGAGCGGGACATCTCGGCGCCGCCGAGACGGCCACCGCACTGGATCTTGATGCCCTTGGCGCCGGCCTTCAGCGTGCCCTGCATGCTCTTGCGCATGGCACGGCGGAAGGAGACGCGGGAGGACAGCTGCTCGGCGACAGCCTGGGCCACCAGCTGAGCGTCCATCTCCGGGTTCTTGACCTCAAGGATGTTCAGCTGGACCTGCTTGCCGGTCAGCTTCTCCAGGTCACCGCGGATACGGTCGGCCTCCGCGCCGCGGCGGCCGATGACGATGCCCGGCCGGGCGGTGTGGATGTCGACGCGGACGCGGTCACGGGTGCGCTCGATCTCCACCTTGGAGATGCCGGCCCGCTCCATGCCCTGCGTCATCATCCGGCGGATGGCGACGTCTTCCTTGACGTAGTCCTTGTACAGCTTGTCGGCGTACCACCGGGACTTGAAGTCCGTGGTGATGCCGAGCCGGAACCCGTACGGGTTAACCTTCTGGCCCATTACCGGGTCCCTTCCTTGCTGGCGAGGACCACGGTGATGTGACTGGTCCGCTTGCGGATCCGGTACGCGCGGCCCTGGGCCCGCGGACGGAAACGCTTGAGGGTCGGGCCCTCGTCCACGTACGCCTCGCTGACGAACAGCGTCTCGGGGTCCGTGTGGTCGTAGTTGTGTGCGGCGTTGGCAATGGCGCTGTCGAGCACCTTGCCGACCGGCACGCTCGCGGCCTGCGGGGTGAAACGCAGGACCGCCTGAGCCTCCGTGGCATCCATGCCACGGATGAGGTCCACCACGCGGCGGGCCTTCATGGGCGTGACGCGGATGTACCGCGCCTGGGCCCTGGCTTCCATGGTCGTCCCTTCAGTGTCTGTCATGTCTGTTCGCGTCTGCCCTGTCGCTCAGCCGCTGTCAGCGACGACGCGACTTGCGGTCGTCCTTCTCGTGGCCGCGGAAGGTGCGGGTCGGCGCGAACTCGCCGAGCTTGTGGCCGACCATCGACTCAGTGACAAACACCGGGACGTGCTTACGGCCGTCGTGCACCGCGATCGTGTGGCCGAGCATGGCCGGAGTGATCATCGAGCGGCGGGACCAGGTCTTGATGACGTTCTTGGTGCCGGCTTCGTTCTGTACGTCCACCTTCTTGCTCAGGTGGTCGTCGACGAAGGGCCCCTTCTTGAGACTGCGCGGCATCTACACCCGCTCCTAGCGCTTCTTGTTCGACTTGCGGCGGCGGACGATGTACTTGCTGCTCGCCTTCTTCGGCGAACGAGTACGACCTTCCTTCTGACCCCACGGGGAGACCGGGTGGCGACCACCGGAGGTCTTGCCCTCACCACCACCGTGCGGGTGGTCCACCGGGTTCATGGCCACACCGCGGACGGTCGGGCGTACGCCCTTCCACCGCATCCGGCCGGCCTTGCCCCAGTTGATGTTGGACTGCTCGGCGTTGCCGACCTCGCCGATGGTGGCGCGGCAGCGGACGTCGACCATCCGGACCTCGCCGGACGGCATGCGAAGGGTGGCCATGTTGCCTTCCTTCGCCAGCAGCTGGACCGAAGCACCCGCGGAGCGGGAGATCTTCGCGCCGCCACCGGGCCGCAGCTCGATCGCGTGGATCGTGGTACCCACCGGGATGTTGCGCAGCGGCAGGTTGTTGCCCGGCTTGATGTCGGCGTTGGCGCCGTTCTCGATCCGGTCGCCCTGCTGCAGGCGGGCGGGGGCGAGGATGTAGCGCTTCTCGCCGTCCGCGTAGTGCAGCAGCGCGATGCGCGCGGTGCGGTTGGGGTCGTACTCGATGTGCGCGACCTTGGCGGGCACGCCGTCCTTGTCGTGCCGACGGAAGTCGATGACACGGTAGGCGCGCTTGTGGCCACCACCTTGGTGGCGAACGGTCACACGACCGGCGTTGTTACGGCCGCCCTTGCTGTGCAGCGGGCGGACCAGCGACTTCTCCGGCGTGGACCGCGTGATTTCGACGAAGTCGGCGACACTGGAGCCACGACGGCCCGGGGTCGTCGGCTTGTACTTGCGGATACCCATTTCTCAGTCCTCGGATGAATTCCGGACTTCGATACGATCCGGTCCCTGTTAGGAGACCGGGCCGCCGAAGATGTCGATGCGGTCGCCCTCGGCAAGGGTCACGATGGCGCGCTTGGTGTTGGAGCGCTTGCCGAAACCGGTGCGGGTGCGCTTGCGCTTGCCCTGCCGGTTGATCGTGTTGACCCCGGTGACCTTGACCTGGAAGACCGTCTCGACGGCCTGCTTGATCTGGGTCTTGTTCGCACGCGGGTCGACGACGAACGTGTACTTGTTCTCGTCGAGCAGCGCGTAGCTCTTCTCCGAGACCACCGGCTTGATCAAGAGGTCACGGGGGTCCGTGAACGTCTTGCTGGTGATCGCGGTCTCGACCACGGCGTCGGTCACGGTCTGCGTGTCGGTCTGCGTGTCGGTCTGCTCGGCCATCAGGCGTCGCTCCCTTCGGTCTCGGCGGCGCCGTTACCGGGGACGCCGACAAAACGGTCGAAGGCGGCCTTGGTGAAGACCACGTCGTCGGAGACGAGCACGTCGTACGTGTTCAGCTGGCCGGCGTCCAGGATGTGCACCTGGGGCAGGTTCCGGGCGGACAGCCAGGCGGCCTCGTCGGCACGCTCGATGACCAGCAGCAGGTTCTTGCGCTCGCTGATCTTGCCGAACAGCGTCCTGGCTGCCTTGGTCGACGGGGCCTCGCCCTCGATGACGCCGCTCACCACGTGGATGCGGTCGTGCCGCGCCCGGTCGGTGAGGGCGGCGCGCAGCGCGGCGGCCTTCATCTTCTTGGGGGTCCGCTGCGAGTAGTCGCGCGGTACGGGACCGTGCACGACGCCACCGCCGACGAACTGCGGAGCGCGGGTCGAGCCCTGACGGGCGCGGCCGGTGCCCTTCTGGCGGTACGGCTTCTTGCCACCACCGCGGACCTCGCCACGACGCTTGACCTTGTGCGTGCCCTGACGGGCGGCGGCCAGCTGCGCGACGACGACCTGGTGGATCAGCGGGATGCTGACCTTGGCGTCGAAGATCTCGGCCGGGAGCTCTACGGTCCCGGTGGTGTCGCCCGCGGGCGACAGGATGTCAACTGTGGTCATATCCCTCAGGCCCCCTTGGCCGCGGTGCGGACCAGGACGAGGCCGCCGTTCGGACCAGGAACCGCGCCCTTGATGAGCAGCAGGCCCTTCTCCGCGTCAACGGCGTGGACGGTCAGGTTCTGGGTGGTCACGCGCTCGTTGCCCATGCGACCCGCCATGCGCATGCCCTTGAAGACACGGCCGGGGGTGGCACAGCCGCCGATGGAGCCCGGCGAACGGTGCTTGCGCTGCACGCCGTGTCCGGCGCCCAGGCCCTTGAAGTTGTGACGCTTCATGACACCGGCGAAGCCCTTGCCCTTGCTCTTGCCGGTCACGTCCACCTTGACGCCGGCCTCGAACACCTCAGCGGTGATCTCCTGGCCCAGCGTGTACTCACCGGCGTCTGCGGTACGCAGCTCGACCAGGTGGCGGCGGGGGGTGACATCGGCCTTGGCGAAGTGGCCCTTGAGCGGCTTGTTCACCTTGCGGGGGTCGATCTCGCCGAAGGCGAGCTGGACCGACTCGTAGCCGTCGGTGTCGTTGGTACGCACCTGGGTCACGACGTTCGGGCCGGCCTTGACGACGGTCACCGGGACGACACGGTTGTTCTCGTCCCAGACCTGGGTCATGCCGAGCTTCTCGCCCAGGATGCCCTTGATCTGCTTGGTCATCTTCTCCGCGCCTCTCAGAGCTTGATCTCGATGTCAACGCCGGCCGGCAGGTCCAGGCGCATCAACGAGTCAACGGTCTTGGGCGTCGGGTCGAGGATGTCGATCAGGCGCTTGTGCGTGCGCATCTCGAAGTGCTCGCGCGAGTCCTTGTACTTGTGCGGCGACTTGATGACGCAGTACACGTTCTTCTCAGTGGGCAGCGGCACCGGGCCCGCGACCTGCGCACCAGTACGCGTCACCGTCTCGACGATCTTCTTCGCCGAGGAGTCGATGACCTCGTGGTCGTAGGCCTTGAGCCGGATGCGGATCTTCTGTCCCGCCATGGCTACTCCGTAGTCCTTGTCTCTATTTACGCTCTTGACACCCGCTTGCCCGACCCACGCGGTCGGGCGTGTCGCGCCCCTCGCCATGGTTTTCCGCATGCGGAAATCCGTGCCAACGGGTTTGCGTGGGAGATACCACCCACCGGATGCCTGGCCGGAACCGCACTGACACTTCCCGGAAGATTCCCGTACGTCCGCCCCAGCGCTGCCCCGTGAGGCAGATAAGGCGACGAGTACTGTGGGACTCGCTTCCGGTCCTCCCGACGGGAGGCGCGCAGCATCGGCGCTCGACCGAGCAACTTGAGTAGTCTGCCATAGACGGCATGGCCGTGGCCAATCGGGCCGGGAAGCTTACCCCGGCCCGATCCCGTGCCAAACCCGGTCCGGTCCGAACAGTGTCGGATCCGGGCCGGTCAGGAGTCGGCCGGCACGATCACCAGTGCGTTGACCTGCGGCTGGTTCTCGGCGCCGCGGATGAAGTCGACGGTCACCGTGCCATCGGCCGGCACCGTCACCGGGAAGTCCTCCTCCACACCGAACGACTCCTGGCCGTCGGCCCCGCGGGCCTGGGCGGTGCCGGTGATGTCGAAGTCGGTCAGCACCGTGGCGCCGTCGACCGCCACATCGAAGACCCGCTTGCCGGCCTGCTGGTAGTACCAGTCCAGGAAGTACAGCCGCAGCTGATAGGTCGCGCCCGGCGTGAGACCGGGCACCGAGTAGCTCGACTCGGTGAAGCGTGAGGTGTTCCAGACCGCCGCCGGGATGGGGTGGGCGACGGTCGGTCCCCAGTTGGGCAGGCTGGCGACGCTGTCCGGCTTGGTGTCGGGGATGCCCCCGGTGCCGTAGGTGTCGGCGACGAAGGTGCCGCCGTCCCCGCTGCCGCCGATGTCGACCGACACACCGGGCGCGACCGGGTCGGCCTGCGCCGTGCCGGCTCCGGCCAGCCCGACGGCCGCCAGCGCCGCCGCGACCGTTAACACCGCGACCGGGTTGCGCACCGTGCTCCTTGACTTCCAGGCGTCCTTGTTCCGCATTGCGGTTCCTCCCTCGTCCCTGATGGCCGCGCCCGGTGGGGGGTGAGGACAGTGGGCGCGCCCGGGGAAACGTAACACCGGCCAAGGTCACCCGGTCGTGCCCGAACGAGCGTGCTCTTGGCCGGTGTTGCCCGTTGCCCGGCCGGCGTCAGCCGACCGTCCACTTCTGGTTGGCGCCGCCCGTGCAGGACCAGATCTGCAGCCGGGTGCCGTCCGCGGCGGAGTTGCCGGTGGCGTCCAGGCACTTGTTGGCGCCGGTGTTGGTCAGGTCGTGGGCCGCGGTGTACGTCCACTGCTGCGCCTTGGTGCCGTTGCAGCCGTAGAGCTGGACGGCGGCGCCGTCGGCGGTGGACGCGGCGTTGACGTCCAGGCACTTGCCGAGCGCCCGGACGGTGCCGTCGGAGCCGATGGTCCACTGCTGGGCCGCGTTGCCGGTGCAGTTGTGCAGCTGGATCGGGGTGCGGTCGGCGGACGAACCGCCGGCGACATCGGCGCACATGCCGCCGATGCCCTTGATCGCGCCGCTCTTGGCCGGGGCGGTGGGCGCGCTGGTCCCGGACCCGCCGGTGGCCGAGCCGCCGGTGGTGGTGCTGCTGCCGTTCCAGGCGGTGGCGCGGACGTAGTCGACGGTCATGCTCTGCGGGAACGCGGTGGCACCGTCGGGGGAGCCCGGCCAGTCACCGCCGACCGCCAGGTTCAGGATGATGAAGAACGGGTGGTCGAAGACCCACTTGTTGCCGTGCGCGTCGGCCGGGGTGCGGGTCTCGTACGCCGTCCCGTCCACCGACCAGGTGATCGCGGTGGGGCTCCAGTCGACGGCGAAGGTGTGGAAGTCGTCCGCGAAGGCCGCGCCGCCGGGCAGGGTGTAGCCGGCGCCGATGCCGTTCGCACCGGAGTAGCCGGGGCCGTGGATGGTGCCGTGGACGCTGCCCGGCTCCTTGCCGATGTTCTCCATCACGTCCAGCTCGCCGTTGTTCGGCCAGCCGACGTTGCCGATGTCGTTGCCCATCATCCAGAAGGCCGGCCACATGCCCTGGCCGCGCGGGATCTTGATCCGGGCCTCGAAGTGCCCGTAGGCCTGGGTGAAGGTCGAGGCCGTGTTGAGCCGGGCCGAGGTGTACTGGCAGGGGCCGTTCCAGCAGCTGAGGCCGGCGTCGGTGTTCTTGCGGGCGGTGATCACCAGGTGCCCGGCGCCGTCGAGGGACGCGTTGCTCGTGCTGTTGGTGTAGTACTCCAGCTCGTGGTTGCCGTTCCCGGACCCGCCGGTCTCATGGGTCCACTTCGCGGGGTCGGGGGCGCTTCCCGCGGCCCCGTCGAACTCGTCGGACCAGCTCTGCGCGGCGGCGGCGTCCGCCTTGCGGGCGGCGGGGCCGGTGGTGGACACCAGGACGGCGGTGACGAGGGCGGCGGCGACCAGGAGGACGAGTCCGCCGAGCGAGTAGCGGCGCGCGCGATGTGCAGCCATGGGCGTACGTACCTTGTCTGTGGGGGAGATCAGGTCTTCCGCGCGGCGGCGGCCGGACGCGTGCCCCGAGGACCACCCAGGTGAGCACGCACCACGTCGGAGGCACCCGCCTCCGCCCCGGCCGGCCGCCGCCGACGGGCCCTGATGCTACGCACGCCCCCCGCCCCGGCCAACCCTCCCCCTTCCCCCCACCCCCCTCCTGACCTGCGAAAACCCCCACCCGCCCCCTCCTTAAGCCCCGTTTAACCCCCTCTTAATCCACCGAGGCCCCGAAGGGGCGCGAGGAACCGCGCGAGCAACCCCAACGCACCCGCACCCACCCACCGGACACGGGCCCCAAAGGGGCGCTGGGGGTACCCCCGGACGAAGTCTGGGGGAGGAACTGCGCGAGCAACCCCAGCGCACCCGCACCCACCCACCGGACGCGACCACCCCGTACCCCACACCCCCGCGCGCCCCCCTACCCCGTGAGCTCCCCCCACCCCAGCACCCCCGCCGCCGTCTCGTTCACCCGCGCCAGCAACCCCAGCCGATTCCCCCGCACCCCCGCGTCATCCGCCATCACCAGCACCCCCTCGAAGAACGCGTCAACCGCCGCGGCCAGCGGCGCCGCCTCCGCCGCGAACCGCCGGAGATCCCCCGCACCCGCACCCCCCGCAACCCTCACCTTCTCCACCGCATCCGCCAGCCCCCGCTCCGCCGCTGCGTCGAAAAGCGCCGGGTCGTACCGCGCCTCCGTCCCCGCCGGCACGATCCGCCGCACCCGCTGCAACGCCGCGGCCAGCCGCTGAAAGCCCGGGTCCTTGAGCAGCTCACCGAGCTGCCCCAGGCTCTTCTCCGCCCGCGCCGGACTCGACGCGAGCGGCATCACCGCGCGCACCTCGGCCACCGCGTACCCCCGCTCCAGCATCTGCTGCCCGAACCGCCGCACCGTGAAGTCCAGCGCCTCGGCCAGGACCGCGTCGTCCGGCACCACCGGTTCGTGGCCGGCCGCGACCGCCAGCCCGGCGCTGATCGTCACCGGGGCGAGCCGCTCATGGGCCCGCAGGATGTTGACCACGCCGAGCGCGGCCCGCCGCAGGCCGAACGGGTCCGAACTGCCGGTGGGCGCCGACCCGATGGCGAAGAGCCCGGCCAGCAGGTCGAAGCGGTCGGCCAGCGCCAGCACCGCCCCGGGCAGGGACTCCGGCAGCGCGTCACCGGCCTGGCGCGGCAGCTCCATCTCGTAGAGCGCCTGCGCCACCCCCTCCGGCTCACCGGCCCGCAGCGCGTACTCGCGGGCCATCACCCCCGCCAGGCTCGACAGCTCGATCACCATCGCGGAGCCCAGGTCGAACTTGGCCAGCCGCGCGGCCCTGGCCAGCGTCTCCCGCTCGTCCTCGTCCAGCCCGATCCGGTCGGCCAGCTCGGTTGCGACCGCCGCGATCCGCTCCGCGCGGTCGGCGACCGAGCCGAGCCGCGTCTCGAACGTCAGCCGGGCCAGGCTCTCCCGCATCGTGTCGAGCGGGGTCCCCAGATCCTGCCGCCAGAAGAACCCCGCGTCCTCGTACCGAGCCCGCAGCACCGCCTCGTTGCCGCGCCGGACCGCGTCCTGGTCGCAGTCCCCGTTGGCGACCGTGACGAAGTACGGCAGCAGCCGGCCGTCGCCGTCGCGGACCGGCAGATACCGCTGGTGCTTCTTCATCACCGTGGTGAGGACGCCGGCCGGCAGGTCGAGGTACTTCGGATCGAAGCCGCCGAGGATCGGCGTGGGCTGCTCCACGAGGTTGGTGATCTCGTCGATCAGTGCCCGCTCGTGCTCCGGGTCGATCCGGCCGCCGGCGGACGCGGCGAGTTCCACCGCCGTACCGGTGATGATCTCCCGGCGCCGGTCCGCGTCCGCGATGATCCCGTGGGCGGCCAGCGTGTCCAGGTAGCCGGCCGCGGACGGGATCTCCACGACGGGCTGATCGGCGGTGCGGTGCACCGCGGTGGTGCGGCCGGCGGTCAGGGTGGCGACGGTGAAGGGCACCACCTCCTCGCCGAGCAGCGCCAGCAGCCGGCGGACCGGCCGGGTGAACGTCAGCCCCGCCACGCCCCAGCGCATGTTCTTCTCGGCCCGCAGACCGGTCACGATCCCCGGCAGGATCCCGGCCAGCACCTCGGTGGCCGGGCGCCCCGCGACCTGACGGACCACGCCGACGTACTCGACGCCACCGGCCGTCACCCGCTGGAGGTCCTGGACGTCGATCCCCTTGGACGCGGCGAACCCGAGCGCCGCCCTGGTCGGGGCGCCGTCCGCGTCGAAGGCCCCGGTGACCCGCGGCCCGCGCTCCGTCCGCTCGTAGTCCGGCTCGCGCGGGGCGACGCCGAGCACGGTGGCGACCACCCGCCGGGGCGAGCCCACCACGGTGATCTCCCCGTGCTCCAACCGCGACTCCCCCAGCCGCGCGGTGAGTTGCTCGCGCACCGCGGCCACGGTCCTGGTCACCTCGTGCGGCGGCATCTCCTCGGTGCCGATCTCGAAGGCCAGCGGGGCCGGTGCGCCGGTCTCCGGGTACGTCACCGGCGCCGGCCGCGTTTCCGCCGCGGCGGGCACCTCCGCGGGGAGCAGCGGGTACGCCAGTTCCTCGCGGCGCCGCACCCACAGCTCGGCGATCTGCCGGGTCAGGGTCCGCATCCGGGCGAAGGCCCGGGCCCGCTCGGTGGTGGAGATCGCCCCCCGGGCATCGAGCACGTTGAAGGTGTGCGAGCACTTGAGCACGAAGGTGTGCGCGGGCACCGGCAGTCCTGCGGCGACCAGCCGGTCCGCCTCGGCGGCGTACGCGGTGAACAGCTCGCGGTTGGCCGCGATGTCCGCGTCGTCCAGGTAGTAGCGGCTCATCTCGTACTCGGCCTGGCCGAACGCCTCGCCGTAGGAGATGCCGGGCGCGTACGCGATGTCCTTGAAGTGGGAGACGCCCTGGAGCGCCATGATGATCCGCTCGACGCCGTAGGTGATCTCCACCGAGACCGGGTCCAGCGTCATCCCGCCGGCCTGCTGGAAGTACGTGAACTGGGTGATCTCCAGGCCGTCCAGCCACACTTCCCAGCCGAGGCCCCAGGCACCCAGCGCGGGAGAGGCCCAGTTGTCCTCGACGAACCGCACGTCGTGCGCCCGGATGTCGATGCCGAGCACCCGCAGGCTCCCCAGGTAGAGCTCCTGCGCGTTGCCGGGCTCCGGCTTGAGGACGACCTGGAACTGGGTGTGCGTCTGCAGCCGGTTCGGGTTGTCGCCGTACCGGCTGTCGTCGGGCCGCACGCTGGGCTCGACGTACGCGACCCGCCACGGCTCGGGCCCCAGGACGCGCAGCGCGGTGGCCGGATTGAGGGTGCCCGCCCCCACCTCGGTGTTCATCGGCTGCACCACCATGCAGCCCTGCTCGGTCCAGTACCGGGTCAGTGCCAGCAGGGCTTCCTGCAATGTCAGCATGTGTCGAACCTCGGAAGACGTGGTGGGAGGCGGCGGCGTCCGCGGGGCCCCGCACGGCCGCCCGCCCGTGTGGCCCCGGTCAGTCCCGGAAGTCTAGCCACCGCCCGATCACCCTACGAACCCGCCGAATTACGCTGCGCAACCACGCGTCCGCTGCCCGGGTGGCAGCCGCCCGGCACCGGACGGAGCCCCCTTCGCCGGCCGTACTAGGGTCTGCGCGTACCCCCCGACACCCCGCCCCCTGGTCCCCCGGAGCCCTCCATGGCAGCGAAAGCCCGCGCGGACGCGCTGTTGCGGCTCCGCAAGGTCAGCCGCAGTTACGGCCCGCGCAAAGCCCTCCTCCCGCTCGACCTCGATCTGGGCAAAGGGCGGTGCACCGCGCTCTTCGGTCACAACGGGTCCGGGAAGTCCACGCTGCTGCGGATCGCGAGCGGGCGGGACGTGCCGACGACCGGGGAGGCCCTCTTCGCCGGGCGCCCGATGAGCGAGGACGACCCCGAGGTACGCGCGCGGGTCGCGGTCGTCGGGGACACCGTCGCCTGCTACCCGGACCTGACGGTGCGGGAGCACCTGGAGCTGGTCACCGTCGCCCACGCGGTGGACGACGCCGCCGCGTGGATCGACCAGGTGCTGGCCGACCGCCGCCTCGCCGATCACGCCGGCGCGCTGCCCAGCGCGCTCTCCTCCGGCCAGATGCAGTCCCTGCTGCTCGCCGCCGCGCTCGTCCGCCCCCGGGACCTGATGGTGCTGGACGAGCCGGAGCAGCGGCTCGACCCGGACGCCCGGCAGCGCCTCGCCGAACTGCTGATCACCGAGAAGGAGGACGGCGTCGCGGTCCTGCTCGCCACCCACCAGGCCGAACTCGCCGAAGCCGTGGCCGATCACATGATCGCCCTGGAGGACGGCCGGGTGATCGCCCAGGGCCCGCCCGCGGCCGTACTGCAGCAGCTCGGCGTACGGGCGTGAGCGCCGCGACCGTGGACACGGAGCCGGAACCCACCTGGTCCGAGGAGGACGACGACCGCACCCCCGAGACGCTGGCCTGGCTCAGGGCCAGACGCAAGGCGCACCGGCGGCAGCAGGGCCGGGACATGGCGGTGCTGCTGTACTGCGTCGTGCTCGGCGTCGCCGGCTACGGCAGCGGGCTCGTCGTGCACTTCCTGCGCGGGCTGGACGAGGGCGCGGGCTACGGCCGCTACGGCGACGACCTGCAACGCGGCCTGCCCGCCCTCTTCACCGGCTTCACCGTCGTCCTCGCCCTGCTGGCGGCGCGCGACGCGCTCTGGCGCGGGCCGGTCGTACTGCCCGGGCCGTCCGTGGGGTGGCTGCTCGCGCAGCCGGTGCGGCGGTCCGCGGTGCTGCGGCCGTGGTTCCGGCTGTCGGCGTGGCTGTCGCTCGTACCGGGCCTGCTGGCCGGGGTGGCCGGCGCGGTCGTGCTGCGGATCACCGGGCTCGCCCCGATCGGGTGGGCCCTGCTCGCGGTGCTGCCCGCCGCGGTCTGCCTGCCGCTGCTGGCGACGGCGCTCGGCATGGCGGTGGAGCGCCGCCCGTCCTGGGCCCGCCGCGTACGGCGCTGGACCGCGCCGGCCGTTCTGCTGCTGGGCGCGCTCGGCGCGCAGACCGGGCTCGCGGCGGGCGGGCACCGGCTGCGGGCGCTGGAGTGGGTGGAGCTGTGGTCGGGCCCGTGGGGGTGGGCGGGGCAGCCGGTCGTACGGGCCTGCGGCGGGTCCGTGCCGGGCTGGCCGGCCGCGGCGGCGCTGCTGGTCCTGACCACGGCCGCGGCGGTCCTGCAGGCGCACCGGGACGCGGCGCACGTACCGACCGCCCAGCTGCGTACCCGCGCGGCGACCGCCACCACGGTGGCGTCGGTGGCCTGGTCGATGGAGCTGCGCGCGGCCAAGCTGGCGCTGATGGAGGCGGGCGGGGGTGACGCGACCCGTACGTTCCGGCTGCCGCCGCCGAAGCACCGCCGGCTGGTCGTGGTGTGGCGGGACACGCTGGCGCTGCTGCGGGCTCCGGGGCGGCTCGGGCGGGCGGCGCTCTGGGCGGCGGGCGCGAGCGCGGCGGCGGGCCTCGGGGTGGACCTGGGCGGTGAACGGCGTGTCGTCGGGGTGGTGCTGGGGCTGCTGTGCGGGTACTTCGCGGTCGGCGCGCTGGCCGAGCCGGCCCGGCTCGAAACGGATGACCTGCGGCGCTCGGCGTGGTCTCCGTTCCGCTTCCGCAGCCTGATGCTGCAGCACGCGGTGGTCCCTGCGGGGCTCGGCGTGGTCCTGGGGCTCCTCGCGGCGGTGCCCTTCGCCCTCCACGGCTCCCCGTGGGCCCTGCTCTTCCTGCCGCTGTGCGCGCCGCCCTTCACCGCGGCGGCCCTCTACAGCGCGTGCCGCGGTCCGGCCCGCACCCAGCTGATGTTCCTCGGCGGCGGCTCCCCCATCGGCGGCCCCGGCCCCCTGATCTTCCTCGCCTGGTACGCCGCGGGGCCGCTCATCTCCGTCACGGTCCTCGCCATCACCCTCACGAACGGGGCGACCCCGGCCACCGCGGCCCTCACCTCAGCGGCCCTCACGGCGGCCCTCCTCACCCTCACCACCCGCGCCGCCAACCGCCTCCTCCCCTAGCCCCGAAGGGCGCGAGCCACTCCGCGAGGAGTACCTGTGCCCCGAAGGGGCGCGAGGAACTGCGCGAGCAACCCACCACCCACCGGTGGCCCGGACACGACACCAACAGCCCCTTCGGCCCGGTGACGAAGCGCAGCGCCATCGTGGCCGACCGCGCAGTTCCTCCCCCAGACTTCGTCCGGGGGTACCCCCAGCGCCCCTGATAAGGCACCGCCAGCGCCCCCGGTCAGGCACCCCCGTCCGCAGGACGGAAAGGAAGGCACTCCGGGAGGCGGGGCGGCGGGTCTACCTCCGGGGGAGGAGGGCTTGGAGGTCCGCCGCATTGCCCTGCGTGACCTTCCACAGCTCCTGCTGCCGCCCATGCACGTCCGCCACCGCCGCCCCGTGGTCGTGAAGCACCCCCACCGCCCGCTCCGTCAGCACCGCGCCCAGGTGACGGTCGTGCACGGAGACGCCCCACTCCGGCCGGTCGATGTCCGCGAGGAAGTACGCCATCTTCGGGTGGGAGATCAGGCTGATGATCGGGGTCCCGCACCCGAAGGGAATCATCCCCGCGTGCCCGCGCATGCCGATCACCAGCTTCGTACGGGCGAACACATCCCGGATCTCGTCGTTCTCGAAGCCGTACATCGGAATCACCGGCAACGAGATCCCGTGCTCGCGCCGGAGGTCGAAGGCGATGCGCTCGTCGTCGAGCGAGTGGGCGACCACCTTCACCTCGGCGTGGGCGCCCAGCGCCCGCGCCGCCTTCGCCATCTCCGCCAGGAAGTGCGCGTAGTCATGGCCGAACCGCAGCCCCGCCCGGTCGTACGCCGCGTTGATCAGCACCGTGTCCTCCCGCTCCGCGGGATCCGTCCAGCCCGCGACGAGCTGCCGCGTCACGGTCGTCGGACACGGCTGGAACCGCACCTTGTCCCGCAGCGACGCGGGCAGCAGCGCGCGAACCTTCTCCACCGACCCGTGGTTGCGCAGCCCGAAGAAGGACGCCTTCTCCACCAGCGCCCGCAGCGCCGCCGCGAACCGCTGCTGCCGGTAGGACTGGCCGTCGAAGACGTTGAAACCGACCGCGTAGACGATGACGGGCACGTCGATCCGGTTGAGCCGGTCGTCCGGGACGTTCCACTGCCACGCGCTGTTGCCGTTGGGCGCGGTGTCCGGGAGGAAGAGCCCGCCCCCGCCGATGACCAGCCCGCGCCGCGCGTTGACCCGCTCCAGCGCCGCCTCGTCGAAGAGCCGGTGCGCGTGGATGGAGTGCCAGCGGCGGGGACCGAAGTCCGGGTCGAAGGTGAGCCGTACCGACTCGGGCAGCAGCTTGTCGCCCGCGTTGCCCTTCTGCGGCATGTAGAAGGCGACATGGGCGAGTTGCTGGTCCGCCGGGCCCTCCGGCGGCTCCGGCCGGTCCAGCGTACGGATCTGCATCTCGCGGTTGGTGCGGTGCGTCGGGTCGACGGCCAGACCGTCCAGCGCGTACCGCTGGGCCGCGCGGTCGTCACCGTGCACCCAGGCGATCTGCGCCAGCCGGCCGTACGCGGCGGCCGCCCGGCTGGGGACCGCGGTGGCCAGCAGCAGGTGGGCGCGGGCCTCGTCGTAGCGGGAGACGCTCATCAGGGCGTGCCCGAGCACCTCGTGCGGCCACGCTTCGTCCACCGGGATGTGCACCGACTCCAGGAGATCCACGGCTTCCTGGTACTCGCCCGCCGCGATGTGCGCGGTGGCGATGTTCGCGGCGCTGTAGAGATGACCGGTGCGGGCGACGTACGGGGTGCCGAGGTGCACCTGCAGGTCGTGGTGGCGACCGCCCTTGACGGTCATGTACGCGGCCTGGAAGTCCTCGTCGGACAGGTCGAGTTCACGCCGCCTGGCCTCGGCCTCGCCGGGCCCGGCCACGCCGTCGGCGGCGGCCAGCGGGACGAACTCCCCGGCCAGGGCCGCGTCGAGGACGGCGAGGTGGCTGTCGCCTGCGGCGGCGTCGAGCCGCGCGCAGAAGGCGTCGGTCAGGTACTCGCTCTGGACCACCAGCGGGCCGCCGCCGAGCCGGTCGCGGTCACCGCTCCGCGGTACGGCGGCCAAACCCTCGCGCAGCGCGAGCAGTTCACCGATCCCGCCGACCACCAGCGAACCGGGATCGAGGACGATCACCGTGTCGTAGTCGCGGATGCGGAAGACCTCCAGCGGGAAGTACGCGGAGGGGTCGGACCCATAACCCTCGTAGCGGGCCGCGTCCACGGCGCGGAACCGGACCCGCGGGTGCAGCGCTTTGATCCGGTCCGCGCCGGGCGGGCCGGCCGGCCCGTCGTGCAGGACGACGAAGTCCTCGCAGACGGCGGGATTGGACAGGGCGAGGCTGCGCAGCAGCGTCAGGAAAGCGGGCAGCGCGGCCTCGTCGACGTAGGACGCGAAGGCGATCCGGCGCTTGCCGGTCAGTTCGGCGGCCGAGGCCGTCGCGATGTCCGCGGTGGTGGTCCGGGCGGTGGGGTCCCGGTGGGGGGTGCCGGGCGGGAAGGTGCTGTTCATCGCAGGCTGATCACCATGTCGGTGACGCTCTGGGCGCGTTCCATGACCCATGCTTTCTCGCCGGAGGTCTCGTGCTCGGGGGTGAGGGGGAAGCGCATCGCACGCTGCAGTCGGTACGCACCGCCGCTGTGGAAGTCGAAACCGATCAGGTCGAGACGCGGGCTGACGTCCAGGAAGTCCAGCAGCCACAGCATGTTGAAGCCGCTGGTCGGGTCGGTCGGCCAGGCGTCCTTGCCGATCCGCCCGACATTGCGCAGCGGCCACCGCAGCGACTCGTCTCCTGCGTACCGCTGGGCCCCGGGCACCAGCTTGCTGCGCAGTTCCCGCCGCCAGTACCCGGACGCCCCGCCGAAGATCAGCCGGGTGCCGACGTGCTGGTCCCAGTTGAACGTGTGCCGGTCCGCGCTGACGTGGATGTCGGTCCGCTCACCGGTCGCCGCCGGGTCGATCCGGTAGGAGTTGAAGCGCACCACCAGGTCGTACGCGTCGATCTGCGGCCCGATCGAACTGTCGCCCACGAGCTGCGAGTTGGCGACCAGGCAGATGGACTTGCCGGCTATCTCGTTGCGGAACTCGCCCAGCGAGAGCCAGGTGACGCCGCCGTAGAGCGGGTCCGGGAGCAGCGACTGCACCCGGTGCCTGCGCTGGTCGGCGTAGAGGCCGATCACGGTGGAGAGCGCCTCGGGGTTCTCGTCCGGGGCGGTGATCCGCAGGTCGATGTACTGGTCCAGGGCCTGCTGCATCTCCTGCAGCGGGCCGCCGGCCCGCTCCATGGCGAGCAGCGCGCCGACCAGCCGGGGCTCGGCCATCACCCGGTCCCCGCGCTGGTGCAGCGCGACCCCCTGGGTGAGCAGGTCGGCGGGCGAACCGGTGGAGTGCGCGGCGGCGCCGGGGGTGGTGCGCTCCAGCAGCCGGAGCAGCTGGTGCTGGCGCTCGGCGCCGGCCCGCATCCCGGCGACCTTGGCGGCGACGCCGTGCGAGTCGTTGCCGGTACGGGCCAGGTAGCGCTCGTACGCGTCGATCGCGCCGGCCTCGTCGCCCGCGGCCTCCAGCGTGCGGCCCCGCAGCCGCCAGCCGGCCGGGGACTCGGCGCGGTGGGTGAGCACGGTGTCGCTGATGACGACGGCGAGCGGGACCGCGGCGGGGCCGCACTCCAGTGCCTTGCTGCCTGCGGCGAGCAGGGCGTCGAAGAGCTTGCCGGTCAGTTCACCGGGGCCGGGGTCCTGCGGGGCGTCTTCGGCGGCCGAGGGCGCGGGCTCCACCTCGAAGAGGTCGAGCAGGCGCTGCAGCGCCTCGGCGAGCTGGTCCAGCCGCGCGCCCGAGCCGGCCGCGGCGAGCGCGATGTCCGTGGTGAGGTAATCGGTACACGACCGTACGCAGTCCGCCGCGGTCGTCGGGGTGACCGGGGTGACGGGGGGTGTGCCGGTTTCGGGGCTGCCGGCCTGCTGCGGCACGGAAGCGGGTGCGGGTGCGGGTACCGGGGGCTTTGTGTCGCGGGCTCCGAACCAGCGTCTGCGGGTTATCGCCATGGTGCTCCAAGCGTCATCTGCCCCGCTGCCGCCGAGCGACGAAACGGTACGGAGGGCGTATGGCGATGAGGTTAACCCACCCCGGGGACCAGAAGAACATCCCACCGTAACTTCCCCGCCATCCCCATCCACCGCACCTCACGCACCCCCCGCGGCGCGCCTACGCGGAACGGCACCCACCAGGGGCGCGGGCCCGCACCATGTCTGCGGCTCCCGCCGCGGGGGCCGCGACTGCGGAGAACGGCACCCACCAGGGGCGCGAGGAACTGCGCGAGCAACCAGCCACCGGCCGGTGGTCCGGACACGACAGCGACTGCCCCTTTCGGCCGGTGACGACGCTCAGCCGGTCGACAGCTGGTCGCGCAGTTCCTCCCCCAGACTTCGTCCGGGGGTACCCCCCAGCGCCCCTTCGGGGCACGACCCGAAGGGGCGCCGCTCCGTCGAAGAGAAGCAAAAAGGTGCCCCGCGCCGCCCGTAAGGCGAACGCGGGGCACCCCGCACCGGCTGCGGCGCCGCCGCGATGAGCGGCACCCCAAACCCGGTCAAGCAACCCGCAAGGATTACTTGTTGATCTTCGTGACCTGCCCGGCACCCACGGTCCGACCACCCTCACGGATGGCGAACTTCAGGCCCTCCTCCATGGCGATCGGCTGGATCAGCTGAACGCTCATGGCGGTGTTGTCGCCCGGCATGACCATCTCGGTGCCCTCGGGGAGGGTCACCACGCCGGTCACGTCCGTGGTACGGAAGTAGAACTGCGGACGGTAGTTGTTGAAGAACGGCGTGTGACGGCCGCCCTCGTCCTTGGACAGGATGTACGCCTGCGCCTCGAACTCGGTGTGCGGGGTGACCGTGCCCGGCTTGATGATGACCTGGCCGCGCTCGACATCCTCGCGCTTGATGCCACGAAGCAGCAGACCGACGTTCTCACCGGCCTGGCCCTCGTCGAGCAGCTTGCGGAACATCTCGATACCGGTGACCGTGGTGGTGGTCTTCTCGGTCTTGATGCCGATGATGTCGACGGTCTCGTTGACCTTGAGCACACCGCGCTCGATACGGCCGGTGACGACGGTGCCACGACCGGTGATCGTGAAGACGTCCTCGATCGGCATCAGGAACGGCTTCTCGACGTCACGCGTCGGAGTCGGGATCGACTCGTCCACGGCCGCCATGAGACCGAGGAGCTTCTCGCCCCACTCCTTGTCGCCCTCGAGCGCCTTGAGCGCCGAGACACGCACGACCGGCAGGTCGTCGCCCGGGAACTCGTACTCGGAGAGGAGTTCACGCACCTCGAGCTCGACGAGCTCCAGGATCTCCTCGTCGTCCACCATGTCGGCCTTGTTCAGCGCGACAACGATGTAGGGGACGCCGACCTGGCGGGCCAGGAGCACGTGCTCCTTGGTCTGCGGCATCGGGCCGTCGGTCGCGGCGACCACCAGGATCGCGCCGTCCATCTGGGCGGCACCGGTGATCATGTTCTTGATGTAGTCCGCGTGACCGGGGCAGTCGACGTGGGCGTAGTGACGCGACTCGGTCTGATACTCGACGTGCGCGATGGAGATGGTGATACCGCGCTGGCGCTCCTCAGGAGCCTTGTCGATCTGGTCGAAGGCCGAAGCCTCGTTCAGGTCCGGGTACGCGTCGTGCAGCACCTTGGTGATCGCCGCGGTAAGCGTGGTCTTACCGTGGTCGATGTGACCGATGGTGCCGATGTTGACGTGCGGCTTAGTCCGCTCGAACTTCGCCTTCGCCACTGGGGTCCTCCTGAGAGTGGATCTGTACGCCTTGCTTCATCGGCGCCAGGTGATCTTTGCTGGAATGCCGACCGCCGGGGTGTTTCCGGACCATAGTGCCCGGAAACACCCTGAAAGCCTGCTGTCAAGCCTAAACGAGGTACTACTCGCCCTTGGCCTTCGCGATGATCTCCTCGGCGACGTTCCGCGGAACCTCGGCGTAGGAGTCGAACTGCATGGAATAGCTGGCCCGGCCGGAAGTCTTCGACCTCAGGTCACCGACGTAGCCGAACATCTCCGACAGCGGAACCAGGCCCTTGACGACCCGGGCACCGCTGCGCTCTTCCATGGCCTGGATCTGGCCACGGCGGGAGTTGAGGTCGCCGATGACATCGCCCATGTAGTCCTCGGGCGTGGTGACCTCGACGGCCATCATCGGTTCGAGGAGCACGGGGCTCGCCTTGCGGGCACCCTCCTTGAACGCCTGCGATCCGGCGATCTTGAACGCCAGCTCGGAGGAGTCGACCTCGTGGTAACCGCCGTCGAGAAGGGTGACGCGCACGCCCACCATCTCGTAGCCGGCCAGGATGCCGAACTTCATTGCTTCCTGGGCGCCCGCGTCCACCGACGGGATGTACTCCCGGGGGATACGGCCACCGGTGACCTTGTTGACGAACTCGTAGGTGGCGTCGCCGCCTTCGAGCGGCTCGAGCATGATCTGCACCTTGGCGAACTGACCGGTACCACCGGTCTGCTTCTTGTGGGTGTAGTCAATGCGCTCGACCGTCTTGCGGATGGTCTCGCGGTACGCGACCTGTGGCTTGCCGACGTTGGCCTCGACCTTGAACTCGCGCCGCATCCGGTCGACCAGCACCTCAAGGTGCAGTTCGCCCATGCCGCCGATGATCGTCTGGCCGGTCTCCTCGTCCGAGTGAACCTGGAAGGAGGGGTCCTCCTCCGCGAGACGCTGGATGGCGACACCCAGCTTCTCCTGGTCACCCTTGGACTTGGGCTCGATCGCGACCTGGATGACCGGCGCCGGGAAGTCCATGGACTCCAGGATCACCGGGTTCTTGTCGTCGCTCAGCGTCTCACCGGTGGTGGTCTGCTTCAGGCCCATCACGGCGACGATGTCGCCGGCGCCCACCGACTCGATCTCCTCACGCTTGTTCGCGTGCATCCGGTAGATCTTGCCGATGCGCTCCTTCTTGCCCTTCACCGAGTTCAGCACAGCCGAACCCGCTTCGAGGCGACCGGAGTAGATCCGGACGAAGGTGAGCTTGCCGAGGTGCGGGTCGCTCATGATCTTGAACGCCAGGGCGGAGAGCGGCTCGTCGTCGGACGGACGACGCTTCACGATCTCCTCCGCGTTGCCGACCGCGTGGCCTTCGATGGCCTCGATGTCGACCGGGGAGGGGAGGAAGCGCACGACCGCGTCGAGCAGCGGCTGGACACCCTTGTTCTTGAACGCGCTGCCGCAGAACACCGGGGTGACGGTGGTGCCGCCGCCCTTTCCGGAGTGGATGGTGATCCGGCGGATCGCCTCGTACAGCTGCTCCTCGGTGGGCTCGGTGCCCTCCAGGTACAGCTCCATCATGGCGTCGTCGTTCTCCGCGACGGCTTCCAGCAGCTTGCCGCGCCACTCGTCGGCCGCTTCGGTGTGCGTGGCCGGGATGTCGACGACGTCGTACATCTCGCCCTTGGTCGCTTCCGCGGACCACACCAGGGCCTTCATGGTGACGAGGTCGACAACGCCCTTGAAGTCGGCCTCGGCGCCGATCGGCAGCTGCATGACGATCGGGGTGGCGCCGAGGCGGTCCACGATCATGTCGACACAGCGGTGGAACTCGGCGCCGGTGCGGTCGAGCTTGTTGACGAAGCAAATGCGGGGCACGCCGTAGCGGTCGGCCTGCCGCCAGACCGTCTCCGACTGCGGCTCCACACCGGCGACACCGTCGAACACGGTGACCGCACCGTCGAGGACGCGGAGCGAACGCTCCACCTCCACGGTGAAGTCCACGTGGCCCGGGGTGTCGATGATGTTGATGGTGTGGTCGACGTCGTCGAGCGGCCAGTGACAGGTCGTCGCGGCGGACGTGATCGTGATGCCGCGCTCCTGCTCCTGCTCCATCCAGTCCATGGTGGCTGCGCCGTCGTGGACTTCACCGATCTTGTAGGAGACACCGGTGTAGAACAGGATCCGCTCGGTGGTCGTCGTCTTGCCCGCGTCGATGTGGGCCATGATCCCGATGTTGCGGACCCTGGCCAGGTCAAGCGAAGTGGTGGCCATAGTGGCTCAGTCTTCTCTCGGTCTCGATGTGGGTGGTGACTACCAGCGGTAGTGCGCGAAGGCCTTGTTGGACTCGGCCATCTTGTGCGTGTCCTCGCGGCGCTTCACGGAGGCCCCCAGGCCATTGCTGGCGTCGAGGATCTCGTTCATCAGCCGCTCGGTCATGGTCTTCTCGCGGCGGGCGCGGGAGTAGCCGACCAGCCAGCGCAGGGCCAGCGTGTTCTGCCGGCCCGGGCGGACCTCGACCGGCACCTGGTAGGTCGCACCGCCGACGCGGCGGGACTTGACCTCAAGGGTCGGCTTGATGTTCTCCAGCGCGCGCTTCAGCGTGATCACCGGGTCGGCGCCGGCCTTCTCACGGAGGCCTTCCAGCGCGCCGTAGACGATGCGCTCGGCGGTGGAGCGCTTGCCGTGCAGCAGGATCTTGTTGACCAGCGACGTCACCAGCGGGGAGCCGTAAACCGGGTCGATGATGACCGGGCGCTTCGGGGCGGGGCCCTTACGAGGCATGCTTACTTCTCCTTCTTGGCGCCGTAGCGGCTGCGGGCCTGCTTACGGTTCTTGACGCCCTGCGTGTCGAGAGAACCGCGGATGATCTTGTACCGAACACCCGGCAGGTCCTTCACACGGCCGCCGCGCACGAGCACGATGGAGTGCTCCTGCAGGTTGTGGCCCTCGCCCGGGATGTAGGCGGTGACCTCGATGCCGCTGGTCAGCCGTACACGGGCGACCTTGCGCAGCGCCGAGTTGGGCTTCTTCGGGGTGGTCGTGTACACACGCGTGCAAACGCCACGGCGCTGGGGGGAACCCTTGAGCGCGGGCGTCTTGTTCTTCTCGACCTTGTCCTGCCGGCCCTTCCGGACCAGCTGCTGGATCGTAGGCACCGTTTCTCCGGTTTCTGTGTGCCGATCTCGATAAATCTAACCTGGGGCCCGACCCACGCGGTCGGGTGTGTCGCGGACCCCACACGTATCCGAACAAACGGAGAAGTGCGTATGACGCGGGTGTCGCGGCCTCGGTGCCCTTACGCGGTCGCATGGCACGCGCAAGAACCCGGGCACACCCCAGGCACAAGATGAGAGCGTACCTACCGCATCGACTGCGGTCAAAACAAATGCATCCAGGCACTGGACCGGCCGGAAGAAGTTCGCCCCGGGTGCTACAACGGCGCCGGTGCCCCCGGCATTCCCGGCGCGGCCGCAGCGGGTGCCGGAACGGCCGGGTTCAGCTTCCGGTCACCGCCGCGATGAAGACCAGCACCCACAGGGCGAGGCTGAGGTAGCCGATGACCAGGCCTGCTGTCGCCAGGCCGTCGCCGGTGCCGCCGTTCCGCCGGATCTCCCGCTTGGCGGTGTGGCCCAGGGCGATCGCCACCACCGGTCCGACGCCGAAGCTCCAGCCGGCCACGATGGAGACGGCCAGCGAGGCGACCGCCTTCCCGTTCGTCTGCGGCGGGCCGTAGGGCGGCGCGGGGTAGCGGGGGTACGGGGTCGGGTACGGCCGGAAGGCGGCCGGTACGGGTGGCGGTGGCGGCTTGGGGATGTCCTCGGTGAGGACGTCCAACTCCTCGTACGTACGTGCCTGGAAGGCGCGGCCGATCCGCTCCTCGTACTCGTCCTGGGTCAACCGCCCCTCGGCGAACGCCTCGCGCAGGACGTTCGCCGCCCGATCCCGATCCGCATCCCCGGCCAGCATCTCTCCATCATGCCGCAGTACGGGCGTTCCTGGGCGGAACGCCCGCTCTGTGTGGACAAGTTGTGACGCGACCCGCCGTGCCGGGCAGGCACGGTGCTCACCGGTCCGCCGGATCCTCACCCGTCAGTGCGGTGAGCGCCTCGACGATGAGCGCGACCAGCTCGTCCTTCGGCACGGACTGGATCTCCTCGAACCAGCCGAGCGAACGGCCGAGGCTGATGCCGTAGAGCGCCGAGACGGCGACCTCGGCACGCAGCCGGGGGCGGTCGAGGTTCCGGGCGGTCATCTCGGCGGCGAGCGGGTCGACGACGCGGCGGGCGATCCGGTCCCCCGCGGCCACCCGGATCTCCGGGGAGGTGTCGGCCCGGATGAGCGCCTGCATGATCGGGCCGGGCCCGCGTTCGTCGGACCTGCTGACCAGGGTGTCCGCGATCTGCGGCAGCCCCTCGAAGGCCCCGGGCCCCCGGGCGGCGGTGTCCTCCGCGACCACCGCGGCCACGTAGAGCTCCGCCTTGTTGCCGAAGTAGCGGGCGATCAGTGCGGCGTCGACCCCGGCCCGCTCGCCGATCTCGCGGATCGTGGTGCGCTCGAAGCCCTTCTGGCCGAAGAGCGCCTGCGCCGCGTGCAGCAGCGCCTGCTTGCTGGCGGCGGAGTCCCGGGCCCGGCCGGCCCTGGGCTCGGGCGCCGGCTCCTGGTCCGCACTCGTACCCGCACCCGTATCCGCACCCGTATCCGTGGGCGTCGTCCGGTCCGCGCTCACGCCGGCCCTCCTAGCGCTCGCCGGGTCCCCGGTCGTCCACCGTCATGAAACCGGAGCCGGCGAGTTCGGCTTCCTCCGTCATCATATTGTCGACCGCCCGCTCGGCCCCCGGGCCGGCCGCCTGTCCGACCTCCAGCTCCGCCCGCTGACCGGCCCCCTGACCGGCAAGGGCCCGCTTCCGGACGCCCAGCACCACCCCGCGGCTCGACCCCCGGCCGGGCAGCACGAAGCTGATCACCGCGGTGGCCACGCCCAGCCCGGACGCGATCACCAGCGCCGTCTCGAAGCCCGACACGGCCGGCAGCGCGTCCCCGGCGTGGGTGTGCGCCATCAGTACGGCGGCGGACAGCGCGCTGCCCAGCGTCAGTCCGATGCTCCGGAGCACCTGGTAGAAGCCGGTGGCGCTGCCCGTCTCGCGCTGCGGCACCGCCCGGACGATGAACCCGGGCATGGCCGCGTAGGTGAAGCCCATGCCGAAGCCGGCTATCCCGGACGTCACGAACGCCTCCCACAGCGCCGAGTGCTCCAGCGCGAAGAAGCCGGTCGCCACCGCGAAGACCAGCGAGCCGAGCGGGATCATGCTGCGCGCACCGAACCGCCGTTCGTACACGCCGAGGAAGCGGCTGGCCACGAAGTTCGCCACCGCGTACGGCACGAGCACCAGCCCGGAGACGACCAGCGACGCCCCGAACCCGTAGCCGTTGGCCACCGGGACCTGGACGAACTCCACCACGACCGGCAGCAGCAGGTACATCGCCACGCTGATCAGGAAGCCGCCCACGTCGGCGGTGAGCACCGACCGGTTCCGCACCTGGCGCAGGTCGATCAGCGGATCGGCGACCCGCAGTTCGTACGGTATCCACAGCGCGAGCAGCACCAGGCAGGCGGCGAAGATCCCCAGCGCGCGGGGCGAGGTCCACCCCCAGCCGCCGGCCTCGCTCAGCGCGACCGACAGGCCGATGACGACCAGGCTGATGATGCCGGCCCCGACGGTGTCGAACCGCCGGGCGGCGACCTTCGCCCGGCCGGGCAGTACGAGGGCGGCGAGCACGAACGCGGCTCCGACGGTGATCGCGCCGAACCAGTAGGCGCCGCGGAAGTCGAAGGTCTCGGCGATCAGCGCGGTCAGCGGGTAGCCGAGGCCGGCACCGATGGCGGCCGTCACCGACAGGGTGGCGATGGCCTGCCGGGACTTCTCCGGCGGAAGGTTCCTGCGGGCGATGGCCATCGCCACCGGCAGCAGGCCGAGGCCCACCCCCTGCAGGCCGCGGCCGACGATCAGCATCGCGAAGCCGCTGGAGACCGCGGCCACCACGCAGCCGGCCACCACCGCGCCGAGCGCGGCGAGGATCACGTCCCGCTGCCGTGGGCCGTCGGCGAGCCGGCCCATCACCGGAGTGGCCAGCGCGCCGGTCATCAAGGTGATGGTGAGCACCCACTCCGCGGTGCTCAGCGAAACTCCGTCGGCGCCGGCGATGGTCGGGATGAGAGGGGCGCCCAGGCTGGACACGACGGCCATCAGCGAGCCCACGACGACCAGGGTGGGTCCGAGCAGGCGCAGCCGCAGAGCGCGGCCTCCGGGCCCGGCTGACGCGAGGGCAGGCTGCCCGCTCATATCCGCATGCTCATATCTGCCCGCTCATGTCCGCTCGCCCCTGTCCGTCCGCCCATCGGCACGCCGCCGTCTTCTCAGGTCCACTGGTGTCGTTCACCGGTGTCATTCACCGATGTCATCAGCCGATGACAAGAAATAACGGTAACACACACCTATCCGCCCGGACGGCCCCTCCCCCACGCCCCCGCCTCACACAAAAAGGGCGGCCGCCCCGGAGAATCCGGGGCGGCCGCCCTTCCGATACGGCGACGATCAGCCGTTGTACGGACCGTAGTCGTAGTCCTCCAGCGGGACCGCCTGGCCCGAGCCGGTGCCGAACGGGCTGTAGTCGATGTCGTCGTAGCCGACGGCCGAGTACATCGCGGCCTTGGCCTCCTCGGTCGGCTCCACCCGGATGTTGCGGTAGCGGGACAGACCCGTACCGGCCGGGATGAGCTTGCCGATGATGACGTTCTCCTTCAGGCCCAGCAGCGAGTCGGACTTGGCGTGGATCGCCGCGTCCGTCAGCACCCGGGTGGTCTCCTGGAAGGACGCCGCCGACAGCCACGACTCGGTGGCCAGCGACGCCTTGGTGATACCCATCAGCTGCGGACGGCCGGAGGCGGGGTGACCGCCCTCGGCGACGACCCGGCGGTTCTCCTGCTCGAACCGGCCGCGCTCGACCAGCTCACCGGGCAGCAGCTCCGCGTCACCCGACTCGATGATCGTCACCCGGCGCAGCATCTGCCGGATGATGATCTCGATGTGCTTGTCGTGGATCGACACACCCTGCGAGTTGTAGACCTTCTGCACTTCCTGCACCAGGTGGATCTGCACCTGACGCTGGCCGAGGATCCGCAGCACGTCGTGCGGGTTGGTCGCGCCGTAGGTGAGCTTCTGCCCGACCTCGACGTGATCGCCCTCGCCGACCTGGAGCTTGACGCGCTTGGAGATCGGGTAGGCGATCTCCTCGGCGCCGTCGTCCGGCGTGACCACGATCTTCTTGGTCTTCTCGGTCTCCTCGATCCGCACCCGGCCGGCCGCCTCGGAGATCGGGGCGACACCCTTGGGAACACGGGCCTCGAAGAGCTCGACCACACGCGGCAGACCCTGCGTGATGTCGTCGCCGGCCACACCACCGGTGTGGAAGGTACGCATCGTCAGCTGGGTGCCGGGCTCACCGATCGACTGGGCAGCGATGATGCCGACGGCCTCGCCGATGTCCACCAGCTTGCCGGTGGCCAGCGAGCGGCCGTAGCAGTAGGCGCAGGTGCCGACGGCCGACTCGCAGGTGAGGATCGAGCGGGTCTTGACCTCCTCGACCCCCAGCCGCACGAGCTGGTCGATCAGCACGTCACCGAGGTCGACGTTGGCGGGCGCGACGACCTTGCCGTCCACCACCACGTCCTCGGCGAGCATCCGCGCGTACACGCTGGTCTCGACGTCGTCGGTCTTCCGCAGCGTGCCGTCCTGGCCACGCTCGGCGATCCGCAGCTTCAGACCGCGCTCGGTGCCGCAGTCCTCCTCACGGATGATCACGTCCTGCGAGACGTCCACCAGACGACGGGTCAGGTAACCCGAGTCGGCGGTACGCAGCGCGGTGTCGGCCAGACCCTTACGGGCACCGTGGGTGGAGATGAAGTACTCCAGCACGGACAGGCCCTCACGGAAGGACGCCTTGATCGGACGCGGGATGGTCTCGTTCTTGGCGTTCGAGACCAGACCGCGCATACCGGCGATCTGCCGCATCTGCATCATGTTTCCGCGGGCGCCCGAGTCGACCATCATGAAGATCGGGTTGGTCCGCGGGAAGTTGGCGTTCATCGCGACCGCGACCTCGTTGGTCGCCTTGGTCCAGATCTGGATCAGCTCGTCCGACCGCTCCTGCTTGGTGATCAGGCCGCGCTCGTACTGCTTCTGGACCTTCTCGTCCTGCGCCTCGTAAGAAGCGATGATCGCCTTCTTGGCCTCGGGCACGACGATGTCGGTGACGGCCACCGTGACACCCGAACGGGTGGCCCAGTGGAAGCCGGCCGCCTTCAGGTTGTCGAGCGTCGCCGCCACGATGACCTTCGGGTACCGCTCGGCGAGGTCGTTGACGATCTCGGAGAGCTGCTTCTTGCCGACCGCGTAGTCCACGAACGGGTAGTCCTCGGGCAGCAGCTCGTTGAAGAGCGCGCGGCCCAGCGTGGTGCGCAGCCGGAAGGAGTCGCCCAGCTGGTACGGCCGCTCCGTGCTGTCGGTGTCACCCTCGGCGGGCTCCGGCGGGGTCCAGCCGCGCGGCGGGACGGTGCCCACCGGGAACCGGATGTCGACCGGGGCCTGCATCGACAGCTCGCGGTTGTCGAACGCCATGATCGCCTCGGCGGTGGCGCCGAACGCCCGGCCCTCTCCGACGACCTCGCGCTCCTCGGAGTCCGTGGTCAGGAAGAACAGCCCCAGCACCATGTCCTGGGTCGGCATGGTGACCGGCCGGCCGTCGGCCGGCTTGAGGATGTTGTTCGAGGACAGCATCAGGATGCGGGCCTCGGCCTGTGCCTCCGCCGACAGCGGCAGGTGCACCGCCATCTGGTCGCCGTCGAAGTCCGCGTTGAACGCGGTGCAGACCAGCGGGTGGATCTGGATGGCCTTGCCCTCGACCAGCTGCGGCTCGAAGGCCTGGATACCCAGGCGGTGCAGGGTCGGCGCCCGGTTGAGCAGTACCGGGTGCTCGGCGATGACCTCTTCCAGCACGTCGTACACGACCGTGCGGCCGCGCTCGACCATCCGCTTGGCGGACTTGATGTTCTGCGCGTGGTTCAGGTCCACCAGGCGCTTCATCACGAACGGCTTGAAGAGTTCCAGCGCCATGGCCTTCGGCAGACCGCACTGGTGCAGCTTGAGCTGCGGGCCGACGACGATCACCGAACGGGCGGAGTAGTCGACGCGCTTGCCGAGCAGGTTCTGCCGGAAGCGGCCCTGCTTGCCCTTGAGCATGTCGGAGAGCGACTTCAGCGGACGGTTGCCGGGACCCGTGACCGGGCGGCCGCGGCGGCCGTTGTCGAAGAGCGCGTCGACGGCCTCCTGGAGCATCCGCTTCTCGTTGTTCACGATGATCTCGGGCGCACCGAGGTCGAGCAGGCGCTTGAGGCGGTTGTTGCGGTTGATCACCCGGCGGTACAGGTCGTTCAGGTCGGAGGTCGCGAAGCGGCCACCGTCCAGCTGCACCATCGGACGCAGGTCCGGCGGGATCACGGGTACGCAGTCCAGCACCATGCCACCGGGCTTGTTGGTGGTCTGCAGGAACGCCGAGACGACCTTGAGGCGCTTGAGCGCCCGGGTCTTCTTCTGGCCCTTGCCGGTGCGGATGATCTCGCGGAGGCGCTCGGCCTCCTCGTCGAGGTCGAAGGACTCCAGGCGCTTCTGCAGCGCCGCGGCACCCATCGAGCCCGAGAAGTAGGTACCGAAGCGGTCCCGCAGCTCGCGGTAGAGCAGCTCGTCGCCCTCCAGGTCCTGGACCTTGAGGTTCTTGAAGCGGGCCCACACCTCGTCGAGCCGGTCCAGCTCGCGCTGGGCGCGGTCGCGCAGCTGCTTCATCTCGCGCTCGGCACCTTCGCGCACCTTGCGGCGCACGTCGGCCTTGGCGCCCTCGTTCTCCAGCTCGCCGAGGTCGGCCTCCAGCTTCTTCTGGCGGCCTTCCACGTCGGAGTCACGGCGCTGCTCGATCTGGCTGCGCTCGACGGAGACCTGGGCCTCCAGCGACGGCAGGTCGCGGGTGCGGCGCTCCTCGTCGACCCACGTGATCATGTACGCCGCGAAGTAGATGACCTTCTCCAGGTCCTTCGGGGCGAGGTCCAGCAGGTAGCCGAGGCGCGACGGGACGCCCTTGAAGTACCAGATGTGCGTGACCGGCGCGGCCAGCTCGATGTGGCCCATCCGCTCACGGCGCACCTTGGCGCGAGTGACCTCGACGCCGCAGCGCTCACAGATGATGCCCTTGAAGCGGACCCGCTTGTACTTGCCGCAGTAGCACTCCCAGTCCCGGGTGGGGCCGAAGATCTTCTCGCAGAAGAGCCCGTCCTTTTCCGGCTTGAGGGTGCGGTAGTTGATGGTCTCCGGCTTCTTGACCTCGCCGTGGGACCAGGTCCGGATGTCGTCCGCGGTGGCAAGGCCGATCCGCAGCTCGTCGAAGAAGTTGACGTCGAGCACTGTGTCGTCAATCCCTCTCAGGGTTGATTCTCAAATGGTCTGTACGGGGCCGGTTGGGGGTCCCCCCGGCCGCGCCAGCGGCTGCGGGGGAGCCGCCGGGCCTGTGAAGGCCCGGCAGCAACCCGTCAGACCTCTTCGACGCTGCTCGGCTCGCGCCGGGACAGGTCGATTCCGAGCTCTTCCGCCGCGCGGAACACGTCCTCGTCGGTGTCCCGCATCTCGATGGACATGCCGTCCGAGGAGAGCACCTCCACGTTGAGGCAGAGCGACTGCATTTCCTTGATGAGCACCTTGAAGGACTCGGGAATGCCGGGCTCGGGGATGTTCTCGCCCTTGACGATGGCCTCGTAGACCTTCACGCGGCCGAGAACGTCGTCGGACTTGATGGTCAGCAGTTCCTGGAGTGCGTACGCGGCGCCATAAGCCTCCAGCGCCCACACCTCCATCTCGCCGAATCGCTGTCCGCCGAACTGCGCCTTACCACCCAGCGGCTGCTGGGTGATCATCGAGTACGGACCGGTGGACCGGGCGTGCAGCTTGTCGTCCACCAGGTGGTGCAGCTTGAGGATGTACATGTAGCCGACCGAGATCGGCTCCGGGAACGGCTCGCCGGAGCGGCCGTCGTACATCCGGGCCTTGCCGGACGGCAGCACCATCCGGTCGCCGTCGCGGTTGGGGACCGTGGCCTGGAAGAGGCCGGCGATCTCGTCCTCGCGCGCGCCGTCGAAGACCGGGGTGGCGACGTTGGTGTTCGGCTCCACCTGGCCGGCGCCGATGGCGTCGAGCCGGCGGGCCCACTCGTCGGCGATGCCGGCCACGTCCCAGCCCTGCTTGGCGAGCCAGCCGAGGTGGATCTCCAGCACCTGTCCCGGGTTCATCCGGGACGGGACGCCGAGCGGGTTGAGGATGATGTCGACCGCGGTGCCGTCCTCCAGGAACGGCATGTCCTCGACCGGCAGGATCTTGGAGATGACGCCCTTGTTGCCGTGCCGGCCGGCCAGCTTGTCGCCGTCGGTGATCTTCCGCTTCTGCGCCACGTACACGCGCACCAGCTGGTTCACACCGGGCGGCAGCTCGTCGCCCTCCTCACGGTCGAAGACGCGGACGCCGATGACCTTGCCGACCTCGCCGTGCGGCACCTTCAGCGAGGTGTCGCGGACCTCACGGGCCTTCTCGCCGAAGATCGCGCGCAGCAGCCGCTCCTCCGGAGTCAGCTCGGTCTCGCCCTTCGGCGTGACCTTGCCGACCAGGATGTCGCCGGCCACCACGTCGGCACCGATCCGGATGATCCCGCGCTCGTCGAGGTCCGCCAGGACCTCCTCGGAGACGTTGGGGATGTCCCGGGTGATCTCCTCGGGGCCGAGCTTGGTGTCACGGGCGTCGACCTCGTGCTCCTCGATGTGGATCGAGGAGAGGACGTCGTCCTGGACGAGGCGCTGCGACAGGATGATCGCGTCCTCGTAGTTGTGGCCCTCCCACGGCATGAACGCCACCAGGAGGTTCTTGCCGAGGGCCATCTCGCCCTCTTCGGTCGACGGACCGTCGGCGAGCACCTGACCGACGACGACCCGGTCGCCCTCGTTCACCACGACCTTCTGGTTGAAGGACGTGCCCTGGTTGGAGCGGGAGAACTTGGCCACCCGGTAGGTGTTGTAGGTGCCGTCGTCGTTGGTGACCGTGACGTAGTCCGCGGAGACCTCCTGGACCACACCGTCCTTCTCGGCCTTGATGACGTCGCCGGCGTCGACCGCGCAGCGGTACTCCATGCCGGTGCCGACCAGCGGCGCTTCGGCCTTGATCAGCGGTACGGCCTGGCGCATCATGTTCGATCCCATGAGCGCGCGGTTGGCGTCGTCGTGCTCCAGGAACGGGATCATCGCGGTCGCGACCGACACCATCTGGCGCGGCGAGACGTCCATGTAGTCGACGTCGTCACCGGGGATGTAGTCGATCTCGCCGCCACGGCGGCGGACCAGCACGCGGGACTCGGCGAACCGCAGGTCCTCGGTGAGCGGCGCGTTGGCCTGCGCGATGACGAAGCGGTCCTCCTCGTCGGCGGTCAGGTAGTCCACGTCGTCGGTGACGACACCCTCGACGACCTTGCGGTACGGGGTCTCGACGAAGCCGAAGGCGTTGACCCGGCCGTAGGAGGCGAGCGAGCCGATCAGGCCGATGTTCGGGCCTTCCGGGGTCTCGATCGGACACATCCGGCCGTAGTGCGACGGGTGCACGTCACGGACCTCGAAGCCGGCCCGCTCACGGGACAGACCGCCGGGGCCCAGCGCCGACAGGCGGCGCTTGTGGGTCAGGCCCGAGAGCGGGTTCGTCTGGTCCATGAACTGGGAGAGCTGGCTGGTGCCGAAGAACTCCTTGATGGAGGCGACGACCGGCCGGATGTTGATCAGGGTCTGCGGCGTGATCGCCTCGACGTCCTGAGTCGTCATCCGCTCGCGGACCACGCGCTCCATCCGGGCCAGGCCGGTACGGACCTGGTTCTGGATGAGCTCGCCGACGTTGCGCAGGCGGCGGTTGCCGAAGTGGTCGATGTCGTCGACCTCGACCACGATCTGCGAGCCGTTGTCGCCCGAGGTCTCGGTCTCACCGGCGTGCAGCTTCACCAGGTACTTGATGGTGGCGATGATGTCGTCGGTGGTGAGCACGCCGGCGTCCAGCGGAGCTTCGCCGCCGAGCTTCTTGTTCACCTTGTAGCGGCCGACCTTCGCGAGGTCGTAGCGCTTCGGGTTGAAGTAGAGGTTCTCCAGCAGGGTCTGGGCGGCCTCCTTGGTCGGCGGCTCGCCCGGGCGCAGCTTGCGGTAGATGTCGAGCAGCGCGTCGTCCTGGCCCTGGGTGTGGTCCTTCTCCAGGGTGGCGCGCATGGACTCGTACTCGCCGAACTCCTCCAGGATCTGCTCGGTGCTCCAGCCAAGCGCCTTGAGCAGCACGGTGACCGACTGCTTGCGCTTGCGGTCGATGCGGACACCGACCATGTCGCGCTTGTCGATCTCCATCTCCAGCCAGGCACCCCGGGACGGGATGATCTTGGCGGAGAAGATGTCCTTGTCGGACGTCTTGTCGATCTGGCTGTCGAAGTAGACACCCGGCGAGCGGACCAGCTGCGACACGACGACACGCTCGGTGCCGTTGATGCAGAAGGTGCCCTTGCTGGTCATCAGGGGGAAGTCCCCCATGAAGACCGTCTGGGACTTGATCTCGCCGGTCTCGTTGTTGGTGAACTCGGCGGTGACGAAGAGCGGGGCGCCGTAGGTGAAGTCGCGCTCCTTGCACTCGTCCAGCGAGTTCTTCGGGGGCTCGAACCGGTGGTCACGGAACGTGAGCGACATCGACCCGGAGAAGTCCTCGATCGGGGAGATCTCTTCGAAGATCTCCTCCAGACCGGACTTCCTGGGGACGTCCTGCCCACTGTCAAGGGCCGCCTCGACCCGGGCCTTCCACGCGGCGTTCCCGAGCAGCCAGTCAAAGCTCTCGGTCTGGAGCGCGAGGAGGTTCGGAACTTCGAGGGGTTCACGGATCTTCGCGAAAGAAATGCGCAGCGGTGCGGTGCTTGCGCCGTTGTTCGAGTTGGTAGTCGAGGCGTTGCGCGAGGCGGCCAAGAGGGGGTCCTTCCGAGGGCTCGGACTCACTACGCGCGTACCGGTCCACCCCTGAGCTGAAGGGAAAAGCCCTGATGACAGGCCCCTTCAGGGTTGCTCAGATACGGGCATGCTCCTGGTGACGGGCCAGGCAGCAGCTAACAGGCAGCGCAAAGGGACAGTGTAGCCACTTGGCCCACTGATGTCCAGAGCTGTGATTCGGAGTACCGAATCGTCGCCCCCTCGCCCACCTCGCGGGGTCCGGCCCTCGGAGCCCGGACCCGCTTATCCGTCACGCTGCATTGCCATGCATTCCCGCATCCGCGTCGATCCATGCATCCGACCCGGATCGAACTGGCGGACCCCAGGGGCCGGCCACCGGCGCACCACCGCGGGACTCACGGCGCGTCCTGAGAATTGCGCGATGCGTGCCATACGTCAAGGCCCCAGCCTCGCGTAGATCGAAAACGGCCGAAGGCGGCCACCCTTTCGAGTGGCCGCCTCCGGCGGGTGGAGCAGGGTGGAGCAGGGGTCGAGCTGGTGTTACTTGACCTCGACCGAGGCGCCGGCGGCCGCGAGGGACTCGCGGGCCTTCTCGGCGGCTTCCTTGGTGGCCTTCTCCAGGACCGGCTTCGGGGCGCCGTCCACGAGGTCCTTGGCTTCCTTCAGACCCAGCGAGGTCAGCTCACGCACGACCTTGATGACCTGGATCTTCTTCTCGCCGGCACCCGTGAGGATGACGTCGAACTCGTCCTGCTCCTCGGGGGCGTCCGCGACGGCGGCCGGGCCCGCGACGCCGGCCACGGCGACCGGGGCGGCAGCGGTGACGTCGAACTTCTCCTCGAAGGCCTTCACGAACTCGGAGAGCTCGATGAGGGTGAGGTTCTCGAACTGCTCGAGCAGCTCGGCCTGGCTGAGCTTCGCCATGATGGCGGTCCTTCCACTAATTCGGCTGGTGCCGGGTGTACATGTCGGCGGGCGTACTCGGTGCCCGCTGGACTGCTGACGTAGCCGGGTCGGCTATTCGGCAGCCTCGGCGGGAGCCGGCGTACCGGCACCGCCCTGCTCTTCCGCCTGCTTGGCCCGAAGCGCCTCCGCGGTGCGGACGAACTTCGAGGGGAGCGCCTGGAAGACCGCGGCAGCCTGGGACTGCTTGGCCTTCATGGCACCCGCCAGCTTGGCGAGCAGAACCTCGCGGGACTCGAGGTCCGCGAGCTTCTTGATCTCGTCGGCGGACAGCGCCTTGCCGTCAAGGACACCGCCCTTGATGACGAGGTTGGGGTTGTCCTTGGCGAAGTCACGAAGACCCTTCGCCGCCTCGACCGGGTCACCGGCGACGAAGGCGACGGCCGACGGACCCGCGAACAGGTCGTCGAGCGTGCTGATCCCGGCCTCGTTGGCCGCGATCTTGGTCAGCGTGTTCTTCACCACGGCGTACGTGACGTTCTCACCGAGTGAACGGCGCAGCGTCTTGAGCTGCGCCACGGTGAGACCGCGGTACTCGGTCAGCATCGCGGCGTTCGAGGAGCGGAACTGATCCGTCAACTCGGCAACCGCGGCAGCCTTGTCGGGCCTCGCCATGAGTCTCGGCCTCCTTCCGGGTGATTGCGGACCGTCCGGCACGCGAAGGAGGGAACCCGAGTCGTGGAGCACCCCGAGTCGTACAGAAATGCAGAACGCCCCATGCGCGGGCGCACGGGGCTCAGCTCAACGGAACAGTGGCATGCACCGATCCGGAGATCTTCCTCGGTCACCTGCGCGGGCCGTCCGCATCCAGCGGATCCTTCGGCCGCCCCACCCCTCGCGGGGCATGGCGACAACCAGCGGTCTTTGGCTTCCCCGGAAGCGTACGGGACCGGCCCCCCACCGGGCAAATCGCCTCCGGGGGGCCGGGCACCGGGCTGACCCCTACGGGGCCCCGGTCATCTCGGTGAAGTCCACGTAGTCACCGGCGGCCGGCTTCCGCACCGAGACCTTCGTGCCGAAGTCCGAGTAGTAGGTGGTCGACTCGGTGTCACCGGTGCTCGCGTGGGCGCTGGAGACCGCCTTGACCGGCAGGTTGTCCGAGGAGACCCAGAGGTCCACCTGCTCGGTGGTGACCCCGGCCGTCTTCAGCGTCTTCTGCAGGTCGGCCAGCTCCTGCGGGGTCATGTCGGTGGACGTCTGCTCGGTGACGTCGTCCACGTCGAGCGTGCCGGAGTAGTGGGTCGTGGGCACACCGCGTACGTCCTCGCTGCCGACCTTGTGGACGTTCGGCGAGGCCATGATGTACTGCACCGACCGCGACGGGTTGTTGTTCTGCAGCTGGTCCGAGAGGAAGGCGCCCGAGCCGCCGGCCACCTTGGCCAGGTCGTCGTAGCCGTACCGGATCCAGTGCTTGCCGCCGATCTGGTCGGACATCTTCTGCCCCATGTTCACGTAGTACGCGTCCGTGAGGTAGCGCGCCCGCATGGTGTCGCCGAGACCGGCCTTCTCGATGGTGTCGCGGTACGTGCCGCCGGTGTACGTGATCGTCATCTCGGCCTTGTTGCCGTCCGACCAGTCCATCGCGCCCGTGGACCGCGTGGACATCGTGTCGCCGGCCTTCATGGTGCTCTCGATCTTCGCCGAGTTCGCCGCGTCGGCGCGCTTCTCCACCACGTTGAGCGCCTCGACGGCCTGGGCGACCGAGGTGTCCTTGCCGCCGCCCGGGCTCGTGGCCGGGGACGAGGCGGTGACCGACGGGCCGGCCGTCCGGTCACCGTCACCGGAGGCGGAGTCGTGCGAGCCCCCGGAGCAGGCCGCCAGGCCGAGCAGTGAGGTGACGGCCGCGACGGCCAGTGTGGTGCTGCGGACAACCCGCATGTGATCCTCCCCCGCGGTGCGGGCCGTCCGCCCCCACCGGCATCGTCAGAACCTTAGCCCGGACGGCTGACACACAGCGGGCCGGGCCCGCCCCTGTGGTAAGGGACGGGCCCGGCCTCGTGTGCGGTTCCCGGAGGTGTCAGAGGGCGCGTCAGACCGACGCGGGGTCCTCTTCCACCAGCAGGTTGCGGGTGCGGTTCGGGTCGACCTGGATGCCGGGGCCCATGGTCGTGGAGACCGCGGCCTTGCGGACGTACCGGCCCTTGGCCGCGGACGGCTTCAGCCGCAGGATCTCGTCCAGCGCGGCGGCGTAGTTCTCCACCAGCTGGGCGTCGTCGAAGGAGACCTTGCCGATGATGAAGTGCAGGTTCGAGTGCTTGTCCACGCGGAACTCGATCTTGCCGCCCTTGATCTCGGTGACCGCCTTCGCCACGTCGGGCGTCACGGTGCCGGTCTTCGGGTTCGGCATCAGACCGCGCGGGCCGAGCACGCGGCCCAGCCGGCCGACCTTGCCCATCAGGTCCGGGGTGGCGACGACGGCGTCGAAGTCCAGCCGGCCCTTCGCCACCTCGTCGATCAGTTCGTCGGAGCCGACGATGTCGGCTCCCGCGGCTTCCGCGGCCGCAGCACGGTCACCGGTCGCGAAGACCAGGACCCGGGCGGTCTTGCCGGTGCCGTGCGGAAGGTTCACGGTGCCACGGACCATCTGGTCCGCCTTGCGGGGGTCGACACCCAGCCGGAAGGCGACCTCGACGGTCGAGTCGAACTTGGTGGTCGCGGTCTCCTTGGCGATACGGACGGCCTCCAGGGGCGCGTACAGGCGCTCCTGGTCGATCTTGGCGTCCGCAGCGCGGAGAGACTTGCTGCGCTTGCTCACGTTCTGCTCCTGTCAGGGGGGTGGAGTCGTGGTGCGGGCCGAGCAGGCCCTGCCACAGGTGCGGGTGCGACGGCCGTTGGCCCGCGCACCGTTCTGCCGGAGTGGACGTCAGCCCTCTCCATTTTTTGCTCGGTCTTCCTGCTCACTCGCTCCGCGGACCGCCTCGTTCCTCGGCCGGCCACTGCGCGAGCTCGGGCGTCAGCCCTCTTCGTCTTTCACTCGGTCTTCCTGCTCACTCGCTTCGCGGACGGCCTCGTTCCTCGGCCGGCCACTGCGCGAGCTCGGGCGTCAGCCCTCGACCGTGATGCCCATGGAACGTGCCGTGCCCGCGATGATCTTCTCCGCGGCGTCCAGGTCGTTCGCGTTGAGGTCGGGGAGCTTCGTGGTGGCGATCTCCCGCACCTGGTCGCGCGTCAGCTTCGCGACCTTCTTGACGTGCGGCTCGCCGGAGCCCTTCTCGACACCCGCGGCCTTCAGGATCAGCTTGGCGGCCGGCGGCGTCTTGGTGATGAAGGTGAAGCTGCGGTCGTCGTAGACCGTGATCTCCACCGGGATCACCATGCCGCGCTGCGACTCGGTGGCCGCGTTGTACGCCTTGCAGAATTCCATGATGTTCACGCCGTGCTGGCCCAGTGCGGGGCCGACCGGCGGCGCCGGGTTGGCCGCACCGGCGTTGATCTGGAGCTTGATCAGCCCCGTGACTTTCTTCTTCTTGGGAGGCATTGCTCTCTCCGGGTCCTGTTGAGAGTGTTCGTGCCTGCGAGCAGGCATACCGCACCACGATAGCGGGTATCGGGCCGCGACCTGAAATGCGCCCGCCCGCTGCCCGGGACCCCGGCGGACCAGGCAGACAGGGGCAGCCCGGGCCCTGAGCGTGTCGCCGGACGAGGCGCCCCCTCCCCCGCCACCCTGGACGTGGCCGCCCCCGGCCCGCCGAGAGGAGAACCCCGTGCCCCCCACCACCCCGCTGACCGGCGCCGAACTCGACCAGGCACTGTCCGCGCTGCCCGGCTGGACCGTGACGGACGGTCTGCTCAGCGCCTCGTTCACCGCCGACCGGGCCGCACTGCCCGGGCTGTACACGGCCGTCGCGGCGGCGGAGGACGCCGCCGACCACCACGCCGTGGTGCGGATCCTCTACACCACGATCGGGTTCGGCCTGAACACCCATGACGCGGGCGGGGCCATCACCGCGAAGGACACCACCATGGCCGCCCGCATCAGCGAACTCGCCGCCGCGCACCACGCCCGCCCGGCGGGCTGACGCCCGGCCCCCTCCACCGCGCCCCGCGTTTCCCCGGAAGGCAAAGAAAATCTACACGCGTTGTTCTTGGCATGGACATCGCCAATCAAGTGATGCTACGTAATCACCTGGTCACCATTCTCAGGCAGCGATCCTGCCCGACCAGGAGGTTCCGTGAGACTCACCAGGTCACTGTCAGCGCTCGGCGCGCTGGTATCCGCCTTTACCCTCGCCATCGTGTGCACCGGTCCGGCCCAGGCGGCCGGGCCGTCCTACGTCGCCCTCGGCGACTCCTACTCGGCCGGCAACGGCGCAGGGAACTACATCAGTTCCAGCGGTGACTGCCACCGCAGCAACAGTGCGTACCCCGCCTTGTGGGCCAGCGCCCACGGCGCCTCGTCCTTCACCTTCGCCGCCTGCTCGGGGGCGGTGACCACCGACGTGACCAACAGCCAGCTCGGCTCGCTGAGCGCCTCGACCACCCTGGTCACCGTCACCATCGGCGGCAACGACGCGGGCTTCTCCGACGTGATCACCACCTGTGTGGCCGGCTCCGACAGCACGTGCGTCAACCGCGTCAACACCGCGGAGAACTACGTGCGCACCACGCTGCCCGGCCGGCTCGACGCGGTCTACAACGCGATCCGCGCCAAGGCGCCCTCGGCCCGGGTCGTGGTCCTGGGATACCCGGACCTCTACACCCTCAACGTCTTCTGCATCGGCCTCAGCGCCACCAAGCACCAGAAGATCGACGAGGCCGCCGATCTGATCGACACCACCACCGCGGCCCGCGCCTCCGCGCACGGCTTCGTCTTCGGTGACGTCCGCAGCACCTTCCGCGGGCACGAACTCTGCTCCGGTGACGACTACCTCCACGACCTCGCCCTCCCGACCTGGGAGTCGTACCACCCGACCGCGCTCGGTCACTCCGCCGGCTACCTGCCCGTGCTCAACGCCGACGACTGACCTCACCCCCGGCACAGCCGACAGGGCCCCCGGTACGCATCCCCGGGGGCCCTGTGCGGAAGCGAGCGGCGGGTCAGGCGCTCAGTCCGGCCTTGAGCGCGGTCGCGATCCGCGTCACCCGCGCGCCCTGGAAGGCCGCGGACTGGCGGGTGGTCTCGCTCACCGGGATGCTGCCCTGGGCGTCGACGTGGCTGGTGCCGTACGGGTTCCCGTCGGCGAACTTGACCGGGTCGGTGTAGCCGGGCGCCACCACGATGCCGCCGAAGTGGTGGACGGTGTTGTAGAGCGCAAGCAGCGTCGACTCCTGGCCGCCGTGCGCGGTGGCGGTGGAGGTGAAGCCGCTGTAGACCTTGTCGGCGAGCAGGCCCTGCGCCCACAGGCCGCCGAGGGTGTCGAGGAACTGCTTGAGCTGGCTGGCTACGTTGCCGAACCGGGTCGGCGAGCCGAAGATCACCGCGTCCGCCCAGGTGATGTCGTCCGGCGTGGCCTCGCGGACGTGCTGGGTCTCGGCGACGTGCCCGGCCCATCCGGCGTTGGAGGCGATCGCCTCCTCCGGTGCCAGCTCGTGCACCTTGAGCAGCCGCACCTCGGCGCCGGCCTTCTCCGCGCCCTCCGCGACGGACTTGGCGAGCTCGTAGACGTTGCCGGTCGACGAGTAGTAGACGACGGCGACCTTGACCTGCTGGGACATGGGTTGAGCCTTTCGGAGCACGGGACTCTTTGCTTGCACAAGCAATCTAGCACTCGTTGTTGTCCCCGCAAACAAGTACCCTGTCGCTGTGACCAACGACCCGAAGCAGCCCCTCAATCCGGAGGAAGAGGCCGCCTGGCGAGCCCTCGCCCGTGCGGTCCTGGTCCTGCCCCGCATCCTCGAAGCGGAGCTGCTGGAGACGCACGGCCTCAATCTGGCCGAGTACACCGTGCTGATGCATCTCTCCGAGAGCCCCGAGCGGTCCCTGCGGATGACCGAACTCGCCAACCGGGTCGCCCTGTCGGTCAGCGGCCTCACCCGGGTCGTCGAACGCCTCAGCCGCCAGGGCCTGGTCGAACGGCTCAAGTGCCCCACCGACGCCCGCGGCCACCTCGCCCACCTCACCGACAAGGGCTTCGACCGCCTGGTGGACGCCTACCCGCGCCACCTCGAAGGCGTCCGCCGGCACGTCATGGACCACCTCACCGGCATCGACCTGCCCGCCTTCGCCGCCGCCGTCGGCACCATCGCCGCGGCCGACATCCCCCCCTCCCGCCGCACACTCCCCCCGTCCGCCTGACCCACGGCCCCCCGCCGCCGGGGCCCGGCCAACCCCGGGAACGACCGGTCCCGGAACGCGAAAGAGCCCCCGGCCCCAGCAGTGATCGCTGGGGGCGGGGGCTCTTCGGGAAGCTACGAAAGCTAGTTCTTCTGGATCTGGTCGAAGCTCAGCTCGACCGGGGTCTCGCGGCCGAAGATCTCGACGAGGCCCTTGACCTTCTTGGAGTCCGGGTTGATCTCGTTGATCGTGGCCTGGAGGGTGGCGAAGGGGCCGTCGGTGACGGTGACCGAGTCGCCGACCTCGAAGTCCAGGACCTGGACCTCGACCTTGCGGGGCTGGGCGGTGCCCTCGGCGATGGCGGCGGCCTCGGCCGCGGCCTCCACCTCGGGGGCGAGCATCTTGACGATCTCGTCCAGCGTCAGCGGGTACGGGTCGTAGGCGTTGCCGACGAAGCCGGTGACACCGGGGGTGTTGCGGACGACGCCCCAGGACTCGTTCGTCAGATCCATGCGCACCAGGACGTAACCGGGCAGCTTGTTCTGCCGGATCGTCTTGCGGTCGCCGTTCTTGATCTGGACGACTTCTTCCTGGGGGACCTCGGCCTGGTAGATGTACTCCTCGACGTTGAGCGAGACGGCGCGCTGCTCCAGGTTGGACTTCACGCGGTTCTCGTAGCCGGCGTAGGTGTGGATCACGTACCACTCGCCGGGCAGCGTCCGGAGTTCCTCACGGAAGGCGGCCACCGCGTCGACCGGCTCGGCGGGAGCGGCGGCTTCCTCGTCCCCGTCCTCGCCTGCGGCGTCGGACTCGGCGGCATCCTCTGCCGCGTCGGACTCGTCCGCGGAATCGTCGGACTCGTCGGCCTGAGCGGCTTCCTCGGCCTCTTCAGCCGCTTCCGACTCGACGTCCTCTTCCGCTTCCGCGGCTTCCTCGGCGGATTCGCCCGCGGCCAGGTCGGCAGCCTCTGCCTGGTCGATGTCGCCGTCGGCGGCCTCGACGATGTCGAGCGCGGTGTCGTCGCCCTCGGCAGATTCGTCCTTGGCGTCGGCGTCGTACACGTTCGGGTCGGACACGGTGGCTGCTCTTCCTGACTCTCAAGGGTGGGACATACGGACGGGCGCGCTGAAAAGAAGAACCGGCGCCCGCCGCGGGCTCAGCCGAAGACGTACGAGACGAGCTTCGAGAAACCCCAGTCAACCACGCTCACGAACGCGATGATGACCACGACGAAGACAATCACCACACTGGTGTATGTCACGAGGTCATTACGGCTCGGCCAGACGACCTTGCGCAGTTCCGCGACGATCTGACGGTAGAAGAGAGCAAGACGGCCGAGAGGGCCCTTCTTTCCGCGCTTACCACCGCGGCGGGGCTTCTTCTCGGTCTCCTGGTCGTCCTGAGTCGTGCCAGGCTCAGGAACGCCGATGGAGTCCGTGATCTCGGTCACTCGTCCTCACCTGACTCCGGTCGTGTGCCATGCCGCGCCCGTCGCGCGGTACGGCGAGTGCATATAGCCCACGCCCTGTTGGACGTGTGGAGCAGGGCCGGAGGGACTTGAACCCGCAACCGCTGGTTTTGGAGACCAGTGCTCTACCAATTGAGCTACGACCCTATGTTGACTCTCCCAACGTACCGCAGTCGTGTCCGCCGGGAAGGCCACCGACGGATGAGTGTACGTGCTCAGGCGCCGTGCGTCGAACGCCTTGTCCATGTCTCCTCCACCTCTCTCGCGCCGCCTCTTCCGCCGCCGCTTCGTCAACTCTTCCGGCACGGCTTCCGTGCCCCGCGCCGAGGAGCCCCTGTTCGGCGGTGGTACGGCCCCCGCCCGGCCCCCGCCGCGCCGCTGCCCCGCCCCCGCCCGCCCCCGTAAACAGGCCGCAATCCCCCGGTAACCCCGGTGCCGGGGCCCCCTGAGGTCTGGGACCATGCAGTCATGAGCGCTGCTACCCCCTCCGTACCGTCTGCCACCACCCGGCGGGTGTCCGCCCGCGTCGGGGCGATCTCCGAGTCCGCGACCCTCGCCGTGGACGCCAAGGCGAAGGCCCTCAAGGCCGCCGGGCGTCCGGTGATCGGCTTCGGCGCCGGCGAGCCCGACTTCCCGACGCCGGACTACATCGTCGAAGCCGCCGTCGAGGCCTGCCGGAACCCCAAGTACCACCGCTACACCCCGGCCGGCGGGCTGCCGGAGCTGAAGGCCGCCATCGCCGCCAAGACGCTCCGCGACTCCGGCTACGAGGTGGACGCCTCCCAGGTGCTGGTGACCAACGGCGGCAAGCAGGCGATCTACGAGGCCTTCGCGGCGGTCCTCGACCCGGGCGACGAGGTCATCGTCCCGGCCCCGTACTGGACCACCTACCCGGAGTCGATCCGGCTGGCCGGCGGCGTCCCGGTCGAGGTGGTGGCCGACGAGACCACCGGCTACCGCATCTCCGTGGAGCAGCTGGAGGCGGCCCGCACCGAGCGCACCAAGGTCGTCCTGTTCGTCTCGCCGTCCAACCCGACCGGCGCGGTCTACAGCGAGGCGGACTCCGAGGCGATCGGCCGCTGGGCGGTCGAGCACGGCCTGTGGGTGCTCACCGACGAGATCTACGAGCACCTGGTCTACGGCGACGCGAAGTTCACCTCGCTGCCGGCGATCGTGCCCGAGCTGCGGGACAAGTGCATCGTGGTCAACGGCGTCGCCAAGACGTACGCGATGACCGGCTGGCGGGTCGGGTGGATCGTCGGCCCGAAGGACGTGGTGAAGGCCGCGACGAACCTGCAGTCGCACGCCACCTCCAACGTCTCCAACGTGGCCCAGGTCGCCGCCCTCGCCGCCGTCTCGGGGAACCTGGACGCGGTCGCCGAGATGCGCGCCGCCTTCGACCGCCGCCGGCAGACCATCGTGAAGATGCTCAACGAGATCGACGGCGTGGTCTGCCCGGCCCCCGAGGGCGCGTTCTATGTGTACCCCTCGGTGAAGGCGCTGCTCGGCAAGGAGCTGCGGGGCAGGCGCCCGGCCGACTCGGTCGAGCTGGCCGCGCTGATCCTGGACGAGGCCGAGGTCGCGGTCGTCCCCGGTGAGGCGTTCGGCACACCCGGCTACCTGCGGCTCAGCTACGCGCTCGGCGACGACGACCTGGTCGAGGGCGTCTCGCGCCTGCAGCAGCTGCTCGGCGAGGCCAAGGACTGACGCCGCCAGGCCCGCTCGGGCATTCGGGCAAGCCCCCGTTCGGAGAAAGTGGTATCGAGCGGGGGCCGGCGTATAGCAGGATCTTGGGATGGCACGCGAAGTACCCGAGGTACCCGAGGTGAGCGGTCCGGCGCGCGACGTCCGCCGGCTGCCCAAAGCCCATCTGCACCTGCACTTCACCGGCTCCATGCGGCCGAGCACCCTGCTGGAGCTGGCCGACAAGCACGGCGTGCACCTGCCCGAGGCGCTCACGTCCGGAGAGCCCCCCAAGCTGCGGGCCACCGACGAGCGCGGCTGGTTCCGCTTCCAGCGGCTCTACGACATCGCCCGCTCCTGCCTGCGCACGCCGGAGGACATCCAGCGGCTGGTCCGCGAGGCGGCCGAGGAGGACGCCGCGGACGGCTCCGGCTGGCTGGAGATCCAGGTCGACCCGACGTCGTACGCGCCCCGGCTCGGCGGGCTGATCCCGACGCTGGAGATCATCCTGGACGCGGTGCACACCGCCTCCGAGGAGACCGGCGTCGGCATGGCCGTGGTGGTCGCCGCCAACCGCATGAAACACCCGCTGGACGCCCGTACGCTGGCCCGGCTCGCGGTCCGCTACGCCGACCGGGGGGTGGTCGGTTTCGGCCTGTCCAACGACGAACGCCGGGGCCTGGCACGGGACTTCGACCGTGCCTTCGCCATCGCCAGGGAAGGCGGGCTGCTCGCCGCCCCGCACGGCGGTGAACTCGCCGGACCCTCCAGCGTCCGTGACTGCCTCGACGACCTGCACGCCGGACGCGTCGGCCACGGGGTGCGTGCCGCCGAGGACCCCTATCTCCTCAAGCGCCTCGCCGACTCCGGCATCACCTGCGAGGTCTGCCCCGCCTCCAACGTCGCCCTCGGTGTCTACGACAAGCCCGAGGACGTCCCCCTGCGCACGCTCTTCGAAGCCGGCGTGCCGATGGCCCTGGGCGCCGACGACCCGCTGCTCTTCGGCTCCCGGCTCGCCGCGCAGTACGAGTTCGCCCGCACCGTGCACGGCTTCACCGACGCCGAACTGGCCGAGCTCGCCCGGCAGTCGGTACGCGCTTCCCGGGCGCCGGACGAGGTACGCGACCGGCTGCTGACCGGCATCGACGACTGGCTGGGCAGCACGGCCTGAAAAGCGCTCCTGCCTGACGTCACCGGCAACCGGGCAGGGCGGAAGACCTCAACCCAGGGGCGCGAGGAACCGCGCGGCCGGCCATCCGCCGGCAGAAGATCCGGGAACCACCGAAAGCCGCTCCCGGGACGGTCCCCCCGATCACAGGCGAACGCCGACCATCACCGGTTCGTTCACCAGCGTCACCCCGAAGGCCGCCCGCACCCCGTCCCGTACCTCGCGGGCCAGGGCCAGCAGGTCCTCGGTGGTGGCCCGGCCGCGGTTGGTCAGCGCCAGGGTGTGCTTCCCGGAGATCCGGGCCGGCCCGCTGCCGTACCCCTTGCCGAAGCCGGCCTTGTCGATCAGCCAGGCCGCGGAGGTCTTCGTACGGTCCTCCCCCGCCGGATACGACGGCGGCTCGGCGCCGGCGCCGAGCCGGGTGCGCGCCCGCTCCAGGAACGCCGCCCACTCGGCCGTGGTCAGCACCGGGTTGGTGAAGAAGGAACCGGCCGACCAGGTGTCGTGGTCCGCCGCGTCCAGCACCATGCCCTTCGCCCGCCGCAGCCCCAGCACCGTCTGCCGGGCCTGCGCAAGCGGCACCCGGTCGCCCGGCTCCACGCCCAGCGCCCGCGCGGTCTCGGCGTACTTCACCGGACCGGACAGCCCGCCGGCGTCCTCCAGTTCGAAGCGCACCCGCAGCACCACATACCGCGCCGGGTCCGCCTTGAACCTGCTGTGCCGGTAGGAGAACCCGCACTCCGCGTTCGGCAGGGTGACGGTCCGCTCCTCCCGGCGGTCGTAGGCGACCACTTCGCTGATCGTGGTCGACACTTCCTGCCCGTAGGCGCCCACATTCTGGATCGGAGTCGCCCCGGCCGAGCCCGGCACCCCGGCCAGGCACTCCACCCCGGCGAGACCGGCCCGTACGGTCGCGGCCACGGCGGCCGACCAGTCCTCGCCGGCCGCCACCTCCAGCCGTACCCCGTCCAGCGCGACCCCTTCGGTCGCCACCCGCACGACGGTGCCGCGGAATCCGGCGTCGGCGATCACCAGATTGCTGCCCCCGCCGACCAGGAGCACGGGCTCCCCGCGCCGGTCGGCCTCCCGCACCGCGGCCACCAGATCCCCGTCCGTCGCGGCGGTGACCAGCCGGTCGGCGGGCCCTCCGAGCCGGAAGGTGGTGAGGGGCGCGAGCGGAGCGTTCTCGATGACATCCACGCCACCACCCTACGGACACCGAACCGCCCCCGGCGAAAGGCCGGGGGCGGTCGGTCCGGAGACCGGGTATGCCGTCGGGTCACCGCCCGGCGGCGACCTCGATGTCCCGCGGGGAGCCTGCCACGGCCGTGTCCTCGCGGTCGGCGAGTCCGGAGCGCCGCGGCACCAGCAGCGCCGCGGCGACCGCGAGCGCCAGGATCCCGGCGCCGACCCACAGCGCGGGCCGCAGCCCGTCCACGAAGAGCGACGCGGACCCGTAGCCGCCCTGGGCCGCGAAGATCGACCCGAGCGCGGCGATCCCGAGCGCCCCGCCGATCTCCCGCAGCGCGTTGTTCGTGCCGGAGGCGAGCCCCTGCTCGGCGCCCCGCACCGTGGACATCAGCAGATTCGTGGCCGGCGCCACGAACAGCGCCATCCCGGTACCGCTGATGATCAGTGCCGGCAGCTGCACCGCGTACGACACGTCGGGCGAGACGATCAGCGCGAACCAGCCGAGCCCGACCGCCTGCAGGGCGAGCCCCGCGGCGACCACCGGCCGCCCGCCGATCCGGTCGGAGAGTATCCCCGCGAGGGGCGCCACGATCATCGGCATACCGGTCCACGGCAGCATCCGCAGCCCCGCCTCGGTGGGCCCGTAGCCAATGACGTTCTGCAGGAACTGGCTGAGCAGGAAGATCGCCCCGAACATCCCGGTGAACATCAGCATGCTCGCCGCGTTGACGGCCGTGAAGCCGCGGTTGCGGAACATCCGCATCGGCAGCATCGGGTGCTCGGCCACCATTCCGTGCCGTACGAACGCCGCCACCAGCACCACGCCGCCGATCAGTCCGCCGAGCACCCGCCCGCTGGTCCAACCGTGCGAGGTGGCGCTGACCAGGGCGAAGACGATGCCGAAGAGGCCGAGGCTGATCAGTGCGGTGCCGCGTGCGTCCAGCCGGGCGCCGGGCGCGGTCGACTCGCGCAGCCGCAGCCGGGCCAGCGGGAGGAGCAGCAGGCCGATCGGCACGTTCAGCCAGAAGATCCAGTGCCAGGAGATGTGTTCGGTCAGTCCGCCGCCGATCAGCGGCCCGCTGGCGATGGCGAGGCCGTTGACCGCGCCCCAGATCCCGAACGCCATGCCGCGCTTCTCGGCCGGCACCGCCGCGGTGAGCAGCGTCAAGGTGAGCGGCATCATCACCGCGGCGCCGACACCCTGGACCGCGCGCGCCGCGATCAGCTCGTTGATGCCGGGGGCCATCGCAGCGGCGGCCGAGGCGAGCGTGAAGACCGCGAGACCGCCGAGGAAGAGCCGGCGGCGTCCGAAGCGGTCGCCGAGCGCCGCGCCGAACATCAGCAGGACGGCGAAGGTGAGCGTGTAGGCGTTCACCGTCCACTCCAGGTCGGAGAGCGCCCCGCCGAGGTCGCCGCGGATCGACGGCAGCGCGGTGGTGACCACGAGGTTGTCGAGCGCCGCCATGAACCCGGCGACGCTGGTGATGACCAGCGCCCAGGCGAAGCTCGCCGGACGGGCCGAAGGTTCTGTTGCCATGGTGTCGTTCCCCCAATTAGTTATCGATGACTAACTTTCGAGCCCAGCAGAAAACGCGTTCCCGGACCGGCCGTCCGGACCGCCGCCCCGCAGCGGGGCGGCACCTGGTCACTCCGGCCGGGCCGTCTCGTAGAAGCCTTCCCAGTTGCGATGGCCGGCCGGAAAACCCAGCGACACCAAGGTGTTGATGAGCATCCCGTACGCCAGGAAGACCGTCGTCTCGTTCACTTCCGCGCCGAGTTCCAGGTGGACGGTGTCCCACAGCCGCTGCCAGCGGTCCCGCACCACCTCGCCGAACTCGTGGTCCCCCGCCGCCTCGGCGGCGGCCACCGCGACATACGTCTGCATCTGCATCAGCAGCAGCTCGGGGTTGTCGTGGATCAGCTCCTGGTACGCGATGGCCATCCGCGACAGCTTCTCGTCCTGCGGCACGCCCTCGGCGGCCGCCCCGATGACCTCCCGCGTCGTGTCCATGCAGCGCACGGCGGCGGCGAGGAAGATGGCCTGCTTGTTCGGGAAGAGCCGGAAGAGATACGGCTGCGAGACACCGACCCGGCGGGCGATCGCCTCGGTGGAGGTGCCTTTGTAGCCGCCGTGGGCGAACTCGCTCATCGCCGCACGGATGACGCTCTCGCGCCGCTCATCTGCGCTCATCCTGACCATGGGCAATAAGTTAGTGCGCAATCACTACCTACGTCAAGCGGGGCGCGGGAACGCCTGCGGGCCGTCGCCGTGGGGGCACGGCGGCGGCCCGCGGCGGGGCGGGGTGATCAGGCGAGCCGGACCACCGCGCGGGACATGCCGAGCACCTTCTGGCCCGCACTGGTGGCGGTGAGGTCGACCCGGACGCGGTTGTCGTCGAGGAGGGCGGCGACCTTGGCGGTGACCTCGATCCGGGCGCCCTCGTCGTCGTTCGGCACGACGACCGGCTTGGTGAAGCGGACGCCGTACTCGACGACCGCGCCGGGGTCGCCGGCCCAGTCGGTGACGACCCGGACCGCCGAGGCCATGGTGAACATGCCGTGCGCGATCACATCGGTCAGGCCGACCTCGCGGGCGAACTTCTCGTTCCAGTGAATCGGGTTGAAGTCACCGGAGGCTCCGGCGTACTGGACCAGGGTCGCCCGGGTCACCGGGAAGACCCGCGGCGGCAGTTCGGTGCCGACCTCGACGTCCTGGTAAGCGACGGTCGCCGTCATCACGCCTCCCCCTCCGCGGCCCCGCGGGCCACCAGCTTCGTCCACGCGGTCACCACGTGCTCGCCCGACTCGTCGTGCACCTCACCGCGGATGTCCACGATGTCGTTGCCGGCCATCGACTTGATGGCCTCGATCGTGGAGGTCACGGTGAGGCGGTCACCGGCCCGCACCGGGCGGGTGTACGCGAACTTCTGGTCGCCGTGCACCACCCGGCTGTAGTCGAGACCCAGTTCGGGGTCGGAGACGACAACCCCGGCCGCCTTGTAGGTGATCGTGAAGGCGAAGGTCGGCGGCGCGATCACATCGGGGTGACCGAGCGCCTTGGCCGCCTCCGGGTCCCGGTAGGCAGGCTGCGGGTCGCCGATCGCGTCGGCGAATTCGCGGATCTTCTCCCGGCCCACCTCGTAGGGGGCGGTGGGCGGATAACTCCGCCCCACGAAGGACTGGTCCAGGGCCATCGGCACCTCCGGCAGGCACGGGCAGGGCTTGCGAATGAACGGGTACGGCTGCGGACACCGTAGACCGGCCGCACATGCCGCGAGGCCGCCCCCGGTGGTGACACGGGGACGGCCTCGCGGTAGGTGGAGCTACGGCCTTGTCCGTACGGCCGTGCGGCGGCCGGCTACGGGCCGCTGCGGCGTACGGTGGCGCGGGGTTACGGAGCGGGTCAGCGCGTCTCGCGGTGCGCGGTGTGCGCGTTGCAGCGCGGGCAGTGCTTCTTCATCTCAAGACGGTCCGGGTCGTTGCGCCGGTTCTTCTTGGTGATGTAGTTCCGCTCCTTGCACTCCACGCAGGCCAGCGTGATCTTCGGGCGAACGTCGGTGGCGGCCACGTGGGTGCTCCTTGACAAGCAGGTGTTATGAACACAGGAATAGTAGCCGATTGAGGGACCGATCCCACAATCGGCTACGGAGAGTAGCGGCGACCGGACTTGAACCGGTGACACAGCGATTATGAGCCGCTTGCTCTACCGACTGAGCTACGCCGCTGCGATGGTGATCCCCGCCGGGGGGCGGGGGCCGACCATCAGAGCCCCAATACGGAATCGAACCGTAGACCTTCTCCTTACCATGGAGACGCTCTACCGACTGAGCTATTGGGGCGAGCGAGGAAGACATTACACGCTCCGCTGCGATACGTGAAATCCGTTTCACCCCCCTCCCACGCGGGCCCTGACGGGCCCGCACCCCCTCCACCGGGCCCGCCGGCCCAGCCCCCTGACGCCGTCCCCGGACCCCCGCCCAGCAGCTGGCGGGCCGCGCAGTTCCTCCCCCAGACTCCGTCCGGGGGTGCCCCCAGCGCCCCACCCTTCGGGGCGCCTCCTTGCCTGGGCCGCGGGGGAATCGTGCTTCGAAGGGGCGCGAGGAACTGCGCGACAAGCCACGACGGCGCAGCCACCCGACCCACAACGGGGTGGGCCCCGAAGGGGCGCGAAGAACTGCGCATGCGGCGGGGCGGGGCGCGGGCCGGTCGTACTTATGCAGGGTGCTGGGTCAGCCGGGGCGGCAAGCCCTACGCTGGCGTGATCTTGGCTCCCCCCGCCGCCCCCTAGCCCGCACCGGAGGAGCGCGATGACCGACAGCCCTCGCGAGACCGCCGCGGAGACCGCCACCCTGCTGCTGTGCGGCGCCCGGCTGACCGACGGCCGGATCGTCGACGTGCGGCTCAGCGGCCCCCGGATCGAAGCCGTCGGCACCGCGGGCAGCCTCGCCGTGGCGGCAGGCACGGGCGACGGCACCCGGGTGGACCTGCGCGGCTATCTGCTGCTGCCCGCCCCCGCGGAACCCCACGCCCATCTCGACCAGGCCCTCACCGCGGGCGGCCCGCCGGCCGGCGACGTGGAGGACGTCCAGCGCCGCGCCACCGAAGCCGCCCTGCTCCAACTCGGCCACGGCGCCACCGCGGTGCGCAGCCACGTCCGGATCGGCGACGTACAGGGCCTGCGCGCGCTGGAGGCCGTACTGCAGGCGCGACGGGCGCTGCGCGGCCTGGTCGAGGTGCAGACCGTCGCCGTACCGCGGCTGCTCACCGGCGTGGCCGGCGCGGACGGTCTGGCGATGCTGCGGGACGCGCTGAAGATGGGTGCCGCGGCGGTCGGCGGCTGCCCCGACCTGGACCCGGACCCGAGCGGTTACACCGAGGCGGTGCTGTCGCTGGCGGCCGAGTTCGGGGTCCCGGTCGACCTGCACACCGCCGCCGCCGACCCGGCCCGGCTGGCCCGGCTCGCCGCGATGTCCGGCGGGATGCGGCCCGGCGTCACCCTCGGCCCCTGCCACGGGCTGGGCGCGCTGCCCGCCACCGCCGTCGCCTCGGCCGCCGCCCGGCTCGCCGCCGCCGGCATCTCGGTGGTGGCGCTGCCGCAGGGCGGCTGCTGCGTGCTGGACCGCGGCGGTGCCACTCCGGTCCGGGCCCTGCTCTCCGCGGGCGTACGGGTCACGGCAGGCAGCGGCGCGCTCGGCGACCTCACCAATCCGGTGGGCCGCGGTGACCCGCTGGAGGCCGCCTTCCTGCTCGCCTCGCACGGCGAGTGCGCGCCCCAGCGGGCGTACGAGCTGGTCAGTGGCGGGGCGCGGGCGGTGATGGGGCTGCCGGAGGTACGGGTGGAGGCCGGTTTCCCCGCCGAACTGCTGGCGCTGCGCGGGGAGAGCCTGACCGGCGTGCTCTCCCTCGCGTACAGCCGGATCGTGATCCACCGCGGCCGGGTGGTGTCGCGGACCAGCGCGGTCCGGGAGTACTGCGACTCGGCCACCGAGGCCGTCCTCGATCTGCCGCGGCAGTCGCACCGGGAGGCGTAGCGCGGCTGCCGGTACGCAGGCAGGTAGGCAGCCAACGAGTCAGGTACGGGAAAGTCGCGCGTGTGGTGCCCGGTGCCGCGGGCGCCGGGGCGTACCGTCACCGTATGCGTACGGTGATCGCGGGTGGACACGGACAGATCGCGCTACGGCTGGAGCGGCTGCTCGCCGAGCGCGGGGACGAGGTGGCCGGGCTGATCCGTAACCCGGACCAGGCCGACGACCTGCGGGCGGTGGGTGCGGAACCCGTCGTCCTCGACCTGGAGTCGGCGTCGGTCGCCGAGGTGGCGCGGGTGCTGGCGGGCGCCGACGCGGCGGTCTTCGCGGCCGGCGCGGGGCCGGGCAGCGGCGTCGAGCGCAAGCTCACCGTGGACCGGGACGCGGCCGTACTCCTCGCGGACGCGGCGGAGCTGGCGGGCGTACGCCGCTACCTCATCGTCTCCTCGATGGGCGCCGACGCGGAAGCCACTGGGTCCGACCCGGTCTTCACCGCCTACCTCCGCGCCAAGGGCGCCGCCGACGACGCGATCCGGGCCCGTGGCGCCGCCCTGGACTGGACGGTGCTGCGCCCGGGGCACCTCACCAACTCCCCCGGCACCGGCAGGATCAAGCTCGCGCCCTCCACCGGCTCCGGTTCCGTCCCCCGCGACGACGTCGCCGCCACCCTGCTCGCCCTCCTGAACTCCCCCGGCACCGCCGGCCTCACCCTCGAACTGATCTCCGGTGACACCCCCGTGGAAGAGGCCATCCGCATGGTCACCTCCCACTGACCCCACCCCCCGGAACGAACCCGCCGACCCCCGTACCGCTCACACCAGGCCGTGCGGGGCCGCGACGCGGTGCGGGTCAGCCGCGGGGGTTCGCTGGGAGGGTGGCGGGGCGGACGGCCTGGGGGCCGAAGCGGCGGCGGGCGCGGTCGGCGGCGGCTTCCACGGCGTGGGCGCGGTCGGCGGCGGGGTCGAGGCTGAGCTGGCGGTGGGCCTCGCCGGCCGGGCGGAGGTTGTCGACGCGGATCACGAAGGCGCGTACCCGGGCCCGCTGGAGCCCGAGGGAGGCGAGGACGGCGAGCGCCGTGGCGGCGAGGGCGGGTGAGTGGCCGGTGGGTTCGGCCAGGGCGCGGGTCCGGGTGGTGGAACTGCGGTCCGCGTAACGGACGGTGAGGGTGAGCCGGCCGGCCACCCGGTCCTCGGCCCGCAGCCGCCCGCCCAGCTCCTCGGCGAGCGCGAGGACGGCGCGGTGGTGCCCCGCCGGGTCGAGGCAGTCCTGGTCGAAGACGGCATCCGCGGTCATCTGAGCGGCGGCCGCGTGCGGGGCGACCGGTCGGGGGTCGTGGCCGCGGGCGCGTTCGGCCAGCAGCCGGGCCTGGCCCGCGCCGAGCAGGCGCTGCAAAGTGGCCGCGGGGGCGTCCGCCACCTGCCCGATGGTGTGCAGACCGTACGTGCCGAGGGTCGTGGCGGTGGCCCGGCCGATCCCGGGCAGCGCGGTCACCGGCCAGGGCCGCAGCCAGGCGGCGGCCCCGGCCGGGTCGCCGGGGATCCGGGTGGCGTGTCCCGGCGCGGACACCGCCGCCGCCATCGCGGCGAGCATGCGGTTGCCCGCCAGACCCGCGCTGCTCTCGATCCCGTACAGGCCGGCGAGCCGCAACTGGGTCCGCTGGAGCAGCTCGTACGGGCTGCTGTCGAAGTACCGCAGCGCCGAGGTCAGGTCGAGCTGGACCGCGTCGGGCGGGAACGCCTGGACGTGCGGGGTGAAGCCGGCCAGCAGCTCCAGCGCTTCCGCGTACCGCTCGTCGCCGAGGCCGCCGTGCAGGTGCAGATGGGCGATGTGGCGCGGCCTGGCCGTCATCCCGCGCTCCCCTGGCTGCGGTGGCCGAGCTTCTTCAGGTCGGCCGAGCGGCTGCCGGCCGGCTGCAGGTCGGCGTACGGGTGCAGCCGGGCGCCGGTGGTGCCGTTGGCCAGGGTCCGCCGCGGCTGGGCCGGGGTCGGGTGCGGGCGGACCGCGCCGAGCAGTTTCAGCGCGGCTTCGGGTCCGTCGTCGCGGCGGGCGGCGGCGACCTGGTCCAGGTCCCAGGCCATGGTGCCGACGATGGTCCGCCGGGTGCCGCGGACCTGCACGGTGCCGCGGACCAGCAGCAGCCCGGAGTGGAAGACCGTATGCGCGCAGTTCTCGTGGGAGTCCTCGAAGAACGCCAGGTCGACCAGGCCCGAGCCGTCCTCCAGGGTGACGAAGATGACCCGCTTGCCGCTGGCGATCGGCGGCGTCTGGGTGGAGGCGCGCACCCCGGCCACCAGCACCTGCTGCCCCGCCCTGAACGAGGCCAGATGCGCCGCGTCGACCGCGCCGATCTCCCGCAGCAGCCGGTGGTGGTGCTCCATGAGGTGGCGGGAGACGTCGATCCCGAGGGTGTTCAGCTCCGCGCTCAGGCCCTCGCGCCCGGTCATCTCCGGCAGCCCGCTCGGCTCGGCCGCGCCGATCGCGTCGGCGGTGATGGGCAACTGGCCGTCACCCGCGCTGCGGACCCGGGACTGCCGGTGCAGTTCGGCGATCTGCAGCAGCAGGTCCCGCCGGGTGAGCCGCCCGTCGTGCAGGGCGCCCAAAGCCCCGATCCCGGCGAGGCGTTCGGCGACCGGCCGGCTGGGCCGGGCCCGCTGCCAGAAGTCCGACAGGGACCCGTACGGCTGACCGGCCGCGATCCGTACGCACTCGTCCTCGCTGATCCCCCGCACCCCGGCCAGTGCGAGCCGCACCCCCCACCGGTCCCCTTCGGTCCGCTCCACGATGTGCTCCTTACGGGACCGGTTGACGTCCACCGGCAGGACCGGAACACCGCGCCGCCGGGCGTCGGAGACGATGACCCGCTTGGGCCACATCCCCGGGTCGTGCTCCAGCAGGCCGGCCAGCAGCGCCGCGGGGTGGTGGGCCTTCAGCCAGGCCGACTGGAGCGCGGGCACCGCGAAGGCGACGGCGTGCGCCCGGCAGAAGCCGTACGCGCCGAAGGACTCCACCGTCGCCCACACCTCGTCGCGCACCGCGGCGCTGTACCCGCGGGCGGCGGTCGCGCGGTGGAACCAGTCCCTGATCTCCGGCAGTCTCTCCTTGTCACCGAGCAGCCGCCGGCCGACCTCGGCCCGGTCCCGGTCGCAGCCGGTCATCACATGGAGCGTCTCGATGATCTGCTCGTGCCAGATCGTCACGCCGTAGGTGTCGGCGAGCACCGGCGCCAGGTCCTGGTGCGCGTAGCCGGGGTCGCCGCCGTGCCGGGCGGCGATGTACCGCTCGGGCATGCCGCCGGCCACCGGCCCGGGCCGGAAGAGGCTGATGTCGGCGATGACGTCCTGCACGTCCCGCGGCTGCAGCCGCGACAACAGGTCCTGCTGGCCCGGGGATTCCAGCTGGAACATGCCGATGGTCCGGCTCTCCTGGATCAGCTTGAACGCGAACACGTCGTCCAGCGGCACCTGTCGCGGGTCGTCCAGGTCGATACGGTCGCCGGTCACCCGCTCGATCTCGTCGACCGCGTGCGCCATCGCGGACTGCATCCGTACCGCCAGCACGTCCAGCTTGATGTTGCCCAGCGCCTCGATCTCCTCCTTCGCCGCCATCGCCATCGGGTAGTCGCCCTGCGGGGTGGGCTGCACCGGCAGCCGGTCCAGCAGCGTCGCGTCGCTGATGACCACGCCGCACGGGTGCATGGCCATGCCGTGCACCAGCGAGTCGAGCCCTTCGGCCAGTTCCCACAGCGGGCCGTACCGCTCGGCCTCGGCGGCGAGCTGCCTGAGTTCGGGCAGTTCGGCGAGTGCGCTGGTGATGTCGGTGGCCCGCAGGTGCGGGAAGCTCTTCGCGATCCGGTCCACCTCGTCGGGGGCGATGCCCAGCGCCAGGCCGGTGTCGCGCAGCGCCCGGCGGGCCCGGTACGTCTCGGGCATCGCGGTGACCGCGACCCGCTCGCTGCCGAAGCGGCGGAAGATCGCGTCGTAGCACTCCAGCCTGCGCGCCGACTCCACGTCGATGTCGATGTCCGGCAGGCCCTCGCGCAGCGGGCTGAGGAAGCGTTCGAAGAGCAGGTGGTGCTCCAGCGGGTTGGCGGTGGCGATGCCCAGGGCGTGGCAGACCATCGAGCCGGCGCCGGAACCGCGGGCGGCGACCCGGATGCCCAGCTCCCGGATGTCGGCGACGACCTGGCCGACGGCGAGGAAGTACGAGTCGTACCGCAGCCCGGTGATGATCCCCAGTTCGTGCTCCAGGCGGTCCTGGGCCTCCTGATCCCGCTGCAGGCCGCGCCGGACCAGGCCGTCGGCGCACCGCTGCCGCAGCAGCCGGGCGGCACCGTTCGGCCGGGCGCCGACGACCTCGGGTTCGGGGAAGTGCCGGGCGCCCAGGCCGATGTCCCGGGGGTGAAGACGGCAGGCGTCCGCGGTGGCGGCGGTGTCGGCGAGCAGCCGGGCGGCCCGCTGCCGGTCCGCGCCGGCGCATTCCGCGATCCGCTCCGCCGCGTGTGCCATCTGCTCCCCGGGTTTGAGCCAGCGCTCGCCGCCGTCCAGCCGGCGCCGGTCGATCGGCCGCAGCAGCCGGGCGGCGTCGAGGACGTCGGCGAGGCGGTGCTGGGCGGGGTCGGCGTAGCGGACGGCGTTGGTCAGTACGGCGGGGATCCGGGTCCGGTCGGCCAGCGCGAGGGTGCGGGCGGCCAGCCGCAGGGAGCCGGGGCCGGTGCCGGGGCGGCCGTACCCGACCGCCTCAAGACGCAGGCCGTCGCCGAAGATCTCCCGCCAGGGGGCCAGGAGTCGTACGGCCACGTCCTCCCGGCCGGCCGCCAGGGCCCGCACCGGTTCCGAGAGCGGCCCGAGCAGCACGGTCAGGCCGGGGCCGCCGTGCTCGCGCAGGGCGGCCCACGGCACCTGGACGGGAGCTTTTCCGCTCGCGGTGCCCACGTGGGCGGCGCTGGTGATCCGGCACAGCCGGGCCCAGCCCTCGCTGTTCTGGGCGAGCAGCACGAAGCGCAGCGGGGGCTCGGTCACGTGGGCGCCGCCGCGGACCGGGGTCCTGGGGCGCTGCTGTGGGGGCGGGGGTGGGGGCGGGGGCGCGATCGGGTCGACGGCCAGGTCGATGCCGAAGAGCGGTTTGACGCCGTTCTCCTCGCACGCCTCGGCGAAGCGCACCGCGCCGGTCACGGTGTCGCGGTCGGTCAGCGCCAGCGCCTCCATCCCCCGCTCGGCCGCCCGCTGGACGAGCTGCTCGGGGTGCGCGGCGCCATACCGCTCGGAGTAACCGGACGCGACATGCAGATGGGCGAAGCCCGCCATGCCGCACCTCCACGACTCCACCCCTTTTCGGCCATCCGCCCGATACGTTCCTCGTACGTCCGTTCGAATATCCTAGCGCGGTCGACCCAGGTCAGCGAGCTGGAAGCGTGCGCGTCGGCGCCCGGGAGGGTGGGAGCGGCCGACCGGAAGAGGTGCTTCCCGGCCATCTCTACGACCCGGTAGCGGACTTGGCGGCGGCGGAACCGAGGCCTGCCCGTTGCGTGATACACACCACTTCACAGGTGGGCCTGACGCCGGGACCAGCAGGCGCCGTGCGGACATAGCGGCCAGGGTCGCCGCGGAACGCCCTGCTCCCCGCCCCGACACTCTGACGCCGGCGTATGCCGTGAGCTGTGGGCGATGAACGAGCCTGAAGCCTGGTGGCCCCAGGCTTTTTGTGCACGCCTGCGGGGATGCAGTGCCGGTCTGCTGTCCACGTAGGACTGAAACCCGGACGCTCCGCGGAGGGGCAGGGCTTGGGATCGGGTCCATGAACAGGATGCTCTCGATCGAGGCCACCGCCCAAGGGAGGCCCGTCGCAGTGTTTCTAGTGCCGCATCAGGCAATGTTCGCCTTGTTGTGACGAGCCGTCCGGATGGTGATCCGGGCGGCTCGTTGTGCGTCATGCTGGGCGGATGGCTGAGCGTGTCCGGGTCCGCGAGATCGACGACGACGAGGGGCAGCGGTTGCTGCGGATCATCCGCCGGGGCACCGGGTCAGTGGTGACCTGGAGGCGGGCCCAGATGGTGCTGTTATCGGCCCAGGGTATGAACGTGGCCAAGATCGCCGAGGTGACGTTCACCAGCCCGGACCGGGCCCGGGACGTGATCCACAACTTCAATGCTGACGGCTTCGCCTCGCTCTACCCGAAGTACAAGGGCGGCCGGCCCAAGACGTTCACGCTGCCCGAGCGGCGCGAGATCAAGAAGATCGCCAGATCCAGGCCGGTCGAGCACGGCCTGCCGTTCTCGACCTGGAGCCTGGTGAAGCTGGCCGACTTCCTGGTCGCCGAGGGGGTGGTCGACGACATCAGCCACGAGGGCCTGCGCATCCTGCTCCGCGAGGAAGGCGTCACCTTTCAGCGCCTGAAGACCTGGAAGACTTCGAAGGATCCCGACTACGCGGTCAAGAAGGCCCGCGTCGAGCACCTGTACGCCATCGCCGACGGTGAGGTCCTGCCTGAGCCCGGCGAACCCGAGGTCGTGTTCTGCATGGACGAGTTCGGGCCGCTCAACCTTCAACCCCACCCCGGCCGCCAGTGGGCTGAACGCGGCGGGAAGCACAAGGACCCCGACCGTGAGTCCCGACGGCGGCGGCGCGCGACCTACACCCGCCCGCACGGGGTCCGGCACCTGTTCGCCGCCTACGACCTGGGCAAGGACCAGCTCTACGGCCACATCAAGAAGACCAAGAACCGTTCCAAGTTCCTGGAGTTCTGCCGCTACCTGCGCTCCCTCCACCCTGCCGGCACGCGCATCGCGATCATCTGCGACAACTACTCCCCGCACCTGACCACCAGACGCTGCCAGCGGGTCGGGACCTGGGCCGCGGCGAACAACGTGGAGATCGCTTACACCCCGACCAACAGCTCCTGGCTCAACCGGATCGAGGCCCAGTTCACCGCCCTGCGCTATTTCGCCCTCGACGGCACCGACCACCCCAGCCACAAGGCCCAGGGCAGCATGATCCGCCGCTACATCATCTGGCGGAACAAGAACGCCGCCGACAAGCGCCTCAAAGCCCTCGTGAGCAGGGCGAACGCCGCCTGACCCGGCTACGGCAGGCGGCATCACCACAGGTGCAGGAAGCTCCGCACGTCGTCATAACCGTCGACGGCGCGGCCGTCCACGTCCGTCGGCTCCGCCTCAGCCCGCGCCGCCAGCGACTCCGCCAGCGCCAGGGCTTCATCGCTGAGACGGCCAAAGCGTCGAGCGGTGTGTCCCAGGCACAGGCCAGCCAGCCCCAGCAGCGGACTCCCCGGCACAGCCCGCGTCCCGACCTGCACACACCAGAACTCGACGAAGTCCGCGTCGTCGTCGTTCAACGCAGTCCCGACCAGAACTCCCGCCGCCTCGCCCTCTGCGGAGCGGTCACGAAGAACCCGTTCCAACGTCTCAACCACCACCGCGCGAGGCAGCGCAGGAGGGGCCCCAAAGCTCAGAGGAGAATGCATCCCGCGAGACTACGCGGGATGCATTCAAGAGGCGCCTGCCCCCGCCCTTACCTCGCGCGACGGGGCGAACATTGCCTGATGCGGCACTAGGAGAGGCTGCCGAGGACGAAGAAGAACTGTTCAGCTCCGCGTGCAGGCTTATCAAATCCCTAGCAGGCGAAGGCCTCGAATGGAATGCCGGTTAGGCAGTCGGTGCTGCGCCTGAGCTCCGGGTAATTATCCGCACCCGGGTGCGCGAGGGGGGACTATCGTCGATGACGACCTGTGGTCGCGGGTGGGGACCAGGTGCGACCAGCAGGACCCGGTTCTCCAGCGGCAGGGACCACGGGCGGCCCTTGCCCACTGTGTCGGCAGTGCGGTGACGAACCTGCCGAACTGCCGCGGGCTCAACCCGCTGAACGGGGCTATCCACGAGGGCTCCGACGCCGTGATCACAGCAGCCACGACAAGATCATCTCACCTACGACCAGCACTTAGTCGCTGTTGTCGTTCCGAACTTGGGGGCTGAGTCTTCGCTGGCCAGGCGTAGTGCCGGTGATTTCGTGGGAGCTTGTGGTCCGCCGGGTTGTCGCTCGCCGGGGAGGCCGGAATGCCGTCGGTTGTCGGACTGCTGGAACAGCGTGAGCTCGCTGTTCGCCGTCGGGTTGACGGGTTGCGCGAGGGCCGACAGTACCCACGCCGAGCTGGCCGCGGCCGAGCAGGAATGGCAGGAGTGGACGGTCGCCCGCAGGCGGGTCGATGCGGTACTGGCGCCTGGCGGCACTGTGGATGTTCGGGAGGCGGACCGGTTGCCGGCGCCCGGAAATGCGGTGAAGCCCGGATCACAGGTGCCGGTCTGGCGTGAGGGCCTTGCCTGGTCGGTGCTGCCGGCGGACTACCAGCGCATTCTCACCGCGCTCGCGGACCGGTCCCGGCTCCATCAAAGGCCGCTGACCTGCCAGGAGATGGCCGCGGCCTCGGCATGGATGTGGTGCCGGCACCGGTGGAGGGCTTGCGGTCGAAGGCGACACGCCTGGTCGCGCGGGGCTGGCTGACCGAGCCCGGAGCGGGCCGGTTCACCCCTGCTGCGGGCGTGGCCGGGCGAGGCGGCACGTCATGACCATGGTCATCGACCAGTAGACCATCGCCTCGGCGCTGCTGGTACGGCGTTCGTAGTCCGCGCCAGACGGCGGGTGCGCATCAGCCACGCATAGGTGCGCTCCACGATCCACCGCTTGGGCAGCACCACAAAGCCCTTCCGGTCGTCGCTGCATTTGACGATGGCCAGGACCAGCGCGAGCGTGGTCAGGCAGTGCTCGACGAGGGGGCCGGTGTAGCCGCCGTCGGCCCAGACCACCTCCAGTCGGTGATGCTCCTCGGCCACCCGCTGGAGCAGGACCTTCGCGGCGGTGCGGTCGCCGACATCCGCCGCGGTGACCATCACGCCCAGCAGCAGGCCGAGGGTGTCGACCACGACGTGCCTTTTTCCGCCCGTTGATGAGCTTGCCGCCGTCGAAGCCGCCGCTGTCAGTACCGACGACGGCGTCCGCCGTGACCGACTGGGAGTCGATCACGGCGGCTGTCGGCTCCGCGTCCCGGCCCTCCCTCTCCCGGACCCGGCCGCGGAGCCGGTCGTGGAACTCCCGGGTCAGGCCGTGGTCGCGCCAGCGGCGGAAGAACGCGTAGCCCCGGTCCCACGGCGGGAAATCGGCCGGCATCGCCCGCCACTTGATGCCGTTGTCGACCAGGTAGCCGATGGCATCGAGTATCGCCCGGTGGCAGTAAGCCTCCGGCTGCCCGCCCCGGCCCCGCATCCAGCCCGGTACCGGCAGCAACGGCCGGACCACCCCCCACTGCGCGTCGTCATGTCCCACGGATACCGCGGCTGCCGCGTCCCGTTGGCGACGGCGCTTCCGAACCGGTGTGCCAGGCGGTCACACCCCCGGGCGACGGAACTGGACTGCCCGGCCACCGACACGGAACACTCCAGCACCGACGCCTCCTGACGTTGCTCGTTGATTCGACACCACCGAGCTGTTCAGAAGGCCCCACCTCTATGCGCCGAACTCTCCGAGACCACCCGATCGGGACTCCCGTTCGATACGCACCCCTCGAGACCGGAACGACAACAGCGACTCAGGCTGGCAGAGCAGGAGGCGCTGCGGGCGCCTGCCTGGTGATGTCATCGGGTCTGCGCGCGGCGCTTCCCGGTGGTTGACGGCGGGGCCTGGTCGCGAACGCCGGGCGGGTAACCCGCGGCGAGGTCACCTTCGGCCACGCGGGGGACGGTTTCGCCTGCGCTGTCGAGGCGGCCGGTGGCTGTCGCGGTTCCGCCGATCGTTCCCTCCGCTTCTTCTGCAGTGCGTTCGCGTCTCTCGATCCGAGGATCGCGCTGGCGTTTTGCGTACTCTTTACCTGAGATGCTGGGTAATGCTGCTGGTGCGTTAAACCATGGGTGTCGCCACACAGTCGCCTGACAGGGATCGCCCGGACTGGGCCTTTTATCCGGATTCGATGGCCTGGACTTGCTTGAATGCCGCACCTAGTGTTCGATCGGTAGTTTGTTCGATGCGTGTGTGACTCCGGGGTGGGGACTTATGGGGTGGGGTGGGGTGCGTCGTCATGCGCGGCGCCGGTTGGTGCGGGGGGTGGCGGTCACCGCGGTGACTGCGGCTCTGCTCGCGGTGTTGCCAGCCGTGGGGGTCGGGGTTGCTCAGGCGGATTCGGGCGGCCCGGCGGCGCAGGCGAAAACGTTGTCAGCGGCGCAACGGGCTGCTGCCCAGGCCATGGAATCCGGGGAGCCGGTCGAGGTCACCAGCGAGCGGACTGAGTACTCCACGACCTACGCCGATCCGGACGGTACGTCGTTCACGCTGGACCAGTCGGCTGTTCCGGTGCGGGTGAAGCGGGCGGACGGTTCGTGGGCGGCACCGGATCCGACGCTTGAGACGCGCTCGGACGGAAGTGTCGGTCCGAAGGCAGCGGTGGTGGATCTGGCCTTTTCGAGTGGTGGTGACGGCTCGGGGCTGGTGGATATTGCGCACGACGGCCATTCCCTGCGTCTGGGTTGGCCCGGGACGCTGCCGGTGCCGGTGCTGGACGGTTCCAGCGCGACGTACGCCGATGTTCTCCCCGGGGTCGACCTGCGGATGACCGCGTCGGCCGAGGGCTTCAGAGAGCTCCTGGTGGTCAAGACACCGCAGGCTGGGGCGAATCCGGAACTGGGCAGGATCGAGTTCCCTCTCACGTCGGACGGGTTGACTGTGGCGCAGACCGGCGGTGGCGGGATGAGCGCGGTTGACGCCGATGGCCACGCGGTCTTCTCGGGGCCGGCGGCTGCGATGTGGGACTCGCAGGGGGACAACTCCGCGGACACGGCGCGTGATTCGGCTGGTGCGCGGGCCACCAAGGCGGCACGTGGCAGTGCGACCGCGGCAGCCCTTGATCCTACGGATCCGTCGAGCGGCGGAACGGACGACCCGACTACGGGTCCTGGTGAGGGTGATGCTTCGGCGGTGCTGCCGGTGCAGGTGGGTGGCGAGGCCTTGGCGGTTGTGCCGGATGCGGCGCTGCTGGCGAATCCCGATGCCGGTGCTTTCCCGGTGTACATCGATCCGAGTATCGGTCTGGATCAGACCGCGCATACGCAGTTGCGTTCTGACGGTGTCACCAATTTCAACTGGGGCAACGGCAGTAACAACGAGGGTGAGGGGATGGGGCACTGCGACCAGTACGACGGGTACGTGTGCGGGCCCGGTTATACGGAGCGGCTGTACTTCCAGTTCTCACCGGCCAATCTGGCGGGCAAGAAGGTGCTGGACACGACGTTCCGGGACACCGAGTCCTGGTCGTTCACCTGCGATGCCCGTTTCGTTGATCTGCTGCGGACCACCAACATCTCCTCCGCCACGACGTGGGCCGGGCGTCCGGACAATCTGGGGACGATGGCGAGCCGGGATGTGTCAGCGGGGCGGGGTTCTGCGTGCAGCCCGTCACAGCCGGCCGCACCGATCGAGTTCCACGACTCACGGCTGACGTCCGCTGTGAACGATTTCGCGGCGGGGAAGTTCGACCGGCTGACGCTGCTGCTCAAGGCCCGTGACGAGGGCGACACGAGTGCGTGGAAGCGGTTCTTGAACAACGCGGTGCTGTCGGTGACCTATGTGGGGCTTCCCGCGGCTCCGAAGAGCGCCGGGATCGTCGCGGGCAGCGGTGTGAGCTGCGAGACCAACTCCTCTGATCCTCAGGTGATCGGGGAGGCGAAGCCGAATCTCACGGCGAAGGTGGAAACGGCCGCGGGCGGGGCGAGCGGGGCGAGTCTGAGGGCCCACTTCTACATCCAGCAGCAGAACAGCGACGGCACGTGGTCGGTGGCGACCGAGCCGGTGCGGCCCAGCAGCGGCTACATAGGAAACAACGTGACGGAGACCGATCCGTCGCCCGTCACTTTGGCCGAGGGGAAGCTGTCCCGGTTGGCGGTGTTCACGCAGTCGTTCTACGACGGCGGCGCGAGTTTCGTGGAGTCGCACAGCACGGTGACGACGACGGGGTGGTGTTACTTCAAGGTGGACACCACGGCTCCCAAGCCTCCGGTGGTCACGGTGGGCAGCCCGTATACGGAGTGCACGAGTAGCTCATGTATCGCCGCGGGTGGTCCCGGGGTCGGGGCGAAGTTCACTTTCGGGCCGGCCACGGGTGACGTCAACCTGGCTTACGAGTACAAACTGGGGTCGGGTGGCTGGTCGCAGCCGATCACGGGGGCGAGTGTGCAGCCCACGGTCACTCCGCAACTGGCGGGAACGCAGGTGTTGCTGGTCAGGGCGATGGATGGTGCGGGCTGGGGGCAGTCGAAGGGTGTCACGTTCAGTGTCAAGGAAGGGCAGACAGCCTCGGGTCGCTGGCGCTTCAATGACGGGGCCCCGAATTCGGGGGTGACGACGGCCGCTGATACGGCGACGGAGGGTATCCGTCACCCGGCGACATTGTTCACGGGGGGTGCCGGGTGGTCGTCGCTGGCCCGGGGTGGCAGTTCCGACGAGTCGCTGTGGCTGAACGACACGACGAATACCGCGAATCAGCAGGGGTATGCGGAGACGGCAGGCCCGGTGGTCAACGCGCAGTCGTCGTTCACCGTGTCGTCCTGGGCCTATCTCACGGACAGCTCGGTTTTCCGGACGGTCGTGTCGGAGACCGGCAGCGACAATTCAGGGTTCTCCCTTTATTACTCGTCCAGCATCCAGAAATGGGTGTTCCTGTGGAGCTGGAATGAGAACGGCGTTCACAAGTTCCTGGGCGTCAATTCCGCCACCGTGGGCGTGCCGTTGAAGGTGTGGACGCATCTGACCGGTGTGTATGACGCCCCGAACCACACACTCACCTTGTATGTCAATGGCAGGCCGCAGTCAGCTCCGGTCGCCCTGCCGGCCACCTCGGGTGCGAGCGTATCCGACGGGAAACTGGAGTTCGGACGGCGCAGTGCCGGGTCCGGGACCTACAGCGACTACTGGAGCGGCCGGGTGGATGAGACCGCCGTGTGGCAGCGGACCCTCACGGCAAACGAGATCGCCACGGAAGACCGGCTGCTGACCGACCCGACCAGTGACGGGTCGCCGTCGAGTGTCGAACTGATGGGCAGCTGGAACCCCGATGGGGCGGCAGTCGGTGCAACCACGCTGGCGGATGCAACATCCGGATACGGGCGTTCTCTGACGTTGTCGGGCGGTGCGTCACTGGACGGTCAGGCGATCGTGCTGGGCGGGCCGACCAGTGCTGCCACCACCCCGGGCCCGGTGATCGATGACACCGCCTCTTTCACTGTGTCCACCAAAGTCGACGCTGATGAAAACCAGCTGCTGGCACAGCCCGTCGGCTACACCGCACAGGTCATCGGGCAGCGATCCGCGGACGGTTCGGCGTGGGGATTCTGGTATCAGCGCACCGGCACCGGCAGCAAGGTCGACCCGGACACCGGCGTCATCACGCCGACCCCAGAGGGCTATTGGTGGTTCGGCCGCCTCAACGCCGACAATACTTTCGACGGTGTGAGGTCGAACGAGGTCGCGGACCTGGGCAGCTCGGTACGCCTGACGGGCACCTTCGACGCCCCCTCCCGGGTTGTCCGCTTCTATCTCAGCGCTGCCGAGAACGACGCTGACGTCACACACACCTACACGGCTGTGATCGGGTCCGGGGCTTTCGCGGTGGGCGAGGGTCACGCCGCCGGCGACAGCGACTGGGCCCACTACCTGCCCGGGAAAATCACCGATATCCGGCTGTGGGCCGGTGCGATGACCAACCAGCAGCAGATCGTCGACGCCGGCCTGGACTGAGCCCGCGACACCAGCGGGGGCGGCAAGCACCCGCCCCCGCGCTCCACCTGCTCAGCAGTGAATCCCTCTTTTCGGCACGTGCGCTGTCCGGCAACGGTCTCAGTGCGTACGTGCGTGTCTACGCCGTGTATCCGATGGGTTTGGAGGCCTGGCTGTGAGTGCCCGTATGAGAGCCCGGTGGATGAGGAACACCCTCATCCGCGGGGTCCTGCTTCCGCTACGTGAACAAGTCCCCGGCGGGGTCCGCCGACGGCGCCGGGTGCCGCTTGTCGCGGCGTTGTGCGTGGCCCTGGTGGTCCCCGTCGGTCTGGCGGCCCCGGTGGCCGCCGCTGACAGCGGCGGGGGGCTCGGCGCGCCGGCACTGCCCAAATCGCGCTCGGTGAAGGTCGACCCGGTCACCAAACTGGGCGCGAACACCGCCCGGGCACGGGTCACCAGCGGTAAGGCCACCAACACCGCACAGGCGAAAAGGGCTCGGACCGAGCAGATGGCGGCCTGGCCGGCGGAAGCACTGGCGACAGGCCACATCACCCCCGGTGCACCGACGGAACTGACCGCTGGGGGACTGCCCGTCACCATCACACAGGGCAAAGGCAGCACGCGCGCCACCGGTGAGGTTCAGGTCCGGGTTCTGAGCCAGAAGGAGGCTCAGAAGGCCGGGGTCAACGGGGTGGTGCTGACCGCGGCTGCAGCGGATGCGGGAAGCGCCCAATTGAGCGTGGACTACTCCGCTTTCGCCTCCGCCAATGGAGGCGGCTGGTCGGGTCGGCTGCGCCTGGTGCAGCTGCCGACCTGCGCACTGACCACCCCGCAGAAGCCTGCCTGCCGTGTGCAGACCCCGCTGAACTCCCACAACAGCATCAGCGGGCAGTCCGTCACCGCGCAGGTCAGTCTGCCGAAGCAAGCCGCCTCGTCTGCCGCAGTGCTGGCGCTGGCTGCCGCATCGGGGGAATCCTCGTCGGGCGCCGGTAACTACACGGCCTCGCCGCTGTCCGCGTCATCCACCTGGGCTGCCGGCGGCTCTTCGGGATCGTTCACGTGGTCCTACCCGATGAGCACCCCGCCCGCGGCGGCCGGTCCCGCCCCGGACCTGGCCCTGTCCTACGACTCGGGCAGCACGGACGGCAAGACCGCTTCGACGAACAACCAGAGCACCCAGGTCGGTGAAGGCTTCGACCTCAGCTCTTCCTCGTACGTTGAGCGCTCCTACGCAACCTGCGACGACGACGGGCAGACCGGCAAGTTCGACGAGTGCTGGAAGTACGACAACGCCTCTCTGGTCCTCAACGGAAAGTCGACCGAACTGGTCAAGGACGACACCACCGGGACCTGGCGGCTCAAGGACGACGACGCCTCCACCGTGACCCACTCCACCGGCGCGAACAACGGCGACGAGGGCGACACGGGCATCGACGGCGCAGGGGAGTACTGGACCGTCACCACCGGAGACGGCACCAAGTACGTCTTCGGCCTGAACAAGCTCCCCGGAGCCGGCGCCAGCGACGCCACCAACTCGGTCTGGACCGTTCCGGTGTTCGGCGACGACTCCGGCGAACCGGGCTACTCCTCCGGGACCAGCTTCTCTGGGCGAGCCAAGAACCAGGCATGGCGGTGGAACCTGGACTACGTCGTGGACCTGCACGGCAACGCCATGTCGTACTGGTACACCCCGGAAACCAACTACTACGCCAAGAATGGCGCCACCACCGGCACCGCCTCCTACACCCGCGGCGGATACCTCGACCACATCCTCTATGGACAGCGCTCCGACACCCTGTTCACCGGCACCGCGTCGGACAAGGTCACCTTCAGTTATGCCGAGCGGTGCACCGCCGCGGACTGCTCCTCGCTGACCAAGACAACCGCCCCCAACTGGCCGGATGTGCCGTTCGACTCCATCTGCGCTTCCGGTGCGGACTGCCATGCGACCGGACCGGCGTTCTTCACTCGCAAGCGCCTGACCGGCATCAGCACCTTCGCCTGGAACGCGGCCGCCAGCCCGGCCGCCTACACCGCCGTGGACTCGTGGGCTCTGACCCAGCAGTTCCTGGACCCGGGCGACATCGGCGACAGCTCCGACCAGACGCTCACACTGAAGTCGATTCAGCGTACGGGCAAGACTGGTACGCCGATCACCCTTGACCCGGTGACCTTCACGTACCAGATGCGCGCGAACCGGGTCGATGCCCCGACCGATGACATCCTCCCGCTGAACCTGCCGCGGATCGCCAGCGTCACCACCGAGACCGGTGCCATCACCAGCGTGACCTTCTCGGATCCCGAGTGTGTACGCGGTTCGAACATGCCGGCGGCCGAGGACAACGACACCAAGAGCTGTTACCCGGTGTACTGGCACATCAACGGTGCCACCGAGGCGTCCATCGACTGGTTCCACAAGTACCGGGTACTGGCCGTGGTCACCTCCGACCCCACCGCGCTGGGCCAGACGATGGAGAGTGCCTACTCCTACTCCGGGCCTGCCTGGCACTACAACGACGACCCCATGACCCCGGCGGACGAGCGCACCTGGTCCGTCTGGCGCGGCTACCGCACCGTGACGACTACCACCGGCGTATCCAGCGACACACAGTCCAAGACCGTGTCGGTGTACATGCAGGGCATGGACGGCGACAAACAGAAGGACGGCACCACCCGCTCCGTGCAGGCAGCGGGCGTCAGCTTCACCGGTTTGAGCGTGCCGAACATCACCGACAGCAACCAGTACGCCGGATTCACCCGCGAGCAGGTCACCTACGACGGCACCACCCCGGTCTCGGTGACCCTCAACGACCCGTGGTCCAGCAACACTGCCACGCAGCAGAAGTCCTACGCCAACATCAAGGCGTACTACGTCCGCACCGCCAAGACCCAGACATCCACGTACCTGACCGCCACCGCCGGGTGGCGCACCCACAGCGTCAACACCACCTACGACAGCTACGGCATGCCCACCCAGGTCAACGACTCCGGCCAACTCGGCCTGAACGGCGACGAGTCCTGCACCCGCACCTGGTACGCCCGCAACACCGCCGTGGGTATCACCTCCCTGGTCTCCCGCACCCGCACCACCAGCCACGTCTGCTCCACCGCAGAAACCGCCCTTGTGCTGCCTGCCGACAGCACCAACCGCGGCGACGTCATCTCCGACAACGGCATCGCCTACGACAACACCGCCGCGACGGCGTGGTCTGCCTCCCAGACCCCGACGCTGGGCGAGGCGACCTGGACCGGCCGTGCCTCTGCCTACCCCGCAACAGCCACTGGCGGGGAGCGCAACCCCACCTCCTGGCAAACCGTCACGAAGACCACGTACGACGACGCGACTGTCAAACTCGGCCGGATCCTGTCTGCTGCGGACGCGGCCGGGAACACCACCAGCACCGCCTACACCCCGACCGGTGCCGGCCCCCTGACCATGATCGCGACCACCAACGCCAAAACACAGAAAACGTTCACGTACCTGGACTACGCCCGCGGCAATACCGTGATGTCCGCCGACGTCAACACCAAGCTCACCGAGTCGGCCTACGACGCTCTCGGCCGGGTCACCGCCGTCTGGCTGCCCAACCGCTCGCGCGGAGGCGGCGACGGCGCGAACTACACCTACGCCTACCACGTCACCAACGAGGCCCCACCGTGGACATCCACGTCGACCATCAGGGGCAATGACGTCTACAACACCACCTATACGATCTACGACTCGCTGTTGCGCCCCCTGCAGACACAGTCCCCCGGTGCGAACGGCGGCCGGCTGCTGACCGACACCCGCTACGACAGCCGCGGCCTGGCCTACGAAACGTACGCCGACGTCTTCGACTCCACCGCGAACCCCTCAGGCGCCTACGCCCGGGCCGAGTCCGGCAGAGCGCCCAAGCAGACGGAGACCGTCTTCGACGGCGTCGGGCGCCCCACCACCAGCAGCCTGTACATCTACGGTGACAAGACATGGACGAGCAGCACAAGCTACACCGGTGACTCCACCGCCACCACCGCCCTGACCGGCGGCTCTGCCACCCGCACCATCACCGACATCTTCGGCCGCACCACCGAACAGCGCGAGTACTCCGGCACCGACCCCGCCGACACCGCCTACGGCGCGGGCGTCGGGGCTGCCTACCACTCGACCACCTTCACCTACACCCGCGACGGCAAGCCCAGTACCGTCAACAGCCCCGATGCCCAGTGGTCCTACGCCTACGACCTGTTCGGCCGCCAGACCTCAGTGACAGACCCGGACAAGGGCACCGCCACCACCGCCTACAACAGCCTCGACCAGGTGGCTTCCACCACCGACTCCCGCCAGAAAACGCTGCTGTACGCGTACGACCCCCTTGGCCGCAAGACCGACCAGTGGCAGACCTCCCAGACCAACGCCAACAAGATCGCCACCTGGTCCTACGACACTCTGCTCAAGGGCCAACTGGACTCCTCGACCCGCTACATCGGTGGCACCACCGGTACGGCCTACACCCAGAAGGTCACCGCCTACGACAGCCTGGACCGGCCCACCACCACCGAAATCGACCTTCCCGCCACCGACCCGATGGTCACTTCCGGCGCCGTCACCAGCAAGCTGACCACCTCCACCTACTACAACCTCGACGGCACCCAGCAGTACATCAACCAACCCGCGGCCGGCGGCCTCAACGCCGAGATCGTCAACACCCACTACAACGCTCTGGGCCTGCCCACCGACGTCAGCGGCGCCAGCAACTACCTCCTCGGCGCCGTATACAACGACATCGGCCAGACCCAGCAGCTGACCCTCGGCATCTCAACGGCCGCAGGCGTCAAAAAGGCCTACATCACCAACACCTACCAGGAAGGGACCGACCGACTCACCGAGTCGGCCGTCACCGACCAGACCCACAGCTACCCGGACCAAGACCTCAACTACGGCTACGACGACTCCGGCAACGTCACCCACATCTACGACCACACCACCCTCGGCGGCACCAGCACCGCCGACAACCAGTGCTTCACCTACGACGGCTACAAACGCCTGACCGACGCCTGGACACCCGCCACCGCCGACTGCGCGACCACCGGCCGCACCACCGCCAACCTCGGCGGCCCCAGCCCCTACTGGACGACCTACACCTACAACGACGCAGGGCTTCGCACGTCCGAGACCAGCCACAGCACCACCGGTACCAGCGCGCTGAGCACGTACTGCTACAACCCGGCACGTCCCCACGCACTCACCAGTGTCGCCTCGGCAGCTACCTGCACCGGCGCGCCCACCACCTATGTGTACGACAACGCCGGAGACACCACAACGCGCCCAAATGGCACCGACACGCAGTCGCTCACCTGGACACCCGAGGGCCAACTCGACACCCTCACCGAGAAGTCGAGCGCTGGGGCCACGAAGAGCACCACCAGCCACATCTACGACGCCGACGGCAATCTCCTCATCCGCCGCAACACCAGCGGCCAGAGCGTCCTCTACCTCGGTAACACCGAAGTCCACCTCGACACCACCACCTCCACCGCCAAATACTGGGCCCAGCGCTACTACACCGTCGGCAGCTTCACCATCGCTCTGCGCAGTAACCAGAGCGGCACCAACACCCTCACCTGGCTCGCTGCCGACCAGCACGGCACAAGTAGCCTCGCCCTGGACAGCAACACCCAAGCAGTCACCAAGCGCTACACCACCCCCTTCGGCGCCCCCCGCACCGGCGGCACCGGCACCTGGCCCGACGACAAGGCATTCCTCGGCAAAGCTACCGACCCCACCAGCAGCCTCACCTACATCGGCGCCCGCGAATACGACCCCACCACCGGCCGCTTCATCAGCGTCGACCCCCTCCTCGACACCACCGACTCACAGTCGCTCAACGGCTATGCCTACGCCGATAACAACCCTGCGACCTTCACTGATCCCTCCGGGCAGATGCTCTACGATGACACTTCGGGGCTCGGATTCGGGACTGCTCAAGGACTGAATGATTGGTACCACGACCAGGGGTACACGGACAGCCATGGTCAGGCGACGCCAAAATACGAGCAGCTTTCCTTCCAGCAGGGGGTCAGCTACTATGTCCAGCAATTCACTGCGAATACGAAACCCCGCAAAAAGCCGCACAATCCCCTGCGTAGTATAGTCATGGGGAAGCTCGTCGGAATCGGCAATGCTCTCGACGAGATATCCGATATCGCAAACCCCGTTTGTTGGGCCGACTCGGACTTCTGCAGTAGCGGTGACGCCGACCAGTTTGACAGATGGGCAGCCGCTCTTGGTGCGGATACGGATTCCGACGTCTATAAGGCTGCAAAAGAGAACGGTTCGGAAGCCGCCTATCTTGCTGCCGGTGGAGAATATGGCGTAGGCGGCGAACTGGCTGTCCCCGGGGCGGTTTCGGTCGAACGCGAAGTGGAGCTGGCCAGAATGTTGAGTGATGCTGCTCGTCAAAAGGGTATGTCGGGTGTTGGCACAGTCAGTAAGGCGGAGGCGGAAATGATGGGCGCGGCTTGGGTTGGGCCAGGGTACAGGTTGGCCAAAGATGGAAGGACTATGATAAGCAAGGACAAACTCCGCCAATACCGCCCGCCGTCCTTTAAGCCGAACAGGCCAGCGGAATACGGCGGCCCTGGTTACCAGGCGAACCTTGAATGGCGGGTAGTCCCCGAGAAGCAATGGCAGGCCGACGCTCATCTGAACATTGAGGAGGCCGAGTGAGGGCCTCGGTACGCCACTTCATCAGTGCGGACGTGGATCTTGACGACTTTCGCCCGAGCGACCCCGAGGACTTCGCGTTCCTGATCCAAGCGCTAATCGGTCCTTCGGACGGTGAAGGCGAAGAATCTCTGCAGTTCGTCGTTTGTACGCCGCGAAACATGGAGCGTCAAGTCGAGAGAGAGGGTGGCATTACGTGGGGGAGAGGGCTGGTAATTGTCAACTCGCCCAAGATGCCGAAGATTCTCGATTTTTTGAAAAGATCAATCGAGAGGCCGGAACGGAATTCTTGGAGTGAGCTTGCTGCTTATCTAGGAAAATTCGGAGTGATAGAGTTCGAGGACTAATTGCCTGATCGGTGGGTCGCGGGCTCGAATCCTGTCGTCCAGTTAGCCAGGGCGGTTGCAAGCTCCGGAGGCGTGCGGCCGGTAGGGTTGTTATCGGTTGTGGTGCATAATGGGGCAGGCACGGGCTTGGTGATCATTTGTGGTGTCTAAGCCCGATGATCATGAGATGGCGCGTGCCTGCAGCTACATTTTCTCGCGTCCCTGCCGTGTTGGTGAAGCTGGGTTCTCTGGATGTCCGCCGGACCACTGGTCTTCGTCCCTACTTGGACCCGGTGCCCGACCCGCGCGCCCGGCGGGGCCGGTGGTACTCGCTGACAGCGATCCTGCTGGTGTGCGCCTGTGCGGTCGTCCGGAGAGCCAGGAGTCTCGATGAGCTTGCCGAGTGGTGGGGGTTGTTGACTGAGAGCGCGTTTGAGATCTGGCGTGTCGGCTGTTCGGGTGGCTCGTTGGGCTGGGTGTGAGTGGTGCGGGGCGGGGTTATCCGTCCGATCTGACCGATGAACAATGGGCCCTGGTCGAGCCGTTGCTGCCTTCGCCGCGTACGGGTTCGAGGGGCGGGCGGCGGGAGAAGCACCCGCGTCGGCAGATCGTGGACGCGATCTTGTACATAGCCCGGAGACCGGCGACGCCACCGTCGCCAGGGGCCAGTACTTCGCCGACACGCGAGCAAGCAACGACCCACTCATTCCAATCCCGCTCGGCCACGGCCAGCTCGGCCTGGATCCGATCGGCCTCCTCGCGCAGTTCGTCCACACGACGGCGAGCGGCGCACTCGCGCTGTTCCAGCAGTCCCACGACCGACGGCATCCCTGACCTCCACCGGAGCGACGACACCACAGATCACCACTGCCACAGAACCGCCACCCCTATGCCTGACCAGCGGAAACGCAGTCCTCAAGCTCGGAAAGACAACAACTTCTAAGGTCGTCCGGGCACAGTTCGTAGAGGTCGCCCCACCAGCGTCGCCCGATCCGGAGTGAGACAGCGTGGCACCTGAGCCACTTTCGATCATTCGAACGCCAGAAACGACTGAGGGGCCCGCGTCCAGCAAAACGCTGGTCGCTGGCCCCTCAAGGGGTGTGGCGGCACGTGGATTCGAACCACGGTAGGCAGAGCCGACGGATTTACAGTCCGTTCCCATTGGCCACTCGGGCATACCGCCATGGGATGACGCCAGGGACGGGGTCCGCTGGTGGCGGGGGTCCTTGGCGACGGGGTAAACGATACCTGATCCGGAGGGGTGGTTCGCCACTGGATTGATCGGGGTGGGGGGCGGGTGAGGTGGCTAGGCTGGCGGGGTGGCCCCGGGTGGGCCGCGGATGTGATGGAACCCCCGAAAACGCAGAGAACCACAGCGAACACAGCCAAGGAGCCCACTGAAGATGGCCGACTCCAGTTTCGACATCGTCTCGAAGGTCGAGCGGCAGGAGGTCGACAACGCCCTCAACCAGGCCGCCAAGGAGATCTCCCAGCGGTACGACTTCAAGAACGTCGGGGCGTCGATCTCGTGGTCGGGCGAGAAGATCCTGATGGAGGCGAACTCCGAGGAGCGCGTCAAGGCGATCCTGGACGTCTTCGAGACCAAGCTGGTCAAGCGGGGTATCTCGCTGAAGGCGCTGGACGCGGGTGAGCCGCAGCTCTCCGGCAAGGAGTACAAGATCTTCGCCTCGATCGAGGAAGGCATCTCGCAGGACAACGCCAAGAAGGTCGCGAAGATCATCCGGGACGAGGGCCCGAAGGGTGTGAAGGCCCAGGTCCAGGGTGACGAGCTGCGGGTCAGCTCGAAGAGCCGCGACGACCTCCAGGCGGTACAGGCCCTGATCAAGGGCAAGGACCTGGACTTCGCGGTCCAGTTCGTCAACTACCGCTGACCGTGACGGACGTGTCGCCGGGGCGGGCGCAACCCCTCCGCCCCGGCCGCCGCCGCCCCACGACTCCCCGCGGGGTTCGTCCAGCCATGGCGTCGGCCCGCTGACCCGCGATGACCCCGCGGGGTTCGTCCAGCCACAGTGCCTGTCCGGCGCCTCGCAACGTCCCGGGGCTCGTCCAGCCACGGTGCCTCCCCGCTGACCCGCAACGCCCCGCTGCCCCGCCCCCGCCACGGCGCCGCCCGGCCTCACCGGCACCCCGCCCCCGACCCGCCGGGACCCCCTTCCCCGCCGCCGGAACATGACGTGCTCTTGACCCCCGTCAACACCCCGCCGATAGGCTGCTGACACAGTCGGCTGGACACGACGGGGCAGCCGGCCCACGGGGAACGGGGTAGTACGCGCATGTCCTCCAAAGGCGATCTCACGGTCAGCCTGATCGGCCTCAGCGACCTGGCCACCGGGCTGCGGTCGATCAAGAAGCGGATGGACGACACCGGCCAGGTGGACCGGACGCTCGGGCACGGGGAGCTGGGCTCGGGCGCCGCCCAGGACGCCCTCGACGGCTTCCTGCACGGCTGGCGGGACGGCCGCAAGGAGATCGACGGCGGCATCGACAGCGTGGTCAAGATGGCGGACGCGGTCGTGGAGAAGCTGACCAGGACCGACCAGGACCTCAAGGACGCGCTGCTCAAGCACCAAGGGGACGGCACGTGACCGACTCCACCGGCGCCGGTGGCCCTGCCGAAGACTCCGCCGGCCGGGCCGCCGGTCCACCCCCCGGCCCGGCTGCCCGCCCGGCCGCCACCGCATCCGCCGCACCCCCAGACCCCGGCCTCGACCCCGGCCCTATACACGCCGTGAACATCCTCGTCCCCAGCTCCTGGTACGAGTTCGACATCCACCCGGCGACCCGTGACCGGTCGATACGGGACGTGGTCCGCGCCCGGGTCCGGGAGCGGCCCGAACTGGCGGACAAGCGGGCCGAGTTGACCCGCACCCTGCGCAAGGTCGCCGACGAGGCGTGGAACGGCGGGGTGCTCTACTTCGGTGCCATGGCCGAGGTGGACGAGCAAGCGCCGCTCACCGCGAGCCTGACCGTCGCCGTGGTGGCGGCCGAGAGCGGCGGGCGGCCGGACGGCGGCGGCCTGGGCGCGATCATGTCGGCGCTCTCCCCGGTCCCGCCCGGCAGCCGCCCCACCGACCCCTGGCGCCGCGTGCGCCTGGTGGACCTGCCCGACGCCGGCCAGGCGGTACGTACCGAGGGCATTGAGGACGTACGGATCCCGGACGACGACCGGCTCGCCCGGATGGTCATGATGCAGACCTACGTCCCCTTCCCCGGCCGCGACCCCCGGGTGGCCGTGATCAGCGCGGCCACCGCCCAACTCCAGCTGGCCGAACCGATGCTGGAGCTCTTCGACGGCATCTCGGAGACCTTCCGGTTCCTGCCCGCGGACGACTCGCGGGCACAGCAGGCCCCCGGCCCCGACCATGACCACGACCATGACCACGACCCCCACCCCGACGCCAAGAAGGTGGACTGACGCGATGGCACGCCCCACCGACTGGCACAACCTGGACCTCGACGGCGACCCCACCCCCGGCGACGTCTACGAGATCACGGCGCAGGGCCGACGCTTCCAGACCTTCGCCGAGGACATCGCCACCGCCCAGGGGTTGCTCAACAACGCCGCCAAGGACCACGCCCTCACCGAGTGGAACGGCAAGGCCGCCGAGGCCTTCCGCGGCCAGATCGGCCGGCTCCCCGGGCAGTTGGCCAAGCTGCACGACTCCTACGGGGCGGCCGGTGACGCGCTGATCGCCTTCGCCAGGGCGGTGGAGCTCGAACAGTCCGCGGCCGACGGCGCGTTGTCGCAAGCGCGCATCCTGCGTGGCGATCTCGCCTCGAAGCAGGCCGAGTTGGGGCGGGCGAAGAGCGCCGCCGCCACCGCGACCGCCGCCAGGTCGAAGCTCGACCACCCGCCGGCGGCCGGGAACGTACCGCCCCCGGATCCGGAGAAGGTGCGCCAGGCCACCCGCAACGTGCAGCAGGCCGGCGCCCATCAGAATCAGGTCGCGGGCCAGGTCGCCGGGATACAGGCCCAGTTGGCGGAGTTGCGGACGAAGGCGACGAGGGCGCGCGACAACCACGGGACGGCGGTGGACACCCTCAGGGCGAAGCTGGGTGAGGCGTCGAACGCGGGTATCCACAACAAGGGGTTCTGGGACAAGCTCGCCGAAGCCGCCGCCTGGTCATGGGACTTCCTCATCACCGTCTCCAAGTGGGTGGTGGCGATCGGCGGCATCGTGCTGCTGTTCGTCGGCGGCCCGCTGGCGCTGATCGTGCTGGTGGCGGCGCTGCTGATCCTGGCCGACACGATCGTGAAATTCGCCCGGGGGAAGGCGGGTTGGGGCGATCTGCTGTTCGCCGCGCTCGACTGCGTACCGATGGTGGGCAAGCTCGCGATGCTCGCGAAGGCGGGAGAGATCGGCAAGGAGCTGGGGCTGGCCCTCAAGGTGGCGAGGGCGGAGCGGAGGTTCGCCGGGGTCATCAAGGTGTGGCGGATGGGCGAGGATCTCAAGGGGTTCCAGAAGATCGGCTTCGCGTTCGCCAAGGGCATGGGCAAGGACAGCCTCAAGGACGTCATGAACGGCGGCTGGGACAAGCTCCGGCAGAACTTCCTGCAGAACCTCACCGGCAATGTCATCGGCGCCGGCACCGGCCCGCTGATCGACAAGGGCTTCTCGAAGATCCCGCGGCTGGTCTACCGCATGCCCGTGTCGGAGATGTCGTCCGCCACCCGGCGGCGGTTCGGCGACCTGACCATGGCGATGAACGGCCGGGTGGAACCGGGCAAGTCCGTCATCGGTGCGACCAGGGGGCTGGTCACCTCGGTCACCAAGCAGGCCGTCGGCGCGGTCTTCTTCGGTGACACGTTCGATGTCCAGGCGGTCGGTATCGGCACGGCCACCGGGGTCGGCGGCTCCGGCGTCGGCTACAAGCCGGGCCTGCTGCCCGCCGCGAAGTACGCCAGGCCGTAGCAGCGAGCGGCCGACGGCAACCCCGCCCCGGCGCCCTACACCCCGTCCCCGAAACCCGCCGCCCGCGCCCGCAGCACCGCGTCCTCGCTCGCGCCCCGCAGCCCCGGCCCACCGCCCCGGGCCCCCTCGGCCGGCTCGGCCCGCCCCGCCCGCTCGGCGCCGCCCGCCGCCCCGCCCTGGAGGGCGAGTGCCATACGGCTCGGCCCCGGCAGGGCCACCACTCCGCCGATCCTGGGGTCACCGGCGAACCAGATCTCCTGTTCGGGGCCGGCCGCCGCGATCCGGCGCCAGCGGCGGACCGAGGGGCGGCGGACCCGGACGCTGACCTGCCTGCCGGGGCTCTCCGGGTCCGGCAGCCGCAGGAACACCGTGCCGTTCTGGGCCACTTGGGCCGCGCCACGGTGTGACTGCCAGGGGTAGACCGCCAGGATCCGCTCGTACCGCCTGACCCGCTTGCGCCACTCGGGCACGGTCACGACCACCGCGATCAGCTGGACCGCCAGCAGCGCGGCCGGCCAGGTGGGCCATGACAGAAGGGCCCCGGCCACCGCGTACGCCACGATCAGGGACGGGGAGAGCCACAGCAGGAGGGCGGCCGTACGCCGTGGCCTGCGGCACGCCGCACGGGTCGCCGGGTCGCTGAGCGCGCCTTCGTACAGGTCTGCGGGCACGGGATGCTCCCCCTCGGTCGACCGGCCGCGTGCGGTGGGGCCTGAAGAGCCGCAGGCCGCGCTGAGTCCCCTCGGCCGCCCCCGGCATCGTCCAGGGGACCCTAGCAGCGGCCCTCTCAGGCGGTCTGCAGCTGCTTCACGACCGCCAGCGCCTCCTGCACGTGCCCGTCGAAGTTCGTCAGGGACGAGAAGGTGTGCCGGATGACGCCTTCCTGGTCGATGACGAAGGTGATCCGGCCGGGGACCAGTCCGAGCGTCGTGGCGCCGTACTGCTTGCGGACCGCTTTGTCGGTGTCGGCCAGCAGAATGAACGGCAGGTCGTTGCGGCCGGCGAACTGCTGGTGGGACTCCACCGAGTCCGAGCTGACGCCTATCACCTCGGCGCCGGCGTCGGTGAAGCTCTCGTAGCTGTCCCGGAAGCTGCACGCCTCGGCGGTGCAGCCGCGGGTGTTGTCCTTGGGGTAGAAGTAGAGGACCACGACCTTCTGCGCCAGCTTCTCGCTGAGGCCGACCGGTTTTCCGGACTGGTCGGGGAGGGTGAAGTCCGGTGCCTTGTCGCCGACTTGCAGGCTCATCGCCATCTCCTGGTGCTACTGACTCGGATGGCAGATGAACGTACGGGCCCGGCGAAAAGTGCTCCGCACCCACCCCCCCTTCGCGGGACCGGGCTCAGCGGACGCCGAACGGCGCGTCCGAGGGCACGATCTCCTTGCCCAGCGGCATCAGGGACAGCGGGATCAGCTTGAAGTTCGCGATGCCGAACGGGATGCCGATGATCGTGACGCACAGCGCGATGCCGGTGAAGATGTGGCCCAGCGCGAGCCACCAGCCGGCCAGGATCACCCAGAGCACATTGCCCACGAAGGAGCCGGCGCCGGCGTCCGGGCGGTCCACCGCGGTGTAGCCGAAGGGCCACAGGGCGTAGATACCGATCCGGAAGGCCGCGATGCCGAACGGGATGCCGATGATGGTGATGCAGAGCAGCAGTCCGGCCAGGAAGTAGCCCAGGCACATCCACAGTCCGCACAGCACGAGCCAGATGATGTTGAGAATCGTCTTCATCGGGGGTGACCTGCCATCTCCTCAAGGCGCGCGATGCGCTCAGCCATCGGGGGGTGGGTCGAGAACAGCTTGGACGCGGTGCCGGGCCGGAACGGGTTGGCGATCATCAGGTGACTGGTGGTCTCCAGCCGGGGCTCGGGCGGCAGCGGCAGCTGCTTGGTGCCGACGTCGAGTTTGCGCAGCGCGGAGGCGAGCGCGAGCGGGTCACCAGTGAGGCGGGAGCCGGAGGCGTCCGCTTCGTACTCCCGGGAGCGGGAGACGGCGAGCTGGATCAGGGAGGCGGCGATCGGGCCGAGGATCAGCAGCATGAGCACGCCGAGGAAGCCGGGGCCGTCGTCGTCGTCCGAGCGGCCGATCGGGATCAGCCAGGCGAAATTCGCCAGGAAGACGATCACCGAGGCCAGCGCCCCGGCCACCGAGGAGATGAGGATGTCGCGGTTGTAGACATGGCTCAGCTCGTGGCCGAGCACTCCGCGCAGCTCACGCTCGTCGAGTATCCGCAAGATCCCCTCGGTGCAGCAGACCGCGGCGTTGCGCGGGTTCCGCCCGGTGGCGAAGGCATTGGGGGCTTCGGTGGGCGAGATGTAGAGCCGTGGCATGGGCTGCCGGGCGGCGGTCGACAGCTCGCGCACGATCCGGTAGAGCACCGGTGCCTCGAACTCGCTCACCGGCCTGGCCCGCATCGCCCGCAGGGCCAGCTTGTCGCTGTTCCAGTACGCGTACGCGTTGGTGCCCAGCGCGATGACGAGCGCGACGATGAGCCCGGTCCGGCCGAAGAAGCTGCCGATGACCAGGATGAGTGCGGACAGACCGCCGAGGAGTACGGCGGTCTTCAGCCCGTTGTGCCGGCGGTGCACGGTGCGCCCTCCAAACTCTGCGTCGGGGGAACCTCCCCCTTCAGGAGAACCTCCTACCCAGGTCAACGCCACCTGAGCGCCCCTGGTTCCCTGGTGCGCACGCAGCGCGACCGTCCCCGCTGTTACAGCAGCGAGCCCTGGGCGTACCGCAGCACGATCTGCGGGGCGCCGGAGAGCACGATGCCCGCGACCGCGGTCAGCGCGATGGCCGCGGTGAGGCCGACGGGCGTACGGGCGAGGGCGGAGGCGGAGGCGTCCGATGCCGGCGCCCCGGGAGCGGGCTCCTCGCGGCCGGCGAAGAGCAGTGCCGTCCAGCGCAGGTAGTACACGAGCGCGATGACGACGTTGACCGCCATGATCACCGCGAGCCAGCCGTGCTGCTCCCCGACCGCCGAGGAGAAGACCGCGACCTTGGCGAAGAGGCCGATCACGCCGGGCGGCAGCCCGGCCAGGCAGAGCAGGAAGAAGCCGAGCGCGAGCGCGGCGAGCGGGCGGGTCGCGTACAGGCCGCGGTAGTCGGTGAGCCGCCCGTGCGGGGCGGTACGGGTCACCAGGGCGGCGACCGCGAAGGCGCCGAGGTTCACCACGCCGTACATCAGGGCGTACGCCACGGTGGTGCCGATCGCGTGCGCGGGGCTGTCCGCGGAGGAGGCGGCGGCCAGGGGCACGAGCAGGTAGCCGGCCTGGCCGATGGAGGACCAGGCCAGCAGGCGGACGGCGCTGCGTTCGCTGCCGGGCCGCTGCCGGAGCGCGCCGACATTGCCCACGGTCATGGTCAGGGCGGCCAGGACGCCGAGCGCGGGGCCCCACACGGTGTCGTACGGGCGGAAGGCGACCACGGTGACGAGGATCAGCCCGGAGAAGCCGGCTGCCTTGCCGACCACCGAGAGATAGGCGGCGACCGGCAGCGGGGCACCCGCGTAGGTGTCCGGCACCCAGAAGTGGAAGGGGGCCGCGGCCAGCTTGAAGGCGAAGCCGACCAGGGTGAGGGCGACGCCGGCCTTGGCGAGGTGGTCGAACTGGGCCGGGGTGTGGGTGAGGCCGTCGGCGACCGCGGACAGGTTGAGGGTGCCGGTGGCCGCGTAGACGAAGCTGATGCCGAGCAGGGAGACGGCGGTGGCGGTGACGGAGGAGAGGAAGAACTTCAGCGCGGCCTCACTGGCCAGCTTGTCGCCGCGGCGCAGGGCGACCATGGCGAAGGCGGGCAGCGTGGTGACCTCCAGCGCGACCAGCAGGGTGGCCAGGTCACGGGAGGCGGGCAGCAGCGCGCCGCCGGCGGCCGAGGAGAGCAGCAGGAACCAGTACTCCCCCGGTGGCGGGCTCTGGCTGCCTTCTGCGGATTCGGTGGCGAGCGACAGCAGCGCGGTGAGCAGCGCCCCGCCGAGCACCAGCACCTGGACGACCAGCGCGAAGTGATCGGCGGCGTACGAGCAGTGTGCGCCGCCGGTCTGGCAGAAGGTGCTGCGCTGCCCGTCCCGCAGCGGGATCAGGGTCAGCCCGGCGGCCAGGAAGCCGGCGGCGGTGACCCAGCCGAGCAGCGCTTTGCGGGCCGGCGGCAGGAAGAGGTCGGCGACCAGCACGACCACGGCCAGGGCGGCCGGGATCACCACCGGAGTCAGCGCCACCCAGTCGACGGACTGCACGAGGGACGGCATCAGTTGCCTCCGAGCAGGGAGCGTACGGCCGGGTCGGTGAGGCCCAGCAGGACGGCGGGCCACAGGCCGGCCAGGACGGTGAGGGCGGCCAGCGGCGTCCACGCGGCGAATTCGTAGCCGCGGACGTCGGCGAGCACCGGCTGGGTGTGGGCGGTCTCGCGGTCGCCCATGCAGACCCGGCGGACGACGGTCAGCAGATAACCGGCGGTCAGCAGGGTGCCGAAGGCGGCGACGGCGGTGAAGGTGAGGAAGGCGGGCCGGGAGAGCCCGGCGGCGGGTTTGAACGCGCCGAACATCGCCAGCATCTCGCCCCAGAAGCCGGCCAGGCCCGGCAGGCCGAGGGAGGCGACGGCGCCGAACGCCAGCAGGCCGCCGAGCCGCGGGGCCCGGCCGTAGAGCGCGGCGCCGGTGCGGCCGGCCAGCTGGTCGAGGTCGCTGGAGCCGTAGCGGTCCTTGACCGCGCCGACCAGGAAGAAGAGCAGGCCGGTGATCAGGCCGTGGGCGATGTTGGCGAAGAGGGCGCCGTTGACGCCGGTGGGGCTCATCGAGGCGATGCCGAGCAGGACGAAGCCCATGTGGCCGACGGAGGAGTACGCGATGAGCCGTTTCAGGTCGCCGCCGTTGCCCTGCCGGGCGAGCGCCAGGCAGGCCAGCGAGCCGTAGACGATGCCGACCACCGCGAGCGCGCCGAGGTAGGGGGCGAAGGTGCGCATGCCGTCGGGTGCCATCGGCAGCGCGATCCGGACCAGCCCGTACGTGCCCATCTTCAGCAGCACGCCCGCGAGCAGCACCGAGCCCACCGTCGGGGCGGCGGTGTGGGCGTCCGGCAGCCAGCTGTGCAGGGGCCACATCGGGGTCTTCACGGCCAGGCCGAGGCCGATGGCGAGGACCGCGATCAACTGCGTGGAGTGACTGAGCCGTGACCCATTGTCAGAGGCGAGTGTCACCATGTCGAATGTGCCCGCTTTCACACCGATGAGCAGCAGGCCCAGCAGCATGATCACGGAACCGAGGAGGGTGTACACGATGAAGCGCAGCGCCGACCGCTCGCGGTCCCCGCCGCCCCAGCGGGCGATGAGGAAGTACATCGGGATGAGGACCATCTCGAAGGCGAGGAAGAAGAGCATCAGGTCGAGCACGGCGAAGGTGGCGAGCGTGCCCGCTTCCAGCAGCAGGAGCAGGGCGACGAACGCCTTCGGGGACGGGCTGCCGTCAGTCGGGGTCGCGCCGGGGGCTTCCTCGGCAGGGTCGCGGCGGGCGACCGGCGGGTGGAAGTACGAGTAGAGCGCGCAGAGGAAGGTCAGCAGCGCGGAGAGCACGAGGAGGGGGAGCGAGATGCCGTCGATGCCGAGGTGGAGGTGGATCTTCAGCGCGGGGATCCAGTTGAGATCCGTGGTGGCCTGCATCCTCGCGGGATGGTCGTGGTCGAAGCCGGCCGCGAGCACCACGCTGAGGATCAGTACGGCGCCGGTGACGGTCACGCCGTGCCGGAGCACGGCCTGGCCGGGGTCGCGGCCGCGCAGTCCCGGCGGGGGCGGGAGCAGGGCGCCGAGCGCGCCGAGCAGCGGCAGCACCACGATCGCCGCGAGGACGTACTGGAGAGCGGTGTCGTTCAACGGGATCTCACGCTCCGACGGCGACGAGGACGGCGAGGACGACCGCACCGGCCAGCAGCGCGCTGAGGTAGGTCTGGATGTTTCCGTTCTGGGCCCTGCGGACAGCCGCGCCCAGCAGCCGCGGGGTGCCGGCCACCCCGCGGACGTAGGTCTCCACCACGTCCCGGTCCAGGAAGCGGACCAGGTCGGCGGCGGCAAGCACCGGGCGGACGAAGAGCGCCGCGTAGACGGCGTCGAGGTGGAAGCCGCGGGCGGCGTGCCGGTGCAGCGGGCCGAGCAGCAGCCGGCCGGGGTCGCCCGGGTCGTCGGCCGCCGCGATGTCGCCGTAGACCTCCTCGTGCTCGGCGATGGCTTCGGCCTCGATCAGTTCCGGCTCGGCGTCGGCGGGCTCGACGACGACCGCGCCGAAGGGGACCGCCCGGCGGGTGGCGGCGGACGCCTTCCAGGCCCCGTAGGTGACGAGCAGGCCCACCAGGGCGAGTCCGGTGCCGAGCACCGAGGTGATCAGGGTCGGGCCGAGCGGCGCGTCGCCGAACCAGTCGGGCAGTTCGCGGTAGGCGAGGCCGCCGAAGGCGATGGTGGGGACGGCCAGCACCCACAGCACCGCGGTCATCGGGACGGGCTGCCTGCCGTGGTCGGTGGTCTCCGGGCCGCTGCCGCGGAAGGCGAGCAGGAAGAGCCGGGCGGCATAGGCGGCGGTGAGGACGGCCGCGACCAGGCCCGCCACGAAGACGGTCCAGCCGACCGCCGCCGGGACGTGCGCGGTGTCGCCGGCCGAGGCGTGCTCGGCGGCCCGCAGCACCGACTCCTTGGAGAAGAAGCCGGACAGCGGCGGGAGGGCGGCCAGTGCCGCCAGGGCGATGCCCATCGTCCACATGGCATCGGGCACCCGCTTGCTCAGCGAGCCCATCCGGGACATGGCGGTCAGCGAGTTGGTGCCGGCGGCGTGGATGACGACGCCCGCGCCGAGGAAGAGCAGCGCCTTGAAGGCGCCGTGCGACAGGAGGTGGAAGACGGCGGCGTCGCGGTTGCCGACGGCGAGGGCGCCCGCCATGTAGCCGAGCTGGCCGATGGTGGAGTAGGCGAGCACCCGTTTGATGTCGTCCTGCGCGAGGGCGGCGAGACCCGAGCCGATCATGGTGACGGCGGCCATCGCGGCGAGCACGGCCAGCGCGGCGGCGGAGGCGGTGAAGACCGGCAGCAGCCGGGCCACCAGATAAATACCGGCGGCCACCATGGTCGCCGCGTGGATCAGCGCGGACACCGGGGTGGGGCCGGCCATCGCGTCCGGCAGCCAGGTGTGCAGCGGGAACTGCGCGGACTTGCCGGCCACCCCGGCGAGCAGCAGCAGCGCCACCAGGGTGGGGTGGTGCAGCTGCCCGTGGGCGGCCGCGGTCAGGATCCGGCTGATCCGGAAGCTGCCCGCGTCCGCGGCGAGCGCGAACACCCCGATCAGGAACGGGACATCGCCGAGCTTGGTGACCAGGAACGCCTTGATCGACGCCGACCTGGCGGTCTCGGTCTCCCAGTAGTGCCCGACCAGGAAGTACGAGCAGATGCCCATGACCTCCCAGCCGACGAGCAGCACCATCAGGTCGCCGGAGTAGACCACCAGGAACATCGCGGCGGTGAAGAGCGAGACCAGCGCCGTGTACGACGGATAGCGCGGGTCGTCGCGCAGATAGGACACGGAGTAGAGCTGCACACAGGTGGCGACCAGGCCGACGAGGACCGCGATGAGGACCGAGAAGCCGTCCAGGTGCAGTGCGAGGTCGATCGGGACCGAGCCGGTCGCGGTCAGCCGGTGGGCGGCGTCGGTGGGCGCTCCGGTGCCCTGCTTGCCGGCCACCACCGCGGCCAGTACGAAGGCGGCGAGGGTGGGCAGCACGGCCAGCGGCCGTACGAAGCCGGGTGCGTGCCGGCCGAGCAGCAGTCCGGCCGCCGCGCCCAGGAAGGGGAGGAGGGGGACCAGCGTGGCAAGGGCGGTCAGGGTCACGCGGTGGCCTCGGCCTTCTCGTCGTCGTCGGCCGCCGGACCCGGCGGATCGGCCGCGGCGGGCCCCTCGGGGTCGGCCAGGGCGGTGAGGCGGTCGATGTCGGCGCTGCCGCGGTTGCGGTACACGAGCAGCACGATCGCCAGGCCGAGCCCGATCTCGGCGGCCGCGATGGTGATGGTGAACAAGGTGAGCGCCTGTCCGGCGTGCAGGCTGTCGCGCAGCCACACGTCGAAGGCGACCAGGTTGAGGTTGACCGCGTTGAGCATCAGCTCGACGGACATCAGGACGAGGATCGCGTTGCGCCGGGCGAGTACGCCGTAGACGCCGACGCAGAAGAGGAGGGCGGCCAGCACGGCGGGATAGGCGAGGTGCATCAGTTCTCCTTGCCCGGGGCGCCGGTGGCGCCGGCCGCACCCTCGGTGCCGTCGCGGCGGGAGAGGACGATGGCGCCGACCAGGGCGGCGAGCAGCAGCACCGACAGGGCCTCGAAGGGCAGTACCCAGTGCCGGAAGAGGCTCTCGCCGGTGGCACGGGACGAGCTCCGCACGACGCCGTGCAGGTCGATCCAGGTGGACCGGAAGGCGTCCACGACCACCCACACCAAGGTGACCGCGGCCACGGCCGCGACGCCGAGGGCCACCCAGCGGTTCTCCGAATCGGCGTCGGGGGAACGGCCGATGGGCGCCCGGGTGAGCATCAGTCCGAAGAGCAGCAGGACGACGACCGAGCCGACGTAGATCAGCACCTGGACCCAGGCGATGAACTCGGCGGTGAGCAGCAGGTATTCGATGGCCAGGCCGCCGAGGGCGACGACCAGCCACAGGGCGGCGTGCACGAGTTGCCGGGTGGTGACGGTCAGGACGGCCGCGCCGAGGACGGCGAGGCCGATCAGCACGAAGGTGATCTCGACGCCGGTCGGGGAGAGGAAGCCGGGGTGGTGGGCCGCGGCGCTGAGGTTCACGTCTGGTCCTCCCCCGGTGCGCCGCCGGAACCGGTGCCCCCGGCCGGGCCGCCGGCGTCGGTGGAGCCGGCACCGCCGGCCGAGCCGGTTCCCTCGGCCGGGGGCGCCTCAGCCGGGCCGCCGGCCGGGAGTGCCTCAGCCGGGCCGCCGGCCGGGGGCGCCTCGGCCGCGCGGGCGGCTGCCGCCTTCTCCGCTGCCTTCTCCGCCGATTTGCGGGCCGCCGCGATCTCCTTCGGCTCCTCGGCCGCCGGGTCGAGCGCGGGGGGCGCCGGCACCGTCCACATCCACTCCCGCAGCTTGTCGCGTTCGTGGGTCAGGTCCAGGATGTCGGTCTCCGCGTACTCGAACTCCGGTGACCAGAAGAGCGCGTCGAAGGGGCACACCTCGATACAGATACCGCAGTACATGCAGAGCGAGAAGTCGATCGCGAACCGGTCCAGCACGTTGCGGCTGCGCTCGCGCCCGCCCGGCGCGGCGGCCGGCACCGTCTCCTTGTGCGAGTCGATGTAGATGCACCAGTCCGGGCACTCGCGGGCGCACAGCATGCAGACCGTGCAGTTCTCCTCGAAGAGCGCGATCACCCCCCTGGTGCGGGGAGCGAGTTCGGGCTGTGCGTCCGGGTACTGGGCGGTGACGGAACGCTTCGTCATCGTCCGCAGCGTGACGGCCAGGCCCTTGGCCAGGCCGGAGCCGGGGATGGCCACTAGGAGATCACCACCTTGACGACGCCGGTCAGGGCGATCTGGGCGAGGGCGACCGGGATCAGCACGGTCCAGGCGAGTTTCATCAACTGGTCCTCGCGCAGCCGCGGATAGCTGACCCGCAGCCAGATCACCACGAAGGCGAGGACCGCGGTCTTCACCAGCGTCCACAGCCAGCCGACACTGCCGGACCAGGGGCCGTGCCAGCCGCCGAGGAAGAGCACGGTGGTCAGCGCGCAGAGCACCACGATGCCGGCGTACTCGGCGAGCAGGAAGAGCGCGAACCGCAGCCCGGTGTACTCGGTGTAGGCGCCGAAGATGATCTCGGAGTCGGCCACCGGCATGTCGAACGGCGGGCGTTGCAGCTCGGCGAGCCCGCTGACGAAGAAGACCAGGCCGCCCAGGAGCTGCCAGAGCGTCCACCACCAGTGGTACTGCTCGACGATACCGGGCAGCGACAGGGTACCGGCGGCCATCGCGACGGAGGCCGCGGCGAGCAGCATCGGCAGTTCGTACGCGAGCAGTTGGGCGGCGGTGCGCAGGCCGCCGAGGAGCGAGAACTTGTTCGCCGAGGCCCAGCCGGCCATCAGCGAGCCGAGCACGCCGACCCCCATCACGGCCAGCACGAAGAACAGGCCGGTGTCCAGCGCCTCGCCGACGAAGCCGTGCGGGCCGACCGGGATGGCGATCAGCACGACCAGGTACGGCAGCAGCGCGACCGCCGGGGCCAGCTGGAAGATCCGCCGGTCCGCGTCGGCCGGGACGATGTCCTCCTTCTGGGCGAACTTCACCCCGTCCGCGACGAGTTGGGCCCAGCCGTGGAAGCCGCCCGCGTACATCGGGCCGAGCCGGCCCTGCATGTGCGCCATCACCTTGTGCTCGGTCTGCCCCACGGCGAGCGGGAAGACCAGGAACACCACAAGCACGCCGACCAGCCGGAGGAGGTCGTGAAGGGTGTCGTTCACGCGTCGTCGCCTCCTTCAGCGGGTGGGGGTCCCCCGGCCGGGGGCTGCTGCGGTCCGCCGGCCCGGCCGGTCTGCTGCTCGCCAGGCTGTTGTCCGCCGGTCTGCTGCTCGCCGGGCTGCCCGGACTGCCCGGTGCGCTGCTCGCCGGTCCGCTGCTCCCAGGGCGCGTCGGGCGTGCGTTCGCGCGGCGGCGCGGGCCGCTGCGGGGGCTGTTCGGGGGCCTGCTCCGAGGTCTGTTCCGGGGTCCGGTCCGGTGCCTGGCTCGCCGAGCCCTCGGTGACGCTGCGGGTGCGCCGGGCCGGGCGTTCGCCGGGGGCGCCGGCGGCCCGCGGGGGCCGGGCCGGGCGGGACGGCGCGGGCGGGAGCTGGCCCTTGAGCGGGCCCCACTCGTTGGGGTCCGGCACACCCGGCGGCTGCATCTGCCGGCGCTTGGGGCCGCCGTCGTGCGACTCGCCCGGCTCCTTCGCGCCCGGCCACGCCTTGGCGACCCGGGCCGCCAGTACGAAGTCCTTCCGCAGCGGGTGCCCCTCGAACTCCTCGGGCAGCAGCAGCGGCGCCAAATGCGGATGCCCGGTGAAGCCGACGCCGAACATCTCGTGCGTCTCCCGCTCGTGCCAGCCCGCGCCCGCGTAGACACCGGTGGCGGTGGGCAGTTCGGCGGCGTCGTGGGGGACGGTGGTACGGATCAGCAGCCGCCGTACCCCGCCGTCGAGCCGGACCAGGTGCGCGCAGACCTGGAAGCCGGTGCCCGGTTCGTCGACCGCGCTGAGCCAGTCGAAGAAGGTGCAGCCCAGTGCGTCGCGGGCGGTGGTGAGCGCCGCGATCCAGGAGTCCGCCGGCACATCGACGGTGAGCAGGTCGTACGCCACCGCGGCCGTGGCACCCGCGCCGAAGACCTCTGCCGCGTCGTCCGGCAGCCGTTCGAACCCGGTCACCGCTCCTCCGCTCCCGGGGTCGGGCCGGGCGCGGGCGCCTGAACGAGTCCGCTGGTCAGCGCGGCGGCGGACGGGCGGCCCGCGCCGGTGGCGTACCGGTCCTTCAGCGACTCGCGGGCGATCTTCTCCTGGAGCTTGAGGATGCCCTGGAGCAGCGCCTCGGGCCGGGGTGGGCAGCCGGGTACGTAGACGTCGACCGGGATGATCTGGTCGACGCCCTTGGTGACGGAGTAGGAGTCCCAGTAGGGGCCGCCGCAGTTGGAGCAGGCGCCGAAGGAGATGACGTACTTCGGCTCGGGCATCTGCTCGTAGAGCCGCTTGACCGCCGGGGCCATCTTGTCGGTGACCGTGCCGGAGACCACCATCAGGTCGGCCTGCCGGGGCCCGGGGGCGAAGGGGATCACGCCGAGCCGGATGAAGTCGTGCCGGGCCATCGACGCGGCGATGAACTCGATCGCGCAGCAGGCCAGGCCGAAGTTGAAGACCCACAGGCTGTAGCGGCGCCCCCAGTTGAGCACCACCTTCATCGGCTCGGGCGCGAGCCTGGCCAGCGGGCCCAGCCGCCGGGGCTCCGGCAGCAGTTCGGCCGGCGCCGGGGAAGCGGCACCCGCGGCGGGCACGGGCGCGGGGGTCAGGTCCATGCGAGTACGCCCTTCTTCCAGGCGTAGAGCAGCCCGACCGCGAGGAAGCCGATGAAGACGAACATCTCCGCCAGCGTGGTGCCCCCGAAGCCCGGCGCCGCGAAGACGGTGGCCCAGGGGAAGAGGAAGATCGCGTCCACCGCGAAGATCACATAGAGGAAGGCGTACACGTAATACCGCACCTGCGTGTGCGCCCAGCCCTCGCCGACCGGATCGACCCCGCACTCGTAGGTGAGCATCTTCTCCTGCGTCGGCACGACCGGCCGCAGCAGCCGGCCGGACGCGAACGCGACCGCCACGAAGAGCACACCGACGACCGCGACCAGGCCGACGACCGAGTAGCCGTGGAAGTAGTCCACGTCCGTCCGCCCCTCGTTTCACTCGTTGACCGGTGGTGTCCAGCGACCCGGGTGGATCTTTAGACGATTTATACGGAGGGAGTCTAGGCCCTGGGTTCACGCCCGCATCCCCCGTCCCCTCCCTGTTCCCGGCCGGGGGATAACCCCACCTCCGTCCGGACGGCGCACCCCATGGCGGAGCCGCCCCCGGACCCGGCAGGCTTGGACCATGACCACCTCGCCCGCACCCGGCGCCGCCACCCCGACCGACGACCCGCTGCCGCGCGCCCGGTTCGCGATGTTCGACGCGGTGACGTGGCGGGAGATCGCACACCTGCTGATCAACCTCTTCACCTCGATCGTCGGCTTCGTGTACGTCGTCACCACCATCAGCCTCGGCGCCGGCCTGTCGGTGACCGTGATCGGCCTGCCGCTGCTCGCGCTCGGGCTGATGGGCTGCCGGCTGCTGGGAGGGGTGGAGCGGGCCCGGGCCCGGGCGCTGCTGGGGGTGCACGTCGAGGAGCCGCGGCCGCTGCGGCCGGGCACGATGGGCTTTCTGCCGTGGCTGTGGGCGTCGCTGAAGGACCCGGTGGCGTGGCGGCACGCGCTGTACTTCGCGATCCGGCTGCCCTGGGGGATCGTGACCTTCACCGTCACCCTGGTCGGGCTCTTCGTGCTCTGGCCGGTGCTGCCGTTCCTGGCGCGGGCGATGTCCACGGTGGACCGGACACTGGTACGGGGCCTGCTGCAGCCCTCGGACGAGCTGGAGCGGCGGATCGCGGAGCTGGAGTCGGACCGCGGGGTGGTGGTCGACCACGCCGCCGCCGACCTGCGGCGCATCGAACGTGACCTGCACGACGGCGCCCAGGCCAGACTGGTCGCCCTGGCCATGGACCTCGGCCTGGCCAAGGAGAAGCTGCTGGAGGACCCGGAGGCGGCGGCGAAGATGGTCGGCGAGGCGCACGGCGAGGTGAAGATCGCCCTCCAGGAGCTGCGCGACCTGGCCCGCGGCATCCACCCGGCGATCCTCACCGACCGCGGCCTGGACGCGGCCCTGTCGTCGGTGGCCTCCCGCTGTACGGTCCGGGTCGCCGTCACCGTCGATCTGCCGGCCCGGCCCGCGGAGGCGATCGAGGGCATCGCGTACTTCACCGTCTCCGAGCTGCTGCAGAACGTCAGCAAGCACAGCCAGGCCCGCAGCGCCTCGGTGGACGTGTGGCGGGCCGGGGACCGGCTGATGCTCCAGGTACGGGACGACGGGCGCGGCGGGGCGGACGTCGGATCGGGGTCCGGCCTGGCCGGGCTCGCCGAACGGCTGGACTCGGTGGACGGACTCTTCGTGGTCGCTTCCCCGGCCGGCGGGCCGACCACGGTGACCGCGGAACTGCCGTGGCGGGACCGGGAGTTCCGCCGGACCGGCGCCGTGAAGCACTGAGCGGCCGGTACCGCCGCGGCCGGCGCCCGCACAGCACACCGTGCGGGCGGTTCCGCCGCACCCGGGGCTCACGGGCCGGCAGGTAAAGCCGGCAGGCAGCGCCCGCGGGTAGGGATAGCCCCACCCCCAAGACGCCGATCCGCACCATGGGTTCCGGCCGCCGCCCGCCGCACGATGGCGGTATGACGAGCAGGGCGGAAAGGACGGTCCCGGTGATGGCGTACGGCTACCCGGCACAGGAGGGCGCGCACCGGCTGCCGGCCGCGCTGCGGGCACCGGTCGAGGCACGGACATGGCGGGAGTTCGCCTATCTGCTGCTCAACCTGCCGATGGGTGTCATCGGCTTCGTGTGGACCGTGACGACGCTGTCGCTCGGTGCCGGACTGCTGATCACCTTCGTCGGGCTGCCGGTGCTGGTGCTGGCGCTCGGTGGCTGCCGGGCGGTCGGCTACGCCGAGCGGGCCCGGGCCCGCTCCCTGCTCTGGCTGGAGGTGGCAGAGCCGGCACCGGTGCGCACCAAGGGCCGCGGCTTCTTCCCCTGGCTCGGCGGGCAGCTCGGCAGCGGCGTCAACTGGCGGCACGCCATCTACTGCCTGCTCCACTTCCCGTGGGGGGTCTTCACCTTCTCGGTCGCCATCAGCTTTTTCACCTACGGCTGGGGCCTGCTGACCTATCCGCTGTGGCGCTGGGTCTTCCCGGTCTACTTCGGGCAGCAGGGCCTGCAGGTCCACGGTTCGGGCGACGACCGGCACGGCTGGTGGCTGCACACCCCGGCGGACATGGTGCTGTGCGTGGTGGCCGGGCTGCTGCTCGTCCTGGCGTCGCCGTGGGTGGTCCGCGGGATGGCGCACGTGGACCGGCTGCTGGTGAGCGGGCTGCTGGGCCCGTCCCGGCTGGACAGCCGGGTGACCGAGCTGGAGTCGGACCGCGGGGTGGTGGTCGACCACGCCGCCGCCGACCTGCGGCGCATCGAACGTGACCTGCACGACGGCGCCCAGGCACGGCTGGTGGCCCTGGCCATGGACCTCGGCCTGGCCAAGGAGAAGCTGCTGGAGGACCCGGAGGCAGGCGCGGCGATGGTGGAGGAGGCGCACGGCGAGGTGAAGATCGCCCTCCAGGAGCTGCGCGACCTGGCCCGCGGCATCCACCCGGCGATCCTCACCGACCGGGGCCTCGGCCCGGCGCTCTCGGCGGTGGCGGCGCGGTGCACCGTCCCGGTGGCGGTGACCGTGGACCTGCCGGCCCGGCCGGTCCCGGCGATCGAGGGCATCGCGTACTTCACCGTCTCCGAACTGCTGCAGAACGTCAGCAAGCACAGCGGGGCGTCCCGCGCCTCGGTGGACGTCTGGCGGTCAGGGGACCGGCTGATGCTCCAGGTCCGCGACAACGGGCGGGGCGGGGCGGAGGCCGGCGCGGGGTCCGGCCTGGCCGGGCTCGCCGAACGCCTCGACTCGGTGGACGGTGTCCTGGTGGTGGACTCGGCGGCGGGCGGCCCCACCCGTGTCACCGCGGAGCTCCCCTGGCGGGTATAGGAGCGGTCCGCGCCCACGACCGGTCAGCGGCCGGCCGGCGGGTCCGCCCACGACCGGTCCGCGGCCGGCCCCCGGTCGGTCGGCGGCCGGCCGCGATCGGCCCACCCCCCGGGTCAGTCCACCGTGAGCAGCGTCTTGCCGACGTTCAGCCCGGCCTGGAGGGTCTCGTGGGCCTGGGCGGCGGCGGTGAGCGGGAGTTCGGTGGTGATGTCGAGCCGGATCGCGCCCGAGGCCAGCAGGGACAGCGCCGACAGCGCGTGCGAGCGGACCACGGTGGGGGCGCGGCGGGCCAGGTCGGCGAGGTCGTAGCCGGCCAGGGAGCGGTTGTTCCGGCGCAGCGGCAGGACGGGGAGGCTGAGGTCGGGGCGGCGGGCCGCGTCGCCGTAGACCACGAGGCGGCCGAAGGGGGCGAGTACGGAGAGGCCGGCCTGCCGGGTCGGGCCGCCGATCGGGTCGAGGACGACATCCAGGTCGCTGACGTGCTCGGCGAAGCCGTCCCGCAGGTGCACCGCGTCGTAACCGAAGCGCTTGGCGTAATCCGCCTTCGCCGCCGACCCGACCGTGCCGTGCACCGCGGCGGCGCCCAGTGCCCGCGCGATCTGGGCGGCGGCCGAGCCCACCCCGCCCGCCGCCGCGTGGATCAGCACCGTGTCCCCCGCGGCCAGCCGCGCGGCGCCGGCCAGCACCCCGTACGCGGTGGTCAGTGCGAGCGCCGCGCCGCCCCCGTCACGCAGGGATATCCCGTCCAGCGGATACGCGAACGCGGCGGGAGCCACCGCGTACTGCGCGTACCCGCCGCCGTCCGGCAGATACGCCGCCACCGGATCGCCGCAGGCCAGACCGGTGACGCCGGGCCCGAGCGCGGTCACCTCGCCGGACACCTCGAGGCCGGGGACCTCGATGCCGGCGGGCGCCCCGAAGTCGCCGAGCCGGTGGCACATCTCGCCGTGGTTCACCCCGGCGTACGCGACGCGTATCAGCACCTGCCCCGGGCCCGGTTCCGGGACCGGCAGCTCCACCGGCCGCAGCACCTCGGGGCCACCGTTGACGTCGAAACCGACCGCGCGCACGCGCTCTCCTCTCCCGTGGGCGCCGCCGGACCGCGGCGCGGGGCGCAACCTTGCCCACCGGCACCGTATTCCCCATCGCCCCGCCGATGCTGGGATGCTGGGAGAGTCACGGACGACACGGGGGGCTGGCGAACGGTGGAGGACAAGGTGCGGGTGGTCATCGCCGAAGACTCGGTACTGCTTCGGGAGGGCCTGACCCGGCTGCTGACCGATCGCGGTCACGACGTGGTGGCGGGCGTCGGCGACGCGGTGGGGCTGCTGAAGGCGGTCGACGAGCTGGCGGCGCAGGGCGCGCCGCCCGACGTGGTGGTGGCGGACGTGCGGATGCCGCCCACGCACACCGACGAGGGTGTCCGGGCGGCCGTCCAGCTGCGCCGCGACCACCCGGGCGTCGGCGTCCTGGTGCTGTCGCAGTACGTGGAGGAGCAGTACGCCACCGAGCTGCTGGCCGGCTCAAGCCGCGGTGTCGGCTACCTGCTCAAGGACCGCGTCGCCGAGGTCAGGGAGTTCGTGGACGCGGTGGTCCGGGTGGCCGAGGGCGGCACCGCGCTCGACCCCGAGGTCGTCGCCCAGCTGCTCGGCCGCAGCCGCAAGCAGGACGTGCTGGCCGGCCTGACCCCGCGGGAGCGCGAAGTGCTCGGCCTGATGGCGGAGGGCCGGACGAACTCGGCGGTCGCCCGGCAGCTGGTGGTGAGCGACGGCGCGGTGGAGAAGCACGTCAGCAACATCTTCCTGAAGCTGGGCCTGGCCCCGAGTGACGGGGATCACCGGCGCGTACTCGCCGTGCTGACCTATGTGAACTCATAGGTTGTTGACAGCTTGTCTCCCGGCACCCGGGCTGTCTTCCACATTCCGGGACGTACGGGGAAGGTCACCCTTACCGACGTACCATGACCGGTGAGCCGCCGCCTCGAAGGAGGTCCGATTCAGTGACCAGCCAGGTCAGCAGCCCCACCAGTGCGGGCGCGGGACATACGCCTGCCATCATCACCGACGTTCTGGGCGAACAGCGCACACCGGCGAAGGAGACAAAACGGCTCGACCGGGTGATCATCCGGTTCGCCGGTGACTCCGGGGACGGGATGCAGTTGACGGGTGACCGGTTCACGTCGGAGACGGCGTCCTTCGGCAACGACCTGTCGACGCTGCCCAACTTCCCGGCCGAGATCCGGGCACCCGCAGGGACGCTGCCCGGGGTGTCGTCGTTCCAGCTGCACTTCGCGGACCACGACATCCTCACGCCGGGGGACGCGCCGGACGTCCTGGTGGCGATGAACCCGGCGGCGCTGAAGGCGAACATCGGGGATCTGCCGCGGGGCGCCGAGGTCATCGTGAACACCGACGAGTTCACCAAGCGGGCATTGGCGAAGGTCGGGTACGGGGCGAGTCCGCTGGAGGACGGGTCCCTGGACGGCTTCGCGGTGCACCCGGTGCCGTTGACGACGCTGACGCTGGAGGCGCTGAAGGAGTCGGGCCTGGCCCGCAAGGACGCCGAGCGCGCGAAGAACATGTTCGCGCTGGGGCTGCTGTCGTGGATGTACCACCGCCCGACGGAGAACACCGAGGCGTTCCTGCGCAAGAAGTTCGCGAAGAAGCCGGACATCGCGGAGGCGAATGTCACCGCCTTCCGGGCCGGGTGGAACTTCGGCGAGACCACCGAGGACTTCGCGGTCTCCTACGAGGTCGCCCCGGCCGGTTCCGCGTTCCCGGCCGGCACCTACCGGAACATCTCCGGGAACCTGGCCCTGTCCTACGGGCTGGTGGCGGCGTCGGTCCGCAGCGGGCTGCCGCTGTTCCTGGGGTCGTACCCGATCACCCCGGCCTCCGACATCCTGCACGAACTGTCGAAGCACAAGAACTTCGGGGTGCGGACCTTCCAGGCGGAGGACGAGATCGCCGCGATCGGAGCGGCACTGGGGGCGGCGTTCGGCGGGTCCCTGGCGGTGACCACCACCTCCGGCCCGGGCGTCGCGCTGAAGTCGGAGACGATCGGACTGGCGGTGTCGCTGGAACTGCCGCTGCTGGTGGTGGACATCCAGCGCGGCGGTCCTTCGACGGGGATGCCGACCAAGACCGAGCAGGCGGACCTGCTGCAGGCGATGTACGGGCGCAACGGTGAGGCGCCGGTGCCGATCGTCGCGCCGGCCACCGCGGCGGAGTGCTTCACCGCCGCCCTGGAGGCGGCCCGGATCGCGGTGACGTACCGCACACCGGTGCTGCTGCTCTCCGACGGGTATCTGGCGAACGGCTCCGAGCCGTGGCGGATCCCGGATGTGGACGAACTCCCGGAGCTGGGAGTGGAGTTCGCGTCCGGACCGAACCACACCGCGAAGGACGGCTCCGCCGAGTTCTGGCCGTATCTGCGGGACCCCGAGACCCTCGCGCGGCCGTGGGCGGTGCCGGGCACGCCGGGCCTTGAGCACCGGATCGGGGGGATCGAGAAGCAGGACGGCACCGGGAACATCTCCTACGACCCGGCGAACCACGACTTCATGGTCCGCACCCGGCAGGCCAAGATCGACGGGGTCACCGTCCCCGACCTGGCCGTGGACGACCCGTCCGGGGAGGCCACCACGCTGGTCGTCGGATGGGGGTCGACCTACGGGCCGATCACCGCGGCGGTCCGCCGGATCCGGGCCGGCGGCGGCACGGTCGCGCAGGCGCACCTGCGGAACCTCAACCCCTTCCCGGCCAACCTCGGTGAGGTCCTCCGCGGCTACGACAAGGTGATCGTGCCGGAGATGAACCTCGGCCAGCTCGCCCATCTGCTGCGGGCGAAGTACCTGGTGGACGCGGTGTCCTACAACCAGGTCACCGGCCTGCCGTTCAAGGCCGAGCAGCTGGCGACGGCCATCGCCGAACTCAGCGGAACCGAACTGGGCGAACGTGCGGATGTGGAGCGTGAGGATGTCTGAGGCACTGGCGCTGGTCCCCAAGGCGGCGGCCCAGCAGAGCATGAAGGACTTCAAGTCCGATCAGGAGGTGCGCTGGTGCCCCGGCTGCGGGGACTACGCGATCCTCGCCGCGGTCCAGTCGTTCATGCCCGAACTCGGCCTGGCCCGGGAGAACGTGGTGTTCGTCTCCGGGATCGGCTGCTCCAGCCGCTTCCCGTACTACATGAACACCTACGGGATGCACTCCATCCACGGCCGCGCCCCCGCGATCGCGACCGGGCTCGCCGCGTCCCGCCGGGACCTGTCGGTGTGGGTCGTCACCGGTGACGGCGACGCGCTGTCCATCGGCGGCAACCACCTCATCCACGCCCTGCGCCGCAACGTCAACCTCAAGATTCTGCTCTTCAACAACCGGATCTACGGTCTGACCAAGGGCCAGTACAGCCCCACCTCGGAAGTCGGGAAGATCACCAAGTCCACCCCGATGGGCTCGCTCGACGCCCCCTTCAACCCGCTCTCCCTCGCTCTCGGCGCGGAAGCCTCCTTCGTGGCACGCACGCTGGACTCCGACCGCAAGCACCTCCAGGGTGTCCTGCGGGCCGCGGCCGCCCACGAGGGCACCGCCCTGGTCGAGATCTACCAGAACTGCAACATCTTCAACGACGGCGCCTTCGACGCCCTCAAGGACAAGGACACCGCCCGGGAGGCGCTGATCCCGCTCGAACACGGGCAGCCCATCCGCTTCGGCGCGCCGGCCGCCGACGGCCTGGGGAGCAACGGCGTGGTCCGCGACCCGGCGACCGGCGATCTGGCCGTCATCGACGTCACCGCCGAGGGCACCGACTCGGTCCTGGTCCACGACGCGCACGCCGCGTCCCCGGCGACCGCCTTCGCCCTGACCCGCCTCGCCGACCCGGACACCCTGCACCACACCCCCATCGGCGTCCTGCGGGACGTCAAGCGGCCGGTCTACGACACCGACATGGCCGACCAGCTGGAAAAGGCCGCCACCGAGCAGGGCCGGGGCGACCTCACCACCCTCCTCACCGGCAACGACACCTGGACCGTGGTGTAGCGGGAACCGACCGTACGATGCCCGGCCCGGTCCTTCCGGCGCCGGGCATCGCCGTCTCCCGGCACGGCGGCGGGCTCGCGGCGGGCGGCTCGCGACGGGCGGCTCGGCGGGCGTTCATACCGTCTGTACCGTCGCCGCCGTCCGGGCGTCGTACGCCGCACGGGCCGCGAAGACGTCCGGTACATGCTCCTCGGTCCAGCGGCTGAGGGCGCGGACCTGGCGGGCGGCCTGCTCGCCGAGCGGGGTGAGGGCGTAGTCGACGTGCGGGGGGATGACCGGCCGGGCCTCGCGGCGGACGAAGCCGTCGCGCTCCAGGGTGCGCAGCGTCTGGGTGAGCATCTTCTCGCTGACCTCGCCGATCTCCCGGCGCAGCTCGCTGAACCGGCGGGTGCCGTCCAGCAGGGCGGAGAGGACCAGGACGCCCCAGCGGCTGGTGACGTGCTCCAGTACGGCCCGTTCCGGGCAGATAACCTTCATGTATGTACCGTACCTAAAGGTGGGTACTGTCCGGCGGTTAGTGTGCGCGTTACCGTGGGGCGGTCAGCACGGGGGGCACGTGGATCACCGCACAACGGGAGTACAGCATGAGCATCGTCGTCACCGGAGCCACCGGCCACCTGGGCCGTCTGGTCATCGCGGAGCTGCTGGCCCGCGGGGTCGCCCCCGGTGAGATCGCCGCGGTGGCGCGGGACGCGGACCGGGCCGCCGATCTCGCCGGGCAGCAGATCGGCGTGCGGGTCGCCGACTACGCCCGGCCGGAGACGCTCAAGGACGCCTTCCGGGCCGGGGACCGGGTGCTCTTCATCTCGGGGAGCGAGGTGGGGCAGCGGGTCGCGCAGCACACCGCGGTGGTGGAGGCGGCCACCGCGGCCGGCGTGGCGCAGCTCGTGTACACCGGCATACTCGGCGGCCCGGACGCCGACCTGCTGCTGGCCGCCGAGCACAAGGCGACCGAGGACCTGATCCTCGCCTCGAAGCTGCCGTACACCTTCCTGCGCAACGGCTGGTACACCGAGGTCTACACCGAGAACCTCGGCACGGTGCTGGAGCACGGCGCGGTGCTCGGCAGCGCGGGCGACGGCCGGATCGCGTCCGCCGCCCGCGCCGACTACGCCGCGGCCGCCGCGGCCGTGCTCACCGGGACCGGGCACGAGAACAAGGCGTACGAGCTGAGCGGCGACACCGCCTGGAGCCTGGCCGAGTACGCGGCGGTGATCGCCGAGCAGACCGGCCGGGAGATCGTCTACCGCGATGTGACGCCGGCGGAGTACCGGGAGGTGCTGGTCGGCGCCGGGGTGCCGGCCGGCTTCGCCGATGTACTGGTCGACGTGGACCAGGCGGTCAAGCGCGGGCTGCTGGCCCGTACCAGCGGCGACCTGTCCCGGCTGATCGGGCGGCCGACCACACCGCTGGCGGAGTCGGTCGCCGCCGCGGTCAAGGGCCTCGACCTGTCCTGACCCGCGGCCGGAAGCCGGCCTGTCATGACCGTCTGCCGATACGGCCATGACAGGCCGGTGGCTTTCCCGCTACCGTCTGACCGGCACACAGCGGTCGGCGGCGGTGGGGAGGGACTGGGATGGGCGAGCAGCGCACAGGTCTGGTGTACGGCTTCGTGGCCTACGGTCTGTGGGGGATCTTCCCGCTCTTCTGGCCCCTGCTGGAGCCCGCAGGGGCGCTGGAGATCCTCGCCCACCGGATGGTGTGGTCGCTGATCGTGGTCGCCGTCGTCCTGCTGGTGCTGCGCCGCTGGGCGTGGCTGGCCGAACTGGTCCGGCAGCCGAAACGGCTCGGCCTGGTGGCGATCGCGGCGGTCGTGGTCTCGGTGAACTGGGGCATGTACATCTGGGGCGTCAACTCCGGCCATGTGGTGGAGACGGCGCTCGGCTACTTCATCAACCCGCTGGTGACGATCGCGCTCGGCGTCCTCGTCCTGCACGAGCGGCTGCGGCCGGTGCAGTGGGTGGCGGTCGGCATCGGCGTCGCCTCGGTGGCGGTGCTCACCATCGGCTACGGGCGGCTGCCATGGATCGCCCTCACCCTCGCCTTCTCCTTCGGCGGCTACGGCCTGGTCAAGAAGAAGATCGCGATGGGCGGCCTGGAGTCGCTGGCCGCCGAGACGTCCGTGCAGTTCCTCCCCGCGCTGGTCTTCCTGGCGGTGATCGGCGCCCGCGGCGACTCCACCTTCACCCACCACGGCCCCGACCACGCCGCGCTGCTCGCCGCGTGCGGCCTGGTCACCGCGATCCCGCTGGTCTGCTTCGGGATGGCGGCCACGCGGCTGCCGCTGTCCACCATCGGCCTGATGCAGTACCTCGCGCCGGTCTTCCAGTTCCTCATCGGCATCCTCTACTTCCATGAGCGGATGCCGTTCGAGCGGTGGCTCGGCTTCTTCCTCGTCTGGGCCGCGCTGGCCCTGCTCACCTGGGACGCGCTGCGCACCGCCCGGCGGACCCGCTACGCCGTCACGTCCCGGCTGGTGAGCCGAGACCAGGCCGCGGAGCCGAAGACCGCCGCGTAGACCAGCTGCAGGCCGAGGTTCTTGCCGATGCCGTTCCACTGCATGGGGTCCCGGAGCACATCGGCGAAGCTCAGCCAGTAGTGCGGGAAGAGGAACGGCTGCACCGCGTGCAGCTGCGGGATGGTGTCCACGATCTGCACGGTGATCAGCAGCCCCACCGTGCCCGCCATCGCGCCGATCCCGCTGTCGGTGAGGGTGGAGACGAAGAGCCCGAGCGCCGCGATGCCGACCAGTGAGGCCGCGACCAGGACCGCGATCAGCAGGGCCCGGGCGATGCCGTCGGCCAGCGGGATGGTCGTACCGGACAGCGTGGTGACGTCGCCGATGGGGAAGAGGATGACGCCGACGATCAGCCCGGACGCCGCCACCACGAGCGCGCCGGCCAGGCAGAAGGCCAGCACCGAGGTGAACTTGGCCAGCAGCAGCCGGGTACGGCCCGCGGGGGCGACCAGCAGATAGCGCAGGGTGCCGGCACTGGCCTCGCCGGCCACCGAGTCGCCCGCGACCACGCCGATCGCCATCGGGAGGAAGAACGGCAGGGTCGCGGCGAGCGCGGCGAAGGTCAGGAACAGGCCGTTGTTGCTGACCTGTTCGATGAAGGCGGGCCCGTCGCCGTTGCCCCGGCCCACCGAGCCGTCACCGCGGGTCTCGATACGGACCGCGATACCGACGAGCAGGGGCACGCCGGCCAGCACCGCGAAGAGCGCCAGCGTGCGCCGGCGGCGGAAGACGGTGAGCAGTTCGGACCGGAACAGGCCCAGCGACCACCACACCCGGGGGGTGCGCGCGGCCTCGGGGACGGCCGGCCCGGCGCCGCCGCCGTCCGCGCCCGCCTCCGGCGCCTGCGTCTCAGCCCGCGACATCGAAGCCCTCCCCGGTCATCGCCACGAACGCGTCCTCCAGCGAGGCCCGTTCCAGGCCGAAGGCCCGTACCCGGACGCCGGCCGCGACCAGGGCCGCGTTGAGGTCGGCCGGATCCGGCGGGTCGGCGGGGAGTTCACCGGTGACCCGCTCCCCCACCGTGACCAGATCCCTGACCCCGTGGGCGGCCAGCACCCGCGTGGCCCGCTCCGGGTCCGGGGTGCCGACCGCGAGCCGGCCGCGCGCCCCGGCGGCGAGCTCGGCGACCGGGCCCTGGGTGATCAGCCGGCCGCGGGCCATCACGGCGGCGTGGCTGCAGACCTGCTCGATCTCGTCCAGCAGGTGCGAGGAGAGGAAGACGGTGGTGCCGTCCGCCGCCAGCTCCCGCACCAGCGCCCGGATCTCCCGCATGCCCTGCGGGTCGAGGCCGTTGGTGGGCTCGTCGAGCACCAGCAGCTCACGCGGCTGGAGCAGGGCGGCGGCCAGGCCGAGCCGCTGCTTCATGCCCAGCGAGTACGCCTTCGCCTTCTTGGCCGCCGCCGCGGTCAGCCCCACCCGGTCCAGCGCCGTCCCGACCCGGGCGCGCCGGGTGCGGGGGTCGGCGGTGGGGTCGGCCGCGTCGTAGCGCAGCAGATTGTCGCGGCCGGACAGGAAGCCGTAGAGCGCCGGGCCCTCGATGAGCGCGCCGACTCTGGGCAGCACGGTACGGGCGGCGCGCGGCATGGGGCGGCCGAGCACGCCGGCGGTGCCCGCGGTCGGGGTGATCAGGCCCATCAGCATCCGGATGGTGGTGGTCTTGCCCGAGCCGTTGGGCCCGAGGAAACCGAAGACGGAGCCGCGCGGTACCCGCAGGTCGAGGCCGTCCACGGCGAGGGTCCCGCGGTACTGCTTGGCCAGCCCGCGGGTCTCGATCACCACGTCGCCGGGCGGTTCCACGGCGGGCGGCTGTCCCATCGCACTCCTTCGGTTCGGACCCGGTAGGTGCCGCGCCGGTCGGCCGGCGGGCCGGCGTGTCCAGCGGTCACGGGGCGGGCGGTCGGCGTGTCCGGCGGTCACGGGCCGGGGTCCCGCCGTGCCGGGCGGCCGGCGGGCCGGGCTCCTGCCGTACGGGCCCGGCCCCGACCTCCTACTTCGCCGCGTTCGCCGCGTTCGCCGCGTCGGTCAGCGCGGCCGGGGTGACCGCGCCGGCGTAGAGCGTGCCGTCGTCGGTCAGCAGCGCGTTGACCAGCCGGGTGTGGAAGAGCGTGCCGCTGCCGAAGGAGCCGGTGACCTTCTTGCCGAAGCTGTTGAGCAGCGACTCGGCGTCCTTGTCCGGTCCGTTCTTCTGCGCCCCGGAAGGCAGCCCGCCACCGGTCCTGATCACCGCGATGGTGTCCCAGCCGGAGCCGAGGACGGTGGGCCGCGCGGCGCTGCCGGCCGGCCGCGGCAGCGCGTTCTCCGGCAGGTCCTGGCGCGCCTGCGCGCCGGCCTTGCCGCCCTCGGTCACCTTCACGCCCTTGCCCGGCGCGAAGGTGAAGGTGCTCGCGGCCGGCTTGGCGAAGCCGACCTTGGTGAAGCCGACGTCGAAGACCGCCTTGCCGCCGCTCGTGGGCGTCAGGGTGAGCTTCAGCGGCACCCCGGTCTTCGCGTCCACCGCGATCCGCACCGACCCGACGGTGGTGCGCTGCGCGTGCTGCGGGGTGACGAGGAGTACGTACGCGCTGCGCCCGGCGACCTTGGCGGTGCCGTCCACGGTGATCGAGGCGGTGCCGTCGGCGGCCTTGAGGACCTCCTTGGCGGCCGCCTGCGGGGTGGCCGGGAAGTCCTCGGGCCGCTGCCGGGCGCCGGCGGAGTCCTGCGGCAGCGTCTGGTGGTAGGCCTGGTCGGACTTGCTGTCGTACCCCCAGAGCTGGTCGCCGTTGTGGATGACGCTGTACTCGGCGGCCGGCTCGATGATGGAGAGCTTCTGCTTGTCGGGGCCGTCGGTGGCGACATGCAACTGGTGGGAGCCGATGAGCAGTTGGGTGAGCTGCCCCTGCGGGGCGGCCGGGGAGTCACCGGAGCCGGCGCCCGGCAGGGACGGGGCGCCGGAGCCGCCGAAGAGGCTGCCCGCGCCACCGGAGAGCGCCGAGGGCAGGCCCAGGTCCGTCTCGATCTTCACGGTGCCGTCCACCGTCCGGGTGTCGGAGGCGGCGATCTTCGTCAGCAGCTGCTCGGCGGTGACGGTGGGCAGTGCGGGGTCGCCGCTGTCGGCGAGCGCCGGGACCAGGCTGATGGTCGCGGCGGCGATGCCCGCCACCGCGACCGGCACGGCGTAGCGTGCGGCTCTGCGCCCGCGGCCGGGTTCCCGGCCGGGCTCGTACGCTTCCGGCTGTGCCGGTTGGATCCGTGCCATTGCTTTTCCTCCGTCGTCAGCGGCGGTCGGCTTCGTCGCACTCGTCCACTCCCCGGGCCCATTGTCGCCCGGTCCGCCCTGAAGTGGTGTCTCCCATCCGACCAAATCCTCCGCCCCGGCACATCAGCCGCCGGATGCAACCGAATGTACGCCCGGGGGATGACAGACCCCGAGACCGTACGCGGCGGGGGCAGGGCCGACCCCGGGAAAGGCCGGGGTTCCCCGGGGCGGGACTGCCCCCGGAGAGCCGTGGAAGGCCGGCAGGGTGTCGGGCGGTTGTAAGCGGCGTCAGGCGGTTGTCAGGCGGTGCGGTGCACCACCACGTCGCAGAGGCCGGCGAGGGCCTGCTTGGCCGGGTTGTCGGGCAGCGGGGCGAGGGCCGAGCGGGCCTCGTCCGCGTACCGCACGGTGTCGCGGCGGGCCTGCTCCAGGGCCGGGTGCTCGCGCAGGAGTTCCAGCGCCTCGGCGTGCAGCGCGTCGTCGGTGAGGTCGCCGTCGAGCAGCTGGTTGAGCCGGCGGTCGGCGGCCGAGACGCTGCCGGCGGCCTGCATGTACCAGCGGCGGACGTGCAGCACCGGCAGGGTGGGGATGCCCTCGCGCAGGTCGGTGCCGGGGGTCTTGCCGGACTCGCGGCCGTCGCTGGTGATGTCCAGGACGTCGTCGGCGAGCTGGAAGGCGGCACCGATCCGCTCGCCGTACTGGGTGAGGATGTCCACCACCGAGTCGCCGGCGCCCGACATCATCGCGCCGAACCGACCGGAAACCGCCATCAGCGAGCTGGTCTTGCCCGCGATGACCTCCAGGTAGTGGTCGATCGGGTCGCGGCCGTCGCGCGGTCCTACGGTCTCCATGATCTGCCCGGTGACGAGTCGTTCGAAGGACTCGGCCTGCACCCGCACCGCCTCCGGGCCCAGGTCCGCCAGGATGTGCGAGGCACGGGAGAAGAGGAAGTCGCCGGTCAGCACCGCCACCGAGTTGCCCCAGCGGGAGTTGGCGCTGGGCACGCCGCGGCGGACGTCGGCCTCGTCCATGACGTCGTCGTGGTAGAGCGTGGCGAGGTGGGTGAGTTCGACGACGACGGCGGAGGGCACGACGCCGGGCGCGTGCGGGTCGCCGAACTGTGCCCCGAGCATCACGAGCAGTGGCCGGAAACGCTTGCCGCCCGCCTGGATGAGGTGTCGGGCCGTGTCCGTGATGAAGGGGACGTCGCTCTTGGTGGCCTCAAGCAGGCCTTCCTCGACGGCTGCGAGGCCGGCCTGTACGTCGGCATCAAGGGTCTCGTCCCACACGCTCAGCCCGAAGGGCCCGACGACGGTCACGAGGGGTACTCCTGTCGCTGATCTGGCATCTGGCGAGGTTCATGTGACGATCCGGCGTGGATCTGGGTGGGCGCTGAGCTGTGGGCGGAAGTCGCGCTGTTTACACCTGGCAGCGTAGCCGGTCAGCTGTGGATCACCGTCGGGGCATGGCGTTACACCAGGCCGCGGGCGATCACCGCCCGTATAATCCCGATTACCGGAATTACAGGCTATGTCCCACCCGAAAGAATGACAGATGCCTCAATCAGGGCCCGGCGGGATTGACCGGCGGGAGCGCGGGAATGATCCGCCCGATCCATCCCGCGTCGAACGCTTGATCTAGTACCGTTCACCATTCCGTAAGAGCTTCCCGCGACGAGGCGAATTAGACTCGCGCCTGCACCAAGTGACATGTCCTCGCTTCGGGAGCCGGCGATCCCGGATCCCGACCGGAGAGAGAGGAGGTGGATCCCGATGCCAGCCGACCTGCTGGAGGAGGAGGCAGAGGCCCACGTACGTGGTGTCTGCTTCAAGACCGGTCCACCGCAGCGCACCGGCGTGGAGTTGGAGTGGCTGGTCCAGGACCGCTCCGACCCGCATGAACTGATCCCCGTCGACCGGCTGGACGCGGCACTCGCACCGGTCGAAGCCCCGGGTGCGCTTCCCCGGGGCGGCAGGCTCACCCGTGAGCCCGGCGGCCAGGTGGAGCTCAGCTCCCCTCCTGCCGCCACCCTCGCCGAGGCGGTCGAGACGACCGCCGCCGACCTCGCCGTCCTGCGGCAGGCGGTGGAGCGGGCCGGCCTGGTGCTCGTCGGCCGCGGCCTCGACCCGTACCGCGAACCACCACGGGTGCTCGACCATCCCCGCTACCGGGCGATGGAGAACTTCTTCGACCGCGAGGGCCCCTGGGGCCGCACCATGATGCGGCGCACCGCCTCCCTGCAGGTCAATCTGGACTGCGGCGACGACTCCGACACCGCCTCCGGTTACCGTCTCCGCTGGGAACTCGCCCACCGGATCGGCCCGGTCCTCGTCGCGGCCTTCGCCAACTCGCCGCTCAGCGGCGGCCGTCCCACCGGCTGGGTCTCCACCCGGCAGGCCAACTGGGCCAGGATGGACCCGGGCCGCACCCGTCAGCCCCGCCACCACCCGGACCCCGGCACCTCCTGGGCGCGGTACGCCCTGGACGCCCAGGTGCTCTGCGTCCCCGGCGGCGAGAGCGACGACTGGACCGCCCCGCCCGGCCTCACCTTCCGCGGCTGGCTGCGCGGCACACCGGGCCTGCGGGCGCCCACCGCCGCCGACCTGGACTACCACCTGAGCACGCTCTTCCCGCCGGTAAGACCCCGCGGCTGGCTGGAGCTGCGGATGATCGACATGCAGGACGGCGACGACTGGATCGTGCCGACCGCCCTGACGTCGGCCCTGCTGGACGACCCGGTCGCCGCCGACGCCGCCTACGCCGCCACCGAGCCGCTCTGCTGGGACGGCGAGCCGATACCCGCCGACGCGGTATGGCGGCAGGCCGCCAGGACCGGCCCAGCCGACCCGGATCTGGCCAAGGCCGTCCGGGCCTGCTTCGCCGCCGCCGAGAGCGCGCTGGCCCGGGCCGGCGCACCGCCTGCCGTACGGCAGGCGCTCACCGATTTCGCCGAGCGCTATCCCGAGCGGGGCCGCTGTCCCGCCGACGACCTGTTGGACGCGCTGAGCCGCGCCTGATCCTCCGGAAGGCAATGCCGTGACCAACCCCCGTACCGATGGCAACAGCACTGCCGGCAGCGGTGCCACTCCTGACCCTTCCGCCGCTACCGCCCCGCCCGCCCCTTTCACCCCGGCGAATCGGCCGGACGCCGGCCCCTTCACCGACCGCGCCGCCGGCCCCGTCACCGGCCCCGCGGCCGACCCCGCGCGCGCCGCCAGGACCGCCCTGGAGACCGCCCGGCGCCGCACCATGGCGCTCACCGACCCGGTCACCGACGACGACCTGATCGCCCAGCACTCCCGGCTGATGTCCCCGCTGGTCTGGGACCTCGCCCACATAGGCAACCAGGAGGAGCTGTGGCTGGTCCGCGAGGCCGGCCGCCGCCCCGGGCTGCGCCCCGCCCTCGACCCGCTCTACGACGCCTTCCAGCACCCGCGCTCCGACCGCCCGTCGCTGCCGCTGCTCGGCCCGGCCGAGGCCCGCGCCTATGTCGCCGCGGTCCGCGCCGAGACCTGGGAAGTGCTCGACGCCACCGACATCTCCTTCGAACAGCCCGAGCAACTGCTGGCCGGCGGCTTCGTCTTCGGCATGCTCGCCCAGCACGAGCAGCAACACGACGAGACGATGCTCGCCACCCACCAGCTCCGTAAGGGTGATCCGGTGCTCGACGCCCCCGCGCCGCCGCCCGCGCCCGCCGACGCGGCCGGTCTGCCGCGCGAAGTCCTCGTCCCCGGCGGCCCGTTCATCATGGGCACCAGCACCGAGCCGTGGGCGCTGGACAACGAGCGCCCGCACCACACCGTGGACGTGGCGGCCTTCTGGCTGGACACCGTGCCGGTCACCAATGGCGCCTACCAGGAGTTCATCGCCGCCGGGGGCTACCGCGACCCGCAGTGGTGGACGCCCGAGGGGTGGCGGCACGTCCAGGAGGCCGGTCTGGAGGCGCCGCTCTTCTGGACCAGGGACGGCTCCGGCTGGCTGCGGCGGCGCTTCGGCCATGTGGAGCCGGTGCCGGCCGACGAACCCGTGCTGCACGTGTGCTGGTACGAGGCCGACGCCTACGGCCGCTGGGCCGGCCGCCGGCTGCCCACCGAGCCCGAGTGGGAGAAGGCGGCGCGGTACGACCCGGCCACCGGCCGCTCCCGCCGCTACCCGTGGGGCGACGCCGACCCGGGCCCCGAACACGCCAACCTCGCCTCCCGGCACCTGCGGCCCGCCCCCGCGGGCAGTTACCCGCTGGGTGCGGCGCCCAGCGGCGCCCGGCAGCTCATCGGCGACGTGTGGGAGTGGACCTCCTCGGACTTCGACCCGTACCCGGGCTTCGCGCCCTTCCCCTACAAGGAGTACTCCGACGTCTTCTTCGGCCCGGAGTACAAAGTGCTCCGCGGCGGCGCCTTCGGCGTCGACCCGGTGGCCTGCCGTGGCACCTTCCGGAACTGGGACTACCCGATCCGGCGGCAGATCTTCGCCGGATTCCGTACCGCGCGGGACGCCGCGGGCGAGGACGGCGGCTCCCTGGGCGGTAACGCCTGATGTGCCGTCACCTCGCCTACGTCGGGCCGCCGGTGCCGCTGGCCCGGCTGCTCACCGAGCCCGCGCACAGCCTGTACGAGCAGTCGTGGCGGCCGGCCAGGCAGCGGTACGGCACGGTGAACGCGGACGGGTTCGGCGTCGGCTGGTATCCGCTGGAGGCCGACGACGGCACCGGGGCGGGCGACGCCGGTTTCCCGTGGCCGGCCCGCTACCGGCGGGCGGTGCCGATCTGGGCGGACGCCAACTTCCCGGAGCTTGCCCGGGCCGTGCGCAGCGGCGCCGTACTGGCCGCGGTCCGCTCGGCGACGGCCGGCACCACCCAGGACGAGTCGGCGGCCGCCCCCTTCCGTGACGGCCGCTGGCTCTTCAGCCACAACGGCGCGGTCCCGGACTGGACCCGGCTGCCCACCGACCTCACCGCGGCCGAGGTGCTGGCGCTGGAGACCCACAGCGACTCGGCCCTGCTCTGGGCGATGACCGGCCGGCGGCTGCGGCAGGGCGAGCCGCCCGGCGCCGCGCTGGCCGCCGTGGTCCGCGAGGTGGCCGCGGCCCGGCCGGCCGCGCGGCTGAACCTGCTGCTGACGGACGGCCGTACGGTCGCCGCCACGGCGTGGGGGGACACGCTCTGGTACCGCGAAGGGGCGGGGGCGGTACTCGTCGCGTCGGAACCGGACGAGGCGGGAGGTGTGGTGGCGGGCGTCCCGGCCGAAGCTCCAGCCGATGTTCCGGCCGGCGTCCCAGCCGATGTTCCGGCCGGCGTCACGGCCGGAGGGCCGCCCGGCGCCATACCCCGCGCCGCCCCGGCCCCCGACCCCGTACCCGGTGAATGGCGGGAAGTCCCCGACCGTTCACTGCTGCTGGCCACCACGGCCGGTGTACGGATCATCCCGCTGCGCTCCCCGCGCCCGCACGGCAAGGACCCGCACCCCATGAGCACCGAGAGCCGCTTCACCCTGGACGACCGCCTCCCCGAGGACTACTTCACCACCACCCTGCACGCCGATGTGCGGCACGGCCTGAGCAGCCGGCCGCGCACGCTGCCGCCGAAGTGGTTCTACGACAAGCGGGGCAGCGACCTCTTCGAGCAGATCACCCGCCTCCCTGAGTACTACCCGACCCGGGCAGAACAGGAGATCCTCACCCGCCGGGCGGCGGAGATCGCCGCCCTCACCCGTCCCGCCACCCTGATCGAGCTGGGCTCGGGCTCCTCCCGCAAGACCCGGCTGCTGCTCGACGCGTTCACCGCCGGCGGCACCCTGCGGCGTTACGCGCCGCTCGACGTCAGCGCCGCCGCGCTGGAGGAGGCCGGGCACGCGATCTGCCGCGACTACCCGGGCCTGCGGGTGGCGGCCACCGTCGCCGACTTCGAGACCGGCCTCGCGCTCTCCGACGAGCCGGGCCCGCGGCTGCTGGCCTTCCTCGGCAGCACCATCGGCAACTTCGACGCCGAGCAGCGCCGCGCCTTCTACCGCACCCTGTCGCGCTCGCTGACCAGCGACGACGTCCTGCTGCTCGGCGCTGACCTGGTCAAGGACCCGGCGACCTTGGTCCGCGCCTACGACGACTCGGCCGGCGTCACGGCCGAGTTCAACAAGAACGTGCTGCACGTCCTCAACCGCGAACTCGGCGCGGACTTCGACCCCGACCGCTTCGACCACGTCGCGCTGTGGAACGCCGAGCACGAGCGCATCGAGATGCACCTGCGCTCCCGCACCGCGCAGACCGCCAAGATCCCCGACCTCGACCTCTCCGTCGACTTCGACCCCGACGAGCTGCTGCGCACCGAGATCTCCTGCAAGTTCCGCCGGGAGTCGCTCACATCGGAACTCCACGACGGCGGCTTCACGGTCCGCCACTGGTGGACCGACCCCGCCGACCGTTTCGCCCTGCTGCTGGCGGTTCCCAACTAGCGGGCCGCACCACGCCTTTCACCCCCATCACTCCCCCCATCGCTCCCCCCGTCAACCCCCCTCGCCCCCCGGAGCGGACCCCGCTCCGGGGGGCGATCGGTCACCAACAGAACCAACCAGCCCAAGTCGGCTCGTTCGGCTGAATCCGGGCGTACGCCGGAGCTAAGCTGAACGCCCTTCGAAGCCGGGTGGGTGGCCGTATGGGGTTGTTCGGAGAGCGCCAGGCCTTCCTGGAGAAACTGAGCCCGGGTGACCGGCCGGCCCTGCTCGGGCTGGGCGTCCGGCGCTCCTACGCCTCGGGGGAACACCTGGCCACCGAGGGCGACAGCGGCGGCCAGGTGCTGGTGATCCTCGCCGGCTGGTGCGCGGTCCTGCGCTCCACCGATCGCGGCCCGCTCCTCCTCGCCCTGCGGCAGACCGGTGAACTCGTCGGCGAGATGGCCGCGTTGGACGGCCGGCCGCGCAGCGCCACGGTGCGCGCGCTCGGCCCGGTGCAGGCGCAGGCGATCCCCGGCGACCGCTTCCGGTACTTCATGGCGGCCCGGCCGTACGTCACCGGCCTGGTGATGGCCCAGCTCACCGAGCGGCTGCGCAGCGCCGACGACGAGCGCAGATCGCTCGCGTCCGCCACCGTGCTGGAGCGGCTCGCCGCCTGCCTGGTCGAACTCGCCGACCGCACCGGGCTGGCGGAGGGCGGCTCGGTGACGATCCGGCTGCCGCTCTCCCAGCACGAGATCGCGGCGGCGATCGGCGCGACCCGCGAGGCGGTCGCCAAGGCGCTGCGGCTGCTGCGCGAACAGGGCCTGGTCCGCACCGGCCCGAAGAGCATCGTGGTGACCGACCTGGCACCACTGCGGCTGCTCGGCGCGGCCGGCGCCGCCGCCGGGGAGACCGCCTGAGGGCCCCCGGAGTACGGCGCCGGCCCGCACCGGGCGCCGTGACTGGAGCGCGGCGCCGGCGTGTGTAAACCGCTACAGCGCACCGCGGCCCCGGGGCGCACAGTCACAGAGCCGGGGCCGTACCGAACCGGGGCGATGGCGACGGGCGATGGGCGATGGCAGTGACAGAGGCGAAGGGCAGTGAACGACCATGCACGGCGAAGCCGACTACGGATTCATCATCAGTCTCGACACCCAGGGGTCGAGCGGTCTGTCCGACCCGGACCGGCCCGCGATGCGCGAGCGCTATTACCAGGTGGCAGAACGGGCCTTCGCCAAGGCCGGACTCGGCGGCGCCCGGCTCTTCCAGGAGGACCGCGGCGACGGCATCCTCGCGGTGGTCGAGGCGCGCCGCACCGAGCGGGTGGCCGGCGAGTGGGTCGAGCACCTCCACCAGGAGTTACGCCAGGTCAACCGGGACCTGCAGCGGCCGCTGCGGCTGCGCGCGGGGCTCAACATCGGGCCGGTGACGCCCGACGGGCACGGTTTCTCCGGTGCCGCCGTCGATCTGGCCTGCCGGATCGGCAACTGCGCCGAGGCCAAGTCGGTGCTCGCCGCCGCCCCCGGGTCGCCGCTGCTGGTGGCCGTCTCGGACCGGCTCTACCAGGACGTGATCCGGCACGGCGGCCGGTGGATCGAGCCCGGCCGCTACCGCCAGTACGACGTGGCACTCCAGGAAGGCCCGCAGCGGCCCTGGTTCATGGTGCCGGGCCGCACCTCGCCCCCGGCCGCCGCCCGGCCCGGCGAACCGGCCGCGGCACCGACGCCCGCCCCATCACCGGCACCCGCACCGGCACCCGCCTCATCACCGGCACCGGGGAGCGCCGAACCGCCCGCCGGCGCCCGGACGTTCACCTTCGGCGCGGTCACCCACAGCGGTTCCGGTGACGTCTACCAGGGCGACATCCACGAGGTCACCATCGACCGCAGGCGCGGTGAGCGGTCATGAGCACCGGCACCACCGACCCGGCCGACCGGGTGGACACCGGACCCCGCCAGGAGGCCCAGCACACCCAGCCGCCCCCGGACCCCGGCCACGGACGCAGCCACGGACCGGGACCCGGCGGCGAACCGGACAAGCCCGCCGAGGACCCGCTCTTCGGCCCGGCCACCGGCTCCGACTCCGACTCCGCGGGCAAGGCCGGGCGCTCCGCGGCGAGCGGGGCCGAGGCGCGTATCGCCCGTGAGGCCAGGGAAGCGTTCTCGCTGCACGACGCGAGTACGTACATCGGCGGGACGATCGGCTCGGTCAACTTCGGGTACGGCGGCTTCCAGGGCCTGATCGCCGGACCGCTGCCCGAGGAGGAGCTGGACCGGCTGCGCCGCCGCTTCAGCAAGCCCCCGTCGTACGACGCGTTCAAGGAGCGGCTGCGCGAGGACCGGCTGCTCGTCCTGTCCGGCCAGCCCGGCACCGGCCGGATGTACACCGCCCTGTCGCTCCTGGACGACGTCAGTCTCGGCAAGGTGTCCCGGCTCGACCCCGGCTCCGACCTCACCACCCTGGGCGGGGAGGGCAGCGCCGTCGCCGAGGACCACGGGTACGCGCTGGAGCCGGCCGGCGGCGTACTCCCGGAGGAACTCCACCTGGACCGGCTCTGCCGGCTGCTCGCCGAACGCCGCTCCTACGCCGTCCTGCTGGCGGTGCCCGACGCCGGGGACCCCGGTGCCCGGCGCGCCCGCTACTACCGGGCGCACGAGCAGGCGCCAGCCGACGCCGTGCTCGACAGCCACCTGAAGGCCGAACTCGACGACGAGAAGCCGGAGGTGAAGGCAACCGCACTGCGGGTCGCGGAGCGCGCCGAAGTACGGGGGGCACTGGGCCTGGAGAGCCTGCTCCCCGCCGAGGCCGCCCGGCTGGCCGCCCTGCTGGCCCGGCATGTCACCGGCGGCCTGACGGAGGGCCGGCTGATCGCGGAGTGCCGGACCTTCGCCGCGGAGCAGGTGCGCCAGTGGTTCGCCGGCGGCGCCCGGGCCGAGGAGCTGCCGGCCCTGCGGGACGCCGCCTACCGGATCGCACTGGCCGTCCTCGGCAACTCCTCGTTCAGCACCGTCGCCGACGCCGCCGAGCAACTGGTCTGGGAGCTGGCCGTCACCGTGGAGCCGGAACGGGTCATCGGCCGCCCGCTGCTCAGCGACGGCCTCGCGGCCCGGCTCACCTCCGCCCGCGCCACCGCGGAGCTGACCGCGCGGACGCTGGTGGCCGACCACGACATCCCGGTCAGGACGGTGCGGTTCCGCGGCAAGGGGCTCGCCCCCGCCGTACTGACCCACCTGTGGGAGCACCACCACAACATGCGCGGCCCTGTGCTGCGCTGGCTCGACGCCCTGTGCCAGGACCCGCGGGCGGACGTACGTACCCGGGCCGCGGTCGCGGCCGGCGAGCTGTGCCGCCTCGACTGCGCCCACACCGTGAGTGAGCTCCTGCACCCGATGGCCGCGGCCGACCAGGCCCGGCGCGGGCTGTTCGTGGCCACGGCGCTGGAGTCGGTGCTCGGTGACGGCCAGGTGGGCCCGGCGCTGCGGTCGCTGGTCAAGCGGTGGGGTGCCGGCTCGGACGGGAATCTGCGCTGGACGGCCGCGGCGGTCCTCAGCCGCGGCACCGCCACCGCCACGGTGGCGGAGGCGCTCGGCACGCTGGGCCGGATCGGCACCTGGGAGGAGGGCCGGCTGCGGGTGATCGCCGCCGAGAGCGTGGTGCACCTGGCGGGGGCCGCGTCCGACCGCGAACCGCTGGCCAGGATCCGCGGCTGGCTCAGCGACGAGCGCCGGCCGCACCAGGACCTGGGGCTGATCGCCGCGGTGCTGCTGGCGCAGTTCCGGGTCGAGGACCTGTGGAACCCGGCGCCGGAACTCACCGGCCGGGAGCGGTGGCCGCTGGCGCTGGCGATGGCGGCGGCCCGGTCCGAGCGGGCTCCCGAGATCGCCGGGCTGCTGTGGACCGCGCTCAACACCGGCCGCTCCTACGAGTCGGCGCTCGACACCCTCGCCGGCTGGCTGCGCCGCTGCCGCGGCAAGCCCTGGGAGCGCGAACTGCTGCGGTTCCTGCCGCTGCTGGTGCACTCCGCGGACGACGGACAGCGCCTGCTGTCACTGATCAAGGAATTGTCCGAGGATCCCGACGATCCGCTGGGACCGGAGCAGGGCCGTCGCCTACGGCAGGCGGTACCGGAAGTGAGAAACCCATGACACCCGACAACCGGAACGGCTCCGCCGGCACGCACCCGGTGACGATACCGGCCGATCTGCGCGGCCCGTTCTTCGACGAGATCATGCCCGACGGCCCCTACAAGCACCGGGGCGCGCAGCTCGCCGCGGTGGCCTTCTACCGCAACGGCGGCCACAGCGTGATCACCGTGCAGGGGGCGAAGAGCCACAACAAGCCGGTCATCGGGCGGCCCACCTCGATCTGCCGGATCGTGCGCGGCGAGTACCAGACCTCTTTCCAGATGGAGTTGCCGACCTACGGCGACCAGGCCACCTTCCTGTGCGCCGTGGACATCAACTGGGAGGTCCGGGACTTCCACCGGGTCGCCGAGAAGCGGGTGGTGGACGTCGAGAAGATGCTGCGGCCACCGCTGCTGGCCCGGTTGCGGGCCGTCACCCGGCAGCACGGGCTGAGCGGCGCGCAGGCCGCCGACGAGGCGATCCAGGCCGAACTCGCCGGTGGCAGCTGGTCGTCCTTCGGCGCCGACATCGGGCTGGCCACGAAGGTCTTCGTCCGGATCGACCTCGGGCGGGCGGCCACCGACCACAATCTCGCGGTGGTCCGGGTGCAGCACGACGCGACCGTGCAGACGGCCCTCGACCAGGCCGCCGCCGCCCGGGTGCAGGCCAACCTGCCGGCCGCCCGCGCTCTGATCCAGAGCGGCGAGGCGGAGCAGTACGCCACGTTGGTGGCCCAGAACCCCGGTGGGGCGGCCGATCTGCTCGGCGCGCTCCAGGCGCAGGCACGGGAGCAGCGCAAGGGCGCGCTGGAGTATCTGAGTCACCTGATCGACCAGGGCGTCGTCCAGCGGCACCAGGTGGAGGGGCCGGTGCAGATGCTCATCGACTACGCCCGCGCGACCGGTGGGGCGGTCTTCGAGGGCGGGCTGCCGCAGCCGCCCACGTCCCTCCCTGCGCCGCCGACCCCGCAGTCCCCCACTGCGCCCGTACCGCCGCGGGCGACGCCCCCACCGCCGTCCCCGCCGACGTCCACCGTCGTTCTCCACCCCGAGGACAGCCGGCCGACGCCGCCCGCCGCCGGGCCTCCCCCGCCTCCGCCTGCCCCTCCGGCCCCGCCGGCCCCGCCCCGGGAGACCACCCCGTCGCCGGCCGCCGGAAAGGTCGACTACGTACGCAGGCGCCCGCGCGGCAACGGTCCCGGGCAGCGCCCCGCGGACGGTGGCTGATGGTCACCGTCGCGGGGCCCCCGCCCCCGGCGCCCTCCGTCGCCACCGAGTCCGCGGTGTACGTCGCCGAGCGGTTGCTGGCGACCGCCCGGGACGAGCTGGCCAGGGCGGACACCAAGGCGGCGGTGCTGCTCTCGGGGTCGCTGGCGCTGCCCGCGCTGCTGCTCGGCGGTGCCTGGTCGCCGGAGCGGACCGGCGGGCCCTGGCTGGGTCTGCTGGTCCTCGGGGGCGTGCTGTGGGCGGCCGGTACGGTGCTGCTGGTCTGGACGCTGCTGCCGCGTACCGGGACCGTCAGGACCGCCCCCGGCGTCACCTTCTTCGCCGACGTCCGGGACGTCCCCGACGCCCGTCTCCTCGTCCAGGCGGTGGGCGAGGCGGCGCAGGACCGGGTGGGATGGCTGGTGACGCAGTTCGTCGACATCAGCCGGATCCTCGCCGCGAAGTACCGGTGCCTGCGGTGGGGGGTGACCCTGCTGGCCCCCGGCCTGCTCCTGTCGGCGGTGGCACTCAGCGCCGCCTGACGGCGTTGAGCCGGTATGACGATCTTCGATGCCTTCGAACGGCGGGCGTGGGCGGGGCAGGCCGAGCTCTACGGGCGCACCTACGGGGTGCTGTGCGGCTATCCGGTGGCGGACCTGCTGGACGCGGCCGGAGTACGGGAAGGGGTCCGGGTGCTGGACGCCGGCACCGGTACCGGGACGGCCGCGGCGGCCGCCCGCGCCCGGGGGGCGGCGGTGACGGCGGTGGACGCGGAGCCGTCGATGGTGGAGGCGGCGGCCAAGGCCGTGCCCGAGGCGGTGGTGCGGCTGGCCTCGCTGCCCGAACTCCCCTTCCCCGAAGGGCACTTCGATGCGGTGGTGGGGAATTTCGTGCTCAATCACGTGGGGCGCCCGCTGGTCGCCCTGCGCGAGGTGGCGCGGGTCGTACGGCCCGGGGGGCGGGTCGCGTTCACGCTGTGGACGTCACCCCATGCCGCCGGGCAGGCGCTCTTCGGGCGGGCGGTGCAGGCAGCGGGGGTGCCACGCCCGGCCGGCCTGCCCGCGCTCGACCCTTCGGACGACTTCCCGCGGACGCAGGAGGGGGTCGCGCTGCTGCTGGAGGGGGCCGGGTTCGCCGGGGCGGTCTGCGCGACCCTGGCGTGGGATCACGTGGTCGACCCGGAGGTGTGGTGGCAGGGCCCCGCGGGCGGGATCGCCTCCATCGGGCAGCTGATCGCCTCCCAGCCGCCCGAGACCGTCGCCTCCGTCCGCCGCCACTTCGACCTCCTCGCAGCGGAGTTCCGCACGCCGCAGGGCCTGCTGGCTTTGCCGCACACGGCCTTGCTGGCCTCAGCCGTCCGCCCCTGAGCCGGCGCCGGGCCGGCCGCCCACGGGGCCGATCACGCGGTGCGCGGGCGGAAGTAGTGCCCCTGCTCCAGGTCGGCGATGAGCCCGGGGCGGGTGGGCCGCCACCCCAGCAGCTCGCGGGTCAGCACGTTCGACGCCGGGCTGTCGATGCCGATGAAACCGGCCATCCAGCCGAAGTGGCCGGCCGCGTCCTCGGCCGCGACCTGCTTCACCGGGAGGTCGAGCTGCCGGCCGAACACCTCGGCGATGTCGCGGATCGGCACGCCCTCGTCGCCGACCGCGTGCAGGGTGGAGCCCGCCGGAGCCTTCTCCACCGCCAGGCGGAAGAGGTGCGCGGCGTCCAGCCGGTGCACCGCGGACCAGCGGTTGGACCCGTCGCCGAGGTAGCCCGCGACACCCTTGTCGCGGGCGATGGCGACCAGGGCCGCCATGAAGCCCTTGTCGCCGTCGCCGTGCGCCGTCGGGGAGATCCGCACCACGGACGAGCGGACGCCACGGGACGCGAGGGCGAGCGCCGCCTCCGCGGTGGCCATCCGGGTCTGCGGGCCGCCGGTGTGCGAGGCCGCGGCGACGTCGTGCCCGTCCGCTTCCGTCGCGAGCCGGCCCGGGGCGAGCCCGAGTGTCCCGGCGGCGATGACGAACGGCCGGCCGGAGTCCGCGAGGGCCTCGCCGAGGGTGTCGACGGCGCGGCGGTCCGCGTCGGCGGCGCCCTGGAAGTCCCCCGAGAAGGCGATGTCGTGCTTGAAGGCGAGATGGATCACACCGTCCGACCCGGCGGCCACGGCGCCAAGGACGTCGAGGTTGTCCAGGGTTCCGCGCTCCACCTCGGCCCCGGCCGCGGTGAGGGCAGCGGCCGAGGCGTCCGAGCGGGCCAGCCCGACGACCTGATGGCCGGCGTCGATCAGTTCGGGAACGACGGCGGAGCCGATCCAGCCGGACGCGCCGGTGACGAACACACGCATGGGAAAACCTCCTGGTCGGGCGGCTGTCCGAAGGGCAGGTGCGGCCCCTGACAGCCGATGGCAGCAACTGACATCAACCGTAGCACTCGATGTCAGTCGCTGCCATCACGTAGGATCCGGGTATGGGTCGATGGGAGCCGGACGCGCGCGGGCGGCTTGAGCGCGCGGCGATGGAGCTCTACGGGGAGCGTGGGTACGAACAGACCACGGTCGCGGAGATCGCCAAGCGGGCGGGGCTGACCGAGCGGACGTTCTTCCGGCACTACGCGGACAAGCGCGAGGTCCTCTTCGCCGGCGCGGCGCAACTGCAGGAGCTCTTCGTGGAGACCCTCGCCGCGACTCCCGAGTCCGCGGCGCCGATCGACGCGATGGCCGTCGCCCTCGACGCGGTCGCCGAGGTCTTCAAGGACCGCCTCCCGCACGCCCGGCAGCGGCAGGCCGTCATCACCGCCAACGCCGAACTCATGGAACGCGAGCTGATCAAGCTCGCCACCCTGTCCGCGGCGCTCGCCGACACCCTGCGCCGCCGCGGTGTCCCGGAACCGGCCGCGAGTCTCACCGCGGAGGCCGGGACCGCGGTCTTCAAGGTCGCCTTCGTCCGCTGGATCGACGCGGCGAACGAGCGGGACCTGGCGCCGCTGATGCGCGAGTCGCTCGACGAACTCAAGGCCGTGACCGCGGGCGGCTGACCGGAAAAGGTCGCCGCCCGGGCCCCCTGAGGAAAAGAGGGGACCCGGGCAGCGGCGCGGAACGGGGTGCGGCCGGCACCGCCGCTCAGCGGATGAAGACGCCTGCCTTGTCGGCCAGATCGAGGAAGTACTGGGGGGCCAGGCCCAGCACGAGGGTGACGGCCACACCGAGGGCGATGGCCGTGGAGGTGAAGGCGCTCGGCACGGCCACCGAGGGCCCGTCCGGCTTCGGCTCGCTGAAGAACATCAGCACGATCACCCGGACGTAGAAGAACGCCGCGACCGCGGAGGAGATCACACCGACGATGACCAGCGGCATCGCGCCGCCCTCCGCCGCCGCCTTGAACACCGCGAACTTCCCCGCGAAGCCCGACGTCAGCGGAATACCGGCGAAGGCGAGCAGGAAGACCGCGAAGACCGCCGCCACCAGCGGCGACCGCCGTCCCAGACCGGCCCAGCGGGACAGGTGCGTCGCCTCACCGTTCGCGTCACGCACCAGCGTCACCACCGCGAAGGCGCCCAGCGTCACGAAGGAGTAGGCCGCCAGGTAGAAGAGGACCGACGACACCCCGTCCTGGTTCGTGGCGATGACGCCGGCGAGGATGAACCCCGCGTGCGCGATCGACGAGTACGCCAGCAGCCGCTTCACATCGGTCTGGGTCACCGCGATGACCGCGCCGATCACCATCGTCAGGATGGCGACGCCCCACATGACGGGCCGCCAGTCCCACCGCATGCCGGGCAGCACCACGTACAGCAGCCGCAGCAGGGCGCCGAACGCGGCGACCTTCGTGGCCGCCGCCATGAAGCCGGTGACCGGCGTCGGCGCGCCCTGGTAGACGTCCGGAGTCCACATGTGGAAGGGCACCGCGCCGACCTTGAAGAGCAGTCCGACCGTGACCATGGCCAGCCCGATCAGCAGCAGCGCGTCGTTCCCGGTGGTGCTGGCCAGCGCCGGCGTCATCTTCGCGGTGCCGTCGATCACCGACGAGATCCCGGAGTAGGAGACCGTGCCGGCGTATCCGTAGAGCAGCGCGATGCCGAAGAGCAGGAAGGCCGAGGAGAAGGCGCCGAGCAGGAAGTACTTGACCGCCGCCTCCTGGGACATCAGCCGGTTGCGCCGGGCCAGCGCGCACAGGATGTACAGCGGGAGCGAGAAGACCTCAAGGGCCACGAAGAGCGTCAGCAGGTCGTTGGCGGCCGGGAAGACCAGCATGCCGCCGACCGCGAAGAGCAGCAGCGGGAAGACCTCGGTGGAGGCGAACCCGGCCCGGACGGCCGCCCGTTCCTGGTCCCCGCCGGGGACGGCGGAGCCCTGCGCGGCGAAGGAGTCGACGTGCCGGCCGTGCGCCTTGGGGTCGAGCCGGCGTTCGGCGAAGGTGAAGACCGCCACGATCGCGACCAGCAGGATGGTGCCCTGCAGGAAGAGCGCGGGCCCGTCCACCGCGACCGCGCCCATCGCCGCGATGTGCGCCTTGGTGGTGCCGTAGCCCTTCTCGGCGAGCGTGACGACGGCCGCGAACGCGGCGGCCAGCCCGACGACCGCGAGCACCACCTGCGCGGTGTACCGGGACTTCCGCGGTACGAACGCCTCGACGAGGATGCCCACCAGGGCCACGCCGAAGACGATCAGGACCGGCAGGAGCTGGGAGTACTCGATGTGCGGGGCGGGGATCTTGTCCGTGACCGGGGCCGCCGTCGTCCACAGGGTGTGGACGGCGCTCCCCGGCGCGGCGGATGCGGCTGCGCTCACTTCTTCGCCTCCAGCGGGGGCTTGGGGTCGGTCTTGTGCACGTCGGAGAGCGTGTGCTGGACCGACGGGTTGACGATGTCGGTGACCGGCTTCGGGTACACGCCGAGGAAGAGCAGCAGCGCGATCAGCGGTGCCACCACCAGGACTTCACGTGCCTTGAGGTCGGACATGCCCTCGATGCCGGCCTTCACCGGGCCGGTCATCGTCCGCTGGTACAGCACCAGGACGTAGAGGGCGGCCAGCACGATGCCGAGTGTCGCGATGATGCCCAGCACCGGGTAGCGGCTGAACGTGCCCACCAGCACCAGGAATTCGCTGACGAAAGGGGCGAGCCCCGGCAGCGACAGGGTGGCGAGGCCGCCGACCAGGAAGGTGCCGGCCAGCACCGGCGCCACTTTCTGCACCCCGCCGAAGTCCGCGATGAGCCGCGACCCGCGCCGGGTGATCAGGAAGCCGGCCACCAGCATCAGCGCGGCGGTGGAGATGCCGTGGTTGACCATGTAGAGCGTCGCGCCGCTCTGGCCCTGGCTGGTCATCGCGAAGATGCCCAGGATGATGAAGCCGAAGTGCGACACCGAGGCGTACGCGATCAGCCGTTTGATGTCGCGCTGGCCGACGGCGAGCAGGGCGCCGTAGATGATGCTGATCACCGCAAGCACCAGGATCACCGGCGTGGCCCACTTGGACGCCTCCGGGAAGAGCTGGAGGCAGAAGCGGAGCATCGCGAAGGTGCCGACCTTGTCGACCACCGCGGTGATCAGCACGGCCACCGGCGCGGTCGACTCGCCCATCGCGTTCGGCAGCCAGGTGTGCAGCGGCCACAGCGGCGCCTTCACCGCGAAGGCGAAGAAGAAGCCGAGGAAGAGCCACCGCTCGGTGGAGGTGGCCAGATCCAGCTTGCCCGAGGCGCGGGCGGCCATGATCTCCTGGAGCGAGAAGGTGCCGGTGCCGAGCTGTTTGGCGGTGGCCGCGTACAGCCCGATCACCGCGGCCAGCATGATCAGACCGCCGGCCAGGTTGTAGAGCAGGAACTTCACGGCCGCGTACGAACGCTGCCGGGCCGCCTCCTCCTCGCCGCCCGCGTGGGCGCGGTCGCCGAAGCCGCCGATGAGGAAGTACATCGGGATCAGCATGGCTTCGAAGAAGATGTAGAAGAGGAAGACGTCGGTGGACTCGAAGGAGAGCACCACCATCGCCTCGACCAGCAGGATCAGCGCGAAGAAGCCCTGGGTGGGGCGCCAGCGCCGGTTGGGGTCGGGCCCTTCGAGGGTGTCGGCGTCGTGCCAGCCGGCCATCATCACGAACGGGATCAGCAGCGCGGTGAGCGCCACCATGACGACCGCGATGCCGTCCACCCCGAGGTCGTAGCGCAGGCCGAAGCTCTTCACCCACGCGTGCGACTCGGTGAACTGGTAGCGGTCACCGCCCGGCGAGAACCGGGCCATGTTCACGATGGCGAGCACCAGGGTGCCGAGTGAGAAGGCCAGCGCCGTGTACTTGGCGGCGGTCCGCTGGGCGGCGGGCACCGCCGCCGTGACCACGGCGCCGACCGCGGGCAGGGCGGCGGTCACCGTCAGGAATGGGAACGACATGAGCTATCAGACCGCCCTCATGAGAAGAGTCGCGGCGACCAGCACCGCGGTGCCGCCGAGCATCGAGACGGCGTACGACCGTACGTAGCCGTTCTGCAGCTTGCGGAGACGGCCGGAGAGGCCGCCGACCGAGGCGGCGGTGCCGTTGACGACGCCGTCGACCAGGGAGTGGTCGAGGTAGACCAGCGAGCGGGTGAGGTGCTCGCCGCCGCGGACCAGCACGACATGGTTGAAGTCGTCCTGGAACAGGTCCCGGCGGGCGGCCTTGGTGAGCAGACTGCCGCGCGGCGCGACCGCGGGCACCGGCCGGCGGCCGTACATCAGCCAGGCGATGCCGACCCCGACGACCAGCACGACCATGGTGGCGGCGGTGACGGTGCCGGCGGAGACCGGCGAGTCGCCCTCGCTGTGTCCGGTGACCGGCTCCAGCCACTTCAGGAACGAGGAGTTGATGCTGAAGGCGGCGCCGGCGAAAACCGAGCCGATCGCCAGGATGATCATCGGGATCGTCATCGTGGAGGGCGACTCGTGCGGGTGCGGTTCGTGCCCTTCGGCGTCCGGGACCCAGCGCTTCTTGCCGAAGAAGGTCATCAGCATCACCCGGGTCATGTAGAACGCGGTGATCGCCGCGCCCAGCAGCGCGCAGGTGCCGAGGATCCAGCCCTCGCCGCCGCCCTTGGCGAAGGCGGCCTCGATGATCTTGTCCTTGGAGAAGAAGCCGGACAGCCCCGGGAAGCCGATGATCGCCAGGTAGCCGAGGCCGAAGGTGACGAAAGTGATCGGCATGACCTTGTACAGGCCGCCGTACCGCCGCATGTCGACCTCGTCGTTCATACCGTGCATGACCGAACCGGCGCCGAGGAAGAGCCCTGCCTTGAAGAAGCCGTGCGTGACCAGGTGCATGATCGCGAAGACATAGCCGATCGGGCCGAGCCCGGCCGCCATGATCATGTAGCCGATCTGCGACATCGTGGAGCCGGCCAGCGCCTTCTTGATGTCGTCCTTCGCGCAACCGACGATCGCACCGTAGAGGAGCGTGACCGCGCCGACGGTGACCACCGCCGTCTGCGCGTCGGGCGCCGCGTTGAAGATCGCCCCGGACCGGGTGATCAGATACACGCCCGCGGTCACCATGGTCGCCGCGTGGATCAGGGCGGAGACCGGGGTCGGGCCCTCCATCGCGTCGCCGAGCCAGGACTGCAGCGGCACCTGGGCCGACTTGCCGCAGGCGGCCAGCAGCAGCATGAAGCCGATACCGGTGATCGTCGCGTGCTGGGCGCTGGGCGCCCGGCCGACGGCCGGCAGCACATCGCCGAAGGCGAAGGAGCCGAAGGTGGTGAACATCAGCATGATCGCCACCGACAGGCCGATGTCGCCGACCCGGTTGACCAGGAACGCCTTCTTCGCCGCGGTCGCCGCGCTCGGCTTGTGCTGCCAGAACCCGATCAGCAGGTACGAGGCGAGGCCGACGCCCTCCCAGCCGGCGTAGAGCAGCAGGTAGTTGTCGGCGAGCACCAGCAGCAGCATCGCGGCGAGGAAGAGGTTGAGGTAGCCGAAGAACCGCCGGCGCCGCTCGTCCTCCTTCATGTAGCCGATCGAGTAGATGTGGATCAGCGTGCCCACACCGGTGATCAGCAGCACGAACGTCATCGACAACTGGTCCAGCTGGAAGCCGACGTCGGCCCGGAAGCCTTCGACCGGCACCCAGGTGAACAGGTGCGAGTGCAGCGCGCGGGCGTCCGCGTCCTTGCCCAGCATGTCGGCGAAGAGCACCGCACCGAAGACGAAGGACACCAGCGCGAGCAGGGTGCCGAGCAGGTGGCCGGTGCGGTCGAGCCGCCGGCCGCCGGTCAGCAGGACGGCCGCGCCGAGCAGCGGCGCCGCGATCACAAGGCCGATCAGGGTTTCCACTGTCCGCAGCCCCTCTACAGCTTCATCAGATTGGCGTCGTCGACCGAGGCCGAGTGGCGCGAACGGAAGATCGACACGATGATCGCGAGTCCCACCACGACCTCGGCGGCGGCCACCACCATCGTGAAGAAGGCGATCACCTGCCCGTCGAGGTTGCCGTGCAGCCGCGAGAAGGTGACGAACGCCAGGTTGCAGGCGTTCAGCATCAGCTCGATGCACATGAAGACCACGATGGCGTTCTTCCGGATCAGCACCCCTGCCGCACCGATGGTGAACAACAGAGCCGACAGGTACAGGTAGTTGGCGGGATTCACTTGGCGCCCTCCTCGGCCCGGTCGGCGTCCCTGACCCGGTCGGCCGCACGGTCGGTGTCCTCACGTTCCAGCAGCACCGGCCGCTCCGGTTCGTCCCGCTCCAGCCACTCCTCCGAGCGCTGTTCCAGTGCCGCCAGCCGGCGCATCGCGTCGTCGGACACATCGCGGATCTGGCCGCGCCGGCGCAGCGTGGTGCTGACCGACAGCTCGGAGATGGTGCCGTCCGGCAGCAGCGCCGGGATGTCCACCGCGTTGTGCCGGGCGTAGGTGCCCGGCGCGGGCAGCGGCGTGACCTGCAGTCCGGCGCGCACGCGGGCCTCGGCCTGCTGACGCTGCGTCTGGCGCTCCTCGGTGCGCTCCCGGTGGGTGAGCACCATCGCGCCGATCGCCGCGGTGATCAGCAGGGCGCCGGTGATCTCGAACGCCCACACGTAGTTGGTGAAGAGCAGCTTCGCCAGGCCCTGGACGTTGCCGCCGGCCTGGGCGTTGGCCTGGCCGGTGCCGGTGAAGGTGTCAAGCGAGGCGTTGGCGATGCCGGCGATCAGCAGGATGCCGAAGCCGAGCCCGCAGAGCGCGGCCATCCACCGCTGGCCCTTGAGCGTCTCCTTGAGGGAGTCGGCGGCGGTGATGCCGACCAGCATGACCACGAAGAGGAAGAGCATCATGATCGCGCCGGTGTAGACGACGATCTGTACGACGCCCAGGAAGTAGGCGCCCTGGGCGAGGTAGAACACCGCGAGGATGATCATGGTGCCGGCCAGCGACAGCGCGCTGTGCACGGACTTCTTCATCAGCACCGTGCCGAGCGCGCCCAGCACCGCCACCACGGCGAGGATCCAGAACTGGACCGCCTCGCCGGTGGAGGTCTGGGACGCGGCGGTGATCGTGTTCATACTTCCTCCCCGGTTCCGGCCGGCGCGGAGCCGCCGGGCGCCGGTACGACCTCGGGCGCGGGCGCGTCGACGGACTCATCCGGCTTCTCGCCCTTGGAGACCGCCACCTGCCGTACGGTCCCGGGCGCCGCCTCGGTCACCGCGCCGCGGTAGTAGTCGCCCTCGTCCATGCCCGGGAAGATCGAGTGCGGCGACTCGACCATGCCCTCCTCCAGGCCGGCCAGCAGCTGCTCCTTGGTGAAGATCAGCGACTCGCGGGTCCGGTCGGCGAGTTCGTACTCGTTGGTCATCGTCAGGGCCCGGGTCGGGCACGCCTCGATGCACAGGCCGCACAGGATGCAGCGGGCGTAGTTGATCTGGTAGACGCGGCCGTACCGCTCACCGGGGGAGTACCGCTCCTCCTCGGTGTTGTCCGCGCCTTCCACGTAGATCGCGTCGGCCGGGCAGGCCCAGGCGCACAGTTCGCAGCCGATGCACTTCTCCAGGCCGTCCGGGTGCCGGTTGAGCTGGTGGCGCCCGTGGAACCGGGGTGCGGTCGGCTTCTTGTACTCCGGGTACTGCTCGGTCAGCCGCTTCTTGAACATGGCCTTGAAGGTCACGCCGAAGCCTGCGACCGGACCAAGGAACTCAGGCATCGCCGTCCTCCTCCTTCTCCGTGCCGGCGGATTGCGTGCCGGACGGGCCTGATGCGCCCACGAGTTGGGGCTGCGCCCGGCTGGGGCGCCGCGGCACCCGCTCCGCCTGCTGTCCCGGCAGCGGTGGTACGGGGAAACCACCGGCCATCGGGTCGAACCGTTCCGGTGGCGCGAGCGCGCCGCCGCTGCCCTTCTTCTTCTCGTCGCGGTCCCTGAAGAGGTCGACCAGCAGCGAGATCAGCAGCAGCACGAGCACCGCGCCGGCCACATAGAGGACGATCCTGGTGAAGCTGTAGTCCTCGTTGCGCATCGCGCGGACCGCGGCCACCAGCATCAGCCAGACCATGGAGACCGGGATGAGCACCTTCCAGCCGAGCTTCATCAGCTGGTCGTAGCGGACCCGGGGCAGGGTGCCGCGCAGCCAGATGAAGAAGAAGAGCAGCAACTGGACCTTGATGACGAACCAGAGCATCGGCCACCAGCCGTGGTTCGCTCCCTCCCAGAAGGTGCTGACCGGCCAGGGGGCCCGCCAGCCGCCGAGGAAGAGGGTGGTGGCGACCGCGGAGACGGTCACCATGTTGACGTACTCGGCGAGCATGAAGAGCGCGAACTTGATCGAGCTGTACTCGGTGTTGAAGCCGCCGACCAGGTCGCCCTCGGACTCGGGCATGTCGAAGGGGGCGCGGTTGGTCTCGCCGATCATCGTGCAGATGTAGATCAGGAACGACACCGGCAGCAGGATCACGTACCAGCGGTCGTGCTGTGCCTGGACGATGGTCGAGGTCGACATCGAGCCGGAGTAGAGGAACACCGCCGCGAAGGACAGGCCCATCGCGATCTCGTAGGAGATCATCTGGGCCGACGCGCGCAGGCCGCCGAGCAGCGGGTAGGTGGAGCCGGACGACCAGCCGGCCAGCACGATGCCGTAGATGCCGACCGACGCGGTGGCCAGGATGAAGAGGATGCCGATCGGCAGGTCGGTGAGCTGCAGCGCGGTGCGCTGGCCGAAGATGGAGACCTCGTTGTCGGCCGGGCCGAAGGGGATCACCGCGAAGGACATGAAGGCGGGGATCGCCGCGACGATCGGCGCGAGGATGAACACCACCTTGTCCGCCCGCTTGACCAGCAGGTCCTCCTTCAGCATCAGCTTGACGCCGTCGGCGAGCGACTGGAGCATGCCCCACGGGCCGTGCCGGTTGGGGCCGATGCGCAACTGCATCCATGCGACGACCTTGCGCTCCCACACGATGGAGAAGAGCACGGTCAGCATCGCGAAGGCGAAGCAGAAGACGGCCTTGAGGATGATCAGCCACCACACGTCGTTCCCGAAGAACGACAGGTTCTCGGTGGTGGCCGCGAGCGACACTCTCATGACTGTGCCTCCGCACACTTGGCCGCCGCGACGCAGTGCGGCCGCGAGGGGCTGGTCGGGCGGCGCCGGGCCGGCCTCAGGACGTTCATTCGGCCACCTCCGGGCGGATGCCGACGACCTGTCCGGGGCGGACGCCGGTGTCGGACGCCACGCCGCCTCCGGCCGAGTTGAGCGGCAGCCACACCACCCGGTCCGGCATCGGGGTGACGGCCAGCGGCAGCGTGACGATGCCCGCCGGGCCGCTGACGGTCAGCGGTTCGCCGTCGGTGGCGCCGACCTCCGCGGCCGTGGTGGCCGAGATGCGGGCGACGGCCGCGTGCCGGGTGTCGGCGAGCGCGTCGTCGCCCTGCTGCAGCAGGCCCTGGTCGAGCAGCAGCCGGTGTCCGGCGAGCACCGCCTGACCGGACTCGGGCCGCGGCAGCGGTACGGACGTCTCGGCCGGCCCGTCGGCGTACGTGCCCGACCAGCCGGAGAGGCGGTCGAGTTCGGCGCGCGCCTGCCGTACCTCGGACAGGCCAAGCGCCACATCGAGGGCGTCGGCGAGCATCGTCAGCACCCGGGCGTCCGGCAGCTGGTGCCGGGTGGTCGCCTGGTCCGGCTTGATCGCGGCCTCGAACGGCCGCATTCTGCCCTCCCAGTTGAGGAAGGCACCGGACTTCTCGACCACCGCGGCGACCGGCAGCACCACATCGGCGCGCTCGGTGACCTCGCTGGGCCGCTGCTCCAGGCTGACCAGGAAGCCCACCGCGTCCAGGGCCTGCCGGGCCCTGGCCGGGTCCGGCAGGTCGGCCACCTCGACGCCGCCGACGACGAGTGCGGCCAGTTCGCCGGTCGCCGCCGCCTCGATGATCTGACCGGTGTCCCGGCCGAACCGGGTGGGCAGCGTGGGCAGGCCCCAGATCCGGGCCACCTCGTCGCGGCCCCGCGGGTCGGTGACCGGCCGGCCGCCGGGCAGCAGCCCGGGCAGCGCGCCCGCCTCGACCGCGCCCCGCTCGCCGGCCCGGCGCGGGACCCAGGCCAGTTTCGCGCCGGTCGCGGTGGCCAGCCGGAGCGCCGCGGTCAGCGCGCCGGGCACCGCGGCCAGCCGCTCGCCGACCAGGATCACCGAGCCCTCGGCGCGCAGCGCCTCGCCCGCCAGCTGTCCTGCCTCGTCCAGGCCCACACCGCCGGCCAGCGCGTCCAGCCACTCCGGTTCGGTGCCGGGAGCCGCCGGCAGCAGGATGCCGCCGGCCTTCTCCAGGCCGCGGGTGGTGTGCGTGGCGAGCGCGTAGGTCTGCTGCTTGAACTTGCGGTGCGCCTTGCGCAGCCGCAGGAAGACCCCGGGGGCCTCCTCTTCGGCCTCAAGTCCGGCGAGCAGGACGGCCGGTGCCTTCTCCAGCAGCCGGTTGGTGATCGCCGGTCCGCCCCCGCGCGGGGTGCCGCCCAGGTCGACGCCCCGTCCGGCGACCGCGGCGGCCAGGAAGTCGGCCTCCTCGGCGGAGTGGGCGCGGGCCCGGAAGTCCACGTCGTTGGTGCCGAGCACCACCCGGGCGAACTTCGCGTAGGCGTAGGAGTCCTCGATGGTGAGCCGGCCCCCGGTCAGCACCGCCGCCCGGCCGTGCGCCGCGGTCAGCCCGGCCGCCGCGGCGGCCAGCGCCTCGGTCCAGGAGGCGGCGACCAGTTCACCCTCGGCGTTGCGGACCAGCGGGTGCGCGATCCGGTCCGGCCGCTGCGCGTACCGGAAGCCGAAGCGGCCCTTGTCGCACAGCCACTCCTCATTGACCTCCGGGTCGTTGCCGGCCAGCCGCCGCATCACCTTGCCGCGGCGGTGGTCGGTCCTGGTGGCGCAGCCGCCTGCGCAGTGCTCGCACACCGACGGCGACGACACCAGGTCGAACGGCCGGGAGCGGAAGCGGTACGCGGCCGAGGTGAGCGCGCCCACCGGGCAGATCTGGATGGTGTTGCCGGAGAAGTACGACTCGAAGGGGTCGCCCTCGCCGATGCCGACCTGCTGCAGCGCCCCGCGCTCCAGCAGCTCGATCATCGGGTCGCCGGCGATCTGCTGGCTGAAGCGGGTGCAGCGCGCGCAGAGCACGCACCGCTCGCGGTCCAGCAGCACCTGCGCCGAGATCGGCACCGGCTTCTCGTAGGTGCGCTTCTTGCCCTCGAACCGGGAGTCCGGGTCGCCGACCGCCATCGCCTGGTTCTGCAGCGGGCACTCGCCGCCCTTGTCGCAGACCGGGCAGTCCAGCGGGTGGTTGATCAGCAGCAGCTCCATCACCCCGCGCTGCGCCTTCTTGGCGACCGGCGAGGAGAGCTGGGTGGAGATCACCATCCCGTCGGTGCAGGTGATGGTGCAGGAGGCGACGGGCTTGCGCTGCCCCTCGATCTCCACGATGCACTGGCGGCAGGCGCCGACCGGGTCGAGCAGCGGGTGGTCGCAGAAGCGCGGCACCTCGATGCCGAGCATTTCGGCGGCCCTGATGACCAAGGTGCCCTTGGGGACGGAGATCGCGATGCCGTCGATGGTGACGGCGATCAGATCGTCCGGGGGCACCGCCGCCCCTCCTCCGGAGGGTGCGCTGGTAGTGACAGTCACGCGTGGGCCTCCGTACGGGACTTGTCGGCCCAGGCGGTGGAGCGGGCCGGGTCGAAGGGGCAGCCCTTGCGCTCGATGTGCTCCTCGTACTCCGCGCGGAAGTACTTGAGCGAGGAGAAGATCGGGGCGGCGGCGCCGTCGCCGAGCGCGCAGAAGGACTTGCCGTTGATGTTGTCGGCGATGTCGTTGAGCTTGTCGAGGTCTTCCGGCCGGCCCTTGCCGGCCTCGATGTCACGGAGCAGCTGGACCAGCCAGTAGGTGCCCTCACGGCACGGGGTGCATTTGCCGCACGACTCGTGGGCGTAGAACTCGGTCCACCGGGTGACGGCCCGCACCACGCAGGTCGTCTCGTCGAAGCACTGGAGTGCCTTGGTGCCGAGCATCGAACCGGCCGCGCCGACCCCTTCGTAGTCGAGGGGGACGTCGAGGTGCTCGTCGGTGAACATCGGGGTGGAGGAGCCGCCGGGGGTCCAGAACTTCAGCTGGTGCCCGGGGCGCATCCCGCCGCTCATGTCGAGGAGCTGCCGCAGCGTGATGCCGAGCGGCGCCTCGTACTGGCCGGGGCGGGCGACGTGGCCGGAGAGCGAGTAGAGGGTGAAGCCGGGGGACTTCTCGCTGCCCATCGACTTGAACCACTCCTTCCCGCGCTGCAGGATCGCGGGAACCGAGGCGATGGACTCCACGTTGTTCACCACGGTGGGGCAGGCGTAGAGCCCCTCCACGGCGGGGAAGGGCGGCCGGAGCCTCGGCTGGCCGCGCCGGCCCTCCAGGGAGTCCAGCAGCGCGGTCTCCTCACCGCAGATGTAGGCGCCGGCGCCGGCGTGCACGGTGAGTTCCAGGTCGAAGCCGCTGCCCTTGATGTCCTTGCCGAGGTAACCGGCCTCGTATGCCTCGCGGACCGCTTCGTGCAGCCGGCGCAGCACCGGGACCACCTCACCGCGGAGGTAGATGAAAGCGTGGCTGGAGCGGATCGCGTAGCAGGCGATCACGATGCCCTCGATGAGCGCGTGCGGATTGGCGAAGAGCAGCGGGATGTCCTTGCAGGTCCCGGGCTCGGACTCGTCCGCGTTGACCACGAGGTAGTGCGGCTTGCCGTCGCCCTGCGGGATGAACTGCCACTTCATCCCGGTGGGGAAACCGGCGCCGCCACGGCCGCGCAGCCCGGCGTCCTTCACATAGGCGATCAGGTCGTCGGGGGCCATGGCGAGCGCCTTGGTCAGCCCCTCGTAACCCTCGTGCCTGCGGTAGGTGTCGAGCGTCCATGACCGCGGGTCGTCCCAGAACGCCGACAGTACGGGCGCGAGCAGCTTCTCTGCCGGTTCGACCGTCATCACTCGCCCTCCTCGGTGGCACTGCTGTTGCGGGGCTCACGGGCGGAGGCGCCACCGCCGGCGGCGGGGGGCTCGGCGACCGCGTCCGAGGGATGCGCCGGGTCGGACGCCGCGGTCTGCGCGGGCGCGTCGTGCGAGCTGGCGTGCTCGGCGGGCGACGGCGAGGTCGCGGTGTCGTAGGTGCCCGCGTCGTCCTGCGGCGCGGAGCCGCGCTGGCCGACCACCCGGGCCGCGGTCGCGTCCCCGCGGTGCAGCTTCAGCCCGGCCAGCGAGGCGGGACCGGCGCCGCCGGAGGCCTCGTTGGCGCCTTCGCGCTCGTCGGGGAAGCCGGCCAGGATGCGGGCGGTCTCCTTGTACGAGCAGAGCGGGGCGCCGCGGGTGGGGCGGACCTCGCGGCCGGCGATCAGGTCGTCCACGAGCTGCTTGGCGGACTGCGGGGTCTGGTTGTCGAAGAACTCCCAGTTGATCATCACCACGGGGGCGAAGTCGCAGGCCGCGTTGCACTCGATGTGTTCGAGGGTGACCTTGCCGTCCTCGGTGGTCTCGTCGTTGCCGACGCCGAGGTGCTGCTTGAGCTCGTCGAAGATCGCGTCGCCGCCCATCACCGCGCACAGCGTGTTGGTGCAGACCCCGACCTGGTAGTCGCCCGAGGGCTTGCGCCGGTACATCGTGTAGAAGGTGGCGACCGCGGTCACCTCGGCGGTGGTGAGGTCCAGTTGCTCGGCGCAGAACCGGATGCCGGTGCGGGAGACGAACCCTTCCTCCGACTGCACCAGGTGCAGCAGCGGCAGCAGGGCGCTGCGCGAGCCGGGATAGCGGGCGATCACCTCCTTTGCGTCGGTCTCCAGCCGGGCCCGGACGTCGGCCGGGAAGTCGGGCGCGGGCAGCTCGGGGATACCCAGGACCACGTCGGTCATCGGTCGACACCTCCCATCACGGGGTCGATGGATGCCACCGCGACGATGACGTCGGCGACCTGGCCGCCTTCGCACATCGCGGCCATGCTCTGCAGGTTGGTGAAGGAGGGGTCCCGGAAGTGGACCCGGTAGGGGCGCGTGCCGCCGTCGCTGACCACGTGCACCCCCAGCTCGCCCTTGGCGGACTCCACCGAGGAGTACGCCTGGCCCGGCGGGACCCGGAATCCCTCGGTGACGAGCTTGAAGTGGTGGATCAGGGCCTCCATCGAGGTGCCCATGATCTGCTTGATGTGGTCGAGGGAGTTGCCCATGCCGTCCGGGCCGAGGGCCAGTTGGGCCGGCCAGGCGATCTTCTTGTCCGCGACCATCACCGGTCCCGGCGCCAGCCGGTCCAGGCACTGTTCGACGATCCGCAGGCTCTCGCGCATCTCCTGCAGCCGGACCAGGAAGCGGCCGTAGGAGTCACAGGTGTCGGCGGTCGGGATATCGAAGTCGTAGGTCTCGTAACCGCAGTACGGGTCGGCCTTGCGCAGGTCGTGCGGCAGTCCTGCGGCCCGCAGGATCGGGCCGGTGGCGCCGAGCGCCATGCAGCCGGTCAGGTCCAGGTAACCGACGTCCTGCATCCGGCCCTTGAAGATCGGGTTGCCGGTGGCGAGCTTGTCGTACTCCGGCAGGTTCTTGCGGAACTTCTTCACGAATTCCCGCACCTGGTCCACCGCGCCGGGCGGCAGGTCCTGGGCGAGGCCGCCGGGCCGGACGTAGGCGTGGTTCATCCGCAGGCCGGTGACCAGTTCGAAGATGTCCAGGATCATCTCGCGGTCACGGAAGCCGTAGATCATGATCGTGGTGGCGCCCAGCTCCATGCCGCCGGTGGCGATGGCGACCAGGTGCGAGGAGATCCGGTTGAGCTCCATCAGCAGCACCCGGATCACGGTGGCCCGGTCCGGGATCTGGTCGGTGATGCCGAGCAGCTTCTCCACGGCCAGGCAGTACGCCGTCTCGTTGAACAGCGGCGTCAGGTAGTCCATGCGCGTCACGAAGGTGGACCCCTGGGTCCACGTCCGGAACTCCATGTTCTTCTCGATGCCGGTGTGCAGATAGCCGATGCCGGAGCGGGCCTCGGTGACCGTCTCGCCGTCGATCTCCAGGATCAGCCGCAGCACACCGTGGGTGGACGGGTGCTGCGGGCCCATGTTGACGATGATCCGCTCGTCGTCGGAGCGGCCGACGGTCTCGGCGAGTTCGTCCCAGTCGCCGCCGGTGACCGTGAAGACCCGGCCCTCGGTGGTCTCCCGCTCCTCTGCCTGGGCGGGCGCGTGGGGGGTGCTCTGTGTGCTGCTCATCAGCTGTACGACCTCCGCTGGTCGGGAGCCGGGATCTGGGCGCCCTTGTACTCGACGGGGATGCCGCCGAGCGGGTAGTCCTTGCGCTGCGGGTGGCCGGGCCAGTCGTCCGGCATCATGATCCGGGTCAGCGCCGGGTGGCCGTCGAAGACGATCCCGAAGAAGTCGTACGTCTCGCGCTCGTGCCAGTCGTTGGTCGGGTACACCGCGACCAGCGACGGGATGTGCGGGTCGGCGTCGGAGACGCTGACCTCCAGCCGGATCAGCCGGGTGTGGGTGATCGACCGCAGGTGGTAGACGGCATGCAGCTCGCGGCCCTGGTCGCCGGGGTAGTGCACGCCGCTGACGCCGGTGCACAGTTCGAAGCGGAGCGCGGGGTCGTCGCGGAGCGTCCTGGCGACGGTGACGAGGTGTTCGCGGGCGATGTGGAAGGTGAGCTCGCCGCGGTCCACCACGGTCTTCTCGATCGCCTCGGCCGGCGGCAGGCCCTGCTCGTCCAGCGCGCCTTCCAGCTCGTCGGCGATCTCGTCGAAGGGGTCGCCGTACGGCCGTGAGCTCGCGCCGGGCAGCCGGACGGTACGGACCAGGCCGCCGTAACCGGAGGTGTCGCCGCCGTTGTTGGCACCGAACATGCCGTGCCGGACACCGATCACCTCCCCGGCACCCTCCGTGCGCTGCCCGGGCAGATTCTCACCGTTCCTGGGAGTCGCCTCACTCACCGCAGGAGCCCCTTCATCTCGATCGTGGGGAGCGCCTTCAGTGCGGCCTGCTCCGCCTCGCGGGCGGCCTCCACCTGGTTCACGCCGAGCTTGGTGTGCTGGATCTTCTCGTGCAGCTTGAGGATCGCGTCGAGCAGCATCTCCGGACGCGGCGGGCAGCCGGGCAGGTAGATGTCGACCGGCACGATGTGGTCGACGCCCTGCACGATCGCGTAGTTGTTGAACATCCCGCCGCTGGAGGCGCAGACACCCATCGAGATGACCCACTTGGGGTTCGGCATCTGGTCGTAGACCTGCCGCAGCACCGGCGCCATCTTCTGGCTCACCCGGCCCGCCACGATCATCAGGTCGGCCTGCCGCGGCGAACCGCGGAAGACCTCCATGCCGAACCGGGCCATGTCGTACCGCCCGGCGCCGGTGGTCATCATCTCGATGGCGCAGCAGGCGAGGCCGAAGGTGGCCGGGAAGACCGACGCCTTACGTACCCATCCCGCCGCGGTCTCCACCGATGTGAGCAGGAATCCGCTCGGCAGTTTCTCTTCGATACCCATGCGTTGGCTCCTGGTCCCCTTCGGTCCCCTGGTCCCGGTTCCCTAGTCCCCTGCGTCCTCTAGTCCCATTCCAGGCCGCCACGGCGCCAGACATAGGCGTAGGCGACGAAGACGGTGAGCACGAAGAGGAGCATCTCCACGAGCCCGAACATCCCCAGGCGGTCGAAGGTGACGGCCCAGGGATAGAGGAAGACGATCTCGATGTCGAAGACGATGAAGAGCATCGCCGTCAGGTAGTACTTGATCGGGAAGCGGCCGCCGCCGGCCGGCTGCGGCGTCGGCTCGATACCGCACTCGTACGCTTCCAACTTGGCCCGGTTGTACCGTTTCGGCCCGGTGATCGAGGCCATGAAAACGGAGAAGATCGCGAAGCCGGCCGCGAGACCTCCCAGCACGAGGATGGGCGCGTATGCGTTCACCGTCCCCCGCTCCTTCCAGTCGACAATGACTGCGTTGTACGGACCGTCACTTGGCGACTGCTCCTTGCCGTCGATCCGCGAAGATCGCGGCTATGTGAGGCAGTTCACAAGCCCAAGTCGCCTGCATCCTATGCCTCCCGGTCTGTGATCTGCGACACGGGGTACAGCCCGACCTTTGTGATCTCCACCACCTGGCGAACGATCATGAAGTCGGATGAGCGGTGATCATGTGGCGAATGAGCCCCAAACAATCACTTCCCGTCACAACCCCGGGTATTACCGCTGGTCAGAGGGGCGCGATCTCTATCAAGCGCTGCGTCCCAAAGGCAAATTAGCCTTGGACGTGCCCCCGTGGTAGGGCCGTCCGGCCCTGCCGACCGGCCCCGGAAACCCGGGACTTGGGGCGCGTGAACGCGTGCACGAGCGCATAAGTGACCGGTCTGGTGAAACCGGATCAAAGCGGCCGGGGGCCAAGATCGTAAAAGGGTCATTTGCTCCGTGAACACGTCAAGTGTGGCGCATCCCACCTTTGTTGAACGGAACCATTCGTTCCTGATAGCCAGGACCGCATGTCCCCGAACACACTCCGGACGCATACGTCCGAACCGCATACCGACACCCATACCCGCCGCCGACGGCACGCGGCGCCCGGTCACCCCAAGTGGGTGCGCAGGGCCGGACTCGTCGGCGGTGTCGTCAGCGCGCTCGCTCTCGGCGGCGCGGCCGCTCCGGCCATGGCCGACAACACGAACACCACCTCCCCGGCACCCGCCGCGGCGCCCCTGGCCCTCGCCGACAGCGCTCAGCTGGCCGCCGCCGCGATCGAACAGAACGCCCTCGACGCCTCGCTGGCCGCCGCCAAGGAGCGGGCCGCGGCCGAAGCGGCCGAGGACGCGGCCAAGGCGAAGAAGTCCGCCGACGCGAAGGCCGCCAAGGCCAGGGCCGCCGCTGCCGCCAAGGCGGCCAGGGAGCGTGCCGCGGCCGCTTCCCGGGCCAGTGCGCGCGCGAAGCTCACCGCCCGGCCCGCGGTGGCGTCCGCTGGGTCTGCTGGGTCCTCGTCGTCGTCCTCCGCGGCCACGCCGACCGCGACCACCACCGCGGCGTCCGCCCCCGCGTCCTCCAGCAAGGTCGACCAGCTGATCACCTTCCTCAAGGCGCAGCTCGGCAAGCCGTATGTGTACGGCGCCACCGGCCCCGGCTCGTACGACTGTTCCGGCCTCACCCAGGCCGCGTTCGCCTCGGTCGGTGTCGACCTCCCGCGGACCTCCCAGGAGCAGTCCACCGTGGGCACGCCCGTCCCGATCGGCTCCCTCCAGGCCGGCGACCTCATCTTCTGGGGCGGCGAGGGCAGCGCGTACCACGTGGGCGTTTTCATCGGCGACGGCCAGTACCTGGACGCGGCCAATCCGTCGACCCCGGTGGCGATCCACCAGCTGGCCGACTACATGCCGGACTGGGCCGTCCGCGCACTCTGAGGCCCCGCCTCGTCCGTGCCGGAGCGCATCCGCGAGCGCGGTCCCGAACCGCTCTCCCGAAGCGCGGGCACACCCACCTCACCCAACGCAGGGCGCCATGGCCTCCACCTGGGGGAAGCCACGGCGCCCTGCCGCCCGCGGTACGGTTTTATGACGCCTTTTCACCATTTCGCCTTTTCGCCGCGCCGGCCGTGAACGCCCTGGCGATCCCGGGGGGCGGCTGGCGGCCGGCGGCCGGTGTCAGGCGCGGGGGGTGATCTTGGTGAGGCCGTTGATGATGCGGTCCATCGCGTCACCGCCGGTGGGGTCGGTGAGGTTGGCCAGCAGTTTGAGGGCGAAGCGCATCAGCATGGGGTGGGTCAGGCCGCGCTGGGTGCAGAGCTGGAGCACCTTGGGGTTGCCGATGAGCTTCACGAAGGCGCGGCCCAGCGTGTAGTAGCCGCCGTAGGTTTCCTTGAGGATGCGCGGGTAGTTGGCGAGCGCCAGTTCCCGCTGCGCGTCGGTGGCCCGCGCGTGCGCCTGGGTGATGACGTCGGCGGCGAGCTGACCGGATTCCATCGCGTAGGCGATGCCCTCGCCGTTGAAGGGGTTGACCAGACCGCCCGCGTCACCGACGAGCAGCAGCCCGCGGGTGTAGTGCGGCTGGCGGTTGAAGGCCATCGGCAGGGCGGCGCCGCGGATCGGCTGGGTCATGTTCTCCGGGGTGAAGCCCCAGTCCTCCGGCATCGAGCCGACCCACGCCTTGAGCACCTCGCGCCAGTCCAGCTCGCGGAAGGCCGCGGAGGAGTTGAGGATGCCGAGGCCCACATTGGACGTACCGTCACCGAGGCCGAAGATCCAGCCGTAGCCGGGGAGTTGGCGCGGCTGCGGACCACGGCGGTCCCACAGCTCCAGCCAGGACTCCAGGTAGTCGTCCTCGTGCCGCGGCGAGGTGAAGTACGTACGGACCGCGACCCCCATCGGCCGGTCCTCCCGGCGGTGCAGCCCCATCGCCAGCGACAGCCGGGTGGAGTTGCCGTCGGCGGCGACCACCAGCGGGGCGTAGAAGGCCGCCGGGGTCTTCTCCTCGCCGAGCTTCGCCTGGACGCCGATGATCCGTCCGGTGCGCTCGTCGGTGATCGGCGCCCCGACGTTGCACCGCTCGTACAGCCGCGCGCCGGCCTTCACGGCCTGCTGGGCGAGGAGTTCGTCGAAGTCCTCCCGCTTGCGGACCAGCCCGTAGTCGGGGTACGCGGCGAGGTCCGGCCAGTCCATCTCCAGCCGCAGGCCGCCGCTGATGATCCGCAGGCCCTTGTTGCGCAGCCAGCCGGCCTCCTCGGAGATGTCGATGCCCATGCCGACGAGCTGCTTGGTGGCGCGCGGGGTGAGACCGTCACCGCACACCTTCTCCCGCGGGAACGCGGTCTTCTCCAGCAGCAGGACGTCGAGGCCGGCCTTGGCCAGGTAGTAGGCGGTCGTCGAACCGGACGGGCCGGCGCCGACGACGATCACATCGGCGCTGCGCTCGGACAGGGCGGTGTCGGTCACGGTGGGGCTCTCCCGTTTCGGCGAGGGTTGGTGCCAGATGCTGGTCCGGGCCGCTGTTGCTGCACAGCGGCAAGTGCCGAGTCTATGAGGCTACGGGGGCGGGCGCGGCGGCGCCTCTCTGTTGCTGCCGCATCCGGACCACCGGCCGGTGGCCGGTTGCTCGCGCAGTTCCTCCCCCAGACTCCGTCCGGGGGTACCCCCAGCGCCCCTGGTAAGGCACCCCCCGGGACGGGTTACGCCAGGGGGTTCGTGGCGCGGTGCAGGGCGACGATGCCGCCCGTGAGGTTGCGCCAGGCGACCTTGGACCAGCCGGCGTCCTGGAGGCGGGTGGCCAGCGCCCGCTGGTCGGGCCACGCGCGGATCGACTCCGCGAGATACACGTACGCGTCCGGGTTGCTGCTCACCTTCTCCGCGACCGGCGGCAGCGCCCGCATCAGGTACTCCGTGTAGACCGTACGGAACGGCCGCAGCGTCGGGTGGCTGAACTCGCAGATCACCAGCCGCCCGCCCGGCTTCGCCACCCGCCGCATCTCCCGCAGCGCGGCATCCGTGTCGTGCACGTTGCGCAGCGCGAAGGAGATGGTCACCGCGTCGAACACCCCGTCGGCGAACGGCAGTCGGGTCGCGTCCCCGGCGGTCAGCGGCAACTCGGGGTGGCGCTTCTTGCCCTCCCGCAGCATCCCGAGGGAGAAGTCGCACGGCACCACATCGGCGCCGGCCGCGGAGAACGGCAGCGACGACGTGGCCGTCCCCGCGCCCAGGTCCAGCACCAGCTCCCCGGCCCGTACGTCGAGCGCCTGCGCGACCGCCCGGCGCCACAGCCGGGTCTGGCCCAGCGACAGCACATCGTTCGTGAGGTCGTACTTCGCCGCCACGCCGTCGAACATCGCGGCGACTTCCTGCGGCTGCTTCTCCAATGAGGCTCGGGTCACCCTCTTACCTTATGCGGCGCCCCTCCCCCACCGGGCCGGCGGTGGCCATAAACCCCGGGCGTCAGGCACGCCGGTGGAGGAGACGCCCCGCCACAACCGTGGCCACGCAGGTGCCGTCCGGCAGCAGGACCGCCAGGTCGGCGCGGCCCCCGGCGGTGAGGTCCGCAGGCCCGGAGCCGACGGGCACCAGCAGCACCCCCAGCCGGGAGGCCGCCGCCCGCTCCGCGTCGGTGAGGTCAGGGCTGGTCAGCGCGCAGGCCCCGAGCCGCAGCACCGCGTGCACCCGCTCCCGCGCGGTGGCCGCAGCGGGCAGCGGACCGGTGTGCACCAGCCCGGCCCGCAGTGTGCCGGGCCAGGTCCGCACCCGGGCCGCGGGATACGCCGGGGTCAGTTCCCCGGCCGCACCGAGTGCGGCGATCCGGTCGCCGTCCACCAGCACCCCGCCGCCGGGCACGGCCGCCCGGCCGCCCCCTGGCAGCAGCAGGCCGGCCGTGTGCAGCGTCAGCACCCGCTACCGGTCCGCGGTGAGCAGCTTCAGCTCGGGGTGGGCGGTGCCGCCCTCGATCGCGGTGGAGGAGAGGTGGGAGACCACATGGTCGTCGACCGGGTCGTTCGCCGGGTCGTCGTGCACCACCAGGTGCTCGTACGTGGTCGCGCGCTGCGCCGGCACCCGCCCGGCCGCCCGGATCAGATGGATCAGCTCCATCCGGTTGGAGCGGTGCTTCGCGCCGGCCGAGGAGACCACGTTCTCCTCCAGCATCACCGAGCCGAGGTCGTCCGCGCCGTAGTGGAGCGAGAGCTGGCCGACCTCCTTGCCGGTGGTGAGCCAGGAGCCCTGGATATGGGCGACGTTGTCGAGGAAGATCCGGGCGATGGCGATCATCCGCAGGTACTCGAAGAGAGTGGCCTGCGTCTGGCCCTTCAGGTGGTTGTTCTCCGGCTGGTACGTGTACGGGATGAACGCCCGGAACCCGCCGGTGCGGTCCTGCACGTCACGGATCATCCGCAGGTGCTCGATCCGTTCGGCGTTCGTCTCGCCGGTGCCCATCAGCATGGTGGAGGTGGACTCGACACCGAGCCGGTGCGCGGTCTCCATGATCTCCAGCCAGCGCTCGCCGGACTCCTTCAGCGGGGCGATCGCGGTGCGGGGCCGCGCGGGCAGCAGCTCGGCGCCGGCGCCGGCGAAGGAGTCGAGCCCGGCGGCGTGGATCCGGCGGATCGCCTCCTCCGCGCTGACCCCGGAGATCCGGGACATGTGCTCGACCTCGGACGCGCCCAGCGAGTGGATCACCAGCTGCGGGAACTCCCGCTTGATCGCGGCGAAGTGCTCTTCGTAGTACTCGACGCCGTAGTCCGGGTGGTGGCCGCCCTGGAACATGATCTGGGTACCGCCGAGCTCGACCGTCTCGGCGCAGCGCCGCAGGATGTCGTCGAGGCCGCGGCTCCAGCCCTTGCCGGTGTCCTTGGGGGCCGCGTAGAACGCGCAGAACTTGCACGCCGTCACGCAGACGTTGGTGTAGTTGATGTTGCGTTCGATGATGTACGTGGCGATGTGCTCGGTGCCGGCGTACTTACGGCGGCGCACCGCGTCGGCGGCTGCGCCCAGTGCGTGCAGCGGAGCCGAACGGTAGAGGTCCAGCGCCTCCTCCGGCGTGATCCGGCCGCCTTGCGCGGCACGGTCGAGGACGGCGGCGATGTCGCTCACCGGGGAGACCGGGGAGGTCGGGGATGTCACCGGGGCGGTCCCTTCGGAGGGGGTTGATCGGACCAGGCCAGCGTACGCCAGCCGGTCCCTCGCGCTCCGAAGGGACCGCACACCCTGTGGAAAACTCGCACAGCCCCGGCGGCGGGACCGCCGGGCGACGGCGCCTCGGTCAGCCGCCGAGACCCTTGGCCAGCTGCTCGTCCGCCTGCTGGAACGCGTCGGCCGCGCTCTCCAGGAACTTCGCCATGCCGTCGAGACCCTCGATGGTCTTGGTGGCGCCGGTGTTGAACTCGCTGTACGACTGGTCGAACTGCTTCGACGACCGGTCCGTCACGTAGCCGCCGTTCACCAGGTCCTGCACGAACTTCTGGAGCGAGTGCAGCTTCTCGGTGATCTCGTGCTGGCCGGTACGCAGCTTGGTCGCCGCGTCCCTCATGTCCTGGTACGTAACGTTAACGTTAGCCATAGCGGCTTGAGCCTCTCGTTGACGTGCCGCAGGGCCGACCCCCGTGGCTCCTGAGTTGCGGACCGGTCCGATGCGTCGCCTTCAGCGGTTCGGCTGATTCATCGGATTGTCCGCGGTTGCTTCAACGTACAGGGGAGGACGTGACGGACGCAGCCCTTGGTTCCTGATAGCGGAAGGTCGACGTGACCGCGTCGAAGACGTCGAAGAACGACTCCGCCAGGTCCAGGACCGAACTGCTCCCCGCGACCAGCGCGACCTTGTCCTGGTGGCCGGGCAGCGGGATGAACGTCTGCATCAGCACCGCCCGCACGGTCCGCGAGTCACCGGGCACGCTGATGTCCTCGATCCCGTACGTCCGTGCCGCCAGGCCGGTTTCGGGGATCTCGACGGTGGTGACCTTCCGCCAGGTGTCCCCCTCGCGGGCGGCCTCCTTGGCGCGCAGCCCGGCCGCGATCGACGCCGGGTCGGCCGGCAGCAGCTGCCCCTCCGGCGTACGGGCACCGATCAGCGAGACCGTCACCGACGCGGTGAGCGGCAGGGTGTCGAAGTTCTGCGCCATGCAGCCGACGTAGACCGCGCCGCTCTCGTGCGCGTCCCTGGCCGCCTTCTTCAGGAACCGCCCGAGCACGTCGCGGTGTTCGGCCAGCGCCGGGTTCTCCCGCACCCGCTGGGCCACCATCCGCCGGACCGACTCGTCCCGGGTCGCCGGGTGCAGGTCGAACTCCCACCAGGTCACCGGCACGGTGATGGTGAAGCCCTCCCGCTCGACCGCGGCGACCCGCACCGGGGCCGTCTCCTCCTGCGGTGCGGTCACTTCCCGTCCCCTTTGCCGGCCTTGGCCAACTGGTCCGCCAGGTCCTTGTCGGCCTTCTGGATCTGCTCGACGGCGGTGTTCGCCATCTTCGACAGCCCTTCCAGCTGCCCGTCGATCTCCTTGCGGCCGTCCTTCCAGTTGTGCTCGAAGCTGTCCAGCGCGTCGGCGACCTTCCCCGAGCCCAGCTTCGCCTCGTAGGAGTCGAAGAGCTTGCGCGTCCCGTTCATCGTGGTGCGGACGGTGTCGAGGTTGTGCGCGAAGTCCTGCAGCCCGGTCAGGTCGACCGCGAGCCGGTCCGGTGTGCCACCCATCGGTCAGTCCTCCAGAAGCCGGGCGGTGCCGCCGCCGTCGGGTGCCGCGAGGACCCGGACCGCGCCGGCCGCGATGTCCTCGTCGGTGTCGAGCGTGAAGCCCGCCGTGCTGAGGATGCCGGCGATCGCCGGCAGCATCGCGGTGCCCACCTGTCCGAGCCGCTGCATGGTCCCGGCGGACACGTCCCGCGCCGCCGCCGCACGGGCCGCCGCGTTGGCCAGACTCGGATGCGGGCGCCAGTGCACGCTCACCGCCGCGTCGTCGTCGCCGAGCACGTCCAGCTCGACGATCACCCCCTGGGCGACCAGCGGATGCAGCCCGCCGGCCGACGGGAGTCCGGCGATGAGCAGTTCGTCCTGCACTTCCCCGGCGAGGCGCCGCATGGCTGCCATCGTCTCGTCGCTGGGCGGCTCCATCAGGTGCTCCTCGCTTCTCGTTCGGGTCGTTCGGGGTCGTTCGGGTCGGTCGGGTCTGTCAGGTCACGCGGGTCACGCGGGTCGTTCCGTTCAGAACCAGCTGCGCGGATTCAGGGTCTGCCAGCCCATCGCGCTCGCGGCGCTCCTGATGTGGCCGGTCAGCAGTTCCGTGGACGCCGCGGCGAACGCGTGGTCCTCAGCATAGGGAACGCTGTACGTGATCTTGGCCGTTCCCTTCAGGCCGCCCGAGAGCCGCGGCAGGCAGATCTTGGCGCACGGATAGCGCTCGGTGTACAGCTCGGTGATCTTGTCCATGCTGATGCCCTTGGCCTTCAGCTGGTTGATGATGTCGATCTCGGCGTGCAGCTTGTTGCCCTTGCTGAAGCCGATGACGATGTCGTCCAGCCCTTCCACCTTGGCCGCGGCCACATTGCGGCCGAACGGGAACCACTGCACACCGTCCTTGAACCGCGCCTGGAAGGCCGCCTTCGCCAGGTCGGTGGAGGCATAGGCCACTTCCGAGATGCACGGCCCGAGCCCCAGCGGGTCCGACCAGAGCGTCGGGTTGTGGACGTAGCCGTAGGGGTTGGGCGCCGGGGACAGGCCCAGCGGGTCCGGGCTGAGGTAGCGGGCGGCGAACGGGTCGTAGTAGCGGTAGTGGTTGTAGTGCAGTCCGGTCTCGGCGTCGGCGTACTGTCCTGGGAACCGCAGCGGGCAGTCCGGGCCGCCGGCGGGCGGTCCATCCCACGGCAGGCCCCAGAGCGTGGCCCGGCCCTGCGGGTGGACACGGCCGTCCTCACCGATCAGCTCGGTGGGGGCGCCGATCAGGTCGGTGACGATCGCGTAGAACCGCCGGTCGACCTCCTCCTGCCCGGCGTCGAGCCCGGCGTCCTGCCCGGCGTCGAGCGCGGACCTGACCTCGGTCTGCGTCAGCGGGATGTCGCCGTCCGGTGTCCAGTCCCACGTCGTGGTGGCGACCGCGCCGGTGCCGGGCTCGGTGCGGACCTGCTCCAGGAGCTGCGTCCCGTGCCAGACGAAGTCGGTACGGTCCAGCACCGCGCCGTCCGCGCCCAGCCGTTCCTTGGCGATCCGGCGGCCCAGCGGGTTGTACCGGTAACGCCAGACGGCACCGTCGGGGGTGGTCACTCCGGTGAGCCGGTCCTCGGCGTCCCAGGTGTACGTCCAGACCTTCCCGCCGCCGGAGAGCAGCGCGCGGCTGCGCCGGACGGTCCGGCCCTGGGCGTCGTAGGTGTACCGGTCGCGGCCGATGCGCCGCGGCCGCATCCCGGTGTACTCGCTGTCCGGCGCCTCCTGGCCGCCGGCCGAAGCGGAGGTGAGGTTTCCGGCCGGGTCGTAGGTGTAGCGCTCCGACCAGCCGCCGGCCGTGCCGTCCCCGCCCCCCGTGCCGTCCACCGCGACGATCCGGCCGGCCGCGTCCGTGGTGAGCCGGCGGCCCGCCGCGGGCTCCTCGATCGCGGCGAGATAACCGTCGGGGCCGAAGCCGAAGCCGCGCCGGCCCGCGGCGGCGCCCGCCCCGTACACCGTCTGGGCGACGAGCCGGTCCGCGCGGTCCCACTCCTGGCGCAGGAAGAGCCGGCCGCCGCTGCGGCGTTCGGTCTCCCGGCCGGCACCGTCGTAGCCGAACTCCAGCGTGGTCCCCGCGGTGCGCAGTTCGACCGGGGAGTTGGCCGCGTCGTACACCCAGCGGGACACGGCGCCGCTCGGGGTCACCCGCTCGACGGTGCGGCCGAGGAGGTCGTGGGCGACCGTCACCGTGCGCCCGTTGACGGTCTCGGCGACGACCCGGCCGGCCGCGTCACGGACCAGGCTCAGCTCTGCGTCCGCGCCGGCCGCGCCGACCGTCCGGCCCACCGCGTCGAAGACGTAGGTGGTCACGGTGGCACCGGCCCGCACCTCGGTGGCGTTGCCCATCGCGTCCCGCCGGTAGGTGACCTCCTCACCGGCTCCGTTGGTCCGCCGGACCAGCCGGCCGGCCGCGTCGTAGGTGTAACCGACCGTGCGCCCGTCGAAGTCGGTCTCCCGGATCACCCGGCCCAGCGGGTCGTGTTCGTACCTCCAGGTGAGCCCGAGCGGATTGGTGACCGCGACGAGCCGGCGCTCGGTGTCGTACGCGTACCCGTACGTCCCGCCGTCCGCGCCGGTCCTGGCGACGGTGCTGTCCATCCCGGCGACGGTGAAACGGGTGACCTGGCCGTCCGGGGCGCGGTGTTCGACGGTGTTGCCCTCGCCGTCGTACGTCCACGCGTCGGCCGAACCGTCCGCGCGGACCCGCCGGGCCAGCAGCCCCTCGACGGTCCAGCCGAGTCCGGTGACCTCGCCGGCCGGCGAGGTGATGGCGGCGATCCTGCCGAACGGGTCGCGGGCCAGCTCGGTCACCGCCCCGCCGGCGTCGGTGAGGCGCACCGGGATACCGGCCGCGTCGTTCCGCATCCGCTGCTGCACGGTGCCGAGCGCGTCGGTGACCGAGGTCGTCGCGCCGTGCTCGTCGTGGCCGAAGGCGGTGCGGGCGCCGGTGGGATCGGTGACCGTCAGCTGGTTGCCGCGCTCGTCGTAGCTGTACAGCCACCGGCCGCCGTCCGGCTGCGTGACGGCCACGGGGAGCCCGGGTCCGCTGTACTCGACGGTGCCGGTGGTGCCGTCGGGGTGGGTGACAGAGGTGGGGTTGCCGTCGGTGTCGTAGGTGAGGGTGGTGGTGTGGCCGAGGGGGTCGGTGATGGTGAGGAGGTGGTCGTAGCGGTCCCAGGTGCGGTGGGTGGTGTGGCCGAGTGGGTCCGTTTCGGCGGTGAGTTGGTAGTGGTCGTCGAAGGCGTAGCGGGTGGTGTGGCCGAGGGAGTCGGTGGCCTCGGTGACGCGGGGCTGGTCGTGATAGGCGTAGCGGTAGCCGAGGATGCCGTCGGTGCCGGTTGTGGCGGTGCAGCGGCCGAGGGTGTCGTAGGTGTAGCCGTACCAGGTGCCGTTGCGGTCCTGCCAGCGGGTGATACGGCCCGCGTCGTCGTAGTCGAAGGTCAGGGGCTGGCCGGAGGAGTTGGTGACGGCGGTGAGGTGGCCGCCGGTGTAGCCGAAGGCCAGCAGGCGGGGGCTGCCGGGGGCGGAGGCCAGGTGCAGGGCGGTGACCCGGCCCTGCCGGGTGGTCACCGCGATGCGGTAACCGCCGCTGTGGGCGACCTCCCTGGGGGCGCCGGTCGCGTCGTCGTAGCCGATGGTGACGCGGTTGGCGTTGCGGTCCGTCGTCGCGGTGAGCGGGAGCAGGCCCGCGGGGGCACCGGGCAGGTGGCGGAAGTCCAGGGTGCGGCCGGCCTCCGGCTGGCTGACGCTCATGGTGCCGCCGGGGGTGCCGTCCCAGGTCAGCGGCCACCGCGGGCCTTCGAACGGCAGGACGGGACGGCCCGGTTCGGGTATCGGGTAGTGCAGCACCATGCCGTCGGGGGTGGTGAAGCGTATGCCCTGGTCGTCCAGGAGCAGCCGCTGGTCCAGCGTCGAACCCCAGGTCGGCCCGAACCAGCGGCCCCCGCGGAACCCGGAACGGTGGTGCCGCTCCAGCACCAGCGGCAGCACACCGGGCAGTTCGACATCCACCGCCGACATGACCATCTCACCGGACGCCATGTCGATCGGGTCACCACAGGTGATCAGGGTCTTGATGTCCCGGCTCGCGGAACGGATCAGCCCGGCACCCTTACGGACGGAGGTGGCGATATGCTCCAGCGCCTCACCGGACTTGAGGAGAGCGGGCAGTTCACGGGCCGTTTTCAGCAGGCCGCCGGCGGTGGTCAGGCCCTTGAACATCGGGATGCAGTCCAGCGCCGCGAACAGCACGTCCCACAGACTCGCCTTGCCCTGCAGGTACTTCATCACCGTATCCGCCAGCACGATGACCGCTGCCGCCAGCACCAGCCACGCCAGCGGGCCACCGATGATCAGGACCACGATGCCAAGAACCGCGACAATCACCTTGCAGGCCGCGACGATGTCGTCCCAATGGCCGGCGACGAAATCGACGGCCTTCTCCCACCAGTGCTTGTTCCTGATCCCCGCATCGGAGGCCTCGCGCAGCGCATGCTGCGCGGCATCCGCGGCCCGGTCCCGGACACCCGCCGCCTGCGCGGCCAACTCCTTCGCCGCATCCAGCCGGGCCTGCGCGTCACGGACAGCCGAACTCGCCGTGGCGTGAGCGGTATCGGCATCGGTGGCGTTACGGGCCGCCGCCCGGACATCGGCCTCCGACGGCGGGGGCACCCCCGGCTTCGGATCGGCCTGATACTCCCTGGACGCGTCCTGCGCCCGCCTCACCCACGCGTCAGCCGCGGACAGCTGGGACTTCGCCGCATCCAGATCCGCCCGCGCGGTGCGGCCCTGGGCGAGGGCGCGGTCAGCGTCCCCCTGGGCGGTCTGCAACTGCGGCCAGTAGTCGTCCAGGGCACCCGACGCGAGGCGGTAGGAGCGCTCCAGCTTGTCGAGTTCACCGGGGAGGTCCCCGAACTGCTCCCGGTAGGCATCCCCCGACAGGCCCGCCCACTCCTGGATCACCGAATCCCCGTCAAGACCCCGTACCGACCGCAGCGCGGTGCCGACGTCGTCGGCGAAGTCCCCCAGCTTCCGCGCGAGTTCCCGCACCTCGTACGGATCACCCGGCACCGGATCCCGGTCCAGATCCAGCACATGCCAATCCGTCGGACGGCCCATCCCCCGACACCCCCGTGTCTACTGCCAACTACCGGACGGTCTGCACCAGTTGACCTCCCCTTGGCAAAGGACGCAAGCAGACCGCCCCGTGGTTCCCCTGCCGGGGACCACGGGGCGGCGTCAGGCCGTGGGGCAGGTCAGGCCGGCGGCAGAAGGTCGACGCCCGCCGACGGGGGGAAACCGACGCGGCGGGCGAATTCGGCGATGCCGGTCAGCTGGTCGGCGCCGAGGGAGAAGTCGAGGGTGGTGAAGTAGCGCCGCAGCAGATCCTCGTCGAAGGACTCCCAGCGGGCCGCCTGCTCGGCGACCTTGGCGACCTCTTCCAGGGACAGGTCGCGGGAGGCGAGGAAGGCGCGGTGGACGTCGTGGACAGCGGCCGGGTGGGCGGCCAGGTAGTCGCGGCGGACGGCCCAGATCGCGAAGACGAAGGGGAGGCCGGTCCAGTCCTTCCACATCTGGCCGAGGTCGTGGACTTCGAGGCCGAGCCGGGGTGCGTCGTGCAGGGACGCCCGCAGGGCCGCGTCGCCGATCAGCACCGCCGCCTGGGCCTCCTGCATCATCAGCGAGAGGTCGGGCGGACACCGGTAGTAGTCGGGTGAGACGCCGTAACGCTCGGTGAGCAGCAGTTCGGCCAGGCGGACCGAGGTGCGACTGGTGGAGCCGAGGGCGACGCGCTGGCCGTCGAGCTGCTGGAGCGGCACCTGGCTGACGATCACGCACGACATGACCGGTCCGTCGCAGCCGACCGCGATGTCCGGGAGGGCGACCAGCTCGTCGGCGTGCTTCAGGTACTCCATGAGGGTGACCGGGCCGATGTCGAGGTCGCCGCCGATCAGCTGCTCGCTGAGCTTCTCCGGGGTGTCCTTGGTCAGCTCCAGGTCGAGCAGGGCACCGGTTCTGGCGAGGCCCCAGTAGAGGGGGACGCAGTTCAGGAACTGGATGTGGCCCACCCTGGGACGGATGGGGCCCGCTACGTCTCCGGTTACGTCGTCACGCGCAGATGTGTCCATATGCCGGACGCTACTCCTGGTACCGCGGGAGGCCGCGTACGGGGTGCCGGGCACGCCGAAAGGCTCTTCTCCGGCCATATCGCCCGGCGCCACGGCTGTCGGCGGCCGGCTGTCCCCCGGACGGCGGGAGGGCGTCCCCCGGCCGGCCGAAGAGGGATCTTGTTGCTCTTCCCCGTCCCAGACCCCACATGCTAGGCTCGTCGCAAGTTGCAGTTTGGTTTCCTTGCAGTACTAAAGCCTGCGGAGCATGTAACCCGCAGGCTTTTGTAATTTTCAGACTTCGCAGTTGCAGGTTCTGGAGCAGGGCAACCCTTTGGGCCCAAGGAGGGCTTTATGGCTACCGGAACCGTGAAGTGGTTCAACGCTGAAAAGGGCTTCGGCTTCATCGCCCAGGACGGCGGCGGCCCGGATGTCTTCGTCCACTACTCCGCGATCAACGCCTCCGGCTTCCGCTCCCTTGAGGAGAACCAGCCGGTGACCTTCGACGTCACCCAGGGCCCGAAGGGCCCGCAGGCGGAGAACGTCACCCCGAACTAGTCCTCGCTAGTCCGGTTTGAAATCGGCGCGGTCGCGCCCAGAACCTGCAGTACCCAAGGGGCCCCGCACACCTACGCGGGGCCCCTGCCTCTTTTCCCGCCACGCCCCTCAGCCCCGCCTCTTCACCGCGTGAACTCCACGCCCGCCAAGACGTGTTGCGGAAGCACCCCAGGGAGACGGCTGGGCAAATCGGTGACACCCCCCGAATCCCCGCCACCCCATTGAGCCCCCTCCCCGCATTCGCCCCGAATTGCCCCCCCAACAACCAAACACCCCCCACCGCTCTGCTGGCGCGTCGCGCACGGCTGAGGAGCGGGTGGGGGCGGAGGGGGCGGATCGGGTGGCGTTGCGGGTGCGGGGGGAGCTTGGGGGGTGAGGGGGTCAGGCGGTGTGCGGTTCGCTGTCGCGGGCGGCGGGGGTGGCCGGCGCCGCCGGAGAGGAGGCACGGGCCTCGTCGTCCGCCTCGTCCTCCTGGCTCGCGCTGGCCGCGAGGTTCATCCGGGTGCGCTCCACCCGGTCGGAGACCTTCTGGGCGGCCTGTTCCCTGGCCCCCCGCAGCAGCACCCAGCTCAGCGGCGCCGAGACGATCAGCGCGAGCAGGGCGACCCACAGGTAGTTGGAGTCACCGAGCCCGGCCGGCAGGACGCGCAGCCGTACCAGACCCCAGATGACACCGAAACAGGCGACGATGAGGCCGAAGCGCAGTGCGGTGTAACGGAACATGCCACCAGTGAAGCACGCGCCGCACCGGATCCGCCGGGCGCCCCCGCCCACGGGCGGCCCCGGCGGCTTCAGAGCGTCAGGAGCATATGGATGTCGTCGCGGTCGTCACCCGGTGCGACCCGGATCGCGCCGGGGACCCGGCCGACTTCCTTGTAGCCGCAGCCCGCGTAGAAGAGGTCGACCCCGGTGCCGCCGCGGCAGGTGAGGCGGATCGCCTCGATGCCGTGGAAGGTGCGGGCGGCCTGCTCGACGGCGGCCATCAGGGTGCGGCCGTAGCCTTTGCCCTGGTGGCCGGGGTGGACCATCACCGTGTAGAGCCACAGCCAGTGGGTCATCAGCCGGTGGGAGTTGTACGTGAGGAAGGCGGTCGCGGCGACCCGCCCGTCCTCGCACCCGCTGTCCCGCCCGATCAGCAGCCGCCGCTCGCCCGCGGCCACCGCGGCCAGCGCGCGGTCCAGGTCGGGGCGTATGTCCGCACCGGTCACCGGGGGCACGAAGCCGACGGCACCGCCCGCGTTGGACACGTCGGTCCACAGCGCGAGGATGCCGTCCCGCAACTCGTCGTCGATCACCGGGTCCAGCTGGCAGGTAAGACTCATAAGCCCATGCTAGCCATTACCCCCAGAGGCGTCCCGGGGATGCCGCACACCCTCGGTGTCACCCTCGTCACACCAGAACCGGCGCCGGGGACACCGGCGCCGGCCCCGCCCGCGTCACACCCGCATGGGCTGCGGCGACTCCCGCCGCGCCCCGTCCGGCCCCGGGTACTCCCGGATGATCTCGTACCGGGTGTTCCGCTCCACCGGCCGGAAGCCCGCGTCCCGGATCAGGTCCAGGATGTCGTCCCTGGTCAGCTTGTTCGGCGTGCCGTAGTCGTCCGCGTCGTGGGTGATCTTGTACTCCACCACCGACCCGTCCATGTCGTCCGCGCCGTGGTTCAGCGCGAGCTGCGCCGTCGACAGGCCGTGCATCACCCAGAAGACCTTCACATGCGGCACGTTGTCGAAGAGCAGCCGGGACACCGCGAAGGTCTTCAGCGCCTCCGCCCCGGTCGCCATCGTGGTGCGTGCCTGCAGGGTGTTGCGGACCTTGCCGTCCTTCATGTCCACGAAGTCGTGCTGGTACCGCAGCGGGATGAAGACCTGGAACCCGCCGGTCTCGTCCTGGAGTTCACGCAGCCGCAGCACGTGGTCCACCCGGTGCCTGGGCTCCTCGATGTGGCCGTAGAGCATCGTGGAAGGCGTCTTGAGACCCTTCTCGTGCGCCAGCCGGTGGATCCGGGACCAGTCCTCCCAGTGGGTGCGGTGGTCCACGATGTGCTGCCGGATCTCCCAGTCGAAGATCTCCGCGCCGCCGCCGGTCAGCGACTCAAGACCCGCGTCGATCAGCTCGTCCAGGATGTCCGAGGCGGACATGCCCGAGATGGTCTCGAAGTGGTGGATCTCGGTGGCGGTGAACGCCTTCAGCGACACCTGCGGCAGTGCTTCCTTGAGCGCCTTCAGCGAGCGCGGGTAATAACGCCACGGCAGCGACGGGTGCAGGCCGTTGACGATGTGCAGCTCGGTGAGACTGTCCGCCTCCATCGCCTTGGCCAGCTTCACGGCCTCCTCGATGCGCATCGTGTACGCGTCCTTCTCCCCCGGCTTGCGCTGGAAGGAGCAGTACGCGCACGACGCGGTGCACACATTGGTCATGTTCAGATGCCGGTTGACGTTGAAGTGGACCACGTCACCGTTCTTCTGGGTGCGCACGTGGTGCGCGAGCCCGCCCAGCCAGGCCAGGTCGTCGGACTCGTAGAGGGCGATCCCGTCCTCCCGGGTCAGCCGCTCGCCGGCGTGGACCTTCTCCTCCAGCTCGCGCTTGAGCCCAGCGTCCATGTCTCTCCTCCTACGCGGTCAGCGCTTACGACCGTACGCCTACGCCTCTTCCGGCAACTGGCCGACCCGGTTCTCCCATTTGGTGGACAGCACGATCGTGGTACGGGTCCTGGCCACGCCCTTGGTGCCGGAGAGCCGGCGGATGGTGTGCTCCAGGCCGTCCACATCACCGACCCGCACCTTGAGCATGTACGAGTCGTCGCCCGCGATGAACCAGCAGTCCTCGATCTCGTCCAGGTCCCGCAGCCGGGTCGCCACTTCCTCGTGGTCCGCGGCGTCGGAGAGCTGGAGGCCGACCAGGGCGGTGACGCCCAGGCCGAGCGAGGCGGGCGCGACGGTGGCACGGTAGCCGGTGATCACACCGGCCTGTTCCAGGCGGTTGATGCGGTCGGTGACACTGGGGCCCGACAGGCCCACGAGCCGGCCCAGTTCCGCGTACGAAGCACGACCGTTCTCGCGCAACGCCTGGATGAGCTGCCTGTCCACCGCGTCCATCAGAATGGACCCTCCCGTTCGTGCCGTGACTGCGCTGTCCGGACAAGAATCTAAGGCATGGACGGGGCCGCGCCCTGCGCATCTACTCTTCCGGCGGCGTACCAGCTCCATCGAAGGGCCCGTCCACGCCGTCCCCGGCCGCCCGCGCGCCCCCCTGCGCGCCCCCCAGTGCACCGCGCCACCGCCGGTACAGCTTGTGCGGGACACCCGCCGCGTCCAGCGCCCGGCCGGCCACGAAATCCACCAGCTCCTGGATATGGGTCGCACCGGCGTAGAAGGCCGGCGAGGCCGGCAGCACCACCGCGCCCGCGTCGTCCAGCGCCACCAGGTGCCGCAGCGTCTGCCCGGCCAGCGGCGTCTCCCGTACCGCCACCACCAGCGGCCGGCGCTCCTTGAGCGTCACCGAGGCGGCCCGCTGCAGCAGGTCCTTGGACAGCCCCAGCGCCACCCCGGCCACACAGGCGGTGCTGGCCGGGACGATCAGCATGCCCCTGGCCGGATAGGACCCGGACGAGGGACCCGCCGCCAGGTCGCCGGCCGCCCAGTACCGCACCGCCGACAGGTCGAACAGACCGGACGGGAAGGCGTCGGGGCTGCCGTCGGCGCCCCGGGCCAGCCAGCGGGCCAGGTCCTCCTGCCAGTGCGCGTCCCGGAAAGCGGCGCCGGTCTCGTCCAGCAGGGTGAGCCGGGCCGCCCGGCTCACCACCAGGTCCACCTGCTCACCCGCGTGCAGCAGGGCACGCAGCACCGAAGCGGCGTACGGAGTGCCCGAGGCACCGGAGACGCCCACGATCCACGGCCTGCGGCTGGTCTGGTCCACGCCGTCGAGCGTAACCGCCGGGCCGCTGGGTAGCGTGACCAGGCGGCCCGCGCGGGAACCGCCGGGGGCGCCGGGGACGTTGTGTCCCATGACGGACCACGGGACCGCTGGGGGGTTTCTGTGACTTACGGACAGACCGAACGCCGGGCGGCACGCCCCAGGTCGGGCCGCGCCGACGCCTTGCTCGCGCCCCTGCGGGCGGGCGGCCGGGCGACGATGGCGGGCGCCCTCATGCTCGGCTGGGTGGCCCTGCTGTGGGTGCTTGAGGCCATCGATGTCATCGCCGGGCACCGGCTGGACACCCTGGGCATCGTGCCGCGCAAGAGCAGCGAACTGCTCGACATCATCCCGTCGGCCTTCACCCACTTCGGCTTCGACCATGTGGCCTCCAACAGCCTGCCGCTGCTGGTCCTCGGCTTCATCGCGGCGCTGCGCGGCATCGGCCGCTTCCTCGCGGTGGCCTTCACCATCATCGTCATCGGCGGCCTCGGCGTATGGCTCGTCGCCCCCGCGCACACCAACACCGCCGGTGCCTCCGGCCTGATCTTCGGCCTCTTCAGCTATCTGCTGGTCCGCGGCTTCGTGGACCGGCGGGCCCTGGACATCGTGGTCGGCCTGATCGTCGGCGCGCTCTACGGCTCCATCCTGTGGGGCGTCCTGCCGACCGCCACCGGCGTCTCCTGGCAGGGACACCTCTTCGGGCTGATCGGCGGCGTCGCGGCGGCCTTCCTCTTCCGCGAGCGGCACCGCCCCGCCGAGATCACCGGCGCCTGACCCACCCGCGGAAAACGCGGGCGCGGCCACACAACCCCGGCGGCTACTCTCGGGTCTTACGGCATATCGTCACGTCATTTTCTCGCAGCGACCGAGGAGTCGTCATCGTCACCACACGCAGGACCCTCGCCGCCGCCGGAGTGGTGGCCGTCATCGCGGCCGGCTCCGCGGCCTGCGGCACCGCCCAGGCCGGCTCCCCGCAGGGCAAGGTGGAGAACGCCTTCACCAAGCTCGGCGACCAGAAGGCCCTCACCGTCGGCGCCTCCTTCGACGCCTCCGCTGACCAGATCTGGTCCGCGCTGCGCGGCGAGGACGACTTCACCAAGGCCGACGCCACCCTGCTGGCCGGTCTGCACGCCCAGTACGCGGTCAGCGCCGACCGGCCGCTCACGGAACTGACATCCGGTGACAAGAACGTCTCCCTCGGCGTCCTGCTCTCCGACGACCCCGCCGGGAAGAAGAACCTGATCGAGGTCCGCCAGGTCGCCGACGCCCTCTATCTGCGGGCCGACGTCAAGGCCCTGGAGCAGCTGGACACCACCGCCACCGGAAAGAACGACGGCGACCTGGACAAGCTCCTGGGCGGCACCGACGGCCTGCCCTCCTCGCTCGGCGCACTCAAGTCCGCGCTCGACGGCAAGTGGATCAGCATCGACAAGAAGTTCCTCGACTCCCTGAGCGCCCTCGGCGGCCCGGGCACCTCCGGCCTCGACGCCACGTCCCAGGCCCAGCTGGTGACAACGCTGAAGAACGCCCTGCTCCACAACGCGAAGTTCAAGGACCTCGGCAGCCACGACGGCGCCGACCACGTCCGGGTCGACGTCCCGGCCCAGCAGTTCGCCAAGGAGCTCAAGCCCGGTCTGTCCACCGCGCTCAAGGGAGTCCCCGGCTTCTCCGCGGCGCAGCTCGACCGCCTCGACGACGTACCGGCCAAGACCGTCACCGCCGACCTCGCCATCAGCGACGGCATGGTCTCCGGCATCACCGTGGACGTCGCCCAGTTCGACAGCAAGGCACCGGCCGGCAAGCTGCCGCTCGCGCTCACCTTCACCGGCGGCGCCGCCAAGATCACCGCACCCGCCGGCGCCACCTCGCTCGACCCGCAGGACCTCTTCGGGCTCATCGCCTCGGGCCTGACGCCCGGCGGCAAGGCGCCCAGTTCCGCCGGTATCGACCAGATGCTGAAGAACCTCGACCTGTCCGGTCTGAGCCCGGACACCTCGACCGGCACCACCGGCACCTCGGACGCCGGCTTCTTCAACTACACCCCGCTGACCTAGCCCCCACCCGCCGGGCGCGGCCCGCGGGGCTATGCCCCCAGGCCGCGCTCGACCAGGTCGAAGAGCGCGAAGACGAAGAGCGTGATCCCGATCACGCCGTTGACCGTGAAGAACGCCCGGTTCAGCCGGCTCAGGTCGTGCGGCTTCACGATCGCGTGCTCGTAGAGGAACGCCCCGGCGACGATCGCAAGCCCCACCCACCAGAACGCCCCGGCATGGGTGGCCAGCCCGTACCAGACCAGCAGGCCGGTGGTGACCGCGTGGCAGACCCGCGCGCCGTAGAGCGCGGCCGGGATGCCGAAGCGGGCCGGCACCGACTTCACACCGTGCGCCCGGTCCGCGGCCACGTCCTGGCAGCCGAAGATCAGGTCGAAACCGCCGATCCACACGCCGACCGCGACCCCCAGGATCACCGCGTCCCACGACCAGGAGCCGGTGACCGCCAGCCACGCCCCGATCGGGCCCATCGCCTGCGCGATGCCCAGGATCGCGTGCGGGAAGTGGGTGAACCGCTTGCCGTACGGATAGACCACCATCGGCACCACCGCGATCGGCGCCAGCGCCAGGCAGAGCGGGTTGAGCAGCGCGGCGGCCCCCAGGAACACCACCACGGCGACCAGCGCGCCGGTCCACGCGGACCGTACCGACAGCGCGCCGGTGACCAGTTCGCGCCTGGCGGTCCGCGGGTTGCGGGCGTCGATCTCCCGGTCGATGATCCGGTTGCAGGCCATCGCGAAGGTCCGCAGGCCCACCATCGCCACGGTGATCAGCAGCAGTTCGAACCAGTGCACCGCGCCGTTCTCGCGGAACATCGCGGTCAGCGCGGCGATGTACGCGAACGGCAGCGCGAAGACCGAGTGCTCGATCATCACCAGCCGCAGAAAGGCGCGGACTTTGCCGTCGGGCCGGGGTTCGGACTCGAAAAGGTCAGGCGTGGTCGCGCTCACAGGCCGTATTCCTTCCAGCGCTTGGTCACCCGGTCGTGGGTCTCGGGGTCGGAGAGCACCATCTCAGGCCAGCCGCCGTCACGGGTGTAACCCTCCTCCGGCAGCTTACGGGTCGCGTCGATTCCCGCCTTCCCGCCCCAGAACTGCTGGTACGAGGAGTGGTCGAGGTGGTCCACCGGGCCCTCCACCACCGTCAGGTCGCGGGAGTAGTCGGTGTTGCCCAGTGCCCGCCAGGCGACCTCGTGCAGGTCATGCACGTCGCAGTCCGCGTCGACCACGATGACCAGCTTGGTCAGCGACATCATGTGCGCCCCCCACACCGCGTGCATCGTCTTCTGCGCGTGCTTGGGGTACTTCTTGTCGATCGAGACGATCGCGCAGTTGTGGAAGCCGCCCGCCTCCGGCAGGTGGTAGTCCACGATGTCCGGCACGATGATCTTCAGCAGCGGCAGGAAGAAGCGTTCCGTCGCCCGGCCCAGCGGCCCGTCCTCGGTCGGCGGCCGGCCGACCACGATCGACTGGAAGAGCGGCCGCCTGCGCATCGTGACGCAGTCGATGGTGAGCGCCGGGAACTGCTCCTGCGGCGTGTAGAAGCCGGTGTGGTCGCCGAACGGCCCCTCCGGCAGCGTCTTCCCGGGTTCCAGCCAGCCTTCGAGCACCACCTCGGCGGCGGCCGGCACCTGCAGCGGCACCGTCTTGCAGTCCACCATCTCGACCCGCTTGCCCTGCACGAAGCCGGCGAAGAGGTACTCGTCGATGTCGCCGGGCAGCGGCGCGGTCGAGGCGTACGTCACCGCGGGCGGGCAGCCGAAGGCGATGGCGACCGGGAGGCGTTCACCGCGGCGCTGGGCCACCTGGTAGTGGTTGCGGCTGTCCTTGTGGATCTGCCAGTGCATGCCGATGGTGTTCCGGTCGTGCCGCTGCAGCCGGTACAGGCCCAGGTTGCGCACCCCGCTCTCCGGGTCCTTGGTGTGCGTCAGGCCGAGGTTGAAGAACGACCCGCCGTCCTGCGGCCAGGTGAAGAGGGCCGGCAGTTGCTCCAGGTCGACGTCGTCGCCGGTGAGCACGACCTCCTGGACGGGCGCGTCCCCCGGTTTCACCTTCTTCGGCGGGACGTGCATCATCCCGGCGAGCTTGCCGAACGCCTCCCGCACCCCGACGAAGCCGTGCGGCAGCTCGGGCTTGAGCAGCCCGGCGATCTTGTCGCTGATGTCGCTGTAGGCGGTCAGGCCGAGGGCTTTCAGCAGCCGCCGGTCGGTGCCGTAGACGTTCATCGCCAGCGGGGCGATCGAGCCGCGGACGTTCTCGAAGAGCAGCGCGGGGCCGCCGGCCTTGTTCACCCGGTCGGTGATCTCGCCGACCTCCAGATACGGGTCCACCTCGGCGGTGATCCGCCGCAGGTCGCCGTCCTTCTCCAGGGCCCGCAGGAACGAGCGGAGGTCGTCATAAGCCATGCGCCCAGTCTTCCATCCCACACCGGCCGATCCCGCCCGCGGGGCCCGCGGTGTGGACGCCGTGGTTAACCTGGAACAGGTCATGGGTTGGTCGACCCGTTACTGAACGCTCTGCCGGACATGGGGGACGTGGGGGTCTGATGCTGCACTATCTGCCGTACCTGCTGCTGATCACACTGTGGATCTACGCGCTGGTGGACTGCCTCGGCACGCCGCAGCGTGACATGCGCGGGCCGAAGCTGATGTGGCTGGTGGTCATCCTCTTCTTCGGCGAGATCCTGGTCGGCCCGCTGGCCTGGCTGATGCTCGGCAAGCGCCGGGTGGCGGCGGCCTACCCGCAGTCGGCGTACGGCTACCGGCGCCGCGCGGTGCCCGAGCCGGCCGCGGCCGGTGCGGACCGGGCGGTCGAGGAACAGCCGGCGCCGCGGTTCATAGCCCCCGACGACAACCCGGAGTTCCTGCGGTCGCTCAGCGAACTGATCAAGCAGCAGCGCAAGGACGGCACGTCGCCGTCGGGGTCACCGGACAGCGAGTAGACCCCGGAGCCGGACGGGGCTCCGGGGTCCGTCCGACGAGTCTCACACTCCGGCGTACGAATGCTTGCCCGACACGAAGATGTTCACGCCGTAGTAGTTGAAGAGGAAGCACGCGAAGGCGATCAGCGCGAGGTAGGCGGCCTTGCGGCCCTTCCATCCCGCGGTGGCGCGGGCGTGCAGGTAACCGGCGTAGGCGACCCAGGTGATGAAGGACCAGGTCTCCTTCGGGTCCCACTCCCAGTAGTGCCCCCAGGCGGCCTGCGCCCAGATCGCGCCCGCGATGATGGTGAAGGTCCACAGCGGGAAGACCAGCGCGTTCATCCGGTACGCGAACTTGTCCAGGCTCGCCGCGGCCGGCAGCCGCCGCATGATGTCGCCCCACCGGTTGTTCTGTGCCCGGCCGGCGGTCAGCGCGAGCTCGTAGTGGTCGCGGAAGAGGTAGAGCCCGGTGCCGATGGCGGCGAGGAAGAACACCGCGCCGGAGATGATCGCGCACGAGACGTGGATCCACAGCCAGTACGAGTGCAGCGCCGGCACCAGCTGCTCGCTGGAGGTGTAGAGGACCGTCGTGGCCAGGCCCAGGTCGAGCAGTACCGCGGTGACCAGGATCAGCCCGATCCAGCGGACGTTCTTCTGCAGCGCCAGCAACACGAGGTACGCGCCGACCGCGACCGCGCCGAAGGTGGTGGAGAACTCGTACATGTTGCCCCAGGGGGCGCGCTGTACGGAGGCGGCGCGGAAGACCACACCGCCGACGTGCAGCAGCCAGGCCAGCACCGTGAAGGAGATCGCGATCCGGCCGTAGAGGTCGCCCTTGTCGCTGGTGCCCGCGGCGCCCGGGCCGTCGGCGATGCCGCGGTCGCTGGCGGAGGAGCGGGTGATGACCTTCGGCCGCTCGATGGTGGTGGTGCCGCCCCGCTGGGCGACCTGGACGGTGACCCCGGCGGCGGTGTCCGCCGCCGCGGTCCGCTCCGCGGTGAGGGCGGCGGACTGCACGGCGACCTTGCTGCGGCCGCCGAAGACCCACTCCGCGAGGTGTGCGAGGAAGGCGAGTGCGTAGATGAACATCGCCGAGCGGATGAGGTAGTTGCTGTAGTTCGCGAAGTTCTCGTTGACCGCGGCCGCGAAGTTCACGCGCGGGCTCCTTCGTCGTTCGTCTGGGGCGTGGGCGTTCCGGAATCCTCGGAGGCCGGTGGGCTGCCGTCGGGGTCCGGGCGGGGACCGGGCACGGTGTCCGGCTTGACGGGTGCGTCGGGCAGCAGTTGCAGGCCGATGTCGCCGAGTTCGTCGGCGATCCGGGCGGACTCCGAGCGGCCGAGGCCGCCGAGTTCCACCAGGGTGGCGCCGTCGGTGCTGTCGGTGCCGGCGCCGGCCTTCACCCAGATCCGGCGCCGCTGGATGAAGAGCGACCCCATCAGCCCGACGATCATGCAGGCGCCGCTGACCAGGGCGAGCACATTGCCGGACTGGTGGGAGACGGTGAAGCTGGCCCAGGTCTTGATGCCGTCGAAGGTGAGGCTGCCGGAACCGTCCGGCAGGGTGATGGCCTCACCGGGCTTGAGGGTGACGCCGTTGACGCCGGTCCGCGTACCGAGCTCGTACTGCTTCATGTGCGTGGTGTCGAGCTGGTAGACGTTCTGCGCGATACCGGAGTCGATGCCCAGGTCACCGTGGTAGGCGGTGAGCCAGAGCAGGGGCTGCTCGGGTTCGGGGAAGAGCGAGATCGGGCCGCGGCTGGTGTCGCCGGTGGGGGTGAAGTAGCCGCTGAAGGCGAGCTGGTCGGGCTTGCCGTTCTTGCCGACCGCGTCGGGGACCTTGATCACGCCGGTGGACGTCAGGTTGTTGTCCTGCGGCAGGAACGGCACCGGGCCCCGGTAGGCGACGTTGCCCTGGGCGTCCTTGACGGTGACCACGGGCGCGTAGCCGTGCGAGATGAGGTAGACCTTCTCGCCGCCGATGCTCAGCGGGTGGTTGACCGAGATGGAGCCGGCCGTCTGCTTGCCCTCGTCGCCGTTCCAGTAGTGGATGTTCGCCTGGAACTTCAGCGCGCTGCCGCGCTCCGGCCCGCTGGTGGCGTACCGCGACTCGAAGTTGTCGAGCGTGAAGCCGAACGGCTGCAGGTCGTCCGCGCCGTACCAGGTGCCGGGGCTGAAGTCGTCGTACTGCGTCAGGTTGTTGGTGAAGCCGTCGCCCTCGACGATCAGCTTGCCGCCCTCGGCCTTCTCCAGCGAGGTGAGCGCGAAGCCGATCAGCAGCCCGAAGAGCGCGATGTGGAAGATCAGGTTGCCGGTCTCCCGCAGGTAGCCCTTCTCACCGGCGACCGAGGTGCCGGTGACGTGGGTACGGAACCGGCGGCCGCGCAGCACCTTGCGGGCGGCCTCGGTGACCTGCTCGGGGGACGCGTCGGTCCGCCAGGTGCTGTACGCCGGCAGCCGGGTCAGATGGCGCGGGGCGGCCGGCGGCTTGGCCCGCAGCTGGCCGACGAACTGCCAGCTGCGGGGAACGATGCAGCCGGCCAGGGAGACGAAGAGCAGGATGTAGATGGCCGAGAACCACGGCGAGCTGTAGACGTGGAACATGCCCAGGCGGTCGTACAGCGGGCTGATGTCGGGGTGGGCCTTCTTGAACGCGTCGACCTTGAGCATGTCGGAGCGCTGCGGGATGAGCGAACCGGGGATCGCGCCGAGCGAGAGCAGGAAGAGCAGGATCAGCGCCACCCGCATCGAGGTGAGCTGCCGCCAGGTCCAGCGCAGCCAGCCGAACACGGTCATCGCCGGCGCCTGCGCCAGCGTGTCGGCCGGCTGGGTGCTCAACTGCGCGCCGGCCGCGCCGAGTCCGTCCTCCGTGCGGTCCTGGTCCGCGTCGCCGGCACGGGCGTCGCCGTCCGTCTTCTGCGTGATGCTCATGGGTCAGACCCCTGGGGTGAAGCTGCTCGACCAGATCTGCATCTGGTAGGTGATGTGGTCCCACACGCCGGTGACGAGCAGGATGCCGACGGCGACCAGCATGCCGCCGCCGATCCGCATGACCCAGGCGTAGTGGCGTTTGACCCACGTGAAGGCGCCCAGCGTACGGCGGAAGGCGACGGCGGCCACGATGAAGGGGACGCCGAGGCCGAGGCAGTAGAAGATCATCAGCAGGGCGCCGCGGCCCGCGCTGGCGTCGCTGATCGCGAGCGATTCCACCGCGCCGAGCGTCGGGCCGACGCAGGGCGCCCAGCCGAGGCCGAAGAGCACGCCGAGCAGCGGAGCGCCCGTCATGCCGACGCTCGGCCGGAAGTGGAAGCGGAACTCGCGCTGGGTGATACCGCCGACCAGGCCCATGAAGGCCAGCCCCAGCACGATCGTGAGGATGCCGAAGACGCGCATCAGCGTCTGCCGGTGCGCCTGGAGCTCCGAGCCGAAGTTGCCGAAGAGGGCGCCGGTGGAGACGAAGACGGCGCTGAAGCCGAGGACGAAGAGGGTGGCGCCGACCACCATCCGGCCGCGCTTGGCGTTGCCCAGGTCGGTGCCGGTGATGCCGGTCACGTAGGACAGATAGCCGGGCACCAGGGGCAGGACGCAGGGCGAGAAGAAGGAGATCAGCCCGGCGAACATCGCGATCGGTATGGCCGCGAGCAGCGCACCGGTGAGCACGGTCTGGCTCGGGTCCACCGCGAGCACGGTCTGGCTGGAGTCGGCCGCCAGGGCGGCCAGCGCGCCGGCTGCCACGTCACTTCTCCGCGGCGATGGGGTCGACCATCTGGCGCAGCTCGTCCTCGCTGAGAGCCTTCAGCGCGCGGACCGCGACCCGGCCCTGCCGGTCGATGACCAGGGTGGCCGGCAGGCTCTGCGGGTTGAGGCTGCCCTTGGGGAAGCGCAGGATCAGCTTGCCGTAGGGGTCGTAGAAGCTCGGGTAGGTGACCCCGAAGGTCTTGTCGAACCGCTGCGCGTTGGAGACGTCCAGGTCACGGGTGTTGATACCGAGGAACTGCACGCCCTTGGGCGCCTCGGCGGCGGCGACCGCGGCCAGGTTGGGGGCCTCGGCACGGCAGGGCGCGCACCACGAGCCCCAGATGTTGACCACGACGACCTTGCCCTTGTACGCCGCCAGGCTGTCCTGGCCGCCGGCCACGGTCTTGCCGGAGATGGCGGGCGCGGGCTTGCGGTCGGCGGGTTTCACCATGGTGATCTGGCCGCTGCCGCCGACGAAGTTGGAGCTGCCGCTCGACGAACCGGAGGAGCTGGAGGAACAGGCGGCGGCTGCCAGCGCCAGCACCACGACTCCGGCGAGCGCCGCGGCACTGCGGAACGGGCGGCGTCGGAGGGCGCGCGTAGGACTCATGTGAAAAGTTTCGCATGTGCCCTCGGGCGATCTTTTCCGCCCCCCGATACCGTCACCAAAAGCGGCAATCGCCCCAAGTAAGGAGCAGCTGTACGCCGGCTGTGCCCGGGCGGAAGGGACAGCCGGGCGCGCCTAGGCGGAGGGGACCACCGGCTGCGGCGGGGCGGAGGGGGCGACCGGCTGCGGCGGGGCGGAGGGGGCGACCGGCTGCGGCGGGGCGGAGCTGGTGGCGGGTGCCAGGAACTCGGCCCAGCCGCCGGGCGGCTGCTCACCGACCTCCAGCTCCTGCAGCCGGGCGACGACCGCCGGGTCCTGGGCGTCCAGCCAGTCCACGAACTGGCGGAAGGAGACCATCCGCACGTCCTTCTGGCCGAGCGAGGCGATGTGCTTGAACGCTTCTTCGACGGCGTCCATGTAGATGCCGCCGTTCCACTGCTCGAAGTGGTTGCCGATGAAGAAGGGGGCGCGGTTGGTCTCGTACGCCCGCTGGAAGCCGGCGACGTAGGAGGCGGTGGCCTGGCTGCGCCAGTACGGGTAGTTGCGGGGGTCGGAGGAGGTGGCCGCGTGGGACTGGTTGGCGAGCATGTTGTAGTCCATCGACAGCACTTCGAACGTGTGCCCGGGGAAAGGAATCAGCTGGAGCGGGAAGTCCCAGATGCCGTCGCGCTTGACCGGCCAGGTCTGGTTGCCGCCCGGGGAGCTGGCGTCGTACCGCCAGCCGAGGGCCTTGGCGGTCGGCAGCAGGTTGTCCTGGCCGAGCAGGCAGGGGGTGCGGCCGCCGATGAGTTCCTTCTCGTAGTCGAAGGGCAGCGGGTCCTGGTCGTGCCAGCCGGTGTTGGTCTTCCAGGAGGTGACGAAAGCTTTCGCCTGGTCGATCTCGCTCTTCCAGTCGGCGGGCGTCCACCGGCCGACGCTGCCGGTGCCGGCGCAGAAGTGGCCGTTGAAGTGGGTGCCGATCTCGTGGCCGTCGAGCCAGGCCTGGCGGACGTTGTCCAGCGTCATCCGGAGGTGCTCGTCGGTGAGGTAGCCGATGTCGCTGGCGCCGAGGGGGCTGTTCGGCGGGGCGTAGGCGAGCTTCTTCGCCTCCGGCAGCAGGTAGAGGCCGGAGAGGAAGAAGGTCATGTGGGCGCCGTGGTCGGCGGCGAGCTTGCGGAAGCGGGGGAAGAGGCCGTTGCCGACCTCGCCGGCGCCGTCCCAGGAGAAGATCACGAACTGGGGCGGGGTCTGGCCGGGCTCCAGGCGGTCGATCACCGGCTGGTTGGGCTGGGCGCCGGTGCTGGCGGTGGAGCCGTCGCCGATCAGCGTGACGGTACGGGCGGGCTCGTGGTTGGCGCTGGACTTCTCCCCGGTCTTGCGCACGCCGGGCGCAGGACCCGCCGCCTTGCCCCCGGTGGGTGCGCCGCACCCCGCGGCGGCCACGCCGGCGGCTGCGCCGGCTGCGGTGGTCAGCAAGGTCCTGCGGCTCAAGGCACTCATGCGCGTCCCCGTCCTTCTGCGTCTTCCGGCGTCTCCTCAGCGGATGAATTTTTTTGAACCCGAGCACCCGCCCTGAAGCTGACAGATTCCGCGCGGTCACCCCAAACCCAGCGGTTCCTTCTTATAACCCCCCAAACAGCCCACTAATATCACCACAACGCCAGCCCCTTGCGGCCCGCGATCACCCCCACGCCCGTCGTGGCGGGCCGCGCAGTTCCTCGCGCCCCTGGGAAGACGTACCGAAACGGGCCAGCCCCTTGCGGCATGCGATCACCCTCCCGCCCGTCGTGGCGGGCCGCGCAGTTCCTCGCGCCCCTGGTGGTGACCGTCCTCCGCGAAAGACCCGCCGAGCGGGCCCCCTCCGGCGGCCACCTCCGCGGAAGAGATGGACCATCAAGGGGCGCTGGGGGTACCCCCGGACGAAGTCTGGGGGAGGAACTGCGCGCGCAACCCGCCACCGGGCAGGGGACAGCCACCGGACCGGACCGTATCGGCCACGAACCCGGGCACCGTTCATCGCGAGCAGCGAGCAGGAGCAAGCAAGCCCCCCTCCCGCAGGCCAGAGGACAACCGGGGCCCCCGCGGTCGGCAGGCGGGCAACCGCAACGGGGCGGGGGCCGCGGGCCCCGCGGTCGGCGGGCAGGGGACCCAGAAGGGCGGGGTATGTCGGGGTCGCCCCCGGAGGGTCAGGCTCCGAAGGCCTTCTGCCCCCCCGGCACCGGCTTCGCGCCCGCGCGCAGATGCGGCGGGACGAGGTCGATCGCCGGCTCGCTGTAGCCGACCGAGACGATCCGGTCCCCCTCGTACGTGAAGGACGTGAGACTCGCCAGCGTGCACTGCCGCTTGCGCGGGTCGTGCCACAGGCGCCGCCGCTCCGCGTAGGACCGCACGATCCAGATCGGCAGCTGATGGCTCACGCACACCGCCTCGTGCCCCCGCGCCGCGTCCCGCGCCGCCGCGAGCGCCGCCGTCATCCGCACCACCTGGTCCACGTACGGCTCCCCCCAGCTCGGCTTGAAGGGATTGACCAGGTACTTCCAGTTCCGCGGGTTGCGCAGCGCGCCGTCCCCCACCCCGAAGGTCTTCCCCTCGAAGATGTTGGCCGCCTCGATCAGCCGCCCGTCCGTGGCGAGCTCCACCCCGTGCGACGCGGCGATCGGCTCCGCCGTCTCCTGCGCCCGCTCCAGCGGCGACGCCACCACGTAGCGGATGTCCCGCCCCGCCAGGTGCTCCGCGACACGGTCCGCCATCTGCCGCCCGAGCTCCGACAGGTGGTACCCGGGGGTGCGCCCGTAGAGCACCCCGCCGGGGTTGTGCACCTCGCCGTGCCGCACCACGTGCACCACGGTCAGTTCCTCGTCGCTCATGCGTGAGCCTCCGCTGCTGCACGCGCCGCAGCGGGCAACGCCGCGGCGATCCGCGCCACGGCCCGCTCGTCGTGTGCGGTGGACACGAACCAGGACTCGAACGCCGACGGCGGCAGATACACGCCCTGCGCCAGCATCGAGTGGAAGAAGCCGGTGAAACGGTACGCCTCCTGCCGCTTCGCGTCGTCGAAGTCCCGTACCTCCTGGTCGGTGAAGAAGACCGAGAACATGTTCCCCGCCACCTGCACCCGGTGCGCCACCCCTTCCTTGGTGAGCGCCTCCGTCACCAGCCCCCTGATCTCCGCGGAGACCGCGTCCACCGTCGCGTACGCCGCCTCGTCCAGCAGCCGCAGCTGCGCGAGGCCGGCCGCGGTGGCCACCGGGTTACCGGAGAGCGTGCCCGCCTGGTAGACCGGCCCGGCCGGCGCGAGGAGCGCCATCACATCGGCCCGCCCGCCGAACGCCGCCGCGGGGAAGCCGCCGCCCATCACCTTGCCGAAGGTCATCAGGTCGGGACGCACCCCGTCGATCCCGTACCAGCCGGCCCGGCCGACCCGGAAGCCGGTCATCACCTCGTCGGAGATGTACAGCGCGCCCGCTTCCGAACACAGCCGCTTGAGTTCGGCGTTGAAGCCGTCCCGCGGCGGGACCACGCCCATGTTGCCGGGCGACGCCTCGGTGATCACGCAGGCGATCTCGCCGGGGTGCGCGGCGAACGCCTGCCGCACCGCCTCGATGTCGTTGTACGGCAGCACGACGGTGTCACCGGCCTGCGCGCCCGTCACCCCTGGGGTGTCCGGCAACCCGAAAGTGGCCACTCCGGAACCCGCGGCCACCAGCAGGGCGTCCACATGACCGTGGTAACACCCCGCGAACTTGACCACTTTGGCCCGCCCGGTGAAGCCGCGGGCGAGCCGGATCGCGGACATGGTGGCCTCCGTGCCGGAGGACACCAGCCGTACCTGGTCCAGGGGCTCGATCCGCGCCACCATCGCCTCGGCCAGGGCGACTTCGCCCTCGCCAGGGGTGCCGAAGGACGTACCGCGGGCAACCGCCGCCTGTACCGCCTCGATCACCTCCGGGCGGGCGTGCCCGAGGATCATCGGCCCCCAGGAGCAGACGAGGTCGACGTACTCGCGCCCGTCCGCGTCGGTCAGATACGGGCCCCGGCCGGAGACCATGAAGCGTGGTGTTCCGCCCACCGCGCGGAACGCCCGGACCGGAGAGTTCACCCCTCCTGGGGTCACGGCCGCCGCGCGGTCGAAGAGTTCCTGGGACACTGGTGCCGCGTACGGGTAACTCGCGCGCGGCACAGCGTTCAGGTCGTTCGGGTCGTTCACGGGGTTCACAGGATCACTCACCCCCACATGCTCTCAAATGGCGGGCGTTGCGCCGCAACGTCTCAACACGGCATCTGAGACGATGATCGGGTTGCATGGTTGGGTCAGCGGATGGTCGGGTAGTGGAATGCAGCAGCGTGGTGGCGAACCGGGCGAGAGCCCGGGCGATCACGATCCCGAACGCGCCCGCCCCACCGGCAGACGCCGCCGAGCGCCGCAGGATCCGGCACCACAGGATCCAGTACCCAAGGATCCGGCACCACAAGATCCACACACACCTGAACACCGCAGTGCAGCAGAACGCGATCAAGAACACCACGAGCAACAGGAACCTCGCGCGGAGCGCGAACACCGCAGACCAGAACACCGATCGACCGCAGAGGGCAGGAGCAGGGGTGGCCGAGTGGGGGTGACCTACAAGTATTTCGGTGCGCCCGACGGGGCGACTGCGGCACGTGTCCCGATCTCCATGCGCCCCGAGGAGCTCGGCGGCGACGAACTCGGCCAGGGCATGTACACCAAGGTCAAGCCGGAGACGATGGCCGCCATGGTGCTGACCGGTATCGAGGGCATAGCCCCCTCCAAGGTCCCTCCGCTGGAGCTGGTCGTCCTGCACCCCGACTACGCGGTGGTACGGCTGCCGGCCTCCGTGGTCGAGCCGCTGCGGACCGCCGACGAGGAGTCGCTGGGCGCCGCGGCGTTCATCTGGTCCACGGTTCCCGACCGCCGCGGGCCGCGGGACGCGTTTGTGATCTACCGCATGCTGCACGAGTGGCAGGACTTCGCCCGCCGCTGCGAGGAGTCCGGGCACCAGCTCTACTGTCTGGTCTGGCCGTGACGCTTTACGAGCTTCGTCCGGTTTGCCTCTGGCGGATCCCCGCCACGTCCAGGACACGCAGCTGGGCCCGCCGCAAGCGGCGGTCAGAGGCCCTGTGGTAAAGTGGAGCGAGTTGCAGTTTTGGTACCCATGAACTCTGTGTGCGCCTGACGGGATGTGACCCTCGGGCGCATTTTTGTTTTCCGGCCTCCAGATGGGGTCAATGCAGCGACTTCGGGCCCGTAAAGTGCGGGCTTGGAAACTGCCCCTATCAAGAGGAGTCAGATATGGCAACCGGCACCGTGAAGTGGTTCAACGCGGAAAAGGGCTTCGGCTTCATCGAGCAGGACGGCGGCGGCGCTGACGTCTTCGCCCACTACTCGAACATCGCCACCCAGGGCTACCGCGAGCTCCAGGAAGGCCAGAAGGTCAGCTTCGACGTCACGCAGGGCCAGAAGGGCCCGCAGGCGGAGAACATCGTCCCGGCCTAGTCCCGGATCAGCACGACGGCTGGGTCCCGCACTTTCGGGCGCGGGGCCCGGCTTTTCTGCTGTTCTCCATGAATTGGTTTTCCATTCATTCATCTGTTCGGCTCGTTCTGCGAGTCTCCGCCCCTTCGGGACGCTGCGGAGTCATTCCTGGCACGCGCCGCCTTCGAGGAAGACTCCGCATATGAATGGCAAAGGCCGACGCACCTCATCGCGCTATTCGCCTCGCACCACATCGTCTGCCGCACCGGCGTCCGCGAGCTCTTCGGGCTCGCCCCGCCGCTCCGCTCCGAGCCGCCGGCCGTCCGCCGTCCAGGGTGAGTTCGCCCTGCCGGTGAGCACCACGCCGCCGCTGCCCGCCGTGGAGACCTTCGCCGCGCTGGACATGCCCGCGCCGCTGCTCGCCGAGCTGACCCGGCAGGGCGTCACCGTGCCGTTCCCGATCCAGGGCGCCACGCTGCCGAACTCGCTGGCCGGCCGGGACGTGCTGGGCCGTGGCCGTACCGGCTCCGGCAAGACGCTCGCCTTCGGCCTGGCGATGCTGGCCCGTACCGCGGGACAGCGCGCCGAACCCCGGCAGCCGCTGGCCCTGGTGCTGGTCCCGACCCGGGAACTGGCCCAGCAGGTCACCGACGCGCTCACCCCGTACGCCCGCACGCTGCGGCTGAAGATGACCACGGTCGTCGGCGGCATGTCCATCGGCCGGCAGGCCGGCGCGCTGCGGGAAGGCGTCGAGGTCGTCGTCGCCACCCCGGGCCGGCTGCGGGACCTCACCGAGCGCGGCGACTGCCGGCTCGACAAGGTCGCCATCACCGTCCTCGACGAGGCCGACCAGATGGCCGACATGGGCTTCATGCCGCAGGTCACCGCGCTGCTCCAGCAGGTGCAGCCGGGCGGCCAGCGAATGCTCTTCTCGGCCACGCTCGACCGGAACGTCGACAAGCTGGTCCGGATGTTCCTCACCGACCCGGTGGTGCACTCCGTCGACCCGTCGGCGGGCACCATCACCACCATGGAGCACCACGTGCTGCACGTGGCGGGTGACGACAAACGCGCCGCCACCATCCGCATCGCGGCCCGCGAGGGGCGCGTGATCCTCTTCATGGACAGCAAGCGCGCGGTGGACCGGCTGACCCGCGACCTGCTCGCCGGCGGTGTCCGCGCCGCCGCGCTGCACGGCGGCAAGTCGCAGCCGCAGCGCAACCGCACCCTGGCGCAGTTCAAGAGCGGCGATGTGACGGCGCTGGTGGCCACGAACGTCGCCGCCCGCGGCATCCACGTCGACGACCTCGACCTGGTGGTGAACGTCGACCCGCCCGCCGACCACAAGGACTATCTGCACCGTGGTGGGCGTACCGCGCGGGCCGGCGCGTCCGGCAGCGTGGTCACCCTGGTGCTGCCCGAGCAGCGCCGGGACATGGACCGGCTGATGCGCGACGCCGGGATCGCCCCGAAGACCGCCCAGGTGCGCTCCGGGGACGCCGAACTGGCCCGGATCACCGGCGCCCGGGTGCCGTCCGGCATCCCGGTCACCATCGCGGTGCCGGTCCCCGCCGCGCACCCCGGTGGCAGCGCCACCGCGCCGTCCGGCCGCGGCAGGCGCGGCCGGCGCCGCAGCGGCGGTACGGGCACGGGTACGGGCGCGGGCGCGGCCGGCAACGGCGGCCAGCAGCGCTCAGGGCAGGGGTCGGCCGGCGGGCGTACACCGTCCGGTTCCGGCGGCGGGCGGACCGCCGCCGGCGCCGGTGGCGGGCGTGGCGGCACCGCGGCTAACCGGACCGGCAACGGCACCGGCAGGACCGCGCGGCCCGAGCGGTCCCAGTCCCGCAGGCACGCCGCCTAGCGGCGGGGAACCCTCGCGTGATCGCATAAAGGCTGCATAAAGGCCCTGTGGCGAGTTCAGGCTTGACCCGCGAGCCGGCCGGATACCGGCCGGTTCCGGGTACGCTTGGCCGGGCCGAGGACATCTCGCATACCGGACTCATAGACGGTGTCATCCTGCGGTGAGTGGATACACCGGGTCCACGCGCCCGGGGACGGGTCCTGTCATGACCATCGATTCCTCCACCATGCACGAAACGTCGCCGCCGGGTTCCGGTGTGCCGGCCGGCGATCCCGAGGACACGGGCAGCGACTTCGCCCGGCTCGCGAAGCGCATGGCCACCTCGGGGCTGCTCAAGCGCCGCCCCGGCTACTACGTGACCCGCATCGGCGGCGTCGCGGTGCTGTACGCGGGCGCATGGACCGCGTTCGCCATAATCGGCAGCTCCTGGTGGCAACTGATCATCGCGGCCGTCCTCGGCGTGATGTTCTCCCAGATCGCGCTCGTCGCCCACGACATCGCGCACCGCCAGGTGTTCCGGCTCCGCCGGCCCAGCGAGGTGGCCGGCCGCATCGCCGGAAACCTCTGCGTGGGCATGAGCTACGGCTGGTGGCAGGACAAGCACACCCGCCACCACGCCAACCCCAACCACGAGGAACTCGACCCGGACGTCAACCCGGACGTCCTGGTCTGGTCCACCGACCAGGCGCGGGCGGCCCGCGGAGTGGCCCGGTTCGTCGGCCGCCGCCAGGCGTTCCTCTTCTTCCCGCTGCTCACGCTGGAGGGCATGAACCTCCATGTGGCCAGCGCCCGCGCCCTCTTCCGCCCGGTGTACAAGCAGCGCGTCCTCGAAGCGGTGATGCTCGGCGTGCACATCGTCGGCTACCTCGCCGTCCTGCTGCTGGTGCTCTCCCCCCTCCAGGCGCTCGCCTTCCTCGCCGTCCACCAGGCCGTCTTCGGCGTCTACATGGGCTGCACCTTCGCACCGAACCACAAGGGCATGCCGACGATGAAGGGCGACGACCGCCCAGACTTCCTGCGCCGGCAGGTGCTCACCTCCCGCAACGTCCGCGGCGGCTGGTTCATCGACCTGGCGCTCGGCGGTCTCAACTACCAGATCGAGCACCACCTCTTCCCGAGCATGCCCACCCCGCACCTGCGCCGCGCCCGCCCGATCGTGCAGCGGTACTGCGAGGAACTGGACATCAAGTACACCGAGACCGGGCTGATCTCGTCGTACGCCCAGGCCCTGCGGCACCTGCACGAGGTCGGCGCACCGCTGCGCGCGCTGCGCGCGAACCCCTCGGTGTAGGGGGCGGCCGGCCGCGGGCCGGACCGGCCCGCGCGGATTCTGCCCGGGTGTCACCACTGCCGCGAACATGAGAGTGTGGCAGTCCGGCTCCACCCCTCCGTCCCCTTGCTGAGGCATGATGCGCGTGACGATCGCCCGCCGACACTTCTACTTCCACCGGAACGAGGTGGAGGAGGCGATGAACGGCGTCACCCCCGAGCCCGTCACGGGGGTATCGGTCGAGATCGGCGGCGTCAGCTACCCGGTCATGCAGGTGGGTGCGGTCCTCACCCGGCAGGACCGGCGGGACTTCAGCTCCGGTGAGGTGCAGCGGGCGATGGCCGCACTCGGGTTCCCCTGCCGGACGTCCGTCGAGTGATCCGGCGGGACCGGTGACCCGGCAGGACGGATGACGAAGCGGGCCCGGAGTGCCGCGTGCTCACAGAGCGCGCACCGCACTCCGGGCCGACCGCTGTCCGGTCCCGGTCAGGGCGCCGGTCTGCGCTCCGGCACCGGGCCCAGGCGCACGAACGCCTTGGTGAGGTTGTGCTTGAGGACCCGGGCCAGTGGCTGTTCGATCAGCCGGTGGATGGCGTAGGCGAACAGCAGCCCCGCCAGGATCAGCCCGCCGACCAGCAGCCGGGCGTCCACCCGGTCCTGCAGCCGGTTGATCAGGATGGTGCCTGCCGAGTAGTGGATCAGATAGAAGGGGTAGGTCAGCGCGCCCGCGGTGACCAGCCACTTCCACTGCAGGCGGTCGGTGAGGCCGAGCGCCACTCCCACCATGAAGAGCAGGAAGAGGGTGTAGATCAGCAGCGCCCCGCGCCAGCCGGAGACATGCTCCACCGTGCTGATCCGGTTGCCCAGTTCGTTCTGCGCCATCAGCCAGGAGAGCGCGAGGATGCCCCACAGCAGCATGTCCTGGCCGAAGCGGTACATCAAGAAGAGCGCGAGGCCCGCGATGAAGTACCAGGCCCCGTCGGGGTCGGCGAACAGCACCAGCATCGGGAACCCGGACGCCGGCGCGACCAGCGCCAGCGCGCCCCAGACGCAGCAGAAGAGCACCACCCTGCGGTAGGTGAGCCCGAAGGCGACCACGATCAGGAAAACCAGGTAGAAGCGCAGTTCCGACCAGAGCGTCCAGTACACCCCGTCCACGCTGGGCAGCTGCGCACCGGACTGGAACATCGACAGGTTGAAGAGGACCAGTTGCGGTCTGGGCTTCGGCCATACGCCCGGCACCATGGTGACCACCACGGCGGTGAACAGGACACCGAACCAGTACGCCGGGTAGAGCCGGATCACCCGGGAGACGAAGAAGTCCCGCGGCCGGCGGCCCCAGCAGGACATGCAGATCACGAAGCCGCTGATGACGAAGAAGATCTCGACGCCCACCCAGCCGTACGCGGCGATCCGGAAGACCGTCGGCATGATCGCCGAGACCGGCCGGTCCCAGATGTTGCTGCGCGGGCTGTTCGCCCGGTCGGTGCCGGCGTAATGGTGCAGGGCCACCGCGACGGCGGCCAGCAGGCGCAGTCCGTCCACCACGTAGATACGGGGGCGGCGGCCGGGTGGCGCGGGCCCGGCGGGTTGCGGCGCTCCGGCGGGAACGGGCACCGCCGTGGGGTGGGTCGCGGACGGAGACGCCGGCTCGGCGCCGGACTCCGGGACGTCCGGGGGCGCCGGGCCTGAGCTGTCGGCGCCCGCCGCCGCCCCGGAGCCGCGCGGCCATTCTCCGGTACTGCTCTTTACCGCGTGTTTCATGGACCGTCCTCGTCAGTCAATTGCGGACATGGTCCGCCTGCCTGCCGCCCGGTTCAGCGGAATCCGCCGTTCCGAAGGACCCCGACAACCTACGACAGCGACCTGTCAATCCGCAGGAGGGGGGTGGCGGCGCGGCAGAGTTAACCCAGGCTTCGCCCCCGAAACACCGCCCGGCGGCTCCCGCTTGCCTGCCCGTCACCTCCCGGCCATCCGGGCGGCACCGGCCGACCACCGATGCCTGGGATCCGCCCGGTTCGTACCCGTCCGGGCGCCGGGCGGCGCCCGGACGGGCCCGCCTATGCTGAAGCGGGCAGGCCCGAACGGCCGGCACCGCAGGACGTACGACGAAAGGCAGCCGCGCATGACCCCCCGCCCCCGTACCGCAGTGGTCACCGGAGCGAGCAGCGGCATCGGCGCCGCGACCGCACGCCGGCTGGCCGAGGCCGGCTACCACGTCGTCCTCACCGCCCGCCGCGCCGACCGCCTCGACGCGCTGGCCAAGGAGCTCACCGCCGAGGGCCGCAGCGTCGCCGTACAGACCCTGGACGTCACCGACCGCGCCGCGGTGGACGCCTTCGCCGCCTCCCTCGACGCCTGCGACGTGCTGGTCAACAACGCCGGCGGCGCCCTGGGCACCGACCCGGTCGCCACCGCCGACCCGGCCGACTGGCGCACCATGTACGAGGTCAACGTGCTCGGCGTGCTCCATGTCACCCAGGCCCTGCTGCCCGCCCTGACCGCGTCCGGCGACGGCACGGTCGTGATCATCTCCTCCACCGCGGGCCTGGGGACGTACGAGGGCGGCGGCGGTTACGTGGCCGCCAAGCACGGCGCCCATGTGATCGCGGAAACGCTCCGCCTGGAAATCGTCGGCCGCCCGGTGCGGGTGATCGAGATCGCCCCCGGCATGGTGAAGACCGACGAGTTCGCGCTGACCCGCTTCCGCGGGGACGCGGACCGCGCCGCCGCCGTCTACGAGGGCGTGGCCGAACCGCTCACCGCGGACGACGTCGCCGACACCGTCGCCTGGGCGGTCACCCGCCCGCCGCATGTGAACGTGGACCTGCTGGTGCTGCGCCCCCGCGCACAGGCCAGCAACTACAAGGTCCACCGCGACAAGTGACCCCATCCCACCCCGACTCCCCCGCCCCCCACGGGAGTTGAGACCGGCGTACCGGACCGCTCCGGACCGTCGTAGAGTGTGCGCACTCAGCGACGGGGGGCCGCGGCGTGATCACCGAGCCGGAGATGGCGGGCGACCCGCAGCCGGGTCCGCCCGCCGACGTCCTCAGCGGCGCCGGCGAACCACCGCCGGCCGGCCGCGCGGGCGCGCGGTGGCGGCCGTGGCTGTGGGCGCTCGGCGGGACCGTGGCCGCCTCCGCGGTCTGGGCCGGCGTCCTGCACAGCCCGGCCGACGACCATGCTTCCGCGCCTGACCTGCACGGATATCACCTGACCAGTGATCCGTGCACCACGCGGAACCTCCAGCCGCTCACCGGTGTGCTGAGCACCCGGCTCTACTCGGACGGCGCGCTGATCACCAGGGGTCCGGCCCTGACGAAGCTCTCCTGCACCCTGATCTCCCTGCAGAGCGGCGACGACGGCCCGCGGACCGACTACACGATCTCGCTGAGCGTCACCCTGCATGAGAAGACCGACCCGCGGACCGAGTTCGAGGACACCAGCCGCTTCAAGCCCCCCATCCGGGTGCCGGCGCACGACCCGGGGGGCGACTACATCAGCCTCTACCCGTCGGACGACGCCGCCGAGCGCGATACGGTGACGCGTCCGCTGGGCGGGCTCGGGGACCGCGCGTTCCTCTCCACCAGCGCCAACCGCCGGACGCTGGAAGTCCTGCACGGCGGCGCCGTCTTCACGCTCGACATCAGCTCTTCCATCGTCCTGGCCGGCACCGCGGACCCGTCGGGCGGGTCGGCTGCGCCGCCGGCCGACGGTGCCGGTGTCGACGCGGCGCTCCCGGCGACCATGCGGCACCTGATGAGCGTGCTGTCGCGCTGACCGCGGCGGCCGGGGCTCAGGCGGGCGGTGCGTCCTCGGCGGCCGTGGCTCAGGCGGGCGGGCGGTGTGTCTTCGCCGGCCGGGGCTCAGGCGGCCGGGCAGCTGTCCGCCGAGCGGGTCACCCGCCATCCCTCGCCGACCACGCTGACGGTCACGGCGCCCGGGTCGGCGATCCGCGGGGCGCCCGGAGCGGTCGGCACCGCGGTGGGAACGGCCTTCCCCGGGACGGTTTCACTCGGGAAGGTCCTCCTCGGGACCGCGCCGAGGCGGGTCGGTGCGGAGTCCGCCGCCTTCCCGGACGCGGTATCCGGGCCTGCGGTGAAGGCCGCGCCGGCCGTGCAGACGAGTTGCAGCACCGCGATCGCGCCGAGCCGGGGGGCGTCCTTGGGCAGGGTGACAAGGACGCCGCCGGAGGTCGTGAAGACGCTCGGCGGGGCGGAGAAACGGGGCAGCTCGGTGCCGAGCTTCGGCTGCTCGTACTCCTCGGGGCCGCCCAGCAGCAGGGCAACGGCGGTGGCCGGGTCGACGGGAGCGGCCGTACGGCGGGGGACGGCGACGAGGGTGGCGTCCTCGCCGCGGGCGACGAAGTAGAGGGTGGTGGCCGGAGACATCCCGGTGGCGGGCGCCCCGGCCTGGATGACGCCGGAGGGCGGGACACCGCAGGCGGTCAGGCCCAGCAGGACGGCGAGCCCGAGCCACTTCAGCAGCGGGCCGGTCATGACAGGTCCAGCGGGAATTCGACGGTGAAGACCGCGCCGCCGCCCGGACGGTTCGCGGCCCGGACGCTGCCGCCGTGCAACTGGACGTTCTCGGCGGTGATCGCCAGCCCGAGCCCGCTGCTCTCGCTGCGGGTCCTGGTGGTGTCCGCCTTGTAGAAGCGCTCGAAGATCTGCGGCAGCGCGCCCGGCGCGATGCCGGGGCCGTTGTCGGTGACCTCGATGACGACCCACGCCCCTTCCGGTCCTTCGTCCCTGACGCCGAGCGAGAGCCGTACCGGCGGCGCCCCGTGCCGCAGCGCGTTGCCGACGAGATTGGCCACGACCACGTCGAGCCGGCGCGGATCGACCCTTGTCCGCAGCGCCGCGGGCAGCTGCGTCTCCACCTCGCCCAGCCAGCCGCGCGACGCCAGCGTGCGCCGTACGGACTCGGCCAGGTCGATCTCGTCCAGGTTGAGCCGGGCGGCGCCTGCGTCGAAGCGGGAGATCTCCATCAGGTCGTTCACCAGCCGGGCGAGCCGCCCGGTCTCCTGGCTGATCAGCCGCACCGCGTCGGCGGTCTCCCGGTTCAAGTGCGGCGCCTCCTCGTCGAGTACGTCGGTGACCGCCGACATCGCGGCCAGCGGGGTGCGCAGTTCGTGGGAGACGTCCGCGACGAATCTGCGGGCCTGCGCCTCCAGCCGGCGCAGCTCGGTGACGGACTGCTCCAGCGCGGCCGCGGTGTCGTTGAACGACCGCGACAGGTCGGCGAGCTCGTCGGAGCCGTTGACCGCCAGCCGTACGTCCAGGTGCCCTTCGGCCATCCGCCGGGTCGCGCGGCGCAGGGCGCGTACCGGCCGCAGCACCCCGCTGGCGGCGAGCAGCGCCAGCAGGACGGCGACCAGCAGCGCGGACAAGGTGGCGTGCTCGATGGCGGTGATCATCGCCCGTACGTACGCCTGTTCCGTGCTCTGCGGCACGATCAGGTAGAACACGACCCCGGAGAGCGCCGAGACGCTGGTGTCGTTCCCGCCGTAGGCGACCGGCAGGCCGACCACGAGGACCGGCTGCCCGTCCGCGTCCACCCGCTGGAAGACGGCAGCGCGCCGGGTGGCGACGGACTCGCGCAGTTCCGGGGTCAGTTCGGCGAAGGCGTCCGCCGGGGCGGCGAGCGCGCGGGTGCCGCCGTAGGTGGCGAGCACCTGCCAGCCCTGCGACTGGTGGGCCCGGGCCACCGCGGACACCAGATTCTGCAGGTCGTTCTGGGTCGGGGCGGGCGGGATGCCGGGGGCCAGGCTGTCGATGCTGTCCCGGAACTGCTTGATGACGGCGTCCTGGCTCTGCTGCAGCACGCCGGTCCTGGCCTCGCGGAAGGCGAGCAGGCCGGTGCTCAGGGCGCTGACCACGGCGACGATGGCGAAGCCGACGACGAGGCGGAAGCGGAGGCCGCGCAGGGCGAGCAGGGTTCTGGCGGCGAGGCTGGGTTCGGCGGGGGTGGCGTTGATGGGAGCGCCGTTAATGGGGGTGCCGTTGGCGGGGGCCGGGCCGGCGGGGGCGGTTGACGCGTGCGCGGCGGGTGCCCGGCCGGTGGGGGCGGGGGCCGGCCGGCCGGGGGTCACGGTGCGGGGGGTCATCGTGCGGGGCTCACTGGGAGCGGAAGCGGTAGCCGAAGCCGCGTACGGTCTGGATGTAGCGCGGGTCCCCGCCCAGCTCCCCGAGCTTGCCGCGCAGCCGCTTCACGCAGGCGTCCACCAGCCGGATGTCCCCGTGGTAGCTGTGCTCCCAGACCGCTTCCAGCAACTGCTGCCGGCTGAGCACCTGTCCGGGCGCCGCGGAGAGCGTCAGCAGCAGCCGCAGCTCCGAGGGGGCGAGCGGGACGCGTTCGCCGTGGTGGGAGACGACCAGCCCGGCCCGGTCGATGGTCAGGTCGCCGTGGGTCTCCGGCCGCGGCCGGACCGCCTCGGACGGGGACGGGTTGAGCCGGCGCAGCACCGCGCGTATGCGGGCGTCGAGCACCCGGGCCTGGACCGGCTTGACCACGTAGTCGTCCGCGCCGGCCTCCAGGCCGACGACCACGTCCACGTCGTCGCCCCGGGCGGTCACCATGATGATCGGGACCTGGTCACGCTCCCGGATCCGCCGGCACACGTCGAGCCCCGCGATGCCGGGGAGCATCAGGTCGAGCACGACCACGTCGGGGCGGAAGGAACGGAGCCGTTCCAGGCCCTCCTCGCCGGTCCCGGCGGCGCAGACGTCGTGTCCCTGGTGCCGTAGCGCGAGCTGTACGCCCTTGCGGACGGCAGGGTCGTCTTCGACGAGGAGGACTCGGGACATGCGGCCAGTATGCGCGAGCGGGGTGAAGGGGTGACCGGAAGATGCAGCTCAGGGGGCAGCCGTTACAGAAGGATCACACTCGGGCGGGGGCGGGTACGTCGGACGGGGCGGCAGCGCGGCGGGAGCCGGGTGAGGGCGGGGTCGGGGCGGGGCGGCGGCCCGGGGCCGGTCGGCGTTACCGTCTCGTGACCCTTTGCGCCACGGGCGATCACCTCGGGCCTCCACCGTGAACGGTCATGCACTCCGCACCGAAACCGCGCTCCGCCTCGCACGCGCACCCTCGCAGACGTCCCCGCCGAGCCGCCCTGATCGGCACCCTGCTGGCGCTCGGCCTGCTCGGCACGGTGATCGTCTTCTTCAACGGCGGGCGGACCGACGCGGCGAGCACGTCCGCGGCCGGCGCGGTGCCGACGGGCCCGGCGACTTCTCCGGCCTCTCCGGCCTCTCCGCTCTCTCCGGCCTCTCCGGCTTCTCCGGCTTCTCCGGATTCGGTGAGCCCGCGACCGTCCGGTACCGGTGCGGCGCCCGGCACCTCCTCGCCGGCGCCGTCGCGGAAGCCCACTCCGCCGGGCGCCGGGCCCACAGCCGGCAACGGGAAGTTCCGTACCGCCCGGGCGGCGGGCACCTCCGTCGGCCGGGGGACGGTCCGCCGTTACAAGGTCCAGGTCGAGGACGGCAGCGGTGTCCCGGCCACCGCCGCGGCCGACGAGATCGCCGGCATCCTCGCCGACCCCCGCGGCTGGACCGCCGACGGCCACGACGCCTTCCAGCTGGTCTCCGGCGGCAGCTACGACTTCGAGATCAAGATCGCCACCCCCGGCACCGTGGACGCCATCTGCGGCGCGGCCGGCCTGCACACCCACGGCGAGGTCAACTGCGATGTCGGTGACCAGGTCGTGGTCAACCTCAAGCGCTGGAACACCGGCTCCCCCGAGTTCCCCGGCCCGCTCCACGAGTACCGCGCGCTGATCATCAACCACGAGGTCGGCCACCGTATCGGCCACGGCCACGAGGGCTGCCCCGGCCCCGGCCGCCCGGCCCCCGCGATGATGCAGCAGATCGACGGCCTCCACGGCTGCACCCCCAACGCCTGGCCCTACGACCGCCAGGGCCGCTACCTCTCCGGCCCACCCGTCCCGTAGGCCGAAACGGCTCGGGGCGGGTGGGCCGGGTGGCGGGTGGCCGCGGGTGGGGGGATCCGGGGTGCGGACACCCGCCGGGTGGGGGGTCAGCTGTGGGAGACGGTGAGGGTGTAGAAGGCGACGCGGGCGCCGTTGGTGGTGCTGTCGGAGGAGGACTGGTTGTAGGAACCGGCCTTGAAGTACTGCTTGTAGGGGTTGAAGGAGGACGGGATCGCGTAGTGCGTGGTGGTGCCGTTGACCGTCAGGTCGATCGTGTTGCCGCCGGAGACACCGATCGTGTAGCTCCACTTCGTGCCGACCGCGACGTGGCCCACCGGGTGCGTCGTCTGGCCGCCCGAGGGCGAGTTCTCGACGCCCGCCACGATGTCGCCGTTGGAGTGGTAGTACAGCTCGATCAGCGGCTTGGTGGACGTGCCGCCCGAGCCGAGGTGGATCTGCCCGACGCAGACGTTCGACGTCACGGACACCACGCGGAGCGACGCGTTGAGCCGGTGCGTACCGGCCAGCGACCAGTCGGCGGCGCTGCCGTTGGTGTTCATCTCCCGCAGCTCGGACCGGGCGTAGTTGGAGTTCGGCGTGGTGACGCCCTTCTCCGGCGCCCAGAACGTCATCGCGCCGTCGGACCCGTCGGTGTAGAAGTACTGGTCCTGGAAGCCGCCCGCCCCCTGCAGCCGCGACGACGAGATCGTGGTCGGCGAGCCCGGCGACCCCACCGGCTCCTGCAGCTCCCAGACCGACAGGTTGAAGTTGCCGCCGGGCGCGACCGACGTGTTGAGCCCGCCGGACGGAGGTGTGCTGCCGCCGGGCAGCGTCCACAGCTGGTTGGACGCCCCGGTGCAGGTCCAGATCTGGAGCTGGTTGCCGTTGGCCGTGGACTTGTCGGTGACGTCCAGGCACTTGCCCGACGCGGTGTTGACCAGTTCGCCGTTGCTCACGGTCCACTGCTGCGCACCGGTGCCGTTGCAGTCGTAGAGCTGGACCTTGGCGCCGCTGGCGGTCGACGCGCCGGTCACGTCCATGCACTTGCCCAGCGCCCGGATCGAGTTGTCGGAGTTGCCGACCGTCCAGTTCTGCGCGCTGCTGCCGTTGCAGTCGTACGTCTGCACGTGTGTGCCGTTGGCCGTGGACGCACTGGCCACGTCGACGCACTTGCCGCCGAGCCCGACGATGGGGCCCGCGGTTGCCGCGGAGGCACTGCTGTTGCCGAGCACGCTGAGCGTTCCGGCGACGCCTGCGGCAGTGGCCACCGCGAGGAGCTTGGTGCGACGTTTCATGTGGGGTCCTTAGACACGTAGTGGGGGAATGGTCTAGTCCAAGGGTGCGCCACTGTTGAATAACATGCCGGTGCCACGGCGTCAACGGGCCCTGTCGTTCGGTGGGTTCGCGTGAGCGGGGGGCCTGGGCGGTGAGCGGGGGGTCCGCCGGGGCGGGGCGGGCGCGTTCGGCGGCCGGGCGAACAGGTGGACGGCCGCGTGTGGCGGCCGGGTGGGGCCGCCAAACCGGGGGTCCCCGCCCCCCCGAACAACGCCGCCACCTGAACCGGTCGGAACGCAGGGCCGTCCGCGGGCCGGCGCCGCACCGAGCCCCGCTCCATCCACCCACCCGCACAAGGCAGTTGCCACCCCGCGGCCCCGCCGTGGCCGAGCGCGCAGTTCCCCGCGCCCCTGACGGGGCACCGGCCACGCGAACGGTCGACCCGGCACGGACCGGCCCGGTCACAGCTACTACGCCGGGACCAACGAGACGAACACCGCGCAGAAGGCGACCACCGCGCCCAGGAAAGCTAGCGCGGCCACGGTGCTCGCCGCGGTTCTGGCGCCCCGTGGCGGGATCGCCGTGGCCTTCCCCGGCCGGGCGGCGGTGTAGTGCACGGTGACGTAGTCGCCCTCCACGACGGTTGCTGGACCGTTCCGCTCCTCGAAGCGGACCTGAAGGCCCTCGGCGGTGGTGAACCCGTACACATGGTGCCGCGTACTGCCGTTCTCACCGTGCGTGCGGTACGCCCGCAGGCACCGCGCCTCCGCGGTGAGCCCGCTGCGCCACGCAGCGCGCAACTCCATCGCCCGCCGTACCACCCGGTACGCCGTCCCCACCGCCATGACCGCGATCAGCGCGGGCACCGCATGCAACAGCCCCATCCCGCTCCCCCGTTGCTCCCCCGCCCGCCCCAACGGCCCGGCGTACGCGGGTACGTACCCGCGCAACCCGCACTCCCAGCTCAAGAGAACCTCTGAACTCCCGCACGGCCAGGCCCGCGTCGCAGAAGAGCCTCCCAAGCCAAGTTGGGGCTCCGGGCCTGGGCGTCAGTACGGATTGCCGGCAATGATCCCCCGCGCCCCCTGGCGCAGCAGTTCCGCGGAGACGCGAGCGCCGAGAGTGCCGGGGTCGTTGCTGCTCTCGCCCCAGATGTGGGCGTGGACGAATTTGGCGCCGTCCCGGGAGAAGACCATCCCCCGCAGGGAGAGTTGACCGTCCGGCTCGGTGACGCAGTGACCGGCGATGGGGCTGTTGCAGTGGCCCCTCAGGCCGTGGAGCATCACGCGCTCGGCGGTGACCTCGGTCATCGTCCTGTCATGGTTGAGACGACTCAGCAGACCGGCCACGGAGCCGTCGTCGTGACGGCACTCCAAGCCGAGAACTCCGGCACCGACAGCCGGGAGCATCTCCTGCACGGTGAAGACCTGGCGACCTCGGTGGGACAGCCCCAGCCGCTCCAGGCCGGAGGTCGCCAGGATCATGGCGTCCAGCCTGGTGTCGATCTTCTTCTTCCCGTCGAGTTTCTCGATGCGCGTGCCGACAGCTCCGCGTACCCGAACGACATTGAGGTCCGGTCGCACACGATTGACCTGAGCTTTGCGGCGAACAGCCGAGGTGGCAACGGCGGCACCGGGCGGAAGGTCGTCGAGCCTCTGCATCTCGGAGCCTTCCGGGAACAGGAGCACGTCGCGTACGTCGTCGCGCGGCAGGTAAGCGGCGAAGACCAGGCCCTGGGGCATGGGTTGGTCGCCCGGCACATCCTTGACGCAGTGGACCGCCATATCCACTTCTCCACGCTGAAGCATGGTGTCGATCTGTTTGACGTACAGACCCTTGCCGCCGAGCTGAGCCAAGTCCCCCTGCCACAGGTCCGCTTCGGTGGTCACCGGCACCAGTTCGACCTGGATCTCCGCCTCCTCTTTGCGCAGGAGGTCCGCGACCATATGGGCCTGGGCCAGGGCCATCGGGGAGCTGCGGGTGCCGATCCGCAGAGTGCGGTCGGCCGGGAAGTTGTTCATGGGGTCCTCTCGTTCCTGGTCTCAAGGTAGAGCGTTGATCCGGGGAGTTGGAGCGGCCCGCGGACGCGCCGGGCTACACGCGGGTGCAGGATCTCCAGAGCCGTATCCGGACGGACCCAGGCCCAGCGAGTGATCTCGCGACGTTGCAGCACAATCCCCTCAGCGTCCGCTGTGGACAACCGGGGACCCGCGAAGACGAGCGCGAGCCGGGCCCGGCGGCCGGGGGTCACGGCCTCCAGCCACTCGACTGCCATCAAGTCGGTGGTCCGTATGTCCGTCGCGAGACCCAACTCCTCCTGGATCTCGCGCCGCGCGGCCTCCACCGGGGACTCCCCGGCCTCCACAAGGCCGCCAGGAAGGGCCCATTGACCTTCAGGGCGCCGAGCCGGATGGACGACGAGAATTCGGTCGTTCTCGTCCGTGAAGAGGACCGAAGCTGTGATCGGATGACCGGAGGCCGGCCCCTCAGGACTCATCGGCCGACTCCGCGTTCCAGCGGCACGGTGACGGTGAGCCGTTCCGACGAATCGGCCGCCCACTCCCCGGGCCTTGTGAGGGCGCGGAGCCGATACCGGCCGCCCCGGACATCTGTCACGATGCCCTCCCGCTCGGCGTTCTCGTCCCTTACTTCGTCGCCCACCCAGGCCGCTCCGTTGCGCGTCATTCGTCGGTTCTCCCTTCAGGACACCCCGGACCCCCTTGCCGAACGGCAACCGGTCGATTCCCCAGCGCTCGGTCAGCCTGTCCAACTCGGAGACGACGAGGTCTCCGTTACCGCGTCCGTAGTTGAGTGAACGACAGCTGGTACCTGCGCAGGAGGAAAAGTTCCTCCCGCATGCGGTCGGCCCAGCCGGAAATTCCGGTCGTTCGCCTCTGGCGATGCGGACCCTGTGGCTACGTTTGGTCAGTGGAGGAGAACCGAGTCCTCATCAGCGCCTTACGCGAGGCGGGCTTCACTCAGGCCGAGCTGGCCGAGGCGGTGAACGGCTACCTACGCGAGCACGGCCACGACGGGACAGTCAGCGACCGGACAGTTCGGCACTGGCTGACCGGAAAAACCCGCTGGCCTCACCCCCGTCAGCGCGAGGCGCTGCGGGCAGTATTCGGGTGTACCGCCGAGAAGTTGGGCTTTGCCCGGGCGGGCACACATAGTTCCGCCGACGAACCGGAGCAGCCTGTGAGGCGCCGCGAATTCCTCACCGCCACCACCGGCACGACAGCCGCCATCGTGGCTCCGATGCCCGGCGGCAGGCCGACCGCTGTAGGAACCTCAGAAGTGATCCGGCTCCGCAACGGACTGGATGGTCTGGCCCTGCTCGACCAGGACCGGGGCGGTCACGAGACTCTCGAACAGACCGCGTTGGCGGGAGCGGCGCAGGCCCTGGCTTTCCAGAAGTCGGCGGCCTCTCAACGCATCCGGCAGCGGCTGTTCAGCGTGGCCGCCGACTACACAGCCACCGCGGCCTGGTCGGCGATCGACGCCCGCCACCCGAACCAGGCCCAGCAGCACCTGGAACGTGCGCTCTATCTCGCAGGCATGGCCAACGACCCCACGGCAGAACTGCGCGTCTGGATCTCGGTGGCCATGCTGGCCCGAGAACGCGGAAACTTCGCCCAAGCCGTGGACGCGGCCCTCGCGGCGCAGAGCAACACCATTGCCCGTCGCGACCCCTTCTTCGCTTCCCTTGCCCACGTCCGCACTGCCATCGGGCACTCCATGCTGATGGACCGCCAGGCAGCGTTGCGGTCTCTCGGCCACGCCGAAGTGGCTCTGGGGAAGGCAGATTCGGCGGTGCCGCGGCCGAGTTGGGCGACGTTCTACGGGCCGGCCGAGTTGCACGCGCTGACGGCAATCGTCCAGGACCGGGTGGGCAATCCCGCCAGGGCTGAGGCGGCCGGGCATAAGTTGCTGTTGTCGTTCCGGCCTTGGGGAGTGGGCTTCGAACCGGGGTTCCCGTTTGGGTGGTGACGGCATGGTCGGTGCATAAGGGTGGGGCCTTCTGAACAGTTCGATGGTGTCGAATCAACGAACAACGTCAGGAGGCCCCGGTGTTGGAGTGTTCCGTGTCGATGGCTGGGCCGTCCAGTTCGGTCACTCCGGGGTGTGACTGCCTGGCACACCGGTTCGGAAACGCCGCCGACAACGGGGCCCGGCAGCCGCGTTATCCGTCGGACATGACGGACGAGGAGTGGAAGGTGGTCCGGCCGTTGCTGCCGGTGCCGGGCTGGATGCGGGGCCGCGGCGGGCAGCCGGAGGCGTATTGCCACCGGGCCATACTGGACGCGGTCCGGTATCTGGTCGACAACGGAATCAAGTGGCGCGCGATGCCGGCCGATTTCCCGCCGTGGGACCGGGTCTACGCGTTCTTCCGCCGCTGGCGCGACCGCGGCCTGATCGGGGAGTTCCACGACCGGCTGCGCGACCGGGTCCGCACCCGTGCCGGGCGGGACATCGAGCCGACGGCCGCCGTGATCGACTCCCAGTCGGTCAAGGCCGACGCCGTGGTGGGCTCGGACAGCCGCGGCTTCGACGGCGGGAAGCTGATCAACGGCCGCAAAAGGCACCTGGTGGTCGACAGTCTCGGGCTGCTGCTGGGCGTGATGGTCACCGCTGCGGACGTCGGAGACCGCACCGCCGCGAAGGTCCTGCTCCAGCGGGTGGCCGAGGCGCATCACCGTCTGGTCCTGGTCTGGGCAGACGGCGGATACACCGGCAGCCTCGTCGAGCACTGCCTGGCCGTCCTCGCGCTGGTCCTGCAGGTCGTCAAACGCAGCGACGACCAGAAGGGTTTCGTGGTCCTGCCCAAGCGGTGGATCGTTGAGCGCACCAACGCCTGGCTGATGCGCACCCGCCGGCTGGCACGCGACTACGAACGCCGCACCACCAGCGCGGAGGCGATCGTCTACTGGTCGATGACCCTGCTCATGACCCGCCGACTGGCCCGGCCACACCCTTCGCCAGCGTGAACTGGCCCGGTGAGGGCTCGGTCAGCCATCCCCGCGCGACCAGGCGTTTCGCCTTCGCCCGCAAGGCCTCCACCCGCGCCGGCACCACGTCCATCCCGAACACCGCGGCCATCTCCTGGCAAGTCAAGGGCCCTTGATGAAGCCGGGACCGGTCGGCGAGTGCCTGCACGATCCGCTGGTAGTCCACCGACAGGACCGAACAGGCAAGCCCTTCGCGCCACACAGGCACCTGTGACCTCGATTGCACCGCATCCCGCGAGCTTTGGGAGGCTTCCGCCTGGTCATCGCCGCCGGAAGCCAGCACCGCGTCGACTCGCCTGCGGGCGACCGACCACTCCTGCCATTCCTGCTCGGCCTCGGCCAGCTCGGCCTGGATCCGATCAGCCTCCTCCCGCAGCCCGTCGACCCGACGACGAGCAGCAACCTCGTGCTGTTCCAGCAGTCCGACAACCGACGGCATCCCGGCCTCCCCAGCGAGCGACAACCCGACAGGCCACACCTCCCACCGAACTACCCAACCCATGCCTGACCAGTGAAAACGCCGCCCTCAAATTCGGAACGACAACAGCGACTAAGGCACTGGCCCTGATCCCCGAGGAGTTCCGCCGCAACCGTGCCATGACCCTCGTGGACCTGGCGCTCGCCCAACTCCACCAGCGGGACATCGAGCAGGCGTGCGCCACGGCCTCCCAGATCTTCGACCTGATGTCCGGCCATCCGCTTCCAGGACGGCTCCGGTCCCTACTCGGGGACTTCTACCGGGACTTGATTACTCTGGCGCCGACGGTCACCCTCGCGCGAGAGTGGGGAGACCGCTACCGACTCGAATGGATCAGGGCATGATCACTGCCTCCTTGGACCTGCGGCGCTACACACACGAGGACCTGCCGCAGATCCGGCAGACGCTGATCGACGTGCACGCCGACGCTTACGCCGACGCGATGGACGACCCGTTCAACCAGCGCTTCGCCTGGTTCGTGGACCACTGGGGCAGTAAGGACGGCTTCGCCTGTGTCATGGGCTACGAAGGGGACGAGCCGGTCGGCTACTCCTACGGCGCCCCTGCGACAGAAGGACGGGAATGGTGGCGTGAGCACCTCGACCCTGCCCCCGAGAAATCCCGCACCTTCGCCCTCTCCGAGCTGATGGTCCGTCCGAGGTGGCGCAAGACCGGTGCCTCCGTACAGCTCCACCATGCCCTTCTCGCAAGCCGCGACGAGGATCTGGCGGTGCTCACCGTCGACACCGGCCATCCCAGAGTCCAGGCCATGTACGAGTCGTGGGGATACCGCAAGGTCGGAGAAGACCAGCCCTTCCCCGATTCCCCCCTGTTCGCGGTGATGCTCGCTGAACTCCCTCTGACCTGACTCGGGCCGAGCGCGCGACCCAGGATTCCCGAACTCCCCGAGCCCGCGCTGATCGCGCCCTTGCGGGTCACCAGCAGGTCCATCCCCTCGTACCGCTCCTCGGACAGCCGGGCCGTCCGAACGGCTACGGTGGTTCGGGGTCGGCGGCCTGGTGGAGATTCCACTCGGCGGGCAGGTCCGCGTCGCAGAAGACGCAGACGAATTGCGCCTCCCGGACGATGTTGCGCTCCTGGCACCTCGGACAGCGCCGGAAGACCGCCTCCTGTGTGAGGCCGTCCGGGTGCCGCAGGCCGAGTTGGTCCAGCGCGTCCGCCATCGCCGGCCACGTGGCGACATCGGGGCAGTAGCCGGTCGACTGGTTGCTGACCTCGGCGACCACCCACTCTCCGGCCCTGCGCACGAAGGTCATCTCGCCCGCGCTCAAGACAGGTTCCCCGCCCGCGCACGCCACGTGTTCGCTCCGGCGCGGAGCAAGCCGCAGCCTGCCGTCGACACCGATCACGAAGGTGAACGGCTCCCTCAGCTCCTCCGCGGTCCGAGCCGCAAGCCAGGCGGCGAGATCGCTTCCCGTCCGCATCCCGACGGCCGCGTCTTCCGCCCGGACGGCAGCGCTGAGATCCGCGGGCCCCACGTATGAGAAGCACCGTCTCGACGTGTTCACCTCAGCCGGCTCCGGCCGTTGCCGGCACCAGCCGCGCGGACGGCCGCGCAGAGGTCTTCGTCCGGACCGCACACATCGCCGCTCCCGGTCATCGCGCCCTCTCAGTTGTCGAACCAGACCACAAGTCGGACATTGTCGTCGCCGTGCAGCGAGGCCAGTGCCTCCATGACCGTCCAGACCGGCTGCCACTCTCCGCCCGGCCGCACGGCGTCCCTGCGGCGGATCTTCCGCACACGGAAGACCGTGTCGCCGACGGTCCACTCGGTCCCCTCGGGCCGGCCCTCAACCGGATCACTGGTCGCGTCCGGTGACCCGAGCGCCTCCGCGTGCGCGGCGTCCCAGACGGCTTTTCCCACATACCGCAGCCCCTCGTCCGTGCGCTGGTAGCGGTGCACCCGGCGGTCGGTGGTCTCGGCCGGCTCGTCCCAGTCGACCCGCTTCACCTCGGCGCACGTGATCCAGGTGGCCCCGAACACCTCACCGGGCCACCGCCCGAACTCCGCGCGGACGGTCTCCGACGCGTCGGCGGGCAAGCCCCGCTCCGCGGCGAGCGGCTGGAATCCGGCGTAGTTCCGCACACCGAACAGACATCTGAACGCGTCATAGTTCCGGGTGATGTCGAGGAAGAACATGTCGATCGCGGCCCCCCACGTGGACGCCTCCCCGTCCTCCTCGTGGAAGCGCCACGCGCGGCACTCCACGAACCCGCTGATGTCGGTCCCCACCCCGAGCCTCCCCTCCGAAGAGAGAGGCCGCGTGCCGATGCCCGGCACGCGGCCCCCGCCCCCGATCCACTGACGGTCACCCCTTGACGCAGACGACCTGCTTCAGCTTGGCGACCACCTGCACCAGGTCCCGCTGCTGCTCGATCACCTTGCCGATCGGCTTGTACGCGCCCGGGATCTCGTCCACCACGCCGGAGTCCTTGCGGCACTCGACGCCACGCGTCTGCTCCTCCAGATCGCGGACGCCGAACTTCCGCTTGGCCGCCGAGCGCGACATCTTCCGGCCCGCGCCGTGGGAGGCCGAGTTGAAGGAGGACACGTTGCCGAGGCCGCGCACGATGTACGACTCCGTGCCCATGGAACCCGGGATGATCCCGAACTCCCCCGAGCCCGCGCTGATCGCGCCCTTACGGGTCACCAGCAGGTCCATCCCGTCGTACCGCTCCTCGGAGACGTAGTTGTGGTGCCCGCACATCACGGCCTCCATCAAGTACGAAGGGCGTCCGGTCGCTCCTCTCCGGCATCTCGCCGGGGCCGTAGTGGCTCACCGGCTCAGCCCTGGAGTCGGCACGGCAGGCTCCGTGGGAGAAGCAGGGTGGGTGTCTGCGCTGGAGGCCGTGCGCGGCCCGCGCCTCAGTCCAGATCGCCTGACTCGGAGGCGACGAAGGTCTGGATTCGAGCCGCAATCTCCGGCGTGTTCAGTTGGGACTGCGCCACAGCCAGCACGAACTTCTCCGCGGCATCTTCGTCCAGCGGGTCCCTGAGGGCATAGCCGTTGATATCGAGGAAGACGATGGCAGATGCCCAGCCCGTCCTCTTGTTGCCATCAACGAAGCTATGGTTGCTGGAGATGGAGTGAAGGAGCGCTGCGGCCTTTTCGAACAATGTCGGGTAAGCGTCTTCTCCAAACACGCTGGCCCGCGGTCGCGCGACTGCGCTTTGCAAGAGACCCCAGTCCCGTACACCGACGCGTGCGCCCAGGGTGATCTCTGCGATCTGCAGGACGTCACTGGCGTCCAGATACTCGATGATGGCCAGGCTCCTATAGGTCCGCGAGGCGCCTGTTCAGTCCAGCAGAGATACGCGCGGTGCGCATGGCGGCTGCGGTCACCTTGCGCCGGTGGACCTCGGCAAGGATGGCGTCGTGAGCGAGCGCCTTCAGGCTGGTGTCCTCCTTTGCTGCTTGCTGGCGGAGCGTGGCCATTTCCTCGTCGGTGAATGTCACGTTGAGCGCAGGCATCGTCACTCCTCTCGGGTACCAAATCTGGTACCAGACTACCAGCCTAGCGGACGCCAGCCAGTCTCCCTCCTGACTAGATCCGCAAAACTTCAAAACATGCAGGTCAGAGCCATATCGATGCTTCATCGACCCAGCAGCGGCCCTGGTCCGCCTCCTCCGCACGATGCCACGGGTCAAGCACCCCGCCCACCCGCTCGCAGACACCAGAACGGCAGCCGGCCGCGAGGGCTCATACAGAGCCAGGTGCCAGGCGGCCCCCTTCTCCCTCAGACCCCGTCGGAGGACGAGGGGCCGGGTGCCGATACGTGGCACGCGGCCCCCGCCCTGGTTCGACAACGGTCAGCCCTTGACGCAGATGACCTGCTTGAGTTTGGCGACGACCTCGACCAGGTCCCGCTGCTGCTCGATCACCTTGCCGATCGGCTTGTACGCGCCCGGGATCTCGTCCACGACGCCGGAGTCCTTGCGGCACTCCACGCCCCGCGTCTGGTCCTCCAGGTCCCGGACGCCGAACTTCCGCTTGGCCGCGGAACGCGACATCTTGCGGCCGGCCCCATGCGAGGCCGAGTTGAACGACGCGGCGTTGCCCAGCCCCCGGACGATGTACGACTCCGTCCCCATCGAACCCGGGATGATCCCCCACTCCCCCGAGCCCGCACTGATGGCGCCCTTCCGGGTCACCAGCAGGTCCATCCCGTCGTACCGCTCCTCGCTGACATAGTTGTGGTGACAACTGATGACACCGGGGCGGTACTCCACCGTCCTCATCTGACCTTCGGCGTCCTCCTGGTGGCAGGAGATGACCGGGTCGAAGGTGGGGCGGGCCTTGCGCAGCTCGCCGCGGACGACGTCCTGGAGGAGGGACATCATGACCGCGCGGTTGTGCTTGGCGTACTCCTGGGCCCAGAAGAGGTCGTTGCGGTAGGCGGCCATCTGCGGGGTGTCGGAGATGAAGACGGCGAGGTCGCGGTCGACCAGGCCCTGGTTGTGCGGCAGCTTCTGCGCCTCGCCGATGTGGTGGTCGGCCAGCTCCTTGCCGATGTTCCGCGACCCCGAGTGCAGCATCAGCCAGACCGCGTCCTCCGTGTCCAGGCAGATTTCGACGAAGTGGTTCCCGGAGCCGAGCGTGCCCATCTGCTGGGCGGCGCGCTCCGCGCGGAACCGCACCGGCTGGGCCAGCCCGTCGAAACGGGACCAGAAGTCGGACCAGCCGGCCGTCGGATGACCGTGCAGCCGGCCCGGGTCGACCGGGTCCTCGTGCCGACCGCGCCCGACCGGAATGGCCTGTTCGATCTTGCCCCGCAGCCGGGAGAGGTCGGCCGGCAGGTCGCCCGCCCGCAGCGAGGTCTTCACCGCGCTCATCCCGCAGCCGATGTCGACGCCGACCGCGGCCGGGCAGACCGCGCCCTGCATGGCGATCACCGAGCCGACCGTGGCGCCCTTGCCGTAATGGACGTCGGGCATGACGGCCAGCCCCCTGATCCACGGCAGCGAGGAGACGTTACGCAGCTGCCGCATCGCCTCGCCCTCGACGGTGGCCGGGTCGGCCCACATGCGGATCGGTACCCGGACCCCGGGCACCTCGGTGTACGACATGACGTTCCCCCTGGAGAAGCCGGAATGACGACCGGAATGACGACCGGACGGACGGATGGACGACCGGACGGACGACCCGAAAGACGACCAGCTGGACGCCGGACGGACAAGCCGGAAACAAGCGGCCGGAAAGCGGCGCGCATCACCCGTAGAACCGCCCCGGCGGGCACAATCCGTGGGGCGTGCGGTAGACATTGTGTCCAGGGCTCGCTCGTGCGCGCCAAAGGTTTACCGCCGGCACCCCCACGGCCGGGTGAACCCGACCCATGAACAGGCAAAGCGCAGGAAGGGGCCCGCTCAGTGCGGTCTACGCGAAGGCTGCCGGTTCCGGCCGCGGCGGCGGTGGGTCTCGTCGCACTCGCCCTCGGCGCGCTCGGCGCGTGTACGCCCGGAGGCTCTGATCCGAGCGCGGCGACGGACAGCAAGTCCGCGGTGGTCGCGGGCGGCGCCGCTTCTCCGCTGCCGCCGGGGAAGTACCAGACACTCCCCCAGCCCTGCGTGTCGGTGAGCCTGGACGCGCTGAAGAAGCTGGTGCCCGGCGCGGCGGACTACGCGGGCACCGAGGCGCTGACGTACGACACCGACCGCCGGGTCGGCTGCGCCTGGCAGAGCGCCGGCACCGACGGCTCCACGCACAAGCTGAGCGTCGACTTCGAGCGGGTGGTCTCCTACGACCCGGGCATCAGTGACGAGGCGCAGGCCGAGCTGGACTTCGACCGGAGGGCTGCGGCGGCCGACATCCCGCTGATGCCGACCGGCACTCCCGGCGGCAGCGTGACGACCCCGGCCACCACCCCGCCGACCGGCCAGACCGCCTCCACCACGCCGGCCACCCCCAGCGGCAGCGGCAGCGCGACCCCGGGCGACGGCAGCCCCTCCGCCAGCGGGACCGGCTCGGACGGCACCGGGGACGCTCCCGACCTCGCACCGCGCCGCCTCGCCGACGTCGGCAACGCCGCCTTCATCAACGACGTGCTGCACACCCCCAAGAACGCGGCCACCGCGCCGAGCGGCCCGAGCCGGGACGTGACCTTGGTCTTCCGCACCGCGAACGTCGTGGTGAGCATCACGTACACCACTGCCGCGCCGCGCGGCGGCACCGACCCCGACAGCGCTGACCTGCAGAAAGACGCCCAGCAGGTGGCCGGCCAGCTGGAGAGCCGGATCGAGAGCTAGGGCGGCGGCCGCCTCCGGGACCCGTAGGGTGGATGGCCAGCCGGTGCCGGAGCCGCATCGGCGTACGCCCGAGCCGCACGGTACAAGCCGCACGAGCCGCCTCGTACGAGCCGCACCGTACAGGCCGCCCCGCACAGGAAGCCCCCACAGGCCGCCCCGCACGAGCCGCAGAAGCAAAGGACCACCGGACCCATGGAACGACGTCGCACCGCCCCGCGCCTGGCCGGCCTGCTCGCCTGCGCGACCGTGCCCGCGATGCTGCTCGCCGGATGCTCTCCCGACTCCGGCGGCGGTTCGGACGACAAGGCGAGCGGCACCGCCTCGAAGACGACGGCCGCGCCGACCCTCGCCCCCGCGAGGTTCAGCACGCTGCCGGGTTCCTGCAAGACGGTGACGAAGAAGACCGTCTCCGCCCTGGTGCCCAAGGCGAAGTCGAGCGGCGGCACGGAGAGCGAGACCTCCGACATAGCGCTGCGCGGCGGCTGCTCCTGGACCGGCAACGGCTCGGACGGCTACCAGTACCGCTGGCTCTCGGTCACCTTGCAGCGCTTCACCTCCTCGACCGAACTGGGCGGCGCCGAGGACCAGGCGAAGAAGCGGTACGCCGACGAGGTCGCCGAGCTGGGCGCGGTCAAGGGCTTCACCACCACCGCGGTGGCCGGCATCGGCGACCAGGCGAGTTCGGTGAGCGGCAAGGCCACCGTGGCCAAGGTGACCTCGCAGAACGACACGGTGGTGGCCCGTACCGGCAACGTCGTGGTCATCGTCGAGTACAACGGCGCCGGCCTGGTCGGCAAGAAGAACCCGAGCGCCTCGACGGTGAACAGCGGGGCGCAGCGGGCCGCGAAGGACGCGGTGGCGTCGGTCTCATCCGCGAATCCGGCGAACCCGTCGGACCCGTCGGACCCGTCGAACTCGACGGACGGCAGCGGCGGTTCGGGCGGCACCAGCGGCAGCACGGGGACCCCGAAGGGCACCGCCACCAGCTCCTCCAGCGACTCCGACGGCCTGTCCGGATAGCGCTTCCGGGGCCGCGGCAAGTAACAACTGCCGGAAGTTCCCGCCCTCCCGCCCGGCTATCCGTACATTTGTCCGACGGACGGATGCCCACGCCTGCGCGCCCGTATGGCAGTCTGGGGCCGCCAGTTCACGGGGGCAGGAGCTTTTCAGCGGCAGGAGGGGTCGCGGGTGGCCGCGATACAGTTGACCCGGATGCACCGGATCTTGGCCGGCATCGTCGTCACGGGTGCGGTGGTCATTGCCGGGATCGGCTTCGCCGGTTCCTACGCCGCCGTGCGCTCGCTCGCGCTGGACAAGGGGTTCGGCTGGTTCGCGAACGTCTTCCCGGTCGGCGTGGACGCGGGCATCGTGGTGCTGCTCGCACTCGACCTGCTGCTGACCTGGCTGCGCATCCCGTTCCCGCTGCTGCGGCAGACCGCGTGGCTGCTCACCGCCGCCACCATCGCCTTCAACGGGGCCGCGGCCTGGCCGGATCCGCTCGGCGTCGGGATGCACGCGATCATCCCGGTGCTCTTCGTGGTCTCGGTCGAAGCGGCCCGGCACGCGATCGGCCGGATCGCCGACATCACCGCCGACAAGCACATGGAAGGCGTCCGCCTCACCCGCTGGCTGCTCGCCCCGGTCCCGACCTTCAAGCTGTGGCGCCGGATGAAGCTGTGGGAGCTGCGGTCGTACGAAGAGGTCATCCGCCGCGAGCAGGACCGGCTGGTCTACCGGGCAAGGCTGCGGGCGCGGTACGGCGTCGCGTGGCGCCGCAGGGCCCCGATCGAGGCGCTCATGCCGCTGCGGCTGGCGAAGTACGGCGTGCCGCTGTCGGAGACCGCCGACGCGGGACTTGAGGCGGCCGGCATCGAACTCAGCTCGCCGGTACGGCAGTTGGAGGCGGTCAAGGTCGAGCCGGTGACGCCGGCCGCACCGGCCGACCAGGTGGAGCAGGCGCCCGCGGCGGCGACCGGTACGGCCGCGCCCGGCGCCCGGCAGCCCGAGGCGGCGGCCGAGCCCTCGCACGAGCAGGGGTACGACCCCGGGTTCGAGGAGCAGCAGGTGTACGACCAGCAGCGGCTCTACGAGCAGCAGATGTACGAGCAGCAGCCGTCGTTCGAGGAGTGGCAGGGCACCCACGACAGCCCGTGGTTCGCCGCCCCCTACGCACAGGCGTACCCGAACCAGCGGCCGCCCCAGCAGCAGGACCCGCAACAGCCGCAGGGACCGCAGCAGTTCGAGCCGGAGCCGCAGCAGCAACCGCAGGTGATGGTCCCCAACGGCCCGTACCGCCAGCGGCCACTGGGCAACCCGGACATCAACGGCACGCCCAACGGCGCCCCGAACGGCGTCAATGGCGCGAACGGCTACAACGGCAACAGCGCCCAGGAGTTCCGCGAGCCCCCGTACGCGGCCCAGCCGCAGTACCAGCAGCCCCAGTACCAGCAAGCCCAGTACCAGCAGCCGCAGTACCGGCAGGCCGCCCAGTCCGCGGCGCCCGCCCAGCCCGAGCCCGAACCCCCCGCCCCCGGCGGTGACTCCGACGCCGAGACGTATCCGGTGGCCGGCCTCAACCTCCCCGACGGCATCCCCGCCTCCGAGGCCTACTTCGGCGCCTACCGCAACCATGTGCTGAGCACCGGGGAGCGTCCGAACAACGCCCGGCAGCTCGCCCGCATCCTGGAGAACGAGTTCGGCGGCACCGCGCCGGAGCAGCGCGAGCTGATAGGTGCCATCCGCGAACTGCGCACCCGTTTCCAGTCCGAGCAGGAGACCGAGCACATCCCGTAGCCCCCCGGGGTCCTCATCCCCTGACCCCCGGGGTCCTCATCCCGGCCCCCCAACGCATAGCTGCCGCACAGGCATTGACACCCCCAACGGCATCCCACAGACTCCCGGGAGAGCGCTCTCCCAGAGTCGACCCCCCACCGTGGAGATGCCCATGAGCCTGCTGTCCGCACTGCTGCGAAGTACCCGCAAGACCCGAAGGCGCAGACCGCTCATCGCGGCCGGCGTCGCGGCCGCCCTCGCCCTCGGCGGCGCCATCAGCTCCACCGCCGGCACCGCGCACGCCGCCGACACCCTGCTCTCGCAGGGCAAGACGGCCACCGCCTCCTCCACCGAGAACGCCGGCACGCCGGCCTCCGCGGCCGTGGACGGTGACGCCGGTACCCGCTGGTCCAGCGCCGCGTCCGACCCGCAGTGGCTGCAGGTCGACCTCGGGGCCACCGACACCGTCAGCTCCGTCACCCTCAACTGGGAGGCGGCCTACGGCAAGTCGTTCAAGATCCAGGTCTCGGACAACGCCCAGACCTGGACCGACATCTACTCCACCACCACCGGGGCGGGCGGCACACAGACGCTTTCCGTAAACGGTTCCGGGCGCTATGTCCGGTTGTACGGAACCGCCCGCGGCACCGGATACGGCTACTCCCTCTGGGAGTTCCAGGTGTACGGCTCCACCGGCGGCACCGGCCCCGGCGCCTGCGGCACGGCCAACGCCGCGCTGAACAAGACCGCCACCGCCTCCTCCACCGAGAACGCCGGCACGCCCGCGTCCGCCGCCGTGGACGGCGACACCGGCACCCGCTGGTCAAGCGCCGCGTCCGACCCGCAGTGGCTGCAGGTCGACCTCGGCAGCTCGCAGTCCGTCTGCCAGGTGGGCCTCAACTGGGAGGCTGCCTACGGGACTTCGTTCAAGATCCAGGTCTCGGACAACGCGCAGACCTGGACCGACATCTACACCACCACCACCGGCCCCGGCGGCGTGCAGACCCTCAACGTCACCGGCACCGGCCGCTACATCCGGCTGTACGGGACGGTCCGCGCCAACGGATACGGCTACTCCCTGTGGGAGTTCCAGGTGTTCACCACCGGCAGCTCCAGCGGCGGGAACGGCGGCACCACCGGTGGCACCACGAGCCCGCCCCCGACCGGCGGCGGCGGTGACTTCTCCGGCACCGTGATCTCCGCCTACAAGCAGGTCACCGCGTCCTCCTACGAGGGCGCCAACGCCCCGGCCGCAGCCCTCGACGGCCGCACCAACACCCGCTGGTCCAGCCTCTACACCGACGACCAGTGGCTCCAGGTGGACCTCGGCAACGTCGGATCGATCAGCGGCATCGTGCTCAACTGGGAGTCGGCGTACGGCACCGGCTACCACATCGACGTCTCCAACAACGGCACCGCGTGGACGCCGATCTACACCACCACCACCGGCAAGGGCGGCATCGAGAAGCTGCCCGTCACCGGCACCGGCCGCTACGTCCGGCTGACCGGCACCGCCCGCTCCTCCGGCTACGGCTATTCGCTGTGGGAGTTCCAGGTGTACGGCACGGTGGACACCTCCACCGCGACGCCGCCGATGCTCTCGGGCCCGACCAAGGCCCCGGCGACGCTGAACCAGTTCCAGCTCTCCGCGCCGGCCGACAAGGCGATGGTCACCAACACCCGCCGTCCCGCGCTCAGCTGGGCGGCCGTCGGCGGCACCGCGCACTACGAGGTGTGGCTCAACCTCAGCCGCACCGACTACGACTTCACCGCGTCGGGCAACCTCCTCGACCTCTACACCAAGGTCGCCGAGGTCACCGGCACCAGCTACACACCGAGCTGGGACATCACCGACCGGTGGACGTACAAGTGGTACGTGGTCGCGGTGAACGGCTCGGGAACCAAGACCACCTCCAACATCCGCACGTTCAGCGTCTATCTGCCCGACATCGAGCAGGTGGCCGACGGCGTCAACGTGATCAACGGCGCCCGGGACCTGAACAAGGACGGCACGATCGAGCCGTACGAGGACTGGCGGCTGTCGGTCGACACGCGGGTGAACGATCTCCTCGGGCGGATGACGCTGGAGGAGAAGGCGTACCAGATGTTCTACAACGTCCAGCAGTACCCGATGTCCGGCTGGCACTTCGGGCCCGCCCAGCCGGCCGACCTGAACAACGTGCTGCTCTCCACCGCGGCCACCCGGCTGGGCATCCCGCCGGTCTCCGCCGGTGACACCACGGCCGGCTACCAGACCACGTACCCGCTGCAGAGCACGCTGGCGGCGGGGAAGGACTATCCGCTCGACTACAAGCTCGGCGACATGCAGCGCAAGGAGGAGCTGGAAGTCGGCGCCCGCGGCACCCTCTCCCCGCTGGCCGAGGTCGGCACCAAGGTGCTCTACCCCCGCATCCAGGAGGGCAACGGCGAGAACGCGGATGTGGCCGCGGCCCAACTGCGGGCGCTGGTCTCGGGCTTGCAGGGCGGACCGGAGCTGAACCCCGGTTCGGTGCTGGCCACCGTCAAGCACTGGCCGGGCGAGGGCGCCGGCGGCGAGGCGGGCATCGTCTACGACGGGGTCACGATCAAGTACCACATGATCCCGTTCAAGGCGGCGATGGAGGCCGGCGCGGTCAACATCATGCCGGGCTACGCGGGCAGTTCGTATCTCGACCCGGGCGGTCCCGGCGCCGGTGACAGCGCCAAGATCCTCACCTACCTGCGGCAGAACCTCGGTTACACCGGTCTGATCACCACCGACTGGCTGCCGTCGGGGGCCTGGATCAACGCGGCCAACGCGGGCTCTGACGTGATGGGCGGCGCCGACCCGGGCGCGCCCGACTTCACCATGGCGAGCTTCGAGAACTCGGTCCCGCTGGCCCGGATCAACGACGCGGTGACCCGGATCCTCAAGCTCAAGTTCGAGCTGGGCATCTTCGACCACCCCTACGGCGACCCGGTGAACGGCCCCTACCGTTTCCACCAGCCCAGCTACACGCAGCTCGCCAACCAGGCGTCCCGCGAGTCCAACACGCTGCTGAAGAACGACGGGGTGCTGCCGGTCAAGCTCAACGCCGGCGACAACATCGTGGTGGCCGGCGACCGGGCCACCGACAGCGCGGCCTGCTGCATCTGGTCGAGCTACTTCCACGCGGACTACGGCTCGCTCGACCAGCTCGACGCGCTGAAGGCGAGAGCAACCCAGGCGGGGGTGAACGTCTACCAGGGCACAGGACCCACGCCGAAACTGGCGGTGGTCTACGTCGGTGAGCCCTCGTACACGCACGCCACCGCCTGGCCGGACACCCAGCCGTATCTGCCGGCCGACCAGGTCGCCCTGATCCAGAACTACAAGAACCAGGGCATTCCGGTGGTCGTCGTCCTCACGCTGCCACGACCCATCGTCATCAGTGACTGGCAGAATCTCGCGGACGCCGTCGTCGTCACCTACCGCGGTGGCGAGGAGGTCGGCCCGGCCACGGCGAGCCTGCTCTTCGGGGACTACACCCCGCGCGGCAAGCTCCCCTGGCAGCTCCCCCGCAGCCTGGACCAGGTGCTCAAGCCGGGCGGCGGCGATGTCCAGGCCGACGCGAACGAGGCGTGGGACCTGCCGTACGACCTCGGCGCGACGGCCGCGGAACGGGCGGACATCCGCGCCAAGATCGACGCGGGCCAGACCGTACCGCCGACGTACGGCAATCCGCTGTACCAGTACGGATCGGGGCTGACGAGCTGGTGACGCCCCACAGCGGGCGGTAACGCACGGCACGTCGAACGGTCAGGGCGGGCCGGGGTCCTCGGACTCCGGCCCGCCCGCACGCCGTCCGGGGGCCTGCGCGCCGGCTGCCCCCTCGCGTTCCTCACGCTCCTCGGCTTCGTCCCAGCCCTCCCGCTCCTCCCGCTCCAGGGCGCGGACCAGCGCCTCCAGGCCGGCCTCGGCGCCGTCCGTGCTCCCGGTGGTGAGCCAGTCGATGAGGAAGCCGCGCATGGCCGCCAGGATCAGCTCGGCGACCTCCAGCTTGCGCCGCTCGGGCCAGTCGGGCGGGCAGATGGAGAGCAGCAGCGGCAGATACTGCCGGGACGCCTCCCGGCCGAGTGCGGCGTAGCGGTCGGGGTCGTACATCGTCAGCCCGATGGCCTGGTCGAGCACCCGCAGCCCGGACTCGGCACCGGTGAGGACCGGCCATATGGCCCGTACCCGGGCGGCCAGCGTGCGCGGTCCCGGCCCCTCGACCGCGCCGGCCAGCACATTGCCGACGCGCCGCTCGCGCAGCCGCAGGATCGCCTGCCGGAGCAGGTCGTCCACGCCGTCGAAGTGGTAGAGCAGCACCTTGTGGGTGGTGCCTGCCGACCGGGCGGCGCGCCGGAGCGAGAAGTCCACCAGACCGTTGGCCGCGAGGTCGTCGGTGACCCGCGCCAGCAGTTCCTGGCGCCGCGCCTCACCGCGGGTGGATCCGGTCGAACGCCGGTAGGCCGCCCGTCCGGGCGGGCCGTGCTCCTCGCGGGGGTCCGCCCCGTCACCGTCGCCGTCACCGTCGCCGGCATCCATCGTCAGTGTCCTCTCCGTGCCGCCGCCCCGTCCGAAGGTATTCCGCGGAGATCCAGGGCGGTGAAGTGATCCACGTGGTTCACTTCACACAGGATGAAGTGTGACCCAACGGGGAGGTCGATGTGCACGGATCCACGGAACGGGAGAAAGTCCGCTTCACGAGCGGCGGCACCGCATGCGCCGCCTGGTACTACCCGGGGACCAACGGCGGGTGCGTGATCATGGCCGGCGGCTTCGCGGTCACCAAGGAACCGGGCACCGACCGCTTCGCCCGGCCGTTCAACGAGGCCGGGTTCGCCGTCCTCGCCTTCGACTACCGCCATCTCGGGGAGAGCGGTGGCCGGCCACGGCAGATCGTCCGGATCAAGGAGCAGCTCGCCGACTGGCAGGCCGCGATCGACTTCGCCGCACGACTGCCGGGCGTCGACCCCGACAAGCTCGCCATCTGGGGCTTCTCGGCCTCCGGCGGCCACGTCTTCCGGGTCGCGGCGCGCAACCCGCAGCTGGCCGCGGCCATCGCGCAGACCCCGAACGCCGACGGGCGGGCCGCCGCGCTCAACATGATGCGCCACCAGAAGCCGCTCGCCGCGCTGCGCCTGACCGGCCGCGGCGTCCTGGACGCCCTCGGGGGCCTCGCCGGCCGCCCGCCGCGGCTGGTGGCGCTCGACGGGGAACCGGGCGAGGTCGCGCTGCTCACCACGCCGGACGCCATCGGCGGCGGCCGGGTGCTCGACCCCGACGGCCGGTACGCCGACTGGCAGCAGGCGGTGGCCGCCCGGTCGGCGCTGCCGCTCGGCTTCTACCGGCCGGGCCGCGACGCGGTCCGGGTGCGGTTCCCGCTGCTCGTCGTGGTCTGCGACCAGGACACCGCGGCGCTCGCACCGCCGTCGGTCGCCGCACAGCGGCGGGCACCGCGCGGCGAGCTGGTCCGGCTGCCCGGCGGCCACTACGCGCCCTTCAAGGAGGCGCACGAGGCGGCGGTCGCGGCCGAACTCGACTTCCTGCGGCGGCACTTGCTGGGCCCCGCGGAGACCACCACCGAAACCACCGACACCGGCACCGACACCGGCACCGACGCCGACACCGACGCCGACACCGACGCCGCGGACACGTAAGCGGCGGCGCGGCGAACGGGCGGCCCGGAGCCGTACAACTGCGGGCCGCCCGACAGGGGTTACGCCGCCGGGCCGCCGCCGAGCAGTTCACGGACCCGGTCCTGGCCCACCGCGAGCAGCAGGGTGGGCAGCCGCGGGCCGGTGTCCCGGCCCACCAGCAGCTCGTAGAGCAGCGCGAAGAACTTCCGCTGCGCCACCTTGAGTTCGGGCGTCGGCTTGGCGTCAGGCGCCAGGCCGGCCTGCACCTTGGGCACCGCGTAGACGTGCGTGGTCAGACCGTCCAGCGACCAGTGCGCGTCCAGCCCGTCCAGCAGCAGTTTCAGCGCGCCCCGGTCGTCCTCCTCCAGCGACGCGAGCCGCTCCGCGTCCGGCAGCGCCCGCACCACCGTGCGCTGTTCGGCCGGCACCTGGGTGGTGATCCAGTTGACCGCCCGGTCCAGCCGCGGCCGTACCTCGTCCAGCGACGCCAGCGGGTGCTCCGGGTCCAGTTCGGAGAGGATCCGCAGCGTCTGCGCCTCGGCGCCGGCCGTGATGTCGGCGACCGACGCGAGCGTGCGGTACGGCAGCGGGCGCGGGGTACGCGGCAGCTCACCGGCCGCGGTGCCGGCCGCCCTGGTGTACGCGGCGAGGTCGCCGGGCAGCGCCGAGCCGTCCTCGACCTTGCGGACCAGCGCGTCCCACTCGTCGTAGAGCCGCTGGATCTCCTGGTCGAAGGCGATCTTGAAGGACTGGTTCGGGCGGCGGCGGGCGTAGAGCCAGCGCAGCAGCTGCGGCTCCATGATCTTCAGCGCGTCCCCGGGGGTCGGCACGCCGCCCTTGGAGGACGACATCTTCGCCATCCCGGAGATGCCGACGAAGGCGTACATCGGCCCGATCGGCTGCTTCCCGCCGAAGATCGGCCCCACGATCTGCCCGCCGACCTGGAAGGAGGACCCCGGCGAGGAGTGGTCGACGCCGGACGGCTCGAAGACCACCCCTTCGTACGCCCAGCGCATCGGCCAGTCGACCTTCCAGACCAGCTTGCCGCGGTTGAACTCGCTGAGCCGGACCGTCTCCCCGTGCCCGCAGGCGCAGGTGTACGTCAGCTCGGTGGTCTCGTCGTCGTACGCCGTGACGGTGGTCAGGTCCTTGCCGCACGCAGCGCAGTAGGGCTTGTACGGGAAGTAGCCCGCGCCCCCGCCGCTGCCGTCGTCCTCCGCCGCCGCGCCGGAGCCCTCCTCGGCCTCCAGCTCGGCCGCGTCCACCGGCTTCTGCGACTGCTTGCCCGGCGCCTTCTTCGTCCGGTACTGGGCCAGGATCGCGTCGATGTCCGCCCGGTGCCGCATCGCGTGCAGGATCTGCTCACGGTACGCACCCGCGGTGTACTGCGCGGTCTGGCTGATCCCGTCGTACTCCACGCCCAGCTCGGCCAGCGCCTCGGTCATCTGTGCCTTGAAGTGCTCGGCCCAGCTCGGGTACGCCGAACCGGCCGGCGCCGGCACCGAGGTCAGCGGCTTGCCGATGTGCTCGGCCCACGAGTCGTCCACGCCGGGGACGCCGGCCGGCACCTTGCGGTAGCGGTCGTAGTCGTCCCACGAGATCAGGTGCCGCACCGCGTGGCCGCGCCGCCGGATCTCGTCCGCGACCAGGTGCGGGGTCATCACCTCCCGCAGATTGCCCAGGTGGATCGGCCCGGACGGGCTCAGCCCGGAGGCGACGACGACAGGTTTTCCCGGGGCGCGGCGCTCCGACTCGGCGATCACGTCGTCCGCGAAACGGGAGACCCAGTCGGCCTCGGTGTTCTGCGCCACGGTCCTCTTCTTCCTGGGGGTTCCTGGAGGTGCTGCTCCGGTCGGGGGCCGGAAGATCCCGGCCCGCCCATTGTCCCAGAAGGAAAAGCGGTGGCGCCCCCGTGGAACAATTGACCACAGTCATCCCCTCCCAGCGAGAAACGGCATCCCATGGCCTCGGTCCCCTCCCTTTCCGCCTCGCTCCAGCAGCGCGTCTCCACCGCCCTGACGGCCGCCGTGCCGTCGGCCGAGGGTGCCGACCCGCTGCTGCGACGTAGCGACCGGGCCGACTTCCAGGCCAACGGGGTGCTGGGCCTGGCCAAGCGGGCGAAGACCAACCCGCAGGCGCTCGCGGCCACCGTGCTCGCCCAGCTGCCCCCCGACGACCTGATCGCCGGGGTCGAGGTCTCGGGCCCCGGTTTCCTCAACATCACCGTCGCGGACGCGGCCATCACCGCCAACCTCGCCCGGCGGCTCGACGACGACCGGCTCGGCGTGCCCCTGAAGCCCGATCCGGGCATCACGGTGATCGACTACGCCCAGCCGAACGTGGCCAAGGAGATGCACGTCGGCCACCTGCGCTCCTCGGTGATCGGCGACGCCATCACCAAGATCCTGCGGTTCGCCGGCGAGCGGGTGATCCCGCGCCACCACATCGGCGACTGGGGCACCCAGTTCGGCATGCTCGTGCAGTACCTGATCGAGCACCCGCACGAGCTGGACCACGGGGGCGACGAGGCGGACGGCGAGAAGCTGGACGGCGAGGAGTCCATGTCGCGGCTCGACCGGCTCTACAAGGCGTCCCGGAAGGTCTTCGACTCCGACGAGGAGTTCAAGGACCGGGCCCGGCGCCGGGTGGTCGACCTGCAGGCCGGCGACAAGGAGACGATCGCGCTCTGGCAGCAGATCGTGGACGAGTCGAAGATCTACTTCTACTCGGTCTACGACAAGCTCGACATCCAGATCGTGGACGAGGACATCGTCGGTGAGTCGGCCTACAACGACATGCTGGTGGAGACCTGCCGGCTGCTGGAGGAGTCCGGCGTCGCGGTCCGCTCCAACGGCGCGCTGTGCGTCTTCTTCGACGACATCAAGGGCAAGGACGGCGAGCCGGTCCCGCTGATCGTGCAGAAGGCGGACGGCGGCTTCGGCTACCCGGCCACCGACCTGTCCGCGGTCCGCGACCGTACCGCCAACCTGCACGCGACCACGCTGCTCTACGTGGTCGACGTGCGGCAGTCGCTGCACTTCCGGATGGTCTTCGAGACCGCCCGGCGGGCCGGCTGGCTCACCGACGACACCACCGTCAAGCACCTGCCGTTCGGCACCCTGCTGGGCAAGGACGGCAAGCCGTTCAAGACCCGGGCCGGCGAGAGAGTACGGCTGGAGGACCTGCTGGACGAGGCGGTCGAGCGGGCCACCGCGGTGGTGCGGGAGAAGGGCGAGAAGATCGGCCTCACCGAGGAGGAGATCACCGCCAACGGCGTGCAGGTCGGCATCGGCGCGGTCAAGTACGCGGACCTGTCCACCTCGCTGGGCCGGGACTACGTCTTCGACCTGGACCGGATGGTCTCGCTCAACGGCGACACCAGCGTCTACATCCAGTACGCCTACGCCAGGACCCGCTCCATCTTCCGGAAGGCCGCGGCCGGCCAGACCGCCAAGGCGCACCCGGAGCTGCCGCTGGCCCCGGCCGAACGCGCGCTGGCACTGCACCTGGACGCCTTCGGCGACACCCTCGCCGAGATCGCCACCGTCTACGAGCCGCACCGCCTGGCCTCGTACCTCTTCCAGCTCGCGTCGCTCTTCACCACCTTCTACGAGCAGTGCCCGGTGCTCACCGCGGAGGGCGGCCCGGCCGAGGTCGAGAACCGCCTCTTCCTCTGCGAGCTCACCGCCCGCACCCTCCACAAGGGCCTCGGGCTCCTGGGCATCCGCACCCCCGAGCGGCTCTGACCGCCTGACGGCACGTCACGGCCCTGGCGCCGGGCCCCGGTCCGGGGTCCGGCGCCCGGGGCCGGCCGGCCTCCCGCAGGGCCGGTTGTCAGTGGGTGGCCCTAAAGTCGCGGGCATGGCGATGCTTCCGAACCCTCTGCCGCGACTCGCGGACGACCCGACCGGGGCCGGTCTCGGCCTGCGGCTGCCCGCCGGCAGCCTGGTGGACGCCACGGACGACGGACCGTGGCACGAACCGCTGCTCTGGTACGGCGACGGGCCGGCCGAATCCGGCACCTGGTCGGAGCTGCTCGCCGCGCGGGCGGTGGGGCTGCAGCCGCTGCTCGTGGAGACCGGCAGGGCGACACCGGGCGGACCGGCCGACTGGGAGCTGATGCCGGGCCGGACCTCGTATCCGGGGGACCACGACGCCGAAGAAGTGCTGGCGGAGTACCTGGAGTATCTCGCCGAGGACGAGGCGGAAGCGGCCGCCACCGCGGCGGGGACGGCCGGGGAGCCGACCGCCGCAGCCGGGGGCGCCGCGTGGCCCGGGCTGACCCCCGCGGCGGCCGTCGCGGCCGATGCGGCCGACGCCGCCGAGACAGCCGACACAGCCGACCCGGACACCGTCGCCGCCGAGGTCATCGCCGGCCTGGTCAGCGACGGCGAGCTGGACAAACCGCACCCCGCCCTGGTGTACGCCCGCCGCAGCGCCGACATACCGGCCGCCATCGGCTGGTCCGGCCCGGTCAACCACGAGGACGACGTGGCGCGGCTCTGTGCCGTCCTGCGGTCGTGGGAGGACCGGTTCGGCATACGGGTGGTCGCGCTCGGCTTCGACACCCTTACGGTCACGGTCGCCGCCCCGCCGCGCACCCTCGCCGAGGCCGAGGCCGTCGCGATGGAGCACTACGGCTTCTGCCCGGACAACATCGACCAGGACAGCGACTCGCTGCGCTCCTATGCCGAGGGGCTGCTGGAGGCGCGCACCTGGCACTTCTGGTGGGACTGAGCCGCCCGCGGACGCTGTCCCACGGGACGCACGGGCCGCACGCTCAGACCAGTTGCTCCCCGAGCACCGACAGGAAGCGCAGCTTCTCCTCGCTGGCGCTGCCCGGCCGGGCGGTGAAGACCAGCAGCGCCTGCGACTGGTCGGGGTCCAGCAGGCTCTGCCCGTACAGCTCCAGCCGGCCGACCCGCGGATGCTCGATCCGCTTCGCGGGGCAGTAGGGGCCCACCACCGGATGCTCGCGCCACAGCGCGGCGAACTCCTCGCTCGCCGCGAGCAGCGCCGCCACCAGCTCGGGCGCGCCCTCCCGGGTGGACACCGCCCGCAGCTGGCCCGCGATGGTCCGGGCGACCGCGGGCCGGTCCGCCGCTGGATGCCGCAGCCGGACCGCCGGGTCGGTGAACCAGCGGTGGGCGAGGTAGCGGTCCATGCCGGTGTACGCGGTCTGGTCGCCGACCAGGGCGCGCGAGAGCCGGTTCTGCGCGAGGGTCTCGCCGAGATGGGTCATGATCTGCGCCGGGCTGTCCGTCATCCGGTCGAAGATGCGGACCATGCCGGGGTTGGGACGCGGGCGGTCGGCGGTCCGCCGCGGGGGTGCGTAACCGGCCAGCCGGAAGAGGTGGTCGCGTTCGTCCGGGGAGAGCCGCAAGCCGCCGGCCAGCGCGGCCAGCACCCGCTCTGAGGGGCGCGGGCCGCGCCGCTGCTCGATACGGCTGTAGTAGTCGGTGGACACGCTGCTGAGTTCTGCGACCTCTTCACGGCGCAGCCCGCCGGTGCGCCGCCGCCGCCCGCGCGGCAGCCCTACGTCCTCGGGCTGGAGGCCCTGGCGCCGGGTGCGCAGGAAGTCGGCGAGTGCTGCCCGGTCCATACGGCCGCTCCTGTCGGTTGCCCGCGGTGCCCTGACGGCTGTCCCGTCCCCGCCAACAGTCTCCTGCCACCGCCGATTCCCCGTGGCGTGACCGGTATCACAGGACACTCTGTCCCTGGATGGGCCCGGGCCGCCTTGTGACCGTGGGGGCATGAACAGCTCCCCGCACAGCGAACCCGTCTTCCCCGCCGCCGCCCACTGGATCGGCGGCGGGCCCGTACCGGCTTCCGGGCCGGTGATCGACGTCCTCAACCCGGCGACCGGCGCGGTGGTCGCCGCGGTCCCGGCCGGTACGGCCGCCGACGTCGACCGGGCCGTGGCCGCGGCAGCCGCGGCGCTCCCCGGCTGGGCCTCGACCGCCCCCGCCGACCGGGCCGCGGTCCTCCGGCGCGTCTGCGAGGGCCTGCAGGCCCGCACCGAGGAGATCGCCGCGACCATCACCGCCGAGATGGGCGCGCCGATCACCTTCTCCCGGATGGCACAGGCCGCCCTGCCGGTCATCTCGGCGACCGCCACGATCGCGGCGGCCACGGACTTCCCGTGGACCGAGGAGGTCGCCACCTCCCTCGTCGTCCGTGAGCCGGTCGGCGTGGTCGGTGCGATCACTCCGTGGAACTTCCCGCTCCAGCAACTGGTCACGAAGGTGGCGCCGGCACTGCTCGCGGGCAACACGGTCGTCCTCAAGCCGTCCGAGATCGCCCCGCTGACCGCGCGGATCTTCGCCGAGGTTGCCGCGGAGGCGGGGGTGCCGGCCGGCGCGTTCAACGTCGTGCACGGCACCGGGCCGGTCGTCGGTGAGGCGATCGCGGCGCATCCGGACATCGCGATGGTCTCCTTCACCGGGTCCACCCGGGCAGGCAAGCGGGTGGCGGAACTGGCCGCGCGGACCGTGAAGCGGGTCGCCCTCGAACTCGGCGGCAAGTCCGCGAACGTGATCCTGCGCGACGCCGACCTGAAGGACGCGGTGACCCGCGGGGTGGCGAGCGCGTGGACCAACAGCGGGCAGGTGTGCGGGGCGTGGACGCGGATGCTGGTCCCCGCCGAGCTGCAGGACGAGGCGGTCGCGCTCGCCCGGGAGGCCGCGGCGGAGTACTCCGTCGGTGACCCAGCGGACCCGGCCACCCGGCTGGGGCCGCTGGTCTCTCCGGCCCAGCGGGACCGGGTGGTCGCGTACATCGAGAGCGGTGTCGCCGACGGCGCGACCCTCGTGACCGGCGGGCCCGCCCCCGTCCCCGGGCTTCCCGGCGGTGCCTACGTCCGCCCGACGATCTTCGCGGACGTCGACCCGGCGTCGGCGATCGCCCGCGAGGAGATCTTCGGACCGGTGCTCGTGATCATCCCGTACGCGGATGACGACGACGCGGTGCGGATCGCGAACGACACGGTCTACGGGCTCAACGGAGGGGTTTTCGGTGACCCCGGCCACGCGATGTCGGTGGCCCGGCGCATCCACGCGGGCCAGCTCGACCTCAACGGTGCGGCGATGAACCTCCATGCGCCCTTCGGCGGCTTCAAGCAGTCCGGCAACGGCCGCGAGATGGGACGCTTCGGGCTCGAAGAGTTCCTCGAACTCAAGTCCATCCAACGCTGACGGCGCCCTCGCGGGCGTGCGGTGCCCTACCAGGGGCGCGAGGAACTGCGCGAGCAACCGGCCACCGGCCGGTGGTCCGGACACGACAGCAACAGCCCCACCCGGCCGGTGACGGAGTACGGCCCCGTCGTGGCCGGTCGCGCAGTTCCTCCCCCAGACTTCGTCCGGGGGTACCCCCAGCGCCCCTAAAAACACCCGCCGCCCGCCAGGGCACCCGAACTCCCGACCCCGCCGAGAAATCCCCCCGCGCGTTCCTGCTGGCCCGCAAGGAAGCGTGACGCTCACTTCACGACGACGACCGTCGACCCGTTCACCGTGTTGTTCCAGATCTTGGCGATGTCCGCGCGGTGGCCACGGACCGCACCGGTGTGCAGCGACGGGTCCGGCTTGGTGACCTTGTCGTCGATACGCGCGGAGAAGGCGACCCAGGTCTCGGCGGTGTACTCGAAGTAGATGACGTGCTCGACCGCCGCCCCGTCGCCGCCGACGACGCTGTCCGGCCGCTTGGTCACAAAGTACGTACCGGGCTTGGCCGACACCGTGCCCGGCACCACCGTGAAGGTGGAGACCGGCCCGGTCGGCGGGATCACCCACACCCGCTGCTGCGACAGCGAGTAGACCTCCCGCTTGCCGGTGCCGGAGTTCGGCGGCACGGGCGGCGGAGGCGGCGGGGTGGCCGGCTTCGACGTGGTGGGGTGCGGGGTCGGCGCGGCGGCCGGGGTGGCTGACGGGCTGCCGCTCGCCTGGATCGCCAGCACGGAGACGACGGCCAGCGCGGCGCCGGTCAGCCCGGTCACCGTGGCCCACGAGGGTATGCCGCTCATGTTCGTCCCCTTCTCCCGGTTCTCCCGGTTCTCCCGGAATCTCCCCCCGGGTTTCCCGGAATCCCCGACGCTACAGGCGCTCGGCGACCTCTGTCGCCCAGTACGTGAGGATCATGTTCGCGCCCGCCCGCCGGATCGACGTGAGCGTCTCCATGATCGTACGGTCCCGGTCGATCCAGCCGTTGGCCGCGGCCGCCTCGACCATCGCGTACTCACCGGAGATCTGGTACGCGGCCACGGGCACGTCCACCGTGTCGGCGACCTTCCGCAGCACGTCGAGGTAGGGCAGCGCCGGCTTGACCATCACCATGTCGGCGCCCTCCGCCAGGTCCAGGGCCAGCTCGCGCATCGACTCGCGGAAGTTGGCGGGGTCCTGCTGGTACGTCTTGCGGTCGCCCCTGAGCGAGGAGTTCACCGCCTCGCGGAACGGGCCGTAGAGGGAGGAGGCGTACTTCGCGGTGTACGCGAGGATCGCCACGTCCTGCTTCCCGATCTCGTCGAGCGCGTCCCGGATGACGCCGACCTGGCCGTCCATCATCCCGGAGGGCCCCACCACGTGGACGCCGGCGTCCGCCTGGACCTGGGCCATCTCGGCGTACCGCTCCAGCGTCGCGTCGTTGTCGACCGTGCCGTCGGCGCCGAGCACACCGCAGTGACCGTGGTCGGTGTACTCGTCGAGGCACAGGTCGGACATCACCACGAGCGCGTCGCCGACCTCGGAGACCACGTCCCGGATGGCGAGTTGCAGGATGCCGTCGGGCTCGGTGCCCTGGGTGCCGACCGCGTCCTTCACCTCGGGCACGCCGAAGAGCATCACTCCGCCGACTCCGGCGGCGGCGGCCTCGGTGACCGCCTTCCGCAGGCTGTCGCGGGTGTGCTGGAGGACGCCGGGCATGGTGGAGATCTCCACCGGGGCGGTGATGCCCTCGCGGACGAACATCGGCAGGATCAGTTCCGCGGGGTGCAGGCGGGTCTCCGCGACGAGGCGGCGCATGGCCGGGCTGGTCCGCAGCCGGCGGGGCCGCGCACCGGGGAATTCGCCGTACCGGCTGCTCATAGCCGCGCTGCCTTTCCGGGTCGGGATGCCATCGCCTTCTACGGTACGCCGGGGCCGGCGGTGCTCTTCCCGACGTGGCGTCGGGGCGACTGGGCCCGGGTCGGGGACCCCGAGGGGGCGCTGGGATATCCCCAGCGCCCCCTCGGGGCACGACGTCGGCGTGCCCTAGACGCGGGTGCGGCGGCGGGCGCCGGGGCGGCGCTCGCTCGGGCGGGTCACCGGATCCCCCGCCTCCTCGGCCGCCTCACGCCGTGCCGTGCCGAAGTCGGCCAGCGCCTGCGCCAGCGCGTGGACGGACGGCTCGGGTGCCATCACGTCGACCCGGAGCCCGTGCTCCTCCGCCGTCTTGGCGGTGGCGGGCCCGATACAGGCGATCACCGTCACGTTGTGCGGCTTGCCCGCGATACCGACCAGATTCCGTACCGTCGAGGACGACGTGAAGAGCACCGCGTCGAAGCCGCCGCCCTTGATCGCCTCCCGGGTGTCGGCCGGCGGCGGCGAGGCGCGCACCGTCCGGTAGGCGGTGACGTCGTCCACCTCCCAGCCGAGTTCCACCAGACCGGCCACCAGCGTCTCCGTGGCGATGTCGGCCCGCGGCAGGAACACCCGGTCGATCGGGTCGAAGACCGGGTCGTACGGCGGCCAGTCCTCCAGCAGCCCGGCCGCGGACTGCTCACCGCTGGGTACCAGATCGGGCTTGACGCCGAACTCGATGAGCGCCGCCGCGGTCTGCTCGCCCACCGAGGCGACCTTGATGCCGGCGAACGCCCGCGCGTCCAGCCCGTACTCCTCGAACTTCTCCCGGACCGCCTTGACCGCGTTCACCGAGGTGAAGGCGATCCACTCGTAGCGGCCGGTGACCAGGCCCTTGACGGCCCGCTCCATCTGCTGCGGGGTGCGCGGCGGCTCGACCGCGATGGTCGGCACCTCGTGCGGCACCGCGCCGTACGACCGGAGCTGGTCGGAGAGGGACGCGGCCTGCTCCTTGGTCCGCGGTACGAGCACCCGCCAGCCGAAGAGCGGCTTCGTCTCGAACCACGAGAGGTGCTGCCGGTGGGCCGTCCGCTCGCCGACCACGGCTATCGCCGCGATCGGGCCCTCGGGGGTCGGCAGTGCCTTGGTGGCCTTCAGCTCGGCGGCGATCGTGCCCAGCGAGGCGGTCCAGGTGCGCTGCCGGGTGGTGGTGCCGGCCACCGTGACCGTCAGCTGGGTGTCGGGCTTGCGCCCGGCGGCGACCAGTTCGCCGGCCACCAGGGCCACCGTCTGCAGGGTGGTGGCGACGACGAGGGTCGCGTCGCTCGCCCCGACCTCGCCCCAGCAGCCCTCGGTGGTGGCGGTGTTCGCGTCCAGGAACCGGACGTTCCCGCTCAGCGGCACGCCCGCGTAGGCGGGGACGCCGAGGGCGGCGGCGACGCCGGGCACCACCTCGAAGGGGATGCCGGCATGGGCGCAGGCGAGCATCTCGGCGGCGGCCCCGGAGTCGAAACCGGGGTCGCCGGCCACCGCACGTACCACCCGCTTGCCGGTCCGCGCGGACGCCATGACAAGCTGTGCGGCAGCAGTGGAAAGGTCCGCGGCGGAGGCCAACAGCTCACCGTCCGCGGTGGGTTGGGCTGTGCCCACGTCAGCGCGGCAGTGCGTGCGGACGACGTCGAGCACAGCGCCCTCGCCGACCAGCACATCGGCGCGGGCCAGCGCCTCGACGGCGCGCAGGGTCAGCAGCCCGGGGTCGCCGGGCCCGGCACCGAGGAAGGTGACGTGACCGGTGACAGCGGTGGCACCGGGCTTGGGTGGGCCGGCGGCACCGGCGGGGTTGGTTGTCGCGACGGCGGCGGGGTTCAAGGTGTGCGCTCCCCCATAAGACCGGCCGCACCCTTGGCGAGCATCTGCACGGCGAGTTCGCGGCCAAGGGCTCGCGCTTCGTCGTCCGATGCCGGTACGGGACCGGTGATGGACATCTGCACCAGCGTGGTGCCGTCGGTGGTGCCGACGACGCCGCGCAGGCGCAGCTCGGAATTCTGCCCGTCGTCCACAAGGTCGGCCAGCGCCCCCACCGGGGCGGAGCAGCCGGCCTCGAGGGCGGCGAGCAGGGATCGCTCTGCGGTCACGGCGGCCCGGGTGAACGGGTCGTCCAGCTCGGCGAGCTGTGCGGCCAGCTCCGGGTTGGAGGCGGCGCATTCCACGGCCAGCGCCCCTTGACCGGGGGCGGGCAGTACGGCGTCGGCATCGATCAGCTCGCTCGCCTCGGCGAGCCTGCCGATACGGTTCAGCCCGGCGGCGGCCAGCACGACCGCGTCGAGCTTGCCGGAAGTAACGTACCCGATGCGGGTGTCAACGTTGCCACGGATCGGGACGGTCTCGATCGTCCGGTGGTGTGACCGTGCCCACGCGTTGAGCTGGGCCATCCGGCGCGGTGAGCCGGTGCCGACCTTCGCGCCGTCCCGCAGCGCCAGGAAACCCGTGCCGTCCTGGGCCACCAGCGCGTCCCGCGGGTCCTCGCGGACCGGGATCGCGGCCAGCACCAGACCCTGCGGGTCGGCGGTCGGCAGGTCCTTCAGGCTGTGCACGGCGAAGTCGATCTCGCCGGAGAGCAGCGCGTCGCGCAGTGCGGAGACGAAGACTCCGGTACCGCCGATCTGCGCCAGACTCTCCCGCGACACATCGCCGTAGGTGGTGATCTCGACCAGTTCGACGGGCCGCCCGGTGACTTCCGTCACCTGGGCGGCGACCATCCCGGACTGCGCCATGGCGAGTTTGCTGCGGCGGGTGCCGAGCCGTAGTGGCGCCGGGTGTGGTTCGTCGCGGCCGCTGGGGGTGTTCATGCCCGCCCTCGATTCGGTTCTGCGGTGCCCTGGGCTGAGCCCGGGGTGTCGGCCCGGCTGACGGCGGCGACCGCCAGCGGGTCGAGGTCGAAGAGTTCCCGCAGCGCGTCGGCGTACCCGGCACCGCCGGGCTCGCCGGCGAGCTGCTTGACCCGCACGGTGGGCGCGTGCAGGAGCTTGTCGACGACACGGCGGACGGTCTGGGTGATCTCCGCGCGCTGCTTGTCGTTCAGACCGGGCAGCCTACCGTCGAGCCGGGAAAGTTCACCCGCCACGACATCGGCGGCCATCGCCCGCAGCGCCACCACGGTGGGGGTGATCCGGGCCGCCCGCTGGGCCGCGCCGAACGCCTCCACCTCCTGCGAGACGATCGCCCGCACCTGATCCACGTCGGCGGCCATGGGCGCGTCCGCGGAGGCCGCGGCGAGCGATTCGATGTCCACCAGGGTGACGCCGTCCAGGTCACCGGCGGCGCCGTCGATGTCCCGTGGCATCGCCAGGTCGAGTACCGCCACCGGTCCCGCCGCCGGCCGGGCGGCCAGCGCGGCGCGCAGGTCGTCGGCGGTCAGCACCAGACCGGTGGCGCCGGTACAGGAGACGACGATGTCGGCGCGGGCGAGTTCCGCCCGCACCTCGGACATGGTGACCGCGCGGGCCGGTGTGCCCTGCTCGGTGAGCGTGCGGGCCAGCCGCTCGGCGCGTTCGACCGTGCGGTTGGCGACGGTGAGTTCCGCGACCCCGGCGCGGGCCAGGGTGGTGGCCGCCAGCGACGACATGGACCCGGCGCCGACCACCAGCGCCCGCTTGCCGCGTACGTCGCCGGTGGCGGGGACGAGCTGGGCCAGGCCGAAGGTGACCAGTGACTGGCCGGCCCGGTCGATGCCGGTCTCGGAGTGGGCCCGCTTGCCGACCCGCAGTGCCTGCTGGAAGAGGTCGTTGAGCAGCCGGCCCGCGGTGTGCAGCTCCTGGCCGACGGCGAGCGCGTCCTTGATCTGGCCGAGGATCTGGCCCTCGCCGACCACCATGGAGTCCAGTCCGCAGGCCACCGAGAGCAGATGGTGGACGGCCCGGTCCTCGTAGTGCACGTACAGGTACGGGGTGAGCTCGTCGAGGCCGACCCCGCTGTGCTGGGCGAGCAGGGTGGACAGTTCGGCGACGCCCGCGTGGAACTTGTCGACGTCCGCGTACAGCTCTATCCGGTTGCAGGTGGCCAGCACCGCCGCCTCGGTGGCGGGCTCCGCGGCGAGCGCGTCCAGGAGCAGCTTGGCCCGCGCGCCGTCCTCCAGGGCGGCGCGCTCCAGCACGGTGACCGGCGCGGTGCGGTGACTCAGACCGACGACGAGAAGACTCATGCGGGCATCACGGCGGGTACGTCACCGTCCGGGTCCTGGCGTCCTTCACCGGCCTTGCGCTGCTCGTGGAAGGCGAGGATCTGCAGCTCGATCGAGAGGTCGACCTTGCGCACGTCCACCCCGTCGGGCACCGACAGCACGGTGGGAGCGAAGTTGAGGATGGAGGTGACCCCGGCGGCGACCAGCCGGTCGGTGACCTCCTGGGCGGCGCCCGCGGGGGTCGCGATCACACCGATGGACACCTGGTTGTCGTGCACGATCGCTTCCAGCTCGTCGATGTGCCGCACCGGCAGGCCGGCCACCAGCCGCCCGGCCAGCGCCGCGTCCGCGTCGAGCAGGGCCGCGACCCGGAAGCCGCGGGAGGCGAAGCCGCCGTAATTGGCGAGGGCCGCGCCGAGGTTGCCGATACCGACGATGACGACCGGCCAGTCCTGGGTGAGTCCGAGTTCCCGGCTGATCTGGTAGACGAGGTACTCGACGTCGTAGCCGACGCCCCTCGTCCCGTAGGAGCCGAGGTAGGAGAAGTCCTTGCGCAGCTTGGCCGAGTTGACTCCGGCCGCCGCGGCGAGTTCCTCCGAGGACACGGTGGGCACCGAGCGCTCCGAGAGCGCGGTGAGCGCCCGCAGGTACAGCGGGAGTCGGGCGACGGTGGCCTCGGGAATCCCTCGGCTACGGGTCGCCGGTCGGTGAGATCGGCCTGTTGCCACGGTGCTCCTGGAGGATGAGCTGGGCTGAGGACGACCACGGTCTTTGGGGCCGCCCCGTGCACGCCAGGCTATGTCTTTGTGAACGCGTGCACAAAGATGGTGTCCGATTTGCCCGGCGGAAGTGACCGGCATCACGCGTGCTCCGGACGGGCGCCGGGCACCGATCGGCGTGCGGAATCGTTGCTTCGCCCGGTCCACAGTGCGTCGGCCGCGGCCAGCAGCCCGGCCGGCTCCGGCCAGCGCAGCGCGGCGGCGGTGGCCAGCTGCGCACCGAAGTCCGGCCCCTCCGCGGCGTACCGCGTGAACAGGGCCGCGGTGGCCCGGGCGTCACCGAGCGCGGTGTGCGGACTCCAGTCGGTGAAGCCGGCCTCGGCGGCGCACGCCCGCAGGCTCAGCCCGTACCGGCCGGGCGAGCCCCCGTTGCGGGCAGCGGCCATCCGCATCGTGCACAGCTCCGGCACCACCGGCAGCCGCAGCCCGATCCGTGCGTACTCCGCGGTGAGGAACGCCCGGTCGCAGCCCACGTTGTGGCCGACCAGCACCCGGCCGCGCAGCAGCCCCAGCAGCCGTACCGCGATCCCGGCGAAGCGCGGCGCCCCGCCCAGGTGCTCCGGCTCGATGCCGTGGATGTGGGTGGGGCCGACCGGCCCCTGCGGGTCGACCAGGGTGGTGAATTCGCCCTGCGGCTCCCGTTCCCGGTCCAGCAGGACGACGGCGAGCTCGATCACCCGGTGCCGGCGCGAGGACGACCCGGTCGCCTCCAGGTCCACCACGGCGTAGCCGTACGCGGACGGGCTGCGGCCCGAGAGCACGTGGTCACACTCCTCACGCATCGCCCCCGGGGTGTACAAATCGACCCCGATGGTAATCGAATGCGTGCGAGTACGGGTAACGCGTCCAAAACGGCCCCCCGCGGCTTTGTGCGCGCTTTCACGTACGGACCCCTGCGGGGTGCCGGACAGGACCCCGGGCCGACCCGGCACCGCCCGGCCCGGGCGGGCACCGGCGGGCGTGAGCCGAATGCGGCAGGTGTCAGGCCGGGTCAGGCCGGCTCAGCCCGGCTCAGCCCGGATCGATTCGGGTCAGCCCGGGTCAGCCCGGGTCAGCCGGATCGATTCGGCGTCAGCAAGCGTCACGGGTCAGCCGGATCCGGTCGGATCGAGTCCGCGTCAGCCGGCCAGTGCCGAGCGGAGCCGCCGTTCGTCCACCCGCCAGAAGGTGTGCTGCTCGCCGTCGACCAGCACCACCGGGATCTGCTCCCAGTAGCGGTCGTACAGCTCCTGGTCCTGGTTGATGTCCCGCTCCTCGACCGCCGCGCCGGTCTCGGCGGCCACCTTGGCCACCACCGCCCGCGCGTCGTCGCACAGATGACACCCGGGCTTGCCGATCAGCGTCACGGTCCTGGTACGGGGGCTGGAAGTCGTCATGGACGCCATTGTGACGCGTGCCGTTCAGGCACCCGCAAAGTGGACGCTCCAGGGTTGCCCCCGCCGGTGGTTATGCTCGCGCTATGGCCGCACCCAGATGGCTCACTTCCCGTAAGCAGCCCGCAACCGAGCGGAGCGTGCTGGCAGGCGAGGCCGCCGCTGAGGCCGCGCTCGCGACGAAGCCCCGTCTCGTGGACATCGAGCTGGCAGCGCAGTCGCTGAGCACGCCCGCGGATCTGCCCGCAGGACAGCCGGCCGAGCTGTGCCCGCAGACGCCCCCGGAACTGACCGAGCCTCAGTTCCCGGTGGCAGGCGACCCGCGCGCCGCCGCCTTCTTCGACCTCGACAACACCGTGATGCAGGGCGCCGCGATCTTCCACTTCGGCCGCGGCCTGTACAAGCGGAAGTTCTTCGACAAACGCGACCTGGTCCGCTTCGCCTGGCAGCAGGCGTACTTCCGGCTGGCCGGCGCCGAGGACCCCGAGCACATGCAGGACGCCCGCGACAGCGCGCTGTCCATCGTCAAGGGCCACCGCGTCGAGGAACTGATGTCCATTGGCGAGGAGATCTACGACGAGTACATGGCCGGCAAGATCTGGCCCGGCACCCGCGCCCTCGCCCAGGCCCACCTGGACGCCGGCCAGCGGGTCTGGCTGGTCACCGCGGCCCCGGTGGAGACCGCCAGCATCATCGCCCGCCGGCTCGGGCTGACCGGGGCGCTCGGCACCGTCGCGGAGTCCGTCGGCGGCGTCTACACCGGCCGGCTGGTCGGCGAGCCGCTGCACGGCCCGGCGAAGGCCGAGGCGGTACGGGCGCTGGCCGCCACGGAGAACCTGGACCTGGCGCGGTGCGCCGCGTACAGCGACTCGGCGAACGACATCCCGATACTGTCCCTGGTCGGCCACCCGTACGCGATCAACCCCGACAGCAGGCTGCGCAAGCACGCCCGCGCCGAGGGCTGGCGGCTGCGTGACTACCGCACCGGCCGCAAGGCGGTCCGGATCGGCCTGCCCGCCGCCGCGGGCATGGGCGCGGTGGCCGGCGGCGTACTGGCGGGTGTCGCGATCCGCCGCCGCGGCCGGTAACCGCGCCCCGCCGAGGGGCAGTCGGGGCGCCACCGGCAGGCCGGGGCCGATCGCCGGCTGATCACTGACCGATCACCGGCCCGTCACCCGGCCAATCGCGGCGAAACGCCCCGTCTGCCACTTTCGGCACACGGCCACAACACGCACTCTCCCCGAGCACTTCACGAGCAGAAGTGGTCAACTACCGTTGCCTGTTCGATAATTGAGCGATCGCCATTCCGAACAGGAAGTGACGGAAACGGCTATTTGAGCAACTCGGTGTAGCGTCGCCTGTACGAAGCGTTATTCTCCTCAGACGCAATCCGGTACCCACACGTCAGCACGACGGGTGAACGGTCCCGTACTGCACGTGATGGAAGTTCTGCCTCTGGGAGTCCCGTGTACCCACACGACGGGGTTGACACCTCCGGCCTGGCTGCGTTGCGCGCACTGGTGGTTGACCGCCTGATGCGCACAGTCCCCGCGTACGCCATGCCCATCCTCGCCACGTCCGGTCCCACCGTCCCCGGCCCGGCCTACGCCCTCGCCGAAGTCAGCACAGCCGCAGGCAGACGCACCCGCAGCAGTTCCGCCCCCGCCGACCGCGACGGGAGCACCCCGGGCGCCCACGCCCGCCGGCCCGCCTCCGACACCGACAGCGGCCGGATGATGGATCTGGTCGAACGCGCCCAGGACGGCGAGACCGAGGCGTTCGGCCGGCTCTACGACCACTACAGCGACACCGTGTACCGGTACATCTACTACCGGGTCGGCTCCAAGGCGACCGCCGAGGACCTGACCAGCGAGACGTTCCTGCGCGCGCTGCGCCGGATCGGCACCTTCACCTGGCAGGGCCGCGACTTCGGTGCCTGGCTGGTCACCATTGCCCGCAATCTGGTCGCCGACCACTTCAAGTCGAGCCGTTTCCGCCTCGAAGTGACCACCGGCGAAATGCTCGACGCCAACGAGGTGGAGCGCAGCCCCGAGGACTCGGTGCTGGAATCGCTCTCCAACGAGGCGCTGCTGACCGCCGTCCGCAAGCTCAACCCGCAGCAGCAGGAGTGCGTCACACTCCGCTTCCTGCAAGGGCTCTCGGTGGCGGAGACCGCCCGGGTCATGGGCAAGAACGAGGGTGCCATCAAGACCCTCCAGTACCGGGCGGTACGCACCCTCGCGCGGCTGTTGCCGGAAGACGCCCGGTGAGGAGCTGTTGTCCCCCATATGGCCCCGGCCCGATCATCAGACCTGCGTAACCCAACCGGACCGGCACTCGTTGCATCACATGCAGACACTTCTGTGCCGCGCGCCGCTCACCGCTTTTCACCCGTTCGGGTGGACGGGCCCGGCGGACGCAACTTCCGGACGGTGCGGGGAGTCGAGTGTGGATGACGAGAGGAGGTGCCGCCCGTGATCGGACAGGCAACGGCACACCGCCGGGCGAACGCCTTCGCCCAGGCCCTTGAGGACGCTGCCGTCACCGAGGGCGCCGGCGGCGTCGAGGACGACGGCGCCGGGGCGCACGGTGTGCACAGCGGTGCGGGGCACGGCGCGCATGCGGCGGCCCGGCACAGCGACCCCGAACAGGCCGGCATGGTGGCGCTCGCCGCGGCCCTCAGCTCACGGCCCCGGCCGGTGCTGAGCAATGAGACCAAGACGGTCCAGCGGGCCCAGCTGATCGCCGCGATGGAGCAGGCCATCGCCGACGGCAGCTTCGAGGCCACCGCGCGCGTCCCGGAACAGCGCTCGGAAGGCAGCGGCCAGGGCAGCCACCGGCTGCGCAAACTCAGCCCGCGCTCCCGGCTCTCCCGGCGGCTCGCGGTCGGCGGTCTCACCGTCGGCGTGGCCGCGGGGGCCTTCGGCGGGGTGGCCGCGGCCAGCACCAACGCGCTGCCCGGCGACCACCTCTACGGCCTCAAGCGCGGCATGGAGGACCTCAAGCTGAACATGGCGGGTGGCGACGCCTCCCGTGGCGAGGTCTACCTCGACATGGCCTCCACGCGCATGCAGGAGGCCCGCCGGCTGATGGACCGCGGGCGGGGCGGCCAACTCGACGACGAGTCGGTCAGCGAGGTGCGCAAGGCGCTGTCGGGGATGCACCAGGAGGCCAGCGAGGGCCACCGGCTGCTCACCCAGGCGTATCAGGAGGACGGCTCGCTGCAGCCGATCGAACTGCTCAACTCCTTCTCGCAGTCGCACCGGCAGAGCTGGACGGACATGCGGGGGAAGCTGCCGAGTCAGCTCACCGACGTCTCGGAACAGGTCACTTCGGTCTTCGCGGCCATAGACGAAGAGGTCGCACCGCTGCAGTCGCTGCTCCCGCAGCCCAAGGCGCACCGCGGCACGTCGGGCTCCGACGACGACAGCGACGGCACGGGCTCCGGGGACGCGGGCAGCGACCCCACGGGCAAGGACACGGCGACGCCTTCCGCATCGGCGTCCACCGGTGCGCAGCCGGGTCAGAGCGACCCGGGCAGCAGCCCGAGCCCCACGCCGTCCGGAACGGCCCCCAACGGCCTCATCGGCGGCTCCGGGAACCTCCTGGACCCGCCCAGCCTCCCCCCGACCTCCCCCACCACACCCCCCACCGGCGACCCGACCCCATCCCACCACTCGATCGTCCTCCCCCCGCTGCTCCCCGGTCTCCTCCCGGGCCTCGGCCTCAGCGACGACGACTCCCACTGACCCCTCCCCACAGCAAAGGCGGTCACCCCCTGATGAGGGAGTGACCGCCTTCCGCCGTGCGCGCGCCTAAGACCTCGGACCGCAGACCGCAGACCTCGGACCGCAGAAGAGATCAGAAGAACACCGACCGCCGCTGCACCAGCAGTTCGTACAGCGTGTGCTGGATCGTTTCCCGCACCTGGTCCGTCAGGTTGAAGACGAGCATCGGGTCCTCCGCCGCCTCCGGCGGATAGGTGTCGGTGGGAATGGGCTCGCCGAACTGGATCGTCCACTTGGTGGGGAGGGGGACGACACCCAGCGGCCCCAGCCAGGGGAAGGTCGGGGTGAGGGGGAAGTACGGGATGCCCAGGATGCGCGCGAGGGTGCGGGAGTTGCCCAGCATCGGATAGATCTCCTCCGCGCCCACCACCGAGCACGGAACGATCGGCACCTTCGTCTTGAGCGCCGTCGCCACGAACCCGCCCCGCCCGAACCGCTGCAGCTTGTACCGCTCGGCGAACGGCTTCCCGAGGCCCTTGAAGCCCTCGGGCATGACCCCGACGACCTCTCCCCGCTCCAGCAGCGACTCCGCGTCCTCCGTGCACGCCAGCGTGTGCCCGGCCTTGCGGGCCAGTTCGTTGATGAGCGGCATCATGAAGACCAGGTCCGCGGCCAGCAGCCGCAGATGCCGCCCGGCGGGGTGCTGGTCGTGCACCGCCACCTGCGTCATCAACGCGTCGACCGGCAGCGTCCCGGAGTGGTTGGACACCACCAGCGCGCCGCCCTCCGCCGGGATGTTCTCGATGCCCTTGACCTCGACCCGGAAGTACCGCTCGAAGAACGGCCGCACCAGAGCCATCAGCACCTGGTCGGTGAGCTCGGCGTCGTACCCGAACTCGTCCACCTCGTACTCGCCGGTGACCCGCCGCCGCAGGAACGACAGCCCCGAGGCGACCTTCCGCTCCCACGGCCCGCCGAGCAGCCGGTCCGCGACCTCACCCAGCGCCGCCGCGACCCCGGGACCGCCCTGCGACGGCCCGGGCGGCTCCTGTCCGGCCGGCGCCGTACGCTCGCCGGCCGCCTGCGCGGGGATCTCCGCCACGGGGCCCTCCACCGCATCCCGAGCCGCCTCCTGTGCCGCCTCCGGTACGGCCTCCGGTACGGCCTCCGGCACCGGCATCAGCGGCGGCTGGACATGCGTCGGCGCCGTGGCCGGCTTCGCCTCGGGCGGAGCCGGTTTACGGCCGCGCGCCCGGGACCTGCCACCGCCCGCGGCGCCGCCGCGCCGCGCACGCGAGTCGTCGCCGAACGGGATGACCTTGGCGTCCGCCATGGTTCCTGCTCCTTCCGCCGCTGCGGGCTGCTCCGTCATACGGCTGTCCGCCGTACGGCCGTCGGTCATCGGCGGTCGGCCGGGATCATCGCGGCGACGCCGTCCACCACGTGCCGGACCCGGTCCGGCGGCAGCAGCCCCGGACCACGGGCGGCGGCGAAGTCCTGGAAGGTCTCCGCGGTGGTGTACGCCGGCTCGAAGCCGAGCGTCTCACGCATCTGCCGGGTGTCGACCACCCGGCCGTGGGTGAGCAGCCTGATCTGTTCCGCCGAGAAATCGGTCACCCCGGAGGTCCGCAGCATCCGCCCCACCCAGGTGACGGCCGGCATCGGTACCGGCACGGTCGGCCTGCCCAGCCGGCGCGCACTCTGCGACAGCAGCAGCACCCCGTCCCCGGCGATGTTGAACGTGCCGTTGTTGTACGTGCCGCGCCTGGCCTCCGTCGAGGCCACCACCAGCACCTCGTTGACGTCGTCCTCGTGGACGAACTGCAGCCGGGGGTCGTACCCGAAGACCGTCGGCAGCACCGGCAGCCCGAAGTACTCCGCCAGCGGGGTGTCCGCGTTGGGCCCGAGGATGTTGGCGAAGCGCAGCACCGCGACCGCCACGTCCGGCCGCCGCCGGGCGAAACCCCGTACGTACCCCTCGACCTCCACCGCGTCCTTCGCGAAGCCGCCGCTGGGCAGCGACTTGACCGGGGTGGTCTCGCTGAACACCGCGGGGTCGCGCGGCGCGGAACCGTAGACGCTGGTGGTGGACTTGACCACCAGCCGCCGTACGGTCGGCGCCTTCTGGCAGGCGCCCAGGAGCTGCATGGTGCCGATGACGTTGGTCTCCTTGGCCTGGGTACGGCCGCCGGAGCCCAGCGGGGTGCCGCTGACGTCGAGATGCACCACGGTGTCCACCGAGTGCTGGGCCAGCACCTTGCCGATCATCGGCTGCCGGATGTCGGCCCGCACGAACGCGGCGTCTCCCATGTCGTGCTCGGGCGGCACAGCGTCGACCGCGATGACCCGCTCGACCTCGGGCTCCCGCTGCACACGACGTACGAACCGGCCGGCGAGCTGCCGCGCGGCTCCGGTGACGAGGACCACCTTGCCCACGATCAGCGCCTCCTAGGGGGGTTGCCGCCACCGTACCGTCACAGCGGCGCACCGCGGTGGCGCCCCGCCACCCGTCCTTCCCCCCACCTACGCCACTGCCCCCCTCGGCGGCCTTTACGGCTGCCGAGGGGGGCAGTGGGAGCGACGACGAACGGCTCGCTTACTTCTTGTTGCGACGCTGCACACGCGTCCGCTTCAGAAGCTTGCGGTGCTTCTTCTTGGCCATACGCTTACGCCGCTTCTTGATGACAGAGCCCACGACTACCCTCGCTTCGGTTTCACTCGGTGCGGGGCGTCCGAGCCCACACGACCTACGTCGGCCAAGCCTACCCGCCCCGAGGGGGCGGGTGTAACCGCGGCCGGCGCTGTCGGTCACCAGCCCGTCACCGGGCCTTCTCAGGCAGATTCCACCCCCACGTAGGACTCGCGGAGGTAGTCGTGCACGGCCTGCTCCGGAACCCGGAAGGACCGACCGACCCGGATCGCCGGCAGATGACCGCTGTGCACCAGCCGGTACACCGTCATCTTGGAGACCCGCATGACCGCCGCCACTTCGGCGACGGTCAGGAACACGACCTCGTTCAGAGGCCGACTTTCAGCTGCTACAGACATGACACACCTGAACCTTCCGCACATGACGCCACCGGCTTCCCCTCCGGCGACTCAAACAGGCATGTGCGCTCCCCCACAGATTAGGGGCGGATGATGCAAGTGGGGAAGAGGAGTTGCGAATGGTTGACTACTGTGAGAGCCACGCTCGATTGAGTACGTATCGGGTCAGCGGGCGGTAGTAATCGGACCGGACGGTGTCATCGAGTGGCACTGCCACCGAAATCCTGCCCTCTGCTTCGGCCACGAACACCGCCGGATCGTCACTGTCCCCCAGGCCGATCGCCTCGAATCCCAACTGCCCTGCTCCGCAAATGAATCCGTGGTCCCCCACCACCAGGCCGGGAAGCACTCCGCCCTGTTCCGCGGCCCCCGCGAGAGCCGCTCTGACCGGCAGCGGCGAGTGGGTGTGCGCCCCCGGCGCGGACTCCGGCGTAAGCGGACCGCCGCCCTCCGCCGGGCGGGCCACAGCGACTCCGGCGACGTAACGAAGGATGTGGCGGCGTACGCCGAACTCGGTCGGGATGTCCACGCCTCGGACGTAGGAGGGGGTGAGAACCACACATCCGGCCGCCGACAGGGCCGCCGCCAAAGATGCGTAGAACCCGAGAAGACGGTGTGGATGTCCTGTGCCCAAGAGCACCGGAATCCGGTCATGCGCCGCCCGGCCCAGCCGCTCGGCGAACGCGTCCAGCGCCGCCACCGTACAGTCCGGGTCGATCACATCCTCCCCCGACGTCTCCCGCGGGTCGGCCGACACCCCGCACCGGTCGGCCATCAGCCGCAGCAGCTCCGCCGCCCCCCACTCCCCCTCGGGCTCCAGCCCCAGGGTCACCCTCGGGTCCCGCGCCGCGAACAGCCCGTACCTGCGCAGGCTCTCCTCGCGCGAGGTGGCCACCCGGCCGGCCACCCTCGCCGCCACCAGATGCGCCCGCAACTCCCCAGCACTCACCACCCCCTAGATGCTCCCGGTCCACCCGGGAGGAGGGTGCCCAAATGCCGAAATTCCCCTCATGTGAGTGACAAGTTCCGCGAGGGGCAGGGTCGCTGGGCGCCAGGACCGGTGAGCGGCACGGGAACCGGCGCCCGAACCGGGCGGGAACACCGGGCCGGAACCCCCGGGCCCGCGGGGAAGCTACGGCAGCAGCCCGTGCAGCGGGAACGCCGCCCGCCGGGTGGCCAGGATCGCCTGGTCCACCCGCGACGCCGGGTCGTAACCGCCGTCCTCGAACGCCGCCCACTCCACCGCCCGCCCGTCCGTCATCCGCAGCGGCGCGGTCTCCCGGGTCCGCGCGTACACCTCGTGCCGCCACTCCTCCGGCACCGCCGTCGACGGATCGATCGGCACCCCCGCCGCGACGGCCACCAGATGCGTCCAGGTCCGCGGCACGACGTCCACCACCGCGTACCCACCGCCGCCGAGCGCCACCCACCGCCCCTGCGCGTGCTCGTGCGCCAGTTCGTGGCACGCCTGCGCCACCGCCCGCTGCGCGTCCAGCGACACCGCCAGGTGCGCCAGCGGGTCCTCGAAGTGCGTGTCCGCGCCGTGCTGCGACACCAGCACCTGCGGCCGGAAGGCGGCGACCAGCTCCGGCACCACCGAGTGGAAGGCCCGCAGCCACCCGGCGTCACCGGTCCCGGCCGGCAGCGCGACATTCACCGCCCCGCCCTCCGCGGCCGGCCCGCCCGTCTCCTCCGGCCACCCGGTCTGCGGGAAAAGCGTCCGCGGATGCTCGTGCACCGAGATCGTCAGTACCCGCGGGTCGTCCCAGAACGCCGTCTGCACCCCGTCGCCGTGGTGGACGTCCACATCGACGTAGACGACCCGCTCCGCGCCCAGCTCCAGCAGCCGCGCCACCGCCAGCGCCGCGTCGTTGTAGACGCAGAAGCCCGCCGCCGCTCCCGGCATCGCGTGGTGCAGCCCGCCGGTGAAGTTCACCGCGTGCTCGCTCCCGCCGTGCCACACCGCCTCCGCGGCGCCCACCGAGAGCCCCGCGATCAGCGCCGACGCCTCGTGCATCCCGGCGAAGGCCGGGTTGTCCTCGGTCCCTATCCCGTACGCCGTGTCCGCCGCCCGCGGATCCGCGGACGCCCGGCGTACCGCCGCTACGTAGTCCGCCCGGTGGACCAGCGACAGCGTCGAGTCCCCCGCGGCGGGCGCCGCCACCACCTTCAGCGCCCCGTCGAGCCCGAACGCCCTGATCAGGCTGCGGGTGAGCGACAGCCGCACCGGGTCCATGGGGTGCCCGCGCCCGAAGTCGTACTGGGTTACCTGCTCATCCCACATCAGCTGTGCGCGGCCGCTCATGGCCGACACCGTACCCAACAGGACCCGCGTCAAAGGTCTTCGCGTAGAGCAAGGTGGCCCCGACCAGCACCATCGGTACGAGCATCGCGCCGCGGTAGCTCCAGGCGCCCCCGATCGCCCCCACCAGCGGGGAACCGATCAGGAAGCCGACGTAATTGAAGATGTTCAGCCGGGCGATCGCCGAGTCGGAGGCGTCGGGGAACATCCGCCCCGCCGCCGCGAAGGTCTGCGGCACGATCACGCAGAGCCCGAAGCCGAGCAGCGTGAAGCCGAGCATCCCCACCCACGGCCCGGGCGCCGCCGCCACCACCGCGAACCCCGCCACCGCCACCACCGTGCCCACCCGCACCACCGGCGCGGCCCCGAACCGCCGGACCCCGAAGTCGCCCACCGACCGGCCGATCAGCGTCGTCACCATGTAGACCGCGTACGGGACCGTGGACAGCTGCTCCGAGCTGTGCAGTACGTCCTCCAGATACTTCGCGCTCCAGTTGGAGACGGTCGAGTCGCCGATGTACGCGAAGGTCATCACCAGGCAGAGCGGCAGCAGCAGCTTCATCACCACCTGCTGGACCGGCGCGCCGGGCTTGGCGGGATCCACCCGGTCGACCCGTTGGACCCGGTCCACCCGGTCGTCATGGCCGGCACCGGCCGTGACGACGGCGCCGACGGCACTGCCGGCGCTGCCGACACCGAGGGCGCCGAGGGCGCCGTCGCCGGCCCGCTGGTCGCGGTACCAGCGGCTCGCGGTGAGCGTCAGCGGAATCAGCACCAGCACGGCCGGCCCGTAGATCGAGAAGAGCGACAGGTGCCAGTGCGCGCCCGACCAGGCCAGACTCGCCCCGAGGATCCCGCCGAGGCTGTAGACCGCGTGAAAGCCGAGCATGATGCTCTGCCCGTACGCCCGCTGCAGGCTGACCCCGAGCATGTTCATCGACGCGTCCAGGCCGCCGACGCACACCCCGAAGAGCGCCAGCGTCACCGCCGCCACCCACAGCTCGTGGCCGGCGCCGAGGGCGACCAGCACCAGGGCTACCACGGGCTGCACCCAGCGCAGGACGACACTCGGCCGCACCCGTTTGACCAGCGATTCCGTCAGCACACTGCCGACCCCGGCGAGGATCGGCACCGCGGCCAGGAACACCGGCAGCAGGCCGTCGCTGATCCCGTAACGGTCCTGGATCGCCGGAATCCTCGTCACCAGCAGCGCGAAGAGGGCGCCCTGCGCGAAGAAGCTCACCGCGAGGGCGGCGCGGCCGTGCCGCAGCTCCTCCGGCGCCGTGATCAGGCGAGCGTCGTCCATGAGCGAGCAGCGTAAACGGCCAGGCTACGGATGAGTAGGTGCGGCGCAGGACGAATCCGGGCCGCCACGCCCGGGGCGCGACGAACTTGTTCGCTACGAACATGTTCGTTAGGGTGAAGACATGCCCACCGCCCCCGACAGCCCGCGCAGCCGCCGCGAACGGCCCGCCAAACCCGCCCTCACCCGGGCCGGCATCATCGCCACCGCCGTCCGGCTCATGCACGCCGAGGGCCTCAGACGCGTCACCATGCGCCGCCTCGCCCAGGAGCTCGACACCGGCCCCGCCTCGCTCTACGTCTACGTCCGCGACACCGCCGAGCTGCACGCCGCGGTCCTCGACGAACTCCTCGACGCGGTCGACCTCACCCCGGCCGGCGGGGACTGGCGCACCCGCCTGGAGGCCGTCCTCACCTCCTACATCCGCGTCCTCTTCCAGCACCCCTCCCTCGCCCAGTCCGCACTCGTCGCCCGCCCGAGCGGCGAGCACTACCTGCGCCTGGCCGAAACCCTGCTCGCCCTCCTCGACGAAGGCGGCGTCCCACCCGGCCGGGCCGCCTGGGGCCTCGACCTGCTCCTCCAGTACGCCACCGCCACCGCCGCGGAACAGGCCACCCGGGACCGTACGGCCGGCGCACAGGAGGAGTGGGACGCCCTCGGCAAAGCCCTGCAGGACGCCCCGCCCCGCACCCACCCGCACCTCGCCGCCCTCGGCGACGACCTCCTGTCGGGCCCGCCCGAGGCCCGCCTGTCCTGGGGCTTCCAGCTGCTCATCAACGGCATCCAGCACACCCCCCGGCCCACAGAATCCCGAGGAGAAACACCATGACCGGCACCCACCACCCCATCGCCGTCATAGGCGGCGGCCTCGGCGGCCTCGTCCTGGCCCGCGTCCTGCACGTCAACGGCGTCACCGCGGCCGTCTACGACCTCGACGCCTCACCCACCGCCCGCGCCCAGGGCGGCATGCTCGACATGCACGAGGATTCCGGCCAGGCCGCGCTCCGGCTGGCCGGCCTCCACGACGCGTTCCGCGCCGCCGTCCACACCGGCGGCGAAGCCCTGCGCATCCTCGACCGGCACGGCGCCGTGGGGATGGAGCAGAGCGACGACGACAGCGGCAACCACCGCCCCGAGATCAACCGCGAGGACCTCCGCCGTATCCTGCTCGACTCGCTGCCGGCCGGCACCGTCCGCTGGAACGCGAAAGCCACCGGCGCCCGCCCGCTCGGCGCCGGCCGCCACGAGGTCAGCCTCGCCGACGGCACCACCTTCACCACCGACCTGCTGATCGGCGCCGACGGAGCCTGGTCGAAGATACGGCCGCTGCTCTCCGACGCCGTCCCCGCCTACACCGGCATCTCCTTCGTCGAGGCCCATATCCGCGACGCCGACACCCGGCACCCGGTGAGCGCCGCGACCGTCGGCGGCGGCATGCTCTTCGCACTCGGCGACGAGAAGGGCATCCTCGCCCACCGCGACGCCGACGGCCGGCTGCACCTCTACTACGCCCTCACGGTCCCCGCCGACTGGATCACCACCAACGGCATCGACTACACCGACACCGAAGCCACCAAAGCCCATCTGCTCGACCACTTCGCCGGCTGGGCCGGCAACCTCCGCGGCCTCATCACCGACGCCGAGGGCCCTTTCGTCCCCCGCCCCATCCACGCGCTCCCCGCCGACCACCACTGGCCCCGCACCCCCGGCGTCACCCTCCTCGGCGACGCCGCCCACCTGATGTCCCCCTTCGCCGGCGAGGGCGCCAACCTCGCCATGCTCGACGGCGCCGAACTCGCCACCGCCCTCCTCACCCACCCCCACGCCACCGAAAAGGCCCTCACCGCGTACGAGGAAGCCCTCTTCCCCCGCAGCCGCGCCTCCGCCGCCGCGTCCGCCGCCAACCAGCCGGTCATCTTCAGCCCGGACGCCCCCAAGCCGCTGCTTGACCAGATGTCCCGCTACCGCCCCTGACCTGCCTGCCGCCTTGTCCGAGGGCTTCGAGTGGAGCGCTACGGGTGGAGCGCTACGGGTGGAGGAGGAGGCCGGGCAGGTCCCGCATGGTGCTGAAGAGGGCTGTGGCGTCGAGGAGTTTCGCCGCCGGGGTCATCGCGGTGTAGCCGAAGACGTCCATGCCGGCCGCGCGGGCCGCCTGGACGCCGAGCGGGCTGTCCTCGACCACGGCACACCGCTGCGGGGCGACGCCCAGGGTGCGGGCGGCATGGAGGAAGAGATCGGGTGCCGGCTTGCCGCGGCCGACGTCCTGGGCGGAGAAGATCCGCTCCTCGGGGAAGTAGGCGGCGAGCCCGGTCGTCCGCAGGGCCACCCGGATCCGCTCATGCGTACCGGACGAGGCCAGGCAGTACGGCACCCCCGCGGCGGCCAGCTTCTCCAGGACCACCCCCACGCCGTCGACCGCCGCCAGCTCCCGCTCGAAGGCCGCGAACACCCGTGCGTGATAAGCCTCGTTGAACCCCTCGGGCAGGCTCTGCCCGGACCGCTCCCGGACCACGTCGTGGATACGGTGAATCGCCGCACCCATGAAGTCGCGGACCGAGTCGTCATACGTCGTCGGGTGGCCCAGCTCCGTCAGGTAGTCCGCGAGGATCTGGTTGGAGATCGGCTCGCTGTCCACGAGGACGCCGTCGTTGTCGAAGATGACCAGTTCGTACTGCACAGCCGCACCCTAGCCGGTGCCCGAACGCAGAAATGCCTCAACCCCCGCGCGAAGGCACGGGGGTTGAGGCATTATCAAAAATTGTTCGGCGGTGTCCTACTCTCCCACAGGGTCCCCCCTGCAGTACCATCGGCGCTGAAAGGCTTAGCTTCCGGGTTCGGAATGTAACCGGGCGTTTCCCTAACGCTATGACCACCGAAACACCATGAAACACACACCAACCCACCCCAAAAACCCAGAGATAGGGGTTGGTGGCTGGTTGTTTCAGAACCACACAGTGGACGCGAGCACACATGGACAAGCCCTCGGCCTATTAGTACCGGTCAGCTCCACCCCTCACAGGGCTTCCACATCCGGCCTATCAACCCAGTCGTCTCCTGGGAGCCTTACCCCATCACGTGGGTGGGAGCCCTCATCTCGAAGCAGGCTTCCCGCTTAGATGCTTTCAGCGGTTATCCCTCCCGAACGTAGCCAACCAGCCATGCCCTTGGCAGAACAACTGGCACACCAGAGGTCCGTCCGTCCCGGTCCTCTCGTACTAGGGACAGCCCTTCTCAAGACTCCAACGCGCGCAGCGGATAGGGACCGAACTGTCTCACGACGTTCTAAACCCAGCTCGCGTACCGCTTTAATGGGCGAACAGCCCAACCCTTGGGACCGACTCCAGCCCCAGGATGCGACGAGCCGACATCGAGGTGCCAAACCATCCCGTCGATATGGACTCTTGGGGAAGATCAGCCTGTTATCCCCGGGGTACCTTTTATCCGTTGAGCGACGGCGCTTCCACAAGCCACCGCCGGATCACTAGTCCCTACTTTCGTACCTGCTCGACCCGTCAGTCTCACAGTCAAGCTCCCTTGTGCACTTACACTCAACACCTGATTGCCAACCAGGCTGAGGGAACCTTTGGGCGCCTCCGTTACCCTTTAGGAGGCAACCGCCCCAGTTAAACTACCCACCAGACACTGTCCCTGATCCGGATCACGGACCGAGGTTAGACATCCAGCACGACCAGAGTGGTATTTCAACGACGACTCCCCCCAAGCTGGCGCTTAGGGTTCACAGTCTCCCACCTATCCTACACAAGCCGAACCGAACACCAATATCAAGCTATAGTAAAGGTCCCGGGGTCTTTCCGTCCTGCTGCGCGAAACGAGCATCTTTACTCGTAGTGCAATTTCACCGGGCCTATGGTTGAGACAGTCGAGAAGTCGTTACGCCATTCGTGCAGGTCGGAACTTACCCGACAAGGAATTTCGCTACCTTAGGATGGTTATAGTTACCACCGCCGTTTACTGGCGCTTAAGTTCTCAGCCTCGCCACACCAAAGCATGACTAACCGGTCCCCTTAACGTTCCAGCACCGGGCAGGCGTCAGTCCGTATACATCGCCTTACGGCTTCGCACGGACCTGTGTTTTTAGTAAACAGTCGCTTCTCGCTGGTCTCTGCGGCCACCCCCAGCTCACACTGCAAGAGTGATCACCAGGAATGGCCCCCCTTCTCCCGAAGTTACGGGGGCATTTTGCCGAGTTCCTTAACCATAGTTCACCCGAACGCCTCGGTATTCTCTACCAGACCACCTGAGTCGGTTTAGGGTACGGGCCGCCATGAAACTCGCTAGAGGCTTTTCTCGACAGCATAGGATCATCCACTTCACCACAATCGGCTCGGCATCAGGTCTCAGGCACCATGTGCGACGGATTTACCTACCGCACGCCCTACACCCTTACCCCGGGACAACCACCGCCCGGGCTGGACTACCTTCCTGCGTCACCCCATCGCTTACCTACTACCCCATCGGGCCGGCGGCTCCACCACTCCCCATCACTCCGAAGAGATCAAAGGCGGCTTCACGGCCTTAGCATCAGAAGATTCAGTACTGGGCGTTCCAAAGCGGGTACCGGAATATCAACCGGTTGTCCATCGACTACGCCTGTCGGCCTCGCCTTAGGTCCCGACTTACCCTGGGCAGATCAGCTTGACCCAGGAACCCTTAGTCAATCGGCGCAAGAGTTTCCCACTCTTGTATCGCTACTCATGCCTGCATTCTCACTCGTGAACCGTCCACCACTCGCTTACGCGGCGGCTTCACCCGGCACACGACGCTCCCCTACCCATCACAACGGGCGTTAACCCTTCACGCTGCAATGACACGACTTCGGCGGTACGCTTGAGCCCCGCTACATTGTCGGCGCGGAATCACTTGACCAGTGAGCTATTACGCACTCTTTCAAGGATGGCTGCTTCTAAGCCAACCTCCTGGTTGTCTCTGCGACTCCACATCCTTTCCCACTTAGCGTACGCTTAGGGGCCTTAGTCGATGCTCTGGGCTGTTTCCCTCTCGACCATGGAGCTTATCCCCCACAGTCTCACTGCCGCGCTCTCACTTACCGGCATTCGGAGTTTGGCTAAGGTCAGTAACCCGGTAGGGCCCATCGCCTATCCAGTGCTCTACCTCCGGCAAGAAACACACGACGCTGCACCTAAATGCATTTCGGGGAGAACCAGCTATCACGGAGTTTGATTGGCCTTTCACCCCTAACCACAGGTCATCCCCCAGGTTTTCAACCCTGGTGGGTTCGGTCCTCCACGACCTCTTACAGCCGCTTCAACCTGCCCATGGCTAGATCACTCCGCTTCGGGTCTTGAGCATGCTACTAAATGTCTAATTAAAGACGGCGCCCTGTTCGGACTCGCTTTCGCTACGGCTCCCCCACACGGGTTAACCTCGCAACACACCGCAAACTCGCAGGCTCATTCTTCAAAAGGCACGCAGTCACGACGATACGCGCAAGCACGCATCGCGACGCTCCCACGGCTTGTAGGCACACGGTTTCAGGTACTATTTCACTCCGCTCCCGCGGTACTTTTCACCATTCCCTCACGGTACTATCCGCTATCGGTCACCAGGGAATATTTAGGCTTAACGGGTGGTCCCGCCAGATTCACACAGGATTTCTCGGGCCCTGTGCTACTTGGGTGGTTCCCAAGAGAGCCGCTGACATTTCAGCTACGGGGGTCTTACCCTCTACGCCGGACCT